>NZ_SNUM01000002.1:0-698477 GCF_012027415.1 Thermococcus sp. GR6
AGTGGCCGGCGGCGTCCCCGGTTTCCCGCCCCCTCTCGGAGGGCAGTACACCCGGGATCGCTGGCGGGCTTAACTTCCGGGGTCGAAACGAGACCGGGTGTGACCCCGCCGCTATGACCGCCGTACCGCTATTGACCTATCGGGATGGGTTTATAAAGATTACGGTCAAGGAAGGAGAAAAGATTATAGTCATCGCCGGAGAGGCTTTAGGGAGAGGTGATAATAATGGGACTCCTAGAGGACAAGGCCCTTGTCGAAGCTGCCCTTTTCGTTTCTGGTCGGCCGCTGAGCATTAAAGAGCTCTCAAGAGCCCTCGGGATAAGGTCGCTGGATTACCTCGAGAAGCTCATCGAGCTTATAGCAGCTGAATACGCTGAGAGAAAGAGCGCAATCGAAGTGGTTCGCGTTTTGGGCGATAAATACGTCATGCAGGTAAAGCAGGAGTATTCGCAGAGGGTCGTCCACCTGATGCCGAGACCAGACTTAAGGACTGGCGAGCTGAAGACCCTGGCCCTTATAGCCTACCTCCAGCCTATAGAGCAGAGCAAGCTTGTTAAACTCCGCGGGAGTCAGGCCTACGAGCACATAAGGAAGCTCCTCGAGATGGGACTTATCTACGCCGAGCCCTATGAGAGGACAAAGCTCCTTGGAACGACCCCCAAGTTCGCAGAGCTCTACGGCTTCCCAGAGAACGACCCCATGATGATCAAGGAAGCATTCAAGAAAGTGGTTCATGCCGAGTACAGCGACCTGATAGCAAAACTCGAAGGGAAAGAAGAAAAAGAAGAAATGCCTCAGGAAAGCGAAGAGTAATTTCTTGACCCTTCAGTTTACTTATTTCTGTTCTTGGGAGGAATACGGAAGCTTTTTCCGGAAACTCGGCCTCCGGAGAAAAGTTTAAATACCACCACCCTGTATTACCATTAAGGTGAGTGTTATGGTAGTGCTGACAAAGGAGCAGATCATCGAGATGATCGAGATGCAGAAGGGCCTCTCGAGGAATGAAATTGAGGAGAGGATAGCGGAGATAGCATCCCGCGAGGGTATTTCCGAGCACGCGGCAGCTTTAATGCTCGCGGAGGAACTGGGCGTTAATCTGGAGGGCAAGGAGGAACTTCTCCACATAGTGGACCTTGTCCCCGGGATGGCCAACGTCAACATAGTCGCGAGGATCCTGAGGAAGTACCCGCCGAGGGAGTACCAGAAGAGGGACGGCTCAACCGGCCAGGTTGCAAACGTGATAATCTACGACTCAACCGGAAAGACAAGGCTCGTTCTCTGGGACGCTCAGGTGGCAAAGTACTACAACGAGCTGAACCCGGGCGACGTCATCAAGATCATTGATCCGAGCGTTAGAGAGGGAAGGAGCGGAGTTGAGCTCCACGCCAACTTCAGGACGAGGATAATACTCAATCCGGAAGACCCGCGTGTCGAGGAGATACCACCGCTGGAGGAAGTGAGAAGCTACAACTACAGAAGAACAAAGATAGGCGAGCTCATGGGCGGCGAGCGCTTTGTTGAGGTCAGGGGGACGATAGCGAGGCTTTACAGGGTTACCGTTTACGACGCCTGCCCTGAGTGCAGGAGGAAGGTTGATTACGAGCCGGCAACAGATACGTGGATATGCCCCGAGCACGGCGAGATCCAGCCGATAAAGATAACCATCATCGACTTTGGCCTCGATGACTCAACTGGTTACATAAGGACGACGCTCTTCGGTGACGATGCGGCCGAGCTTCTCGGAAAAGACCCAGAGGAGATAGCAGAAAAGCTCAGGGAGCTGGTGGAGGACGGACTGACCCTCAAGGAAGCCGGCAGAAAGCTCGCGGAGGAGGAGTACTACTACCTGCTCGGAAGGGAAATAGTCGTCAGGGGCAACGTCGTGGACGACAAGTTCCTTGGGCTAATCCTCAAGGCCTTTGGCTGGGACGAGGTGGACTACAAGAGAGAGATAAGCCGCGTCAGGGCCGAGCTGAAGGAGGTCATTAAGGAGGTGCTGTGAATGGAGGAGGTCAGGTACAGGCGGCGCAAGCCTGCCGTCGAGAGGAAGATAGGCGAGATGAGGGAAGACGACACGAGAGTTGCGCTTATAGGCAAGGCTTTCAAGGTTGACAAGATGGATTACACCTTCTGGCTCGACGACGGAACCGGGGTCATACTCATCGAGAGCGAGGAGAACGTCCTCCCCCAGAACGGCCAGACCGTTAGGGTTGTCGGCAGGGTCATCAGGAACGAAGAAGGCATTCACATCTACGGCGAGGTTATACAGGACTTCAGCGAGGCAGATTTGGAAGCGCTGGAGGAGATTAGGGAGCTTGAGAGGAAGGTTCTCCCCAGGGTGGAGAGCGTCATCGAGTTCTTTGGAGGTGAGGAGCTATGAAAAAGCGCCTTCCAGCGAGCAGGGTCTACATCAAGGACATCATCGACGGCTACTACGTTAAGAGTGAAGGGGACTTCGAGCCCAACTACCTTATAACGAAGGACGCGAGAAAGGTCTACCGCGTCAAGGTCGTCGCCACCGTCGTTCGCGAGCCGGTTATAAGCGACGACGAGACCTATGGAAAGCTCCAGATCGACGACGGAACCGGAACCATCTGGGTGCTCGGCTTCAGAGACGACACGAGATTCATCAGGCTCGTCAAGAAGGGTGACCTCGTCCAGATAATTGGCAAGGTTGCCGAATGGCGCGATGACAAGCAGATACTTGTCGAGGGTATCTCCAAAGTCCACCCCAACATGTGGATACTCCACCGCTTTGAGACGCTGAAGGAAAAGGTCGAACACGCCAAGAAGGCTCAGATAGCATTCGAGATTTACGATAAGTACGGCATCACTGCGAAGGCCAAGGTTATAGCCAAGAACAAGGGCGTTAGCGAAGACCTACTGCTGACAATTGACGAGCTCTACACGATAATGCTCGAGCACAGGAACCTCGAGGAGGAGCTCTTCGAAGAGGAAGTTCCTGAAGTCGAGGAAAAGACTGAGGAGAACCCAGAGCTCGAAAAGGCTAAGAAGGCCGTCCTTGATCTGTTGAAGGAGAAGCAAAAGGCACTGTCCCACAAGTTCATCATCAAGAAGCTCTCGAAGGAGTTCGACGAGGAGCTCATCGAGGAGGCCATAACACAGCTTCTGGCTGAAGGAGAAATCTACGAACCGGAGATAGGCTACTACGAGCCGCTGTGAGCTCTTTCTCTTTTAATCCCCTCGAAAAATAGAAAAAGCAGGAATCAATACTGCTCCCTCATCGTCCTTATGACAGGGTCGTGAATGAGAGTCGAGGTTATGCTGTCCACCATGCGGAAGAACTCGTCGCGGCCCTTGATGAGATCCATGTTCTCAATCCTTATCAGCTTGCATTTGCCTCCGAGTATCCACTTGCCAAGCACTATCTTCTCCTTTCCGTCTTTTTTCGCGTCTATTCTGACTAAACCATAGGGAATGTCAGCCGTCCACCAGTTGGCCTTAAACGTTATCCTCCAGCCAGCATCTTCAAGTGCCTCTACGAGCTTTTCCAGGGTCTTTCCCGGACCATGAGGGGTTTTGAATGTGATGACTGTCCAGAGCTCTTCCCCCTCAAGGCTTCTTATGAGCTCATCCTTAAACTCCATGATCTCACCTCCTCAAACTATCGCTGCTATAAGGAAAGCCATAACCGCCAGGAAAATGCTCATCTTGAGCAGCTTCTGTGATTTATGTGCAACCTCCCTGTCCTGGCTCCTCAGGATCAGGTAGGCTGCGTAGAGTATGAGTAAATCAACAGGAACCATCGCGTAGTAGCCGACGCCAACACTTGCCTTGACAGGAAGGAACGAAGCGATGACCGTCAGCAGCGCAAAGAGGGCCCCAACGTAGGCCGCTCTCTTCTTCCCCCAGATTATGGGTAGTGTTTTAGCGCCTTTGGCCATATCGCCCTCCACATCCTCGATGTCCTTAATAACCTCCCTGGCAACGTTCACGAGGAAGGCACAGATCGCTAAATAGCCAGCCAGCCCGAGGTGTTCAACAGCGACCGCACCGTAGAGCGGAGTTGCACCGGTAAGGCCGGCAACGACAATGTTTCCGACGAACGGAAGGGGCTTGAGCTTCCAGGCGTAGATGAACATCGTGACGTAGGCTATCACCCCAAGGATGAAGGCGTAGATGTTTATCATGTATGCCAGGGCAAGACCAACCGCAAAGAGGAGCATCGAGTAGTAGAGTGCAACCTTCCTGCCCATTGCTCCCCTTGGCAGAGGCCTCTCGGGACGGTTGATTTTATCTATCTCATAGTCGAAGTAATCGTTTATCGTGTTTCCTCCGGCGCAGCCCAGAGTGACCACTAAGAAGACAAGTAGGGCCGTTTTTGGGTCGGGGAAGTGACCAAGGGCCACTATCGAGCCCAGAAGGCCCACTATCCCGGCAAGGATGCAGTTATGAGGCCGGGTTATCTCGATGAACGCCTTGAGCTCCATTAGGGTCACCTAATTCAATTAGGTTATTGACTTAAAAATCTTTGCTAGAGCTCCTCCCTTCTCAACAGGCCAAGCTCTTCGCCGCTTTCGAGCACCCTTATGCGCCCAAAGCGAAGCTCGACTGCTCTCTCGAGTTCTTCTAAAGATATGGGCGTCAGGACCTGGGCATTCATCTCGCTGAAGTTTATCCACTTCAGTATCCCAACGCCGAGGCAGAGACCGTCTTTATCGATGAAACCAACCAGCAAGTTGCTCAGCTTTTCGAAGTCAACAGCGTGAATAACGAACTTGCTGTAGTGCCTTGGAATGCTCTCGATATCAGCCTTGACGACGGTGTAACGCTCGCCCTTCCAGCCAGACAGAACGAGCCACTTGAAGAGGGACGATAGAAGTTCCTTTTCCTCGGCCGTTAACGGTCTGCCTCTGAAGAGTTCCGTTCCGGTCGGAACGACATTATTCAAATCAACATTAATCAGACCAGCACTTGAGAAGTAAGCCTCCCACTTCTCCCGCCTTATTTCCCTGCGCTCCTCCCTCGAGTGTTCCCTCGCTCTGTCGCTCACTGAGAGGCTCAGGACTTCACCGTAGGGAGAGAGGAGCCGTTTTATGTGAGAGAGCTCGTTCTCCCTCTCAAGGAAAACTATCAGTTCAGGTCTCACGAGCTCGGCTTTGAGGCGCTTCATCTCTACGCCCGGGCCGGTGACGAAGCCGGTAGTATCTACCAAAACGACATCCGCATCCTGAACGGCAATATCAACCAATCTCTTGACACCAACTGCCATCTCACCTGTATACTGGCCGGGAGAAGTGGTTCCAATGAAGTAGTGAGCGTGAGCCTTTAAATTGCTGATCGAGTCAAAGAGACCTTCAGGGAAAGCTAAGCTCACCGTTGCCGGGGGGAGAACTCCTTTCTGGCCGACATCGCTGTCGATTATCGCAACTCTGAGACCCATTTCAATGAGACCGTTCGCAAGGAACGTCAGGAGGGTCGTCTTTCCGCTGTCGGTTCCGCCGATGAGCATTACCCTAAGGGGCCTCTCTGACTGGGCTATCTTGTCAAGGAGTTCAAACCTGTCCGGGGGAACGTCCTCAGTATAGCCCGCTTTGTTCATGTGAGTTGATTAGAGCTGGGAATTAAAAAGCTAACTTTGAGAAAAACTTATAAGTGTGGTCAGGGGCTATCAGTGTGAAGGCCAGAAAAATTTGACATTGACCTTGAAAATAGTTGGTTTAATAAAGGTGTAAATGCTAACCTTGCAAAGGAGGTTTTAAAAATGGAAGAGAAACCCACCCTCACCCCAAGACAGATTAAGTTGCTCAGGAAGTTCTACGAGGAAGGAAAGACCATAGAGGTTCATACCGTTGAGAAGACCCAGGACGAGCTCGCCGAAGAACTCGGAATAACCAGACAGGCCTTAAGCAATCACCTCAAAGTTCTCAAGGAGCTTGGCTACATAAGAACCGGCAGGGGCTTTATCGACCTTACCGACAAGGCCCTCGACCTCCTCGGCGAGAAGAAGGGGGATGTTTTCGTCTTTGTGAGGATAGAGCCAACCAAGAGAAAGTACGTCTACGAACAGATAAAGAGGCTCAAGATAAAGAAGATATACCGCGTCACCGGCGACATCGACCTCATCATCGAGGCAGACAAGACCAGGCTCGACGAGATTCTCGAGGAAATAGCCTCACTCGACGGCGTCAAGGAGACCATTACCCACATCGTCCTTGAAGTCCTCTGAGGGCTTCCTGCCCTCCCTTAGCTTCTTCTCTATTAGCCTTCTAAGCTCGTCGAGGTTCTTTCCGAACTTAGCTGAGATTGGCACGAAAATCTCGTTTATCTCGCTATAGGAAACTCCAAACTTCTCGGCAAGCCTCGTTATGGTCCCCTGGACGTTCTTCACCTTGTCCATCTTGTTCACCGCCACTATCGTCGGTATCTTCAGCTCCCGCAGGAACTGGAAGAACTCTACGTCTATCGGAATCTCACCGCGCTTCTCCCAGCGCTCTATTATCTCCAGCACACTCTTGCCATCTATGACGAGGATTGCCAGATCTATCTCATCGGCGTTGTTCTCTATGAAGTGCACTATCTCATCTTTAATCTTCTCCTGCTTTTCCTTCGGCAGACCGCTCATAAAGCCGAAGCCAGGCATGTCGACGACCTTTCGGTTCCTCCAGTTAACCTCCACAGGCTTTCTCGTAACTCCTGGCCTCTTGCCCCTCCTGACCCACTTTCCAGTAAGACGGAAGATGAGCGTGCTTTTTCCAACGTTCGATCGTCCCACGAAGATTATCATGGCTCTCACCGAAGGGAGTTGAAGTTTTTTCACCTTATAAGGCTTGGCGGAAAAGTTAAGTAGGCCGAGCGATAAATAATCGCGGTGGTGTTTATGGTAGAGGGCAGTGAAGCTAAAGCCAACCAGCTCATCAACAAGTTTGTGATATCCCTCACGGAGGGAAAGATACTCGGGTTTGTGACGGACATCAACGTCGAGGTTGAGGGCGACCAGTTCTACTTCATCCTGAAGATGAAGCTCGTGGAGAACCTTGGAAAGGGTGAACACCCAGGAATGTTCTCCAACGAGAAGAAGATGAAAATAAGGCCAAGCGATATAGTCAACGTTGGTCCAGACGTTATAATCCTCGGAAACGGTAAGGTGCCCCCACTGAGGGAGATAGAGAGGCTCACCCAGATAGCCGAGGAGTACAACGCCCTGGTTAGGGAGCTCGAGACCAAGGAGAGGCTCATAGAAAAGCTCAAGGAGGAGAACTACTCACTTACCAAGCAGCTGGATGAGCTTCAGAGGGAGCTTAGAAAGCTCCATGTCATGAAAGAGGACTTCGAACACCTCAAAGAGCAACTGGTCAGACAGGAGGGCCAGCTCGAAATGGCCAAAGACTACATAAGGCTCCTCGAAGGTCTCAGGCACGACATAGACAAAATAAAGGACGATGTTGACAAGCTCATCCAGAGCCAGCTTGAAGAAATCGTCAGGACAATAATAAACGAAGAGCTGAACGCAAGGGGATTAAAGAAAACGAGCTTCATTTAGCCAAAGATCTGGGGCCCAAAGGCGTGGAGAAGTATCTCAAGGGCAACGAGTATCAGCGTGAGGGCTATAACGCCCCTTGGGCTTATCTTTACTGCCCTGGTGTCCTCATCAAAGAACCTCATGAGACCCGCACCGGTCGGGGGAAGTGTGGCCTTTTCCTTTGCCATCTCTCTCACCTCTTAAGATGGCTACCACCAGAGAGGTATAAAAAAGTTTTGATAGGGGAAACTTTTTAAAAGGTAATCCACAGCCCATGGTGGATAAGGGGTTTCCCCAATGAATCCCGCTAATGACGTAGGAGGTGGGAGGAAATGGCGACCTTTAAGCTTGTCATATCGAACCCGAAGAACGGGATAGCCAGGCAGGTTGAGATAAGCGGCGAAGAGGCAGAGAAGCTCATCGGAAAGAGGATCGGAGAGGAGATCTCCGCCAAGGAGCTTGGCCTCAACCTCACCGAGATATTCGGCGAGGAGATTCCAGCCGATACCAAGCTCAAGATAACCGGCGGAACCGACAAGGATGGCTTCCCCATGAGGCCCGATGTCCATGGTCCGAGGAGGGTCAAGATCCTCGTCTCTAGGGGACCGGGTTTCAGGCCTAAGGAGAAGGGTGAGAGGAGGAAGAAGACCGTTAGGGGCAACACCATCAGCCCCGAGATCGTCCAGATCAACATGAAGCTCGTCTTCTGAGCTTCCTCCTTTCCCCAACTTACTGCTTTTCTGCTTGCCTTGGAGTATGTCCTTCGAGTTCTTCCCCTGAGGTAACCTTAATAAATGTCCAAACTCTCTAAATTTAGGGGTGAGAGAAGATGGCAAAGAAGAAGGAGTTTAGACAGGCCGAGGTTAACATCGGAATGGTTGGTCACGTTGATCACGGTAAAACGACACTCACGAAGGCCCTGACCGGAATCTGGACTGACACCCACAGCGAGGAGCTAAGGAGAGGAATCACCATCAAGATAGGCTTCGCCGATGCAGAGATAAGGAAGTGCCCGAGCTGTGGCAGATACTCAACTTCACCTATATGTCCTTACTGCAGCCATGAAACCGAATTTGAGAGGAGAGTCTCCTTCATCGATGCTCCCGGTCACGAGGCATTGATGACAACAATGCTCGCTGGAGCTTCCCTCATGGACGGTGCCGTTCTCGTCATAGCGGCCAACGAGGGTGTAATGCCCCAGACCAGGGAGCATCTCATGGCCCTTCAGATAGTCGGCAATAAGAACATCGTCATAGCCCTCAACAAGATCGAGCTTGTCGACAGGGAGAAGGTCATTGAGAGGTATCAGGAGATAAAGGAGTTCGTCAAAGGCACCGTCGCCGAGAACGCCCCAATAATTCCGATTTCAGCCCTGCACGGAGCCAACGTTGACGTTCTCTTGGCCGCAATAGAGGAGTTCATCCCAACACCTGAGCATGATCCGAACAAGCCGCCCAAGATGCTCGTTCTGAGGAGTTTTGACGTTAACAAGCCCGGAACCAAGCCGGAAAAGCTCGTCGGCGGAGTCATCGGCGGTTCGATAGTCCAGGGCAAGCTCAAGGTCGGCGACGAGATAGAGATCCGCCCGGGCGTTCCCTACGAGGAGCACGGCAGGATCAAGTACGAGCCGATAACCACCGAGATAGTGTCCCTTCAGGCGGGAGGAAGGTTCGTCGAGGAGGCATATCCAGGTGGACTCGTCGGCGTCGGCACCAAGCTCGATCCGTACCTCACCAAGGGCGACCTCATGGCCGGAAACGTCGTAGGAAAACCTGGCCAGCTTCCGCCGGTGTGGGACGAGCTCAGGCTTGAGGTTCACCTCCTCGAGAGGGTTGTGGGAACCGAGGAGGAGCTCAAGGTCGAGCCGATCAAAAGGAGGGAAGTCCTGCTCCTCAACGTTGGAACGGCAAGAACGATGGGTCTCGTCACCGGACTCGGCAAGGACGAGATCGAGCTCAAGCTCCAGATACCCATCTGCGCCGAGGTCGGCGACAGGGTTGCCATCAGCAGGCAGGTCGGCAGCAGGTGGCGCCTCATAGGCTACGGCTTCATCAGGGAGTGACCCTCTCTTTTCTCATTTGGTGGTCTCCATGCGCCGTGAATGGCTAGTTATTCCCGATACCAACTTTCTCCTCGTCCCGGGACAGTTCGGCGTCGACATAATATCCGAGCTGAACAGGGTTCTCGATGTGAAGTTCAGGATTGTAATTCCAAACGTTGTCCTTCAGGAACTGGACGTCATCGAAAGAAAGTCCCGCGGGAAAGATCTGATGGCCATCAGAATGGCGAAGAAGCTGGCTGAGAGGTTCGAGACCGTGGATATAGGCCGGTTTGGGGAGAGGCCGATAGACGACCAGATTTTTGACTTCGCCCTGAATAACGAGCGTGTTGTGGTCTGCACCAACGATAAGGGGCTGAAAAAGAGGCTCCGCGCGAAGGGCATTCCGGTCGTGTACCTCCGCTCCAAGAAGATTCTGGAGCTTGAAGGAATGCTGGAGTGAGCTATTTCTGCCCAAGCTCACAATCATTCAACAAGTTCTTTTCGCTCGGCTTTCAAAACCCTTAAAACCCCTTTTTCTCCACGCCCTCGGGTGAGAATCATGTACACCGAAGAGGATCTTTTGAGAGAGATTAGGGAACTAATGGAGGACGACGAACTCTACCAGATGTACGAGAGGGCCTTCAGGGAACACATCTACTACTTCGAGACGACCAACTACATAGTGCTGAATATCTACCAGTTCAACGACCACGGACCGATCCACGTTCTCCTCACAACGAGACGGGCCCTAGAGCTACTGAAAATTATCAAAAAGTTTGGAATTGAGACCACAGCGGAGAAGCTCGGCAAGCCTTTCCGCTGGAGCAAGTTCATCGTTGCTTTTGGAGCGCTCTTCCACGACGTCGGCAACATGATACACAGAATAAACCACTACGAGTTCAGTGCCCTGCTTACGGAGCCAATAATAGACAAGCTCGCCAGGGAGTTTGAAACGGATGATTGGCTTCTCCTCAAAGCGCTCACGCTGAACGCCATCTACACGCACGATGAGCACGTGCCGTGCACAACCATTGAGGGGAGCCTCGTCACTATAGCAGACGGCTGCGATATGGAAGCCGGAAGGAGCAGGCTCGTCCACAAGAAGGACCGCGTTGACATACACGCCGTCTCAGCCCTGGCAATAGAGAAGGTCGAGATAAGGGAAGGAAACGAGGAGCAGCCGATACTCATTGAGATATGGATGAAGCACCTCGCAGGAGTCTTCCAGGTGGACGAAATTCTCACCAAGAAGGTCAAGAGCTCAGTACTGGGCGGAAAGGTTAGGATAAGAATTCACGTCGGCGAGGAGATAATGGAGAAGGTTATTTAACCTTCCCTCCCAACTTTCTCCATGCTTCGAGATGCCTACGTTGATCTCAAATATCTGCTCAACAGGGGCTACCGGAAAAGCTATGCATTAGAATTCGTTGCCAACCACTATAGGCTTACGAAAAAAGAGCGGCATCTTCTGGCCAGATGCGTCTTTTCTGAGGGATGGATCACAGAAGTCAAGGAAAAGCTCCTAAAACCCGAAGAACTTGCCGGGAAGGTTCTGGCGATAGACGGTTTCAACGTCCTCATAACCCTCGAATCTCTCCTCGATGGGAAAGCAATACTCTGCGAGGACGGCCTTGTGAGGGACTTGAAGTACCAGGGGAAGTACAGAATCAACGAGAGAACCGGTGATTTGCTTACGGAAATCGCGATGGCCCTGAAGGAACTTGGGATTAAGAAGACGGTCTTCTTTTACGGGAAGAACGTGCCGGGGAGCGGAGAAGTCAAGAGGCTGACCGAGGGGAAGCTGAAGGAATTTGGTATTCCTGGGGAAGTAAAACTGGTTAAAAGCCCCGATTTTGAGCTCAAGGCCTTTGAGGTGGTTGCCACCGCGGATGTGGGGATAATCGTCAGAGTTCCCCACGTCTTTGACCTCGCTGGATACGTCGGCGAGAAGCTCGGAAAGGGAGCTAGGCCATTCGTTGAGTTTGTGGGGAAAATGTGTTCAGAGGAAGTTTAACACTTAGATTTATTTTCTTCGAACAGTTACAGGTTCACTTGAAACTTTTGAAAACCTTTACTAATCACTTTACACCGGAGGGGACGCTGTGGACATCTGAATGAAGTATGGTAATCAGGAATTCGAGTTCTACAACCCCGAAGCGGTCGGCAACATGAGGGGTAACTCCGTACCAGGAAGGAGACATCGATATGATCTCAAACATACCTAATCTGAAGACTATCCACATGAGCTGGTTCGGCTTCTGCAACTTCAGCTTCTGGGCTGTGCTGGAGGGTGAAAACCTCTACAAGACAGGACAGCTGGGGAATACCGGGCCGATAGTACAACTACGAGAGAGCCGGATGGAACGATTGCACTCGGAGGCAAAAACTTCAAAATATCAACGGTCAGGTGGACGTACACTTTTGGCGACGTCACCGGACAGGGGGAGGCTGTTCTAACGGCCAACCTGCCAGTACCCATCGAGGCCAGGGGAGTCTCCATCGAACAGGCGGTGCCAACGTTTTCACCCACGTCAAATCGAGGACATCGGTTTTGAGAAGGTCTGAGGCTTTTTTTGCTTTTCAGTTTTCCACTTTCAGGCAAACTTTAAATCTTTCAAAACCTATTTTCTTTCATGTTCGGAGAGCACGAGCTCAGAACGAAGTTCATCAAAATCCTCAACAAGAAGATACACCTCCTCGAAAGGCCCGATGACAGCGTGCTTTACACGCGGGATGATGTTCGAGTTCTCATAAAGAAAGGCGATGGTGCCTTCAGGGTACTCCCAGCCCCGGCCGAGGGCTACGGCGTCAAGTTCCTCATGATAAGGTTCTCACCAAGGATAGCCGTTCCCCCCAGGGAAAGACTGACCGGATACCTCTCCGCCCCCGTGGACATTGAAGTCAAGAGCGGAAACGCCACGATAGACCGCTTTGTTGTAGGAAGGGAGAAGTACGCCCTCTATGGTGAGAATAACATTGGAGTGATAGCGCGCTATCACGTGAGCGAGTTCCACGATAAGATTCCCGACGAGCTGGGAATCATGAAGCTCGTGATAAACAACCCCACTGACGAATGGAAGCTCGTGGAAAGGATAACCGTCCCGATAAGGAACAGTGTTATGTTCTACTCCAGCGAAAAGGCCTACTATCCCCTCGTGATACTGACGACGAAAGAGCCCTACGAGGTCAACAACACCGGCAACCCGCCCGATGGGACGCTCAAGGCCACCCATAAAGCAGAACCTCTACCGAACTTCAAGATGAGGTGGTGACGATGGCTAACGTGACGGGCAACACGACCACAACTTCACCGAGAGGCGTGGAAAGTCTGGTACCTATTGAGATAAGTCTCTGGACGGGCATTGAGGCGATTCTCATCGTAATAGGCATGATAATCCTCGGGAGAATTCTGAGAAAGCTCATAATTCGAAAGTCAAAGGAAACCACTCTCACCTGGATAATCAACGAAGACACCGCGGATATAGCGTTCCGCATGTTCGTGCTTGGGGGCATGATATGGGCGCTCTACGTGATAGGCGTGATGAACTACCAGATAGGACCCACCAGCGTTGGAAACATCGCCTTTGCGGTCGGCTTCTTCTACTTTGCATACCTCATCGCCAAAAAATCCAAGGACTACCTCATAATGAGCGCGGGCAAGAAACCTTCCCCCGACGTTCAGGTAAAGGCGAAGATATTCTACTATACTTTCATCACCATAGCTTTCTTTCTGGCTCTTAGCTTTGCCGGAATAAGTGCCCAGCTGAGCGCCCTTCTGGCGGCGGCAGGAATAACGGGTATCATCCTCGGTTTCTCGGCACAAACCGTCGTTGCAAACTTCATCTCAGGAGTCTTCATGTACTTCGACAAGCCACTCAACATAGGTGACCAGGTGAAAATAGGCGAACTCGAGGGCATTGTCGAGGACATAAGGATACTTTCAACGAGAATCCGCGCCTGGGACGGAACGCTCATCAGGATTCCGAACGAGAAGCTCTTCAACAGCAATATCATCAACCTTCAGAGATATCCGGCGAGAAGGGTAGAGATTGAGATCGGCATAGCCTACAGTGCCGATGCTGAGAAGGCTATCGAGGTTATAAAAAAGACTCTCAATGAGATGCCCCTCGTTTTAGCCGAGCCAGGGCCGGTCGTGTTCGTAAAGGAACTTGGGGACAGCGCGGTGGTGCTTTCAATCAGAGCCTGGGCGCCGAGCGAGAGATGGTTCGACGTCAGGACTGAAGCCGTATCCAGAATCAAGAAGGCTCTGGACGAGGCGGGAATAGAGATACCGTTCCCGCAGAGAGTGAACTGGTTCGCTAACGAGCTGAGAGTAAAGGTAGATAAGGAGTCCTAATCCTCTTTCTTTTCTATCAGCGCGTAGAAGAAGCCTATCGTCCTATGCCTGTGAGGCCACGCCCTCATCGTTCCGGACAGAAATCCTCCATCGTAGGGGCCGTTTAGTGGTATCAGTTCAGCATCCTCATGCCTCTTCAGGAACCACTCCACAACCCCCTCGTTTTCTTCTGGCAGCATCGAGCAGGTTGAATAAAGCAGCCTCCCCCCGGGCTTCAAAATCTTCCAGGCACTCTCAATAAGCTCCTTCTGGAGCTGGACGACCTTTGGAATATTCTTCTCGCGCAGGCGCCATCTGAGCTCTGGATTTTTGACTATAGTCCCGTCGCTCGTGCACGGTGCATCAAGAAGGACTCTGTCGGCTATTCTCTCACCGAGGATTTCTGGGGCTTTTCTGCCGTCGGCCTTTATAGTCTCGGCTATCTCAACTCCAGCTCTCCTGAGAACTTCTTTCATGCGTTTTATCCTCGCCGAATCAATGTCGAAAGCGTAGATTTTGCCAGTATTATTCATCAGCTCTGCCATGTGTGCGGTCTTTCCGCCCGGGGCGGCGGCCAGATCAACGACGGTTTCGCCGGGTTCCGGGGCCAAAACGAGTGAGGCAACCGCCGCCGCTTCCTCCTGGGGAATTGTCCAGCCCTTGTTGAAGAGCCACTCAGGGTTGAAGGAGTCGAGGATCCTCAAAACTGTTCCAACGCGCTCACTCCTCTCAAAGCGGACATTTTTGCTTTTTAGATAATCCTCGACCTCTTCAACGCTCGTCTTCAGCAGGTTAACCCTCATGCTCATCGGCAGGGTCTCGTTGAGGGCCTTGAGAAGCTCCTCCGCCTCGTCTCCAATGAGTTCTTTCATTCTTTTTATGAACCACTCGGGAAAAAGGTAGTCCCACTTCAGGCGCTTCTCTTCGGTATCGAGCTTTGGAACGTACTCAAGAATCCTCGGAAGAAGGTCGTAGTAGTAATAGCCCACAAAGGGGTGCGTTTTCTTCGATAGAAACTGGGCGAGCCCCTTAAGATGTTGCCTCGTTCTCTCGCTTGGATCCCTAAAGATCGCCACCTCAATGGCAACCCTCAGCGTAGCCCTTAGCCAAGGGTCGAGGATGAACGGGGAAACGCCAACGAGCTCTTCTATTATCTCATCTATCAAACCGAGTCTGCGCTGAATGGAGTAAAATATACCCGTTAGCTTAGAATTTTCCCAGCCTTCGATTTTATACTTGGCGAAGGCCTTTCTCTTAGCCTGCTGGCTCGGCTTAAGCTCCTCACCGAGCTTAACAGCTTCAATGATAGCATAGAGCTGCCTGTCGCTCAGCTTAAGCTTTCCCACTTCAACCCCTCATTGGGTGTTCCTGGTTGAGGTTTTAAAGTCTGCGAACAACTGGAGTCAAGTGGAAATCACGGAATCAATCAGATCAGAAACCCTTTTGGCCTTCAGTCGTATTATGGGTGCTCCTTCCCAGTAAACCAAACCATTCACAATCCGGGAAATCTTCAAGAGTTCGATCTTCACGTCTTCTAGAAGAGGAAAACTCAAAGCTTTTTCAAGCACATCCAAAGCTAGTTCCACAATAAACTCGTTGTCGTTCTGGAGAAGAGAAGGAATCTCATCAAGTATAAGTGTCAAAGGGCCACTATCAGCGGACGAATTCAGCATGTTGAGGAACAGACAAAACCCCGCCACCTTTGTGTAGAGATCAGGGGAAACCACAAGTTCGTTTATGTATGTCCTCACCAATTTCGAATCTTCTAAGGGCTGTAACTTTGAAAGGACATCGATGGTCTCTATCCTCATCATGTCGTCCGGGCTTTCTAACAAGCTAACCAGAGTCTTCGCCGCCTTCAGAAACGTTTTTGATCCCATGGGAACGCCTTTAACTAGATATCCCAGGGCACGAAGGGCCTTGATAGTGACCTTTTCGTTCTCTTGAGATAGTGCATTGATAAACACATCCAAGTGTCTTTCCAGAACCATCATCCTAAGGTCATTGTCGGCCCTTTTGAGAATCTCACCTAAAGCTACGAAAGCTCTAAGGCGTGTGGTTTCATCATCTTCTCCTGCAAGCTCCAGAATCAGAAAAAGCGCCCGCTTATCCTCTAAGGCTAGACTAACTGCGTCCAATATCTGCCACGAAAGCACTAACTCCCTAAGCTCAGTCTTTGATATAGGGTTATTCGCGGGCATTATATTATAGAGTTTGAATCTGTACATATATTGATTTCGCTTTCCGAATTCCAAAGTAACTTCAAGGTTCATTTAACTAATTCGTCAGAGAATACAAACAGAAGTTACGACCTACCCTGGGACTACGGCATCTCATCAAATCTCTGTCCCGGCACGCTGAATGATCCCATACCACTGCCCGTCCCGAGCAGTAGCGAAGAGTCCCCCACGACCAAGGAAAGCATCATAGCCTCTTCAACAAAGCCCTCACTAAGGAACTTCCTAACGGCGTTCCGTGCCTCAATGGGCCTAGAGCGATAGTAATTGTAGAGTGCACCTTCCAACAGACCCATGACTTTCCTGGCTTTTGCGCGCAGGACTAGAGTATCTGCACTCTTTGTGAGCTTCTTGAGGGCGGGAAGAATATTCCCAAGGATCCTTTCCATAGGAAGGACAATGGGAAGCTTTAGCATATTGGCCGCAGCATCAAGACCAACCTCCACGAGGAGGGGATCCTCGCTCCTCAGGAGCTCAGAGATTCCGCTGACTATGGGATCCCAGTTCTCCTCTGAGAGCCCTCCTAAGGCCAGAAGCAACCGAATACCCAGGGCCTTTTCACGAAGATTAAACGAAGTGAGAAGGGAGTCAATCCTAGACAGCACTCCATCGATGGGATACGTCGTAGAAATCTTTTCTGTGAGTTCCACTGCTTCGAGCCACGAAAGACCGTCGTTATCAGAACCTAGCGAAACAAGTGCATCCACAAGCTTAGATAGCTGATTTTTCGTTAGGGGATTTCCTTCAAGCAGACGTTTTAAAACTCTAAGAGCTCTCACTTTCAGCCGCTCATCTTCTTCCTGGAGGGTACTGACTATTGCATCGAAGCCATTCCTCAGTATTAAGGACTTTGTCTTTTTGTCGGCCCCCTTGAGAATCTCTTCCAGAGCGGATAGAGCTCGTATCTTTGTGATACTGTCTTCCTCGCTGATGAGTTCAATGAGAGCCAAGAGAACCTCTTCACTATCCCGAGATAGCTTTACTACATCCCTCATCTGCCAAGAAAGTATTAACTCCCTAATTTTATCAACGGAAACCCCCGTCATTACAGCCACCATTACCGATTATAGCAACTGCTATTAGTTGGAGGTTATCCAATATATTTTTTTCGCTCACCAGTGTTTCAAGTTCTTCCAAACCTATAAATATCTACCAAAATCCTTTCCAGTTTCTTTCTATGGAAGAAGAACTGGGCGGGAATTTCAAAGGTGAGGGTTATTCTATGAGTTATTGAAAAACCAGCATCTCTAACGAACGTTTCAATGAACCTTCTCACCTCAGGCTTCGCGAGGTGAATGGAATAGACAACGTCACTTATCCCAAAGGCCCTCATAAGAAAGGGTCTGTCGGCATGCTTCACCTGGCTGCCAAAGGGAGGGTTCATTATCACGGTATCAACCCGAGCGGAGAAATCTAAGACGTCAGAGTTCACAAACTCAACGCAGTCCTCGATACCGAGAGATTCAATGTTTTCCCTGGCGACCCTTAAAGCCTCCTCATCGATTTCAACGGCGTAGACCCTTTCAGCCCCCATCAGGCATGCACCGGCACTCAGAACTCCCGTTCCGGCACCTAAATCCGCTATAACTTTTCCCCCGATGTCTCCGAGAGAGTGAGCCAGCCAAAGCAGTTCTGCCGCGACATCGCCAGGGGTCCTGTACTGCTCAAGTTCGGGCTTCGGCTCGGGGAAGCCCTTCAGCTTTGAAAGTATCATCGCAAGGTGCTTCTTTTTCACCCTCTCACCCCGTGGGGGGCTATGCCGAGCGGCTCGTCCTTCTCGCGCTTTCCGCCAAGGATTTCATCGAATTGGTAGTCCTCGCGAAGACCTAAGAGAATCTCAACCTCAGGAGGCGTTAGAACTGGCTTTCTCCAGTTTTCGGCGTCGTCTATGGGCACCCTCGGGCAGGCAACGACTACATAGGCATCGAAGTCAAAGCCCTCCAGCGCAGAGTAGCTTATATGGTTCATAGCTATTAGCCTGGCGTATTTGCCATGCCCACGCAGGAGTTCCACAATCTTTTTGGCTTCAGCCAAGCGGAGCTGGCCTTTCTTGGTGCTTACAACGACACCAAACTTTTTGGCATCATAGGCTTTCGCTATCTGGGCCCATCTCTTCCGAATAATCCGCTCAGCCTCTTTCTCCATCCATATCGCGTCGCCACTGTAGGGATTTACTGCCAGAGTGGACTTCTTCGTTGCTAAGGCAACTCCTATCGGATGGAAATATCCTGCCCCAATGAAAAGCACCCCATCGGCGTCAACTTTGGCGGCGGTGAATGTGCAGCCGAGAACCTGGCCGTGCCAGCTTACCCTTCCGTCGCCCGCACCTATAAGGACTTCAAAGCCGGCATTTTCAAGGAACTCCTTGGCCTTTTCCAGCTGGTGTATATGCTGGGCGGTTGTAACGAGCGCTATCTTCCTCCCGAGCTTTTTAATCTCGTCCAGATTCTTCTCCAGCGCAGGAAGAACGTCAACTTTGGCGAAAGCTGGAACAAATATAGTGGGAACCTCAAGGTTAAGCCTCATGTAGCTGTGTCCGAGGTGAATCAGTGCATCACAACCAAGAGCCTTCGCTTCTCTGTCAGCCGGATCACAGGCTCCGTAATTGATGTCGCCGCTTATTATCGCTTCTATTCCGTTTTCCTCAAGGAAATCGGCAAGATTCTGAGCCTCTCTTTTCAGTCCCTCGGGAGTCTGAATGAGGACGCGCGTAGCTTTAAGTTCTCCGAGTATTTTCAATATCTCTCGCTCATCTATCTCGTGCATCCTCTCACCAGTGAGCCTTCATAAGAAGGCCTTAAAATTCTTCCCCAGAAGTGGAGGAAACATTTTTATATTTTCACCCCAACATACCTCGAAGTCCGAGGTATTGGAGGTGAACGTTATGGAGGACATCATTGTGGTTACAACTGAGAGCGTGCCCGGGTACCGGATAGTGGAAGTCAAGGGAATAGCCCGCGGTGGCATCGTGAAGGCGACTCACCTGGGAAAGGACATAATGGCCGTTTTCAGGAACATAAAAGGTGGTGAAGTGAAAGAGTACACCCAGATGATGGCCGAGGCCCGAGAGGAGGCCCTGAAAAGGATGATACTCCACGCCAAGGAGCTCGGAGCTAACGCCGTTGTAAATGTCCGCTTCGCGACTGCGAACGTCGGTTCTAGTGTTGCAGAGGTTTATGCCTACGGTACTGCGGTAGTCGTGGAAAAGGAGTGATTGCCATGTACCTCCTCCCGTTCCCAATAATGGGAGGTTTGTTCGCCTGGGCCACGATATACTTTCTGGGCTTCAAAAGGACGAAGTGGTCGGAGTTCGTATTCGGGCTGGCGATATTCTTCATTGCGATAATCGTCCAAAATCCAATCCAGCAGCTGCCCCTGCTAGCTCTGGGAATACACTCGAACGCAGATGTCATAGCCAAGGGGGCGGCCTTTACCATAGCGGCCTCGCTGTGGCTGGGTTTTGTTGCCGGCCTCGTCCAGGAGGGCACCAAATATCTTCTCGTTAAAGGAAAGAACCTGAGGACTGCTCTCTTCGTGGGACTTGGATTTGGCGTCACCGAGGCTTTCTTTGTGGGGATAATTGCCGCCGTTGCCGCGATAGCGAGCGAGACCCCACTGGACGTTCCGGTCAGCACGGCCCTCTTCTCTCTGGTCGAGCGCTACTTCGCCGTGCTCTTCCATGTAGGGACAACGGTCTTCCTCGCCCACGCATACAGAGAAGGCTTCGGAAAGAAGGGACTGATCGCAATCGTCGGTCTGCATACGGTCGTTGATTCAATGGCAGCATACTACCAGCTGAGGGGGAGCGAGACATTTATGTACGCCACTGAGGCAATCTTTGCCGTAATAGCGCTCGCGCTCATGTACTACATAATCCCCCGGGTAAAGGTCGAGAAACCTGAGGAAGAAAAAGTAATATGGTGAAGTGATTGCTTGGTAACAAAAAGGAGAGGGCACTCAAAAAGCTTCTCAAGGACCTACGCTCCGGTTTTTACTCTTATTTAGTCCTTTCTCTCTTAGAAAAGAGAGGAGAGATGCACGGATATGTGATAAGGAAGGAGCTTGAGAAGCTAAGCAGTGGAAGGCTTGTTCCGAGCGAGGGAACTCTCTACGACCTCCTCAAGAGCCTGAAGAAGTACGGGCTCGTTGAGGACTTCTGGGCCGAGGTCGGCGGAAGGCCAAGGAAGTATTACAGACTTACGGATCTCGGAAGGGAAGTTCTAACCGAGCTGAGGGGTGAAATAAAGGAGATAGTTCGAATAATAGAAAGGAGGGAGGAGTGGTGACGAACCCCGACATCTCAATCGAGGCCTTCACAACGGCGATGGTTTTAATTGCAGGTCTTTTGACCCTTGCCTTTCGAAACAATATTAACAGCTACATCGGGTTAAGGATGGGCTATACATACCTTTCAGAAGAGTCTTGGAGGAAGGGAAACACCGTGGCTGGAATCGGAATGCTCCTTCTCTCGCTTGTCCTTGCAGTCATGATACTCTTCAAAGTCAGGAGAGACGTTTTCACAGTCACCCTTCTGATTGGAGCCTTCGTCGTGATTTGGGCGAGCACTTACGTAGCGAAGAGAACCTACGAGCTTGAAGATTTGAGACGGGAAGCCCCGGAGAAACCCGAGCAAGAAAGACAAATATCCGAATTCAACGTGAGGCCGTACCTCACCATCCAGCTCGCGGTTCTGGCCATCTACCTAATTCTCACTGCTTTCTTCTGGGAAATGATTCCAGACACAGTTGCAATACACTTCGACCTGAGCGGTCAGCCAGACGGCTTTGCGGACAAGGCCACTGGAATTCTCATCATACCCCTGCTAATGTGGGGATTCCTCTTTGCAATAACGTACTTTGTCAAAAGCCCGCTCTTAACCAGCAGGGGATTATTTATTCTGCCCAATATGTCTAAGCGCTTCGCCAAGTTCATGACGGTAGTGAACATAGCCCTAACACCCGTTTATACTATCGTACTGCTCTACAACGTGGCCCTGATCCCAAGCATCTACGTTAACTACGCTGCTTTCTTGGTGCTTGCAGGGATATTCTTTGAGAGTTACAGGCTGCTCTCGGCGAGGTGATACGATGGAGCCCTATCAGCTCCTTAGATTCCTCTACGGCCTCTTCCTTGGCGGCCTGCTCGTCTTCGCAGGCCTGCTCACATATCACTACAGAAACGAACCAAACTATGTCATAGGCTTCCGCATCGGCTACACCTTCCTCTCGCGGGAAGCCTGGAGGAAGGCCAACGCCTTCGGCGGGATAGCCCTAACCCTTCTTGGGGTCGTGACAATAGCCCTAAGCCCGTTCCTAAGCACTACCTGGCTGATAGTCGTTCTTCTCCTTGGAATCACGGTAATCTTGGGGGTTGCCTACCTGCTCGCAAAGGAAGCCTACGAGAAGGAAGAACTCAGTGAAGAAGCCCTGGAAAAGCCTGAAAAGATTATAGAACCGCCCGATATAAGAAAGTACCTTTACGCCCAGATAACCATGATAACAGCCTATCTCCCCCTTCTTGGTAAAGCTCCCTGGGAACTGCTCCTGATAATGTTATTCATGCTCTTCATGACGTTTTTCTCAGGAAAACCGCTCGTCCTCCAGATTTCACCGCGTTTCACAGATAAGCTGGCAAAGGCCAGTGCTGAGTTCATGACATTTCTGACGTTCCTCTGCTTTATGTCTGGAGTGCTAACCTTTTTTGGGGCCGGAACAGGGGTTGGGGTTCTCTTTGCCCTGATATCAATCCCCATTATGTTCATTGAAATGTTCCGCTTCCTGCTGAGGGCTGGGGAAGAGGGGTATGAGTAGTCAGCTCTCAAAGGCTTTTAACTCTTCAGGCTTCCGACGGATTTAAATAACTTTATGTATTATTGGCTGTGGTGATACCATGTCACTGGAGGAGCTCTACCGCTACCTTCGTTGGAGAATGGATCCTGATGATGAACGGGCAGTTGGGAGGTTCTGGAGGATAGTGAAGGTCTTCGAGTTCATGGAGGGGCTCCTGCCAGAAGAGCCCAGAGTGCTCGACCTCTGCGCCGGCACGGGGATTGCTGGGACCGCTGCTGCTAGAGCCACTAATGCCCCGCTGCTGACGGTTCTGGACGCAAGGAAGGAGGACCTTGAGAAGGCCAGGAAGTGGCTCGAGATAGCTGAGATAAGCCCTGAGCTCAGACTCGTCACCGGGGATGTGAGAGAAGTTTCAAAGCTCGTAGGAGAGCACGATCTGGCCGTACTCTGGGGACTCACAATGCCGCACTTCGATCCCTTCGATGCGGTGAGAATATTCGCAAACGTCGCCCTGAGCCTGAGCGAAGACGGAGTTTTCGTTATGGAGGAAACTGACAGGGTCTACGGAATCCTCTACCAGATAGGCTACAAGGACTTCCTTGTTGAATCCAAAACGGAAGACTACACTCTGATTTCGGTTCACGAGGGCTACAACCTCAAGAGGGGCACCTTCAGGAGGACGTACTACAAGCTACCGGGCTTCGAGAAGATCACCGAAGAGGAGCATAGGCTCTGGGATCTCGCTTCCCAGCTGGCCATCGGGAGCATCTTTTTCAGGGAATGGAAGCTCATCACAAGAAACGAGCATGGGATCAACGGTGTTTCCCACCTGCTCTACTTCAGAAGACCAAGGAAGAACACCGCTAGGGAGGTACTCGCTGATTTTTGATCCTCTGTTTTTCATTCAGCGCTCAGCTTTGAACTTTATCTCGACTATCTGGTTCGTGTTCCCGTTCTTCACTACGAGGTAGCAGTTCTCACCCGGCACATCAAAATCGAGTTTGACTTCTGTCACGTTCTCCCAACTGCGGACGACCTCACTCTTTTCAAGGCTCTCAAAGTATCCAGAGTCCGATACAACGACGTAGGCCGAGAACGGGTTCTCTGCCCGTATGTAGCCAGTGACGTGAGTGTCAGCTGGGATAAACTCAGCTTGTATCTTGTCAGAACAAAGATAGCTCTTCTGGTAGACATAGTTGGCCGGGAAGAGTTCAGCCTGCACTGCGAAGCCAATCACCAAGGTGACCATGAGTGCAAGCCCTATGAAGATTGAGCTTCTCATTTTAAGCACCAGTTATTATTTGTGACCTTATTTCTTAAAACCCTTTCGAAAAAAGCCTCCAAAACTGAAACGGAGGGCTGTGGAGAGGTTTTTATGAAATTTATCCAACGAAAATGGTTGGTCATTGTAGGTTATGAAAACCACAACCGTAATGTTTAAGGATTCTGCAACATCGCTGATGACCATCCAAGATATCGCCCTCGGAGAGTGAGACATTTACATAACATCCAAGAAAAGATAAAGGGAAATTATCACAGGAGGTAGAACTCAGGCCGTCTGTCCTTGAATATGTCGTTGAGCTCGTTGAGCCTCTTGTCCCTGGTGAGGTTCAGGTCAATCTCGACGACACCAATCTCTTCCTTATCCTCACTTCCCACCGCCAAAACTTCGGCCTTTGGTGAGGCTATTGTGCTTTTGCCTATGAACTTAAGACCCCGCTCCTCGCCTATGCGATTAGCGGTTATAGTGTAAACACGGTTCTCCAAGGCCCTGATTGGCATGGCCCTCGGTGCGTAGGGCATGACAAGGTTACTCGGATGAGCTATTATCTCCGCCCCCTTCAGAGCGAGTGTTCTTGCCGATTCTGGGAAAAACCAGTCAAAGCATATCATAACTCCGACCTTTGCGATGCCGATGTTGAAAACGTGGAAGCCGAGGTTTCCGGGCTCGAAGAAGAACTTCTCGTGGTAGAAGAGGTGAACCTTGCGGTACTTTCCGATGTAGCCCCAGCCTATCGGGCCAACTATTACAGCGGAATTGTAGAGCCTTCCTTTCTCATCTTTCTCTGCAGTTCCCGCGACGATGAAGACCTCAAGATCCTTGGCGAGCTCAACAAGAAACTCAGTGGTTTCTCCGTCAGGAATCTGGCCGGCGACGCTCTCCACCTCATCCCTGCTCTCAAAGTTGTAGCCGGTGTCGAAGAGCTCAGGGAGAACCACCAGCTTCGCTCCTTCCTTGGCGGCCTCTTTTATAAGCCTCTCCGCTTTGGAGTAGTTCTTCTCGAGCTCTAAAAGCTTTGGCTCCATCTGGACGTAGGCGACCCTCATACTACCACCGTGGGATTTTATCCGGAGAAGTAGATAAGGTTAGTGGAGAAGTGTTTCAAACTTGAAAACAGTCATATTTAATCTACTCCAGCTTACAAGACCAATCTAGACAGTTGCTATATAGTTGACAAAGCATTCAGCCTGAAGACCCATAATAGACCACAGATAAAATATAAAAGCCCCACACATGCTGGAAAAATTGGAAAGCAAGAACCCATCCTCTATCGGCTTTTCGAGCAGGTTAGAGCGTTGGTGCATCTTTTCGACCGTCCAAAGGGAGTTAACCTTTCCCCACGGAAAAGCTTAAAAAGGAGCCGCTGGAGCTAAGGGTGGAGTTAGAGCTCAGGGGTGATGCTCATGAAGAGGAGACCGAGGAAGTGGAAGAAGAAGGGAAGGATGAGGTGGAAGTGGATCAAGAAGAGGATCAGGCGCCTCAAGAGGCAGCGCAGGAAGGAGCGCGGACTCATCTGACGCCCTTCCATTCATTTTCTATTGCTTCCTTTTTGGTGGTGCTATGGACTCTTTTGAAGCCTTTGAAAGACTCTCACTGGAAATTGAAACTTCACGTGGAAGAACTCTTCTCATGGCAGACTCACATATAGGATTCGAGCTTTCCCGCGGGCTGAGGGTAAAGACGCATTTCGAGGAGAGACTGGCCCAGTTCATAGTCGAGAAGGACCCGGACCTGCTGGTTCTTCTGGGGGACGTTAAGGAGCCAATAGGAATGAGCTTCACCATGAAAAGACTCTTAATGGGCTTCTTTTCTGAGCTGAGGGAAATTCCGACTATTATAACCAAGGGCAACCATGACGGAAGAATAGAGGAAGTTGCCGAAAAGTTTCCGAACGTTGAGGTCAGGGAACACATCCTGGCCGACGATATACTCCTTCTACACGGCCATACAAATCTGCCGGAGGTAGAGTTCAGCGAGGCATATCTCGGCCACATTCATCCCGCATACACTTTCAAATCCGGAGGGGTAGCTAGGAAAACCAAGATTTTCCTCAGGGTTGGAAGGTTCCTCATTCTACCTTCGGTGAACCCGTTCATTGAGGGCTTCGACGTGAGGGAAGGTATAAAGATGGTGCCCTTCCTGAAAGACACCAAGAGTGGAAAAGCTTTTCTACCAGAAGGAATCTACGTGGGCGAGGTTCCCTTCAGATAGGCAAGCTTTATTAATGTGTATGAAGATAATGTTTCATAGGTAGGATGAAAGTACATCAGGTGGTGTGAAATGAGCGACGTCTATGAGAAGCTCGAGGCGCTGCTGCGCTCACTGGGGCTCAAGAGGACGGAGCTGAGGATATACAGACTCCTTCTTGAGAAGAGCGAACCTATGAGGATAACCGAAATCCAGAGAGAATTGGGCATAAGCGAGCGCTCAGTCAGAGAGCACGTACTGAGCCTTTATCGCAAAGGCATCCTCAGGAGGAGACTGATAGAGCAGGGCTGGCTCGGCTACGTCTACACCGCCGTGACCCCAAGTGAGGTTCTCGAACACATTAAAGAGAACCTTGTAAAGAGAATAAACGAGCTGGAAAAAGAGCTGAAGAGCTCCTCAGGCCAGAGGAACTAGAGGAGCTCAATGACTCCCGTTTTTTCGAGCACACCGATCAGCTTCTCGAGCTTTTCCCTATCCACCTCTCCGAACTCCTCTTCTAAAGCTTCAAAGGATTCTTCCTTCGGCAGAATCTCGCCAAGCATCAGAAGCTCATGGAGGTGGACGAGAATCTTCCTGTCCTTGGTTAGTTCCTTGAACTCCTCGTAGGCCCCCTTATCCACTTCCTTAATCAGCTCACTGGATACTCTTCCCTTCTTGACCCACCTGAGCCACGGCATCCTCTCGAACTCGTGGCCGCTCTCGATCCCGAGGAAGCGCGAATCCCTAGCGAGGCCAGTCATGACAAGCCGCTCTATTCTCTCCGTGTCTCTGTCTCTACCCAGCTCTCCTAGGTACTTCATGGCATAGCCCCTAGCGAAGCGCTGGAGCTCCTCCTTTTCTGCCTTTGCTAAGGCGAGGGCAGCAGCGAGAACAGCCCTTCCGATGACTTCAATGCTCGTCTTGCTCACCTTATCCACCGTATCCTCGCTGGAGTGGTAGAAGCGGTCAGGCCAGGTTATAGGCATAACCGAAGGAATCCCGAAGAAGTTGAAGACGTCGTGGTCACTGCCCATCTCATAGGGGTATGACTTGAGCTTCAGCCTCGGCATCGGGCTGCCAGAGAAGCTCTTTCCAGCCCCGTTGGACAGCTCGAGGAAGTATTCCAGAACACCGGAAACTATAGAAAATCTCGAAGCCGGCGTTCTGACTAGCATCACCGTCGAGCCTGCCCTGTCCTCGCTCCCGGCAACCATATCGAGGTTTATGACAGCATAGTACTTGTCAAGCTTGGCGTACTTCTCGATGAAGGCCTGGGTTCCGTAGTACTCGGGTATCCAAAGGAAGGCAAAGCCAAAGCGGAAGGAGTCATTGTATAGGCCGTTCAGAACCCTCGCGAGCTCTATGAGCATCGCGCTTCCGCTGGCGTTGTCGTTGGCTCCAGGCTTCGGGTGACAGATGTGGGCGGTGAAGAGTATGAAAGGAGGCTTACCTATCTCGGCGTAGAGGATTGGGAGAACCTGACGCTCGTTTATCTGGGTCTCGACCTCTATTTTCGCTTTAACTGTTTCTCCCGAATTCAGTTTGTTTATGACCCTCTTGGCGAGGCTCTCTGAAACTGCAACGGCAGGGATCCTTGCCCATTCGAGTTCACCCTTCGTGAGGAAAAGGCCAATGTAGGGGATTGCATCCCCGGTTCCCTCACGGTAAGCTATGAAAGCCCTAGCACCAGTCTCGTTGGCCTTTTTGTAGGCCTCACGCCATTCCTTTCCGACGAGAACTATCTTTCCCTCCACTTTTTCCCAGTCCTCTTCCCGGACTATGTGAACCACTTCCCCCTCTGCCTCTCCGCTTGGGGAGTGAGCCATCACAACCAGAGGACTCACCGAAGTCGTGAGAACCTTTCCAAGGAGCTCAACCTTTCCATAGACCAAATCCCAGGCTATCGGCGACTTCAATGTTAGATACCAGCTCTTTCCATCGTAAAACTCCTCAAAGAGCTGGGCGTTAACTCCCCAGATCCTAAGCTCCTCCTTAATGAACCTCACTGCCTCGGGGAGCTCCTTCGAGCCCTGTATCCTGTGGAACTGGCTTATCTCGGCTATGTAGTGGAGAACGTTCGTCGAGTCAAAAACCTCAGTTTCCTTCAGAAAGCGTCTCATATTAATCCCCCAACGGGAGAATAAATCTGGGTATATTTAAGGTTGTCCGGAAAAGAACAAAGAATCAGCCCCAAGTAACGTGCCTGTTCACAAGGAAGCGGACTATGAAAGAGACCACAATGCCGACCATGTTCGCCAGCAGGTAGTGCATCCCGAGGAGAACCAGACCAGCGTAAATTATCCACTGAACGACTGCTCCTGTCAGCGCTGCCAGGTGAAAGCTCAAGAGACGGAGATAAAGCGGTCTCGTCTTAAGATCCCTAAAAGTCCAGAGGTCGTTCCAGGTAAAGTTGTTGAGTATGGCCAGCTCCGTGGCCGGAATGTTGGCCAGTATCTTGTCCCAGCCGAGCTTGGAGACAAAGAACCACAGAAATCCCTGGTTCACGAGAACGCCCGAGAGTCCAACTATCATGAACTTGATCAGCCTGTCAAGCTCGCCCTCCCACTTCATGAGCCTGTAAACGTGCTTGAGGTAATTGAGTATTGTCTTTCCACCAAGCTTGCTCTCGCCGGCGTGTCTGAGGCCGAAGGTGAATGGAACTTCAGTAATCTTCTTGTAGTTCCCCTTGATGAGTATCTCCATAAGTATCTTGAAGCCGATGGGGTTGAGCTGGGCGTTTTCGACGACTTCCCTTTTGAGGGCGAAGAAGCCGCTCACGGGATCCTTAACGTCCCTTATCTTCGGCAGAGCAATGCGGCCGATCATTATGGCCCCCTTGGAGATCAGCTTCCTGTACCAGTACCAGTTCTTAACGCCCCCTCCCTTAACGTAGCGGGAGGCTATGACTATGTCCGCGCCGTTCTCGATGGCCTCCAGCAGCCGGGGAATCACCTCCGGCGGATGCTGTAGGTCGGCGTCCATCACGACGAAGACGTCGCCGTTCGCCTCCTTGAAGCCACGGATGACCGCCGAGGAGAGACCCTTCTCCTTCGTCCGGCGGATAACCTTAACTGGATACTTTTCGGCGAGCTTCTGGGCGAATTCCCAGGTTTTATCAGGAGAATCGTCATCAACAACGATAATTTCATAATCGTAATCAGCAAGGGCCTTGCTTATTCTCTCGAAGAGCTCCTCAAGGTTGTCGCACTCGTTGTACGTTGGTACTATCACCGAGACCTTCATGTTCTCCACTCCTCCACCCTGTACACCAAACTACTCCGTAAACTTTATAAGTCCTGCGAGTCCCCTTATCAGCGGGCATGGGGCCGTGGGGTAGCTTGGCCTATCCTTCCGGCTTCGGGAGCCGGGGACCCGAGTTCAAATCTCGGCGGCCCCACCATAGGAAACTTTTGTCAAGCAAAAGTTTCATTAGGTTTGTGGCTCTTCTTAATGAGCGCCTTGGAGAGTCGTGATTACCTCAAATACGGGGGGATTATTGAGGTAAATCTTCCTCAAATCAAAGCCTTAACTTTGAGTTTAACTCCTATCGACGCCCTCCTGGCTCTTTTTATAAAGAGTCCATTACCTGCTCCAGAGCCCATAAATGGATTTCGCTATTATTAAAAGCAGCTCTGACAATAATCACATCCCTGAATCCACCACTCCAAAAGAATTCTAAAACGCTCGTTTTTAGAGGAGTTTAATCTTCAACCAGCAATCTTGTATTGTTTTACTCTTCTCAAGGCGTCCAAAGGACGCCAGAATAAAATAATGAAACTATTCCCAAGAGCCTGTTTTTGGAGTTAAACCACGTATTCATAAGCATTTCCGGAGTGTACGCTTTAATTCCCGCTCCTTGTGGGAGAAAGGGACTCTTTTGGCCAGGCTTTTTCAAAAGCTTGCTGGCGCAAAGTTCCATCAAAGCTTGTATGTCTCTTTTAAATTGCCAATTCTCACGCGGTTTATTCGTTAACAGGCCATTTTATAGTGTTTTGCTCTAACACGGCACCCGAATGGTACCAAAAGGAAATAGAAACAACTTGAAAATATCAAAGCCTAAACAGAACCCAATCAGTGATTTGTCACTTTAGAAAGACATACAAACTCTTCCCAGATAGACCGAACAGGAACATAAGACTATTGGAAGTCTATGGTCAGCACTTTGTTCGTCCAAAGGTTATAAAGGGTAAAATTTATAAATCCCGCCCTGAACCTATCAACGGGCACAGCCCCGTGGTGTAGCGGCCAAGCATGCGGGACTCTGGATCCCGCGACCGGGGTTCGAATCCCCGCGGGGCTACCATCCAACTGGGCTCCAGACCTCGAACCCCATCCCTTTACTGCTTTCCAAAGTTTCTTCTTCAACCCGCATGTTGTACCACAAAACGTATTTTGTGGCGGGCATTCAGCATTCTGGGATTTGGCCTTTTGGATCCTTATCCGATAAAATACAGTCATTTTTATGTCTGATAGAATCTTTATCAAAATATTGAATATTCTCCAGCGATCCAGGAATTCGCCATTTCAAAAAACAACAAAAAAGACTTTCTTTAACAATTTCTCGAAGATGAATGGCCC
This sequence comes from Thermococcus sp. GR6, assembly GCF_012027415.1. Taxonomy (NCBI): domain Archaea; kingdom Methanobacteriati; phylum Methanobacteriota; class Thermococci; order Thermococcales; family Thermococcaceae; genus Thermococcus; species Thermococcus sp. GR6. The sequence continues at coordinate 29,934 of NZ_SNUM01000002.1, forward strand.
TTTTTACTATAACAGACATAAAAGCAGAGAAAATTCGAAAATAAGACTTTTTAGGAACGTTTAAATAACATGAGAGACAATATACATTATAGTGTTACAAACTAGTTGCCTAATATGGAGGTGGAAAAATGAACAGCATTACCGACCTTGGGAATGAGATCCTAAGCCTACTCGAGGTTCACGGTTCACTAAGTGTAGCGTTCCTAACAAGATTCCTCAATGAGAGAGGAGTATTCTGCACGAGGCAGAAGGTGGAGAGAACGCTCAGAAAGATGACGGAACAGAGGAAAGTAGAGGCCTTCTACACCAATGGAAACAAGAGAAAGCACTACCGCGTGAGGTGATACTATGGGTACGACCGCTATGATACTGGGGAACGACAGGAGGATGCTCCTGATAGAGTTCCTTCAGAGACAGGGCGGAAAGGCTGAGCTCAGAGATTTAGTGGAATACATAGCCGAGAAAGAAGGTGACACTGACCGGAGACACAGAAAAAGCGTTTACGTCAGCCTGGTGCAGACGCACCTCCCGAAGCTCGAGAGAGATGGAGTAGTTACCTTCGACCGTGGAGTTATTACGCTCCTGAAGATTCCGGACAATGTCACTGTTTATATGGAGCTTATCAAGAAGAACGACATAAGCTGGAGCACTTTCTACATGGGGGCCTCCATAATATTCATAATCACTGGATGGTACCTGAGCAGCATTCCCCTACTTCTCGCAGCCCTAGTATATCTCGGCATGAGCATCGTGCATCGCGGGAAGATCAAGAGGATGTTTTGAGTGTTAGAAGCGATAACCTGCCTCTTCTAATCCAAAAACAATGTTTCATTGGGGGTAATGGGAGGTTACCGCCTGGTAACTAAGAATTTACTATATAGGTGAAAGACCCAGTTAGTAATTAAGTGCCCCGATGATGCCCTCGCTAGGGACACCAATGTTTGAACAGTTTTGGAGGAAAAACCATGAAGAAAATTTTAGCCCTTGGTATGCTTGGGCTGATGATCGTGGCGGCTTTTGCTTTAGGCACGAGCGCGACCTTCAGGGACTATCGGGCACAGAGGAGCACGCATATCGCGGTTGTAACCGACGATAACGAGCTCATCGATCTGACCCCAGTCCAGCCTTACGCATACATCAACGATGGAGGACAGTTGGTTATCGACTTCTCTGAGAACAACCCCAACTGGCCGGGACATAACGACCCGGACTGGTCTGATAAAAACGGTATTCCCATCAGGGGAATCGGCCTGAGCCCACAGTCAAGATACAACTTTGACCATGTGTTCAACGTCAGCAACCACCTTTGGGAAGGAAAAGTTATTCTGGTGAGGATCATCTCGTCAGACGCTGGGAAAGTATCATTCTACGACCCATACGAGAACATGCGCTCAACTAACACCGGCAGCACTCCCTATAACTCAGACACATCTGCTGGAGACGTTTGCTTCTACCTTGCGCCTGGAGAGGCTCTTGGAGTTGGCATGGAGCTTGTAGCCCCGAACACACTCGGTAGCTACGATGTGGACATAACCATCATGGCATGGCCCGCAGACAACGCACCAATAGAGTGCACAGCACCATACCCGGAGGGTGGTTGAAATGAAAAAGATCATAGGACTTTTCGCACTGATAGCAGGACTTCTGATAGCAGTTGCAGCCAGCAGTGCAAACTTCGCTTACTTTGAAGCCGATAGGAACGTACACATCCAGGTTGTCCCTGACGACAACGAGCTCATCGACTTGAGACCAATCCAGCCCTACGCGTACATCACCGAGAACGGGATGCTCGTGATTGACCTCAGCCACAACAACGAAAATTGGCACGAGGGCTTTGGTGAGGGCGTCAGCCCGAACAGCACCTACATCTTCGAAGAGGTTTTTGGCATAAGCAACGATCTCTGGGAAGGAACCCCTATATGCATGCACCTGACCTACAGCGGCAGCGGCGGAGTTAGCTTCTTTGAGGGCGACTACACCGGCCAAAATGGGGAAACTACCTTTGATGTAACCATCATGCCAGGAGAGGTTGTCAGGATCGGAATGATTATTGACAGCACCGATATGGATGCCGGTAACAACATCGACGGTCAGATACAGTTCTATGCCGAGGCCGGGACCTGCAACAACATATCGTGAATGTAAAGTTTCTTTCTGGAGCCTTTGCTCCTTTTAAATATTTTTTAGGAGGAAGAAAATGAGAACAATAACCAATATCTTTGTTGGCATTGGAATAATCATTTTCCTGATCATGGGGCTTGAGGGCATGTATCCCTCTGAGCCCATAACCGTTGCTTACGCTACTCCAGATGGGGACAACGTCTCAATAGAAAACCCGCTTCCTCCGTATGCGTATTCAAGCGATGGTATTATTGTGGTGGATATAAGTCCTAACAATCCATTCTATCCAGGATGGGGAGATGGGCTCAGTGTTAACAGTATATACGTTTTTGAAGATGTTTTCCTGATTGAAAACAATCAGAGTGAGACAGGTTACAATGAGATATGTGTGAGAATAAGCTCGAATTCTCCTGAGATAGGCTTCTTCTTAAGGAGCTTTAATGGAAACTGGAGCGAAGTTGTTGAGGCGACCATTCTAGCCAACGAAAGCATTGGAGTCGGAATGAGTATCGATACCCACGGACTTCCTCTTGAAGACTACAGTGATGAGATATCAATTGAGGCGTGGGGAGGAAGTTGCAGATGAAGTCTCTAGCCGAATACGCTCTCCTCAGCATCATCGGGATTCTGGTAATAGGTTCTCTCGTTGGAGCTCTCTTCGACAGACCAGTTTTTATGTCATACGCTTATTCAAACAGCATGACGCCAACGATAGACAAAGGTGACGTCTTCTTCATAAATCCTCTCGCTACCAACCCCGATGTTGGGGATGTTATAGTCTTTCGGACCGGAAACACATGGACGGTTCACAGAGTCGTCGCCATAACGGACGATGGATACATAACTAAGGGAGATAACAACATTGCAACAGACCAGCAGAGCCATAGCGTTCTCCCTATAACCCGGAACAAGATAGGAGGAACTGTTGTAACAGTTAATGGAAAAGTTATAACGATCCCAGAGATAGGAAACTACCTCGAAACCGGCCTCACAGAGGGAAGCAAACTTCTCATCAGTGGGATGCTGATTATCATAGGAGCCATAGCCTTCACGGGAGGGAAAGCTTCGAAAAACAGAAAAGGGAAAAAGTTCTTCACTATAAAGTTCAAGACCCCCTACCTGCTTGCTTCAGCATTTCTACTTATTATGATAGCCGTTTCCACCTTTATATCCTGGGAGGCAATTTCAGTAGACTACGCTGTAACTTCAGCGGGGGGATTAAGGGAAGACTGGTACCTGCCAGGTCAAGAGTTCCAACGCGAACTGACCGTCAAGAACTACAACTTCTATCCGATGGCATACTACGTCTCCGCAAGTGTCCCGGTGGTGAACGTCTCTAATAAGGAGTTCAAACTTGGAAGCGGGGAGGAACAGAGCCTAGCTGTAGTCCTCAAGGCTCCCAAGACGACCTCATTGTACTCAACCAAAGTCAAAGTCAACGCCTATCTACCCATTCTGCCCGCTTCTGTGATGGGGACACTGTACCGCATCCATCCAGTGGTCCCACTTCTGGCGATTCTGGTCGAGGTATCTATATTCCTGGGGATGCTGTACTTGGTATCGGGCATAGGGAACGAGGAGGCAATTAGAATCAGAAAGAGAAGGAACTCTACCCTAAGAGGGATCGCGGAGGTGTTTAAGAGATGAAGAGTATTTTCTCAGTGATACTGACATTTGCTCTAGCGTCGTTGATTCTCATGGGTTCAAGTGGAACGTTCGTGAGTTTTGATGCAACTAGGGAAGTGAGGGTCAATGTAGTACCCCACGAAGAAGAATACATAGGTTTTCTGTGCGAGGATGATTACGCCGCCATTGTAGAGGTAGATGTTAACAGCGAAACGGACTTTGACGCACTGACCGTCAGGAACTACCTGAACGAAATGAAAGACGTTTGGATATGGCTCCAGCCGGACTATTCCAACCTTCCAAGCGAGGTTGACATGTTTGTAGAAACAGAAAACGGCGTCGAGAGGATGATAGCCCCGGAAGATGAATACACGTTCAGCGGCCACGTAACCGTCGGCGATATTGAACCTGGAGAGTACGTCATACCAATCACGATGTACGCCCACTGGGAAGGCGGAGACGCAATTATATCGACCTGTCCCATAAAGCTCATCATTACGAGCGGTCCGACGATAGAGAAGGAGCTTCTGAGTGGGGATTTAGTGGTGCCCACCCACACCTACGAGGAGTGGACTTTCCGCATCACAGTAACCAGTCCAGGAGCGGCAAGGAACCTGACGATAAAAGACGTCATTCCTGGAGAATTTGAGATAAAGAACATCTCGCCGAGTACGGGAAGCTACTACGTCATTCAGCACGGTGCCTCCCACCACATCTACTGGGATGTGAAGGTGGAAGCCGATGGAAGTGAGTACCTTGACGTTACCATCTACACCAAACTCAATCCCGCAGGCATTCAAGAATTCACCTCCTGTGGAGATTACATACTGAACGATGGTGCAGAGATAAAAGGCTACGACATCACGAGTGATGGAATAACTGTCACAGCAGAGTGTGGAGGCGACGACTGATGGCAGCGTAACGCTGACTCCGATGCTCGATAGAGGGACACTCGTAATCTTGAGCGTCCATCTTGAAGGTGGAGAAACCGTCTACTTGACCCTGCATAAGCACACGGATGGTATATCCGTCCACCATTGCCACGAGATGGCGGTCGAGCTCATCAGCTCACCACTCACCATAAGTCGAGGAATGCGGATGGATGAGGGGAAGACTCCATAGACATCCTTGTGGTTTACTCGTGCTGTTGCAACTGTTGTGATGGCGGAAATGGAGTTGAATTTGATTTGAATACAGTTTGATGAGGAGATTGTGAAGATGAAGAAGGAAAAAATACTAGGATTTGTTATGAGGAAGGAAGTGCTGGGCGTGTTCCTAGTGCTGTTCCTCATTTTTGGGTTTTACTCCGTAAAGCTCATGAGCGCACACCCATACGTGGTGAGCACTGAAAACCTTGGTAATTACGAGGCGGAGGGAACTCTTAAACACGCTGCTTATTTAGAGCCCAACGAGCTCTACGGCTACCTAGTTACCATGGATAACTATCCAATATCACTGGTTGACAGGTTTTTGCTGAGGTACACCTACAGCTCACAGCCGGCACTGAGTAGCGGAACTTATCGTGTTACCGGAACGGTTGAGTACTACGTTAACAAGGGGAACGAAAAGGTCGTCCTGTGGGACGAAACACTCTTCGACGAGAAAGGCCAGCTTCAGGACGGAGGATTCACCATTGAGTACGTGCTGAACATGGAAGAGCTGGACGACATGAGCGCCCGAATATCCGAGGAGTTGGGTATAAAGAGGCTGAAGAAGAGGGTTACGATAACTGCGAATGTCACAGGCATAGGAACGGTCTATGGGAAGGAGATAAAGGAGAGCTTCAACCACGAAGTGGAGCTCATTAAGGACCCCACCGCGGGGCTGTACTACTTCACAGAGGCGAGCAAGGCGGAGAAGAGAACCCTGACCGAAACGGTTAGGGAAGAAGCCAGTGCCAGCGTTCTGGGAATAACGAGCAACGTTGGAACGGCGAAGACCGTTACCACAGTACTGGCACTGCTGATGCTCGTTCCACTGCTCGGATACGTTTACACTGCCAGAGCACCCAAAGACGAGATGGCAAAGATACGGCCGTACATCGTTAAGGGTTCACCCGGAACGGTTCAAAAAAATATCGTCCTGAGGACTCCCAAGGACCTGGAGACGACGTTCGAGCTGCTGGACAAGCCGATACTGCACTATATAGATGGTGAGGAAGAGGTCTACGCAATAATAGACGACGGCATCTCCTACGAGTACAGGAAACCCCTGCCCAAAGAGGAGAAGAAGGGCAACTGAAGCCCTTTCCTTCTCCCCACTGCTTTTTTCTCGGTTTCACAACCAACAACTTTAAAAGCCCTATCCGAAAGCCTAACCTAGAAGTTCTACAAGGAGTAAGAGGTGGTAAGGATGAACCCGTTCCACGAGCTTGAGCCCGGACCGGAGGTTCCAGAGGTCGTTTACGCTCTTATAGAAATTCCGAAGGGAAGCAGGAACAAGTACGAGCTCGACAAGAAGACCGGCCTTCTCAAGCTTGATAGAGTGCTCTACAGCCCGTTCTTCTACCCGGTTGACTACGGAATCATCCCGCAGACCTGGTACGACGACGGCGACCCCTTCGACATAATGGTCATCATGCGCGAGCCGGTCTACCCGCTCACCATCGTCGAGGCTAGGCCGATAGGCATCATGAAGATGGAGGACAGCGGAGACAAGGACTGGAAGGTTCTCGCCGTTCCCGTCGAGGACCCGTACTTCAACGACTGGAAGGACATCGACGACGTTCCGAAGGCCTTCCTTGACGAGATAGCCCACTTCTTCCAGAGGTACAAGGAGCTCCAGGGCAAAGTCACCACCGTTGAAGGCTGGGGCAACGCCGAGGAGGCCAAGAGGGAAATCCTCAGGGCCATCGAGATGTACAAAGAGAAGTTCGGTAAGAAGGAGTGATTTCTTTCCTCTTATTTCCTTCACCAAGGAGGTAAAGGCATGTACAAGCTCCTGAAGATTAAGGATGTTGTAAGGATTCCCCCCCGGATGTTCACCATGGATCCCAAGGAGGCGGCAAAGATAGTCCTCAGGGAAACTTACGAGGGTATCTACGACAGGGATGAAGGGGTTATTTTAGCCGTCATGGACGTTGAAGAGATAAGCCAGGGTGTCGTCGTTCCCGGCGATGGCGCAACCTACCACGAGGTTGTCTTCGACGTCCTCGTCTGGAAGCCCGAGATGCACGAGGTTGTTGAGGGAGAGGTTATAGACGTCGCTCCCTACGGAGCCTTCATAAGGATCGGTCCGATGGACGGTCTCGTTCACATCTCACAGCTTATGGACGATTACGTAGTCTTCGACGAGAAGAACAAGCAGTTCCTCGGTAAGGAGACCAAGAGAATCCTCAAGCTTGGAGACGAGGTCAAAGCGAGAATTATAGCGATAAGCATTAAGAGCCGCGTTATCAGGGAGAATAAGATAGGCCTCACCATGCGCCAGCCCGGCCTTGGCAAGTCCGACTGGATAGCTAAGGAGAAGCGCAAGGAGGAGGCTGAAGAGGCATGAAGGAGCGCGCCTGCAGGCACTGCCACTACATAACCACGGAAGACCGCTGCCCTGTCTGCGGCAGCAGGGATCTGAGCGACGAGTGGTTCGACCTTGTCATAATCACTGAACCCGAGAAGTCGAAAATAGCCCAGAAGCTGGGCGTCAAAGTCCCAGGAAAGTACGCCATAAGGGTTAGATGATGTTCCACTTCAAGCTAACCCCCGAGCTCAGGAAGGAGTTAAAGGATCCCCTCGGGAAGCTCATCCGGGGGGAGATACCTAAGCCATACCTCAGGATTAGGGAGGAGCTTGAAAGGGCCAGGCACGTCGTCACCGTCGGCGACGTTGTTACAGAAAACGTCCTCAGGCTCGGGATAAAGCCGAGCCTGGCCATCTACGATCATAAAACTAAAAGGCAGGAATACAGTCCGGACATTGAGAGCGATGCGGTCATAATGACCGTGCAGAATCCGCCCGGAACAATAACGAAAGCTTTATTAAACGCAATCAAAAAGGGATTTGGACTGGCCGAGAGGGGCAGAAAGGTTTACATAAAGGTGTGCGGGGAGGAAGACCTCGCGGCGATTCCGGCCGTGCTCTACGCCCCCGAGGGCTCGGTGGTGCTCTACGGCCAGCCCGACGAGGGAGTAGTGCTTATAAAGGTAACACCCGAATGCAAGCTCAAGTGCGGGAAGCTCATGTCTAAGATGGAGGTGGTTCGCGATGGAGATTAAGGTTACCGAGATTAAGGAGAACAAGCTCCTCGGAAGAAAGGAGATATACTTCGACGTCATTCACGAGGGTGAGCCAACCCCGAGCAGGAAGGACGTCAAGGGCAAGCTCGTCGCCATGCTCGACCTCGACCCCGAGACTACCGTCCTCCAGTACATAAAGTCCTACTTCGGTAGCAGGGTCAGCAAGGGTTACGCTAAGGCTTATGAGAGCAAGGAGAGGATGCTCTACATAGAGCCCGAATACATCCTTGTTAGGGACGGAATAATAACCAAGGAGGAGGAGTGAAAATGGGACAGAAGTGGAAGCTCTATGAGGTTCAGGGCGGTAAGGTCAAGAGGAAGAACAAGTTCTGCCCGCGCTGTGGTCCGGGTGTCTTCATGGCCGAGCACAAGGACCGCTGGAGCTGCGGAAGGTGCGGCTACACCGAATGGAAGAGGAAGTGATTTCTTTTTCTTCTAATCCCTCGAACGTTTCTTGAGAACAACTCAGGCTTCTGTTCCAGTTAAGAAAACCTTGCTCAGACTATCAAAGCAGAGAAATAAAAAGAAAATCAGCTGAGAGCAACCTGAACAGCCAGGTCAGCTCTGACTATTCCATAACCGTAGTAGATGTCCCAACCAGCTTCACCGAGATCATCAGCAGTGCTATGCAGGATTCCTCTGACAGTGCTGGTGCTCATGTCATCGAAGGTTCCAACTGGGAGAACCTTGCCGTACTTGTTGTAGTAGGCAGCCTGGATGAGAGCGACGACACCACTGACATGCGGAGTAGCCATGCTTGTACCGCTGAGGGTCTCGTAGGAATCGTCCGGGTAAGTGCTGAGCACATCAACGCCAGGAGCGCTAACCTCGGGCTGGAGGTTGCTGAAGTAGGCAATCTGGTCGTTGATGTCGCTTGCACCGACGGCTATAACCTCTGGATAAGCTGCCGGATAGCTGGGACTGGATGCGCCCTCATTGCCGCTGGCGGCAACGATGACGACACCGTAGTTGTAGGCTTGGATTATAATATCGTGGAGGTACTGGTCGTCGGCGGACCCGCCGAGGGACATGCTTATGACCTCGGCAGCATCGTCATCCGGGTCGCCAACGACTATTCCATCGCCGTCAGCGTCGAGGACTCCATCGGGACCAAGGAGGGCCTGCTCAATGCCCATGGCGATATCAGTATAAGAACCCCTACCACTGGCATCGAGAACCCTAATCGCATAAATCTCAACGTTCGGAGCGACTCCAACGACTCCAATGTCGTTGTTAAGGGCCGCTATGGTTCCTGCGACGTGGGTTCCGTGTCCATTCTGGTCGTAGTAGTCTCTCGGCTTTGTAGAAACTTTGCCCCTCAAGGTGCTAACGCCCCAAGCCAGATTAGCCGCAAGATCTGGATGGTCATAGTCTATTCCAGTATCGAGAATCGCAACCTCAATGACGCCGTTGCTGGAGCCGTCGGTTATACTCCAGACGGTTGGAGCCTGAACACGCTCAATTCCCCACGGAACCGTCTGAGCAGGCTGGGTACTCCCAGGCTTTCCGACTCCCGGGGGCTTCCCTAGGAGAACCGCTTGGTGGTCGAACTCAACCATTTTGACTCCAGGTAGCTTCCTAAGTTTGCCCACCGCAGTTGAGGGTATCTCAACAACTGCGGCATCTATGAGCTTGAACTGGTAGATAACGTGGCCACCAATTCCAAGGACTTCGTTCGGCTTGAACTGGGCCTTATCAATGTGCACTACCACCCTGATCATCTCAGGCTTCTCCGCGGTTGCCGGAACCGGGAGTAGCGACAAGACCAGCAGGGCAAGGAGCAGCGCGCTGATCGCATGCTTACTGACCATACAGCACCACCCCAGCACATATTAGTTCAACAATACCTAATAAAATGCATACTTAAATCTTTCTAGAACTAACATGACACAACGCCACAGAACGTGGAATATCATTGTCAATACATCGACGAGTACACAAAGATTAAACGTTGTAATGGGTACCAAAATATGCACAAAATCAAGAGAACGAGCGTTAAACACAGAAAAGTTGGAGCCAACGTATTCCAATTAGCAATTACAAAGACCTCAAATCTCAATCTTAATTCTACATATGTGTTATCTCAAAAGTGAAAAGTAGTGAAAAATAAGAGAATCAACCAAGGGCCGCCTGGACAGCCAGGTCAGCCCTCACTATTCCATAACCGTAGTAGATGTCCCAGCCGGGGTCGCCAAGGTCATCGGCCGTAACGTGGAGGATTCCCCTGATGGTGTTGGTAGTCATATCATCAAAGGTTCCGACTGGAAGAACCTTGCCGTAGGCGTTGTAGTATGCAGCCTGGATGAGGGCAACGACACCGCTGACGTGCGGAGTGGCCATCGAGGTTCCACTGAGGGTCTCATAGGTGTCGTCCGGATAAGTACTGAGAATGTCAACACCCGGAGCGCTGACCTCGGGCTGGAGGTTGCTGAAGTAGGCTATAGCATCGGTCGAGTCGGTGGCGCCGACGGCGATGACCTCCGGATAGATAGCCGGATAGCTCGGCTGGTCAGCAGCCTCGTTGCCACTGGCGGCAACGATGACAACGCCGTAGTTGTAGGCCTGGATTATCATGTCGTGGAGGTAAGCATCGTCGCTCGGACCACCGAGGGACATGCTTATGACCTCGGCAGCGTCGTCATCCGGGTCGCCAACGACTATTCCATCGCCGTCAGCGTCGAGCACTCCGTCCGGACCGAGAACGGCCTGTTCGATACCAATGGCTATGTCAGTGTAGGTTCCGCTTCCCCTGTCATCAAGAACCTTGATGGCGTAGATCTCAACGTTCGGAGCAACTCCGACGACACCAATGTCGTTGTTAAGGGCCGCTATGGTTCCTATAACGTGGGTTCCGTGTCCATTTCCGTCGTACCAGTCAGCAGGATCCGTGCTGACAACACCACCAAGGGTACTAATTCCCCAAACGATGTTAGCGGCAATGTCCGGGTGGTCCCAGTCGGCTCCGGTGTCGAGGACTGCAACCTCAATGACGCCATTGCTGGAGCCGTCGGTTATACCCCAGACGGTTGGAGCCTGAACACGCTCAATTCCCCACGGAACCGTCTGAGCAGGCTGAGTCGGTTGGCTGATGAGCCACGGCGGACCGCCCCTGTAAACCTGAGCCATGTGGTCGTACTCGACCTTGGTAACGCCGTCGAGCTTAGCCAGCTTGCCGACGGCATTAGCTGGGATATCAATGACAACGGCATCGATCAGCTTGAACTCGTAGACGATTTTACCCCCGATTCCTTTGACGGCATCGGCCTTGAAGTGGCCCCTGTCTATGTGTGCGACAACCCTGATAGTCTCTGGCTTCTCAGCGACAGCGGGGACGGCAAAGATTGCCGCCAGAAGCAACAGGGCCATTAAACTACCTATAGTCACTTTCCTGTTCATTCAACAACACCCCAGTACGATTTTATGCACCCCTACATAAAGGCACACATACTTAAGTCTTTCGTAGGTTACATATGGCAAATCGTCATCAAATGCAAGAAAGTTCTGTCATGTGGCATTTCTAACAGGACAATACGTTGACAAGTATACAAAACACAAGAATCTTTCCAAGATGTTCGAAATATCTTCGGAAAATATTCACCAAAAGTCAAAAAGACACAGCGTTAAACACAAAAAGGTTGAGACACATCTACTTTCATGCTATATTACAAGGGGTTAAAGCTCAGACTTCATCCCCAGGTCTACGAACCAGCGGAGGACACGTTCCTCTTAGCCGAGAACCTAGCGGTTAAACGTGGCGACGTTGCCCTTGACATGGGCACCGGGACAGGCATAATAGCACTTCTGATGGCGAGGAAGGCAGAGTACGTCCTCGGCGTTGACGTAAATCCCCTCGCCATTAAGCTGGCAAGGGAAAATGCGAAGCTCAACGGCATTGAAAACGTTGAGTTCATCCAGAGCAACCTCTTCGAGGGGGTTGATGGGGAGTTTGACGTCATCACCTTCAACGCGCCGTATCTGCCCGGCGAACCCGAGGAGCCGATAGATCTCGCGCTGGTGGGGGGAGAAACCGGAAGGGAAGTCCTCGACAGGTTCATAGACGAAGTTGCCGATTATCTAAAGCCCGGTGGAATCGTTCAAATAGTTCAGAGCTCCATAACAGGAATAAAAGAGACTCTCAAGAGGCTGAAAGAAGTTGGCCTAAAGGGAGAAATAGCCGCTAAGAATCATGTCTTCTTTGAGGACATAGTCCTGATAAACGCCCTGCTTGAGGATTAAGCCAAATGGTGACGTTTAACTTCAAACAGGAACTTAACCTTTGGCTTGTTCTCGATCTCTGGCTCTTCCTCGGGAAAGATCTCGAACTCCTCCTTTTTGAGCATTGGAATCGGTTTTACCCGCTCGAACATGGGCTTAACCTCGAACTTTTCCTTTTAAACTTTTCCCCGATTGACGAAGAGTTTTTCGACGATAAAATATGGGACAGCTTTGTTCCCAACACCTTTTTAAAAGGGTGTCTGAAGTGGAGTTAGGTGAGACTAATGGCGATAACGTTCAAGTCCAATCCAAACATGCCGGGCGAGATTGCGAGACTGTTTAAAAAGCAGCATTACGCTCTCGTGGGCAGACACAGCTCAGTCAAGCTCTGCCACTGGCTCAAGGAGAGCATAAAGCACGACAGGTTCTGCTACAAGCAGAAGTTCTACGGAATACACTCCCACCGCTGTCTGCAGATGACGCCGGTTACTGCATGGTGCAGCCACAACTGCATATTCTGCTGGCGCCCCATGGAGGGCTTCCTTGGAACCGAGCTTCCTGGGCCCTGGGACGACCCGGCTTTCATAGTCGAGGAGAGCATAAAGGCCCAGCGCAAGCTCCTCGTCGGCTACAAGGGCATGCCTGGAATAAACATGAAGAAGTTCGAGGAGGCCTGGAATCCGAAGCACGCCGCCATAAGCCTCTCCGGTGAGCCGATGCTCTATCCATACATGGGCGACCTAGTTGAGGAGTTCCACAAGCGTGGATTCACCACCTTCATAGTCACAAACGGAACCGCTCCGGAGAGACTCGAAGAGATGATTAAGGAGGACAAGCTTCCGACCCAGCTCTACGTCTCGCTCACCGCTCCAGACATAGAGACCTACAACCGCGTCAATGTCCCAATGATTCCCGACGGCTGGGAGAAAATAACAAGAACCCTCGAGCTCATGAACGGTCTGCCAACGAGGACGGTGATAAGACTCACGCTCGTCAAGGACGAGAACATGCACAATCCAGAGGGCTACGCAAAGCTCATAATGAAGGCCAAACCAATGTTCGTCGAGGCCAAAGCCTACATGTTCGTCGGCTTCTCGAGGAACAGACTCACGATAAACAACATGCCGCGCCATGAAGAAATCAAGGCCTTCGCAGAGGAGCTCGTCAAGCACCTGCCCGGCTACCACATCGAGGACGAGTACGAACCGAGCCGTGTCGTTCTGATAATGCGCGACGATGTGGACAAAACGGAACGCTTCATAAAGCACTGAGCTTTCTCTCCCCTTTTTATGGAAAAAGTTTATTTATTCTGGCCGCTTAGAATGAACTTAGGGGTGTAAGATGATGAAGAAAGTTCTGGCTTTGATGATGATTGTTTTCATGTTGATTCCAGCCGTTAGTGCCGGAACGATAGATGGCTCTGTAAAGTTTCTCGGTGACTCGGCCGAATCTACAAAGCAGACGAGGGAAATAAGCCTGGCAGTCATGGCATTATCTGGGGCTGCCAGCGACCTGGACGGGGGCATTGTCCCGGACATCTCAACCCTTTTGGAGACGCTTCTCTCATATCAGAACCCGGATGGGGGATGGGGTCTTTATCCAGGTGAAACAAGCAACGTCCTCGACACTGCCTATGCTGTCATAGCGCTGGAGAGAGCGTATCCCCATCTGGATACAATGACCAGACTCAAAGTAAGGCCTGCCATTCAGAGTGGAGTTTCGTACCTTCTCTCTGCGAAGAACGAAAACGGCTGGGGCTACGTCCCTGGAACACCTGCCTCATGCTATCCAACGATCGTGGCCGTGTGGGCCCTTGGTGAGAGCGGCTACACCTACAACAGCCAAACCGTCCGCGATGCGATTAAATACCTCGAAAACGCCTCCTGTGAGATCTCCGGTTACGAAGCCCTCGCCCTTAAGCTCATCGCATATCACAGCACAGGATATCCCGTCGACAAAGAGACTATAGATGAGGTCAAGGACGTCCTCCTCAACGGCGAGATAACTATGAAAGAGAGGGCGATGCTCACATATGCCCTGGTTCTCCACACCCCAGTCGATTTTGACACCGCGAGAATACTCATAAAACTCGAATCTTACAGAAAAACATCCAACGACCTCGTTTATTGGATGAACACTCCGAATCTGTTCTCTTCCACCGAGCTCATAGCGACAACCTCCTTTGCCCTGATGGCGCTCTCCACGTCCTTTGAGACACTGCCTCCAAGCGAGGTTAAAAACCCATACGAGATGCCCTGCCAAGCCCTGAAGAACATGCAGAACCCCGATGGAGGATGGGGTCTGACTCTGAACTCACCCTCCGACGAGAAGGCTACCTACTACGCCCTTATGGCGATCAAGGAGTGCTATCCCGAGAAGGAGGCCATAGATAAGGCAGTGGCGTGGGCAAGGGAAGCATTCCAGAAGGATGCCCTCTGGATAGAGCAGAACGGCAGGATGTCCGTTGGCTACTACTACGCTCTCGAGATACTCTTCATGTACAATAATCTCACCGAGGAAGAGAAAGCTCAGGCAATAGAGCTCATACGCAACGCTCAGCTCGATTACGGCCTCTGGGGCAACACCGTCCTCGGGCCTCAGCCCTACGAGACCGCTCTGGCCGTTAAGGCCCTCCGCGATTTGGGCGTTCCTTCGGACGACCCGCTAATCCAGAAGGCTAAGGACTGGCTCCTGAGCATAACCAACGACGGTTGGGGAACCTACGTGACAACGAGGTACTTTGCCTACATGCTCAAGCCTGACGTCCTGACCACGCTCACAGTCCTTGAGGCCCTCGACGGAATAGCCACGCCCGAAGAACTTCAACCCCACATTGAGTGGCTCATAGAACAGAGGATTAATGGCGGCTGGCCCTACTGGAAGACCTACTACGTCTGGGAGAAGAACAAAGAATTCCAAGGAACCCCGAGCGTCGAGCTCACCGTCAGGGTCACCGACCTGCTCATCAAGTATGGTCACAACTACACCAATGAGACCCTCGACTTCGTGATGGAAGCCAGGGACAGCGGACTGATAGAGGACAAGACCCTGGAGACAGCGAGCGCTATACTCTACCTCTCGCGCTTCCAGTACGTACCGCCCGTTAACCTCTACGACATTGAGAGGGCCCTTAACACCGACGTGTTCCAGATCATTGCGCCTGGAATGGATCCGGAGAGCGTGAACGAGATAATAACCACGCTGAACGACCTCTTCAGCGGAGGCTTCATACCGGCGAACTCGACGGTCATCGGCGAGGAGAGCTACATAGTGATGGCAAACTTCGGCGACTACTTCATCAGAGACTACAACCCATACATGAGGTTCCACCTTGAGGACGGCACAGTGACGGTTGGCAACATCACTGTTCCGACCGACAAAGCAGTGGTCCTCGTTCCCGGCAAGACTCCCAAGGGCGTCGTGTTCTTCATATTCTACGAACCAGAGAACGTGGAGATAGCGAAGGAGATATTCACCACAGGCTTCATCAGATACATCAGGGGAGAGGCAATGGTGTTCCTCAGTGAGAACGGTAAGGTGCGCGTCATCGTAGTGGGGTGATTAAAAGGTGAGGGCTCTAATCATAGGGGTCGGCCAGTGCGGAACGAAGATAGCCGACCTCTTCGCCCTAGTTGATTTTGAGGCACTGGCGATAAACACCTCCAGGGGAGACCTGGATTACTTAAAACACATTCCTCACGAGAGAAGAATACTCATAGGGGAGGGCCTCACCGGCGGGAAGGGCGTCAACGCCAACCCAATACTCGGCAGAGAGGCAATGAAGCGCGATTTGCCCATGGTGATGCGTAAGATAGGGTCGATAATCGGCTACGAAGACATAGACGTATTCTTCTTAACTTTTGGCTTCGGCGGTGGAACTGGAGCTGGAGGAACGCCAGTTCTGGCAGAGGCTCTAAAAGAGGAGTACCCAGATTCGCTCGTCGTGGCCATTGGAGCACTTCCACTCAGGGAGGAGGGCATAAGGCCGACCATAAACGCGGCTATAACTATAGACAAGCTCTCCAAGATAGCCGACTCCATCATAGCCATTGACAACAACAAGCTGAAAGAGAGCGGTGACGACATAACAAAGGCCTACGAGAGGATAAACTACACGATAGTCGAGCGCATAGCCTCCCTGCTGGCACTTGTCGACGTTCCCGGCGAGCAGACGCTTGACGCGAGCGATCTGAAGTTCGTTCTCAAGGCCTTTGGAAGCTTTGCCACCATTGGTTACGCGAAAGCTGACGCTAACAAGGTCAAGAGCCTCTCAAGGCTCATAATGAAGTCCTTTGAGAACGAGGGGCTTTATTTGGATGCAAACATAGAGTCAGCGCTCTACGGCCTCGTTGCAATTCATGGGCCGCCGGAGCTGCTCAAAGCTACAGAGATATTCGAGGCCCTCGATTACCTCACTAACAAGATACGAGGTAAGCAGATATTCCGCGGCTTCTATCCAGATCCCCGCGAGAGAGAGGTTGAAGTTGTAACCCTGCTGAGCGGCATCTACGAAAGCAAGAGCATCGAAGAGATAGTACTAACTGCCAAGCGCTATGCTCAGTCGTTCATGAAGGCCAAGAAAGAGGCTGAGGCTAAGAAGAAGGAGCTGCTGAGCGGTCTGCCTGACTTCGACGACATATATCCAGGTGATGGGGAATGACCGAGCCAATAAAGGACTCCGTCGAGGTCGCGCTGGAGCTCGACGAGAAGGAGGTTTACGCACACATAGCCCACGAAAGCGCCGAGGACATAATCAGGATAATCTCCTCCCTCGATGCTGAAAGAGCCAGGCTCCATGGAGAGGTCATCTATTACAGGGACGACTGGGACGATTTAATCAGGGAAAGGATTGCAAAGGGAAAGCGTCACACCGCCTTTGACTTCTACAATCCGGCGCTTCTGGACATCTGGGAAAAGAAGGTAGAGGAAATCAAGGGGATAAAGAAAAGGGAAAAAGCAGCATACGCCGCCGTAGGAGGTGTCATTGCAGCCACGGCAGCGGCCTCCCTGCTGCTAAAACAGCCCTACTTAATTCTCGGCCTCGCGATGCTGCCAGTGATTCTCTTCATCAGGGACTACACGAAGGAGAAGCTCGACCTGATTTACTACGAGCTCACCCAGTTCTTCATCGATGAGCTGACTGAACTTGTGGAGAAGCATTCCCTGCCCCCCGAAAAGTACAAGTTCAAGATATTCAGCGGCGATTACTTCGGAGTTGCAACCAGAAAAGTCGGAACGGGCCTTTTTGCAGTAGTAAAAGCTGAAAAATCCGGGAGTAACCATTAAATAGATGTTCACACCATATCAATACTGAGGGGAGAATACATGATGAAAAAAGCGAAGCGTGGCCAGGTTTCACTGGAGTTTATGCTCATATTCGGTATAATGCTTATACTGTTACTTTACTCTGTGAACAACGTTACTTTCCGGGAAGGTTCAACTTCAACCGAAACTCTCCGTATTCAGGTAAGTCTTGAGGAGAAGAACCTCGCCAACGCCATATCCAACACCATAAGCCAAGTTTATGCCCAGGGACCCGGTGCCAAGTCCACCACCTACGTCAAGCTAACTTACCTGAAAGACCCTGGAATGCTTGAGAAGGGTCTGAACGTGGAGAACCCAAAGATATTCATAACCTACGGCAACTACAGCAATGATGGCAACGGTACTTACGTCACGGTCACTGGCACGGGCTTTAACCTCGTTCTTAGTGGTGGAGATAAGAACATATTCTGGAGCAGGGCAATGTATCAAGCTGTGCTGTACGATAACTCGTCCATATGGTCTCCCATAGGAAACATCACTATTGGCGCGGATACCATTTACGGCCTGGAGATAGACCCCCGTGATCTTCCTGCGACCCTAAAGATAGTCGTCGAGTGGAACCCTGACAATCCCAACAGCTGGACGTTTGATTCCACAAAGGGCGAACTTAGAATAAACATTAAAGCTGGTAGATGAATATGAAGAGGGGACAGATAAGCCTTGACTTCCTCTTTGCGGTTACTCTGATAACCTTAACAATGGTTAACCTAGTTTATATTGCCAGTAGCGAGACAACCTACGCCGAGACCTTTGATGCCGTTGCAAAGCTCAAAGCATTCTCGATAGACGTGAGAGATTCGGTTGTAAAAGTCTATGCTGTTGGGGACGGCTTCAGCGTGAAGAAAGAACTTCCCATGGACCTCGATTCAGGCGACAAAGTCACGATTACACTCGTACCATCCAACGATACCATCATGATAAACGCCACGATAGCTGGCAGGAAGTACCTCGTCATTCAGAACAGTCCCGTGCCAATTTACCGGGAGAGCTCAGTGACCCTCACAGAGGCCGATAGAGAATTCCAGATAGTGGCAACGTACAACGAGACGGAGGGAAGGCTGTATGTCGATATCTCATCGTAGGGCTCAAACCGCGATTGAGGCTCTCTTCATAATTGTTATAATCCTGATTGGAGTTCTAATAATAGTACCCTCCTACCTGAATGAGAACAGAGATATCTCACTAGTAGTCTATGCAAGGAATTCTGCGTCCAACGCCTGTGCGTACCTGAACACCGGGGTTGTGATCAACGAAGCTGGATACGCTCCATTGAACGTAATAATAAAGGCTGACAACTACACTTACCACACATTCCAGCTCACATCCATTAGCATGAACGAGCTGGATAGCAAGATACAGGTCAATATCATCATAACGTACTCGGGAAGCGCCGTCCCTGAAGCAACCCTAGAGGCCAACATAAAGCAGTACATAGTCAATGACCTTGCCTCAAACACGAACGTTCGGCTGAGCGGGGGCAAGCTGTATTTTGGTGGAAAAGAGGTTGAGATAAACGTGGATGTGGTGAGAAAATGAGGCGAGGTCAGCTACTTTCCTTTGACGCGATGCTCTCATTGGTCATAGTTATACTCATGCTGGGAATGATAACCAGCACATCCAGTGCACTAAAAGATGACATAACCATCATGCTGGGCTGGTACGAGAGGGCTAATATAGGAGACAACATGCTCGATATCATCGTAAAAAATCCCGGAGTTCCATCTGACTGGGAGTCGAACCCTTCAAATCTAGCCTATCTCGGGCTAGAGAACACAAAATATCCCAACACAATAGACTACAAAAAGATAGAGGCCCTAAATAAGGCCTATACTAATGGTGAGGCCTCTTTGAAGAGTGCACTAGTCAACTTAAGCATGGGGAAAGACTTTACCCTCGGATTTTACCTCACTAGAATTGAAATTGAAGGAGACGTGACAGTAGTGCCTCCCAACGTGGATGGTTCCGTAGATATCCCTTGGGGAGGGCGCCTATCCATCACACCCACACATGGATACGCCTATGGAAACCCGATAGTGGACATCGTGTGGGCCTATCCACTCAGAACAGACCTTCGCGGTACAGGAGGCATAGCAAACATAACCAACCTGACAGCGGGGGAAAGCTTTGTATTCAAACTCGCCGAGGATGCAGACGTGAGAGTTGACATCCCCGCTCCCGGTGGTCCCCAGAACTATAACATACCAGCCGGTGCTACGGTCTATATAGATGTGGACAGTGGGTGGCTCCTCATAGGATGGAACCGTCTCAACGACGGAACTTACGAACTGTGGATACCCTATCATAGGGAAGGAGAACAAGTCACGACAACATGGACAGGGACGATATGGTGGGGCCAGCAGGGAGGCGTATCGTCTACTAACCTTACAATTAGATACGTTTACGCAACGAAGGTCGTCAACGCCGACTACAACATGACAATGATAAACGGCACCTTTGTTGACAACCCATCAATCATAAAAGCCTCTATGGACCGCTCTCCGTGGATCACCTATACCGAGAGAAGGATTCCAATGACTAAGATGCTGTACAACGAAACTTATACTGTGACTCCGGACGCGCTTCCTGAGGAGCTCTACATTGGAACGATATACACGACCATCCCAGACTACATGGCTCTCAAGATCGCGTTCAACAACACGGGCTACATCGTCATGGTTGCCTGGATGAGGGGTGCCAATATCTCTGGCTACTCCGTTATGGCTGCCTACAAGACCGCCGCCGATTCCACAATGAAGATAATCGTCAATCAGACAATCAACGGAAAAACTTACATAAAATCGTACATCTCTGAGAGCCCCTACTACGCGATAATACCCTGGAAGGAGTTTCTGACCCAGATAAACCAAGGTGAAAGCCTGGATATATACGTCTGGGTCTACGAGATGAAGAACATCGATGAGGCCGTAATAACTGACCTAAATGGAATAGATACCATAATGAAGCCCCAGGCGAGCCTCGCCGTGTTAAAGCTGTGGGTGTGGGATGACTCATGAAGAGACGGGGCTTTGTATTCACACTCGACGCCATACTTGCACTCCTGCTCGTAACAATATTTGTGGTTAGCATAAGCCAGATTAACCCGAACGCCCAAGTTTACTCAACATACATGCGTTCTCAGTCCAAATATGTGGCAGAAGATACCCTAACCATGTTCAGAACCCTTCCCCTTAGGGAGCTCGTTCCTCCAGAGAAGCTCGAAGAGTGGATAAGCGATGGGACTCTCAACACAACGCTTGTAACTCCAGATATGTCCCCAATCGATATCGTGGCAACGTACTGGGCCACAGCACCGGTTTTTCCAGATGCAAACCTTAAGCACAAAGCGGAGGTAATAATGGGTTACGTCCTCAACAACACCTTAACGGACTACAACTATGAACTCATGATAAACAACTACACAAGCCCATATCTAAGAAAAACTGGAGCCAACTATTCAACGGCCTCGGACGTGACCCCCGCCACACTCCTACTCAGTGGTTATGCCTACAACCAGACGCCGAGGGGATACATGGCCAGGGCCTTTTTGACGAAGGCGGAGTACACGAGGAGTGACATCTTTGGAATTCAGAGGATTCTAGCCAGATGCCACTATTACGATGGGAAGTACAGGGCAAACACCCTAACCGTTCAGAGCCATTTCCGACTTCCAGACGATGCAGACATTAAAGACGCAGATATAAGGCTCGTTGCGAGAACTGGATATCAGACATCGTACTTTGACCTCAATGGCCACTCTCTCGGAACCGGATACTATCCTAACATTGAGAACTATCTCCAAAGTGGAGATAACGTATTGACGGCAACGTTTTCGACCAACTACAACAGTGATTATTGCTATGAGTTGGGATACGGAAGCGGATCCATGATGTACGTGAAATACTCCACCAACACAACCAGCTTCCAGCTGTTTGACCCTGTCAGGCGTTATGGAGAGCTCTATGACGTCCAGAGCTACACAGGTATCTACTACCTCAACGCTCTATTTGCCCCAGGAAACATAACGGGCATATCAATCCATCTCGTCACTGAGGGAGTCCACGATATACGTATCTACTACTCATACGGTTCAAACCACTACCTGATTGCCCACAAGCAAGTGTCCACCACCGGTGTCCAGACTGTGGACATAAGCGCGCAGGAGATAGAGAGCGCGCTTAACAGCTATGGTTTCACTCTCGACAACCTATCACGAACTTATTTCAAGATCATAATAGCCCTCGACTCTTGGTGGGACGAGGACATGAGGTACTTCAGATATGATACCACTTACCGTCTGAGGCGTCTCTATGGAAACGGTGAGTCCCAGATAGAAATCGAGTACATTCCGAGGGCCATTGTCACTAGATATTCTATCCCTCTGTCCATATTCAAGGACTATGATGAGATTCAGTACAGCGGAGAGAACTATGGAGTCCGGTATCAGAGGATGAGCTTCAGCTACACCCTGCCACCAAAATCAATACCCTGGTACGTTGATATTTGGACTGCTATTCAGTTCACAACGTTCACTCCCACCGCAATCACGACCCTCTCCGAGAACAGTCAAATACTGTACGATGACTACGCGGACATCTACATGATAAGGACTGCCTACTCGAGACTGAATGAGAATATGATGGTTCCTGGACAAGAGAATACCTATGCCGCCGAAAGTTCAGACGCATATCAATACGGCTTCAGGTATCAAGAGAGTAGGGCAATAATAAACTACTTTATCGAGAGCTACGCTGGCTACGGAGAGGTCTTCCCTGAGCCACTCCAAGGATATCCTAACTACAAAGGATACCGGATGACATATTACTACAGTGACGGCTTAGGAACATATCAAAGAACCATACTAATAGGGAACTCACCTTACCTAGACATATCCATTAGTGACCTCAAGCCTGATAAGTACGCCGTGGACGACGCAATTCTCAGGCTATTCAACAAGCTCAATTTCAACGATGATCCTGATCCAGAAGGCTGGAAGAGTGAGCCCTTCGATGGCTCATTCTCAAACCCGATAGATGTTTACCTTCCCGAGAGCATAAGGATTGACTTCGTATCCATGGGCAACATCCCCGGCCTCTTCGAACCAATTGCAATAACTCTCCGTGTGTGGAGGGAAGATTGATGAGAAAAAGACGCGCGTTCCTAATTAACTCAACTGTAATCCTTCTGCTAATACCCCTCATGCTACTGCTCGCCACTTATGAGGACATATCTTCCCAGATAGTGCTCTCTCAGAGTGAGAGGATACAGATAGAAAAAACGTACAGAATAGTTTCATACATTGAGATGGACTTCCAGAGAACGCTGGAGATATCGGGAAAGAGGGCCGTTGTCACGGTCGTTGACTACATCGCGAGCACAGGAAACTTTCTCGATCCAAACAGCACACCGGCGAACGTGACGATGCGAGACCTAATCCTCTCTGAAGAAGCCGACGGCATTGATAGGAGGTACTCCGGTAAGCTCATGAGTGATCAGACCGTATTCAGATGGCTGGTGAACATATCATCCGAACTCAGAAAGCAGGGATACACGCTCGAGATAGAGAACACCACCATCCCGGACATCGTCAACATGGACAAAAACGTAAGAAAGGACTTCCTGGTAAGGAATATAGAGATGACCGTTGCCCCCCTGGACCCCTTCAGAATAGTCATTAGGGCAAAGATGAAGAACGTTAAAATTTCAGACATGTCAAACAAGGTTGTGTATCAGGGGCCAATACCCAGGGAAGGATACGTATATTCCATAGTATCTATTGAAGAGCTTGAGGACCCCATGTTCTCGGCTCTGACAGGAGGAAGATACTTCCGCTCAATAAGGGCCTGTGAGTACCCCTATCCCGAACTCATAGACAGGCCAATAAAAGTTGTCTATGGAAACGGAACAAGCGAGAGTGATCACTTCGCGGGCATTTACTCCCAGACCCTCAACCAAGGTTACATCTTCTTCGGTAACATGTATCCAGGGGATGGTGCCTCAGCCTATGTGCTCCAAAAAGGAACCCTTAATATGACGGATGAGCCTCTCGTTGTGAACACGAGCCTGACTCCAGATGGGTTTCAAGTGAGTCCTGCTTCAGTATTCAATATAGGAGACCTAGGAGTCCTTGTTTTCACTAATGTTTCGTCTGGAGGTGGAGGATCTACCAACTGGTGTTCCCTCCTCGGACACCGGGTTAACCTTACTGTGGAGAATAACGTTGGATTGGACCTAACTGACTACTCCATTCCACTCCTCATAAGCACTGCCAAAGGATTCACGGTCCAGATACTGGACTACATATTCGGCAACACCGCTACAGCGGGCAATGGCGACCCGTACAGAACGAACGCGTCCATAACCATATACGACTCCAACTGCAATCCCATTCCGTTCTGGATCGAGTACTGGGATGCCAATGGTAAAAAGGCACTGATATGGATCAGGGCTTCAATACCGAGAAATGGCAACCTCCAGATACAACTCTACTTTGGGAACGAGATCGAGCCTACCAAAGGGAACGGAAGCACAGTTTTCGAATACTTCGCTGAGGGCATCACAATCGATGGGGGAAATGAGCGAGCGTACCTCCTCACCCCAAACCCCCTAAACATAGATGGAGGATTTGCCGTCAGATTCAGGATGAGAGCCAACGAAAATTATGGAGACTGGGACAGCGGGATAGGGGTGGTAGACACAGACGGCAGGTTACTGTTATTTACTGATGACACCCTAGAAAGCGGCGATGGACTGGCCATTCACAGACCCTGGTGGTACTATCTCTCAACCGTCTCTGCAAGGTATCCAATAAACATCTACCACGTCTACGAGGCCCTCATGAAACCATACTCCAGCTCCCAGAAGGACTCAAAGTTCAATGACATAACTGATGGCCGGGTAAACAACGACAATTACATCAGAACCTGGACTGATCCCCTGAGATACGTGTACCTCGTAACCGACAGCGAAAAAACCAACCGCAGAACCATTTATGACTGGGTGGCCGTCAGGAAATACACAGTCTCTAATGACCTTCTCGAGGATCCCAACTTTAACGGCATTACGTTCTACTGGAAGACAACCTCATTCAACGAACTCATTGAGACCAAACCTTTAGTGGGGGCTGGGTTCACGAAAACGCCCACCAAAGCAAAAGCCTACGACCTTCAGCCATTTGTAGAATGCGTGATGGATCAGAAGTACTTCGGAGCTTACAACGGCTGGTCATTCTTTGAGAGGCTAGAGAACAGCGATGAAAACCATGAAGAGTACTTCGAACTGGCTAAAAAGATGCAGGACGCACTTGGAATAAAGTACGGGAACGAATACTACCCCATCGGCCTCGTCAGCTTTATGGTGCCCTACAGAACCTATGATGAGAAGCTGTTTAACATATTCACAACCCTTCAGATAATCCCTGAAGAAGGAATCTCAAGCGTCGACTATAACTTCCTCAACTACTACTTCAACAACAGACTGGTCATAACCAATCCCGCCTATCGTGTTTGGGGCATATCCTACATTGATCCAGCGAATCCAAACCTCCTACTAGGCAATCCTCTCGAGGTACCGTTCTTTATCGATGAGAATACCGCGATAGCCATTTTCGGAGAGGAAGGTGCACAAGACCTGCTCAAGAGGTGAAATTATGTCGCTGGAAGACTTCCTCTATAGCATAGGAGAATCTGCAGATTCAGCAGTTCACAGAGTGATTGAGTTCATCAAACCATCAAAGGCCAATGAGCCCCCAAGCTTTAAATACCTCAGAAGGCTCATCAAAAAACCCCTGACTGTCCATGAGTTCCTCAGCCTTAAGCTCCAAATTGCATTCCTAAGCTATCTCCTGACAAACCTCGCAATCCTGTTCTTAAAGCTTAATCCCCTCTGGCTCGCTGTGATAGCCCTGATATACTTCCTCTATCTTCGCTACCTGCTCACAAGAAACAGGGAATTCTTCATAGAACCAGAGCCGTACAGATTCTTCTACTACTTCATTTCCCTGATATCCTTTGGTGCGTTTTTCGGCTACGCCTTCATCAGGAGAATCGCCACAAGCATCTACTATTACTACGGCTACCTTGTGCTGGTGTTCATAGCAGTCATGGCATTCAGATGGTACTTCAAGACCAAATACGGACGTGACTGGACCTACGGCATTGTAGAGGAAATCCGTGGGGACATTGTGAAGGTATTCGTCCATGATGACATTTCCGCCAACGTCAAGCCAGGCCGCTACTGGGTCGATGCCGTCGATGATTTAGAGGTCGGAAGGGTCGTGAAGCTAATCGTGGAAGACAGACGGCTGAGAGGCGCGGTGCCGACTAAGATCATAGAGGTCTACTTGTCCTCCCAGACCTCAACGGAGCCGAAAGAAGAAAGCGAGTGAAGGATTAACAGGTAAACCGAGTGGCAGGGCTCAACCAGGTTGGTTTTGGCAAACCCGAACCCTTCTCTTTTTATCTCCAAGGGCTCAACATGAAGACACCCTGAGACCACCAGTACAGACTCCCCCATCTCCACGAATTCATATCCGAGGCCATCGCAGATTCTCTCGATGAACCGCTTGAAGTCATCCCACCGCTCGATTCGAGTGCGATAGTATACCGTGTGTCCCAAGATATCACCATGAAGAGTAAAAAGCAAACTTTAAAAAGTTTTTGATTTTGCAATGCCCAGCCATAATAAAGGAAATGCTTTAAGACAAAGAAGGAGAATAATTGGAGGGATGATGACTAAACCCGTTGCCGATAAAAAGATGAGGAGAGGATCGACTAGCTGATTAGAGCTCTCCGCAGAGCTGAGCAAAGTTGCGGTAAACGTCGCTCCCCCGCTCGGTGTGGGCGACCTCCGGATGGAATTGAACGCCGTAGATTGGCAATTCCTCGTGCTTCATAGCCTCGATCGGACAGGTCTCGCTCTTTGCCAGAAGTTTGAAGCCGGGCGGGAGCTCCTTCACCTCATCCATATGGCTTTCCCAGACTTTGAGTCTCTTGGGAAGTCCTTTAAAGATGTCGTTCTCCTCGAGTATCTCAATCTCTACGAGGCTGTACTCGGCCTTCTCGCCTCTGCCGACTTTACCGCCGAAGTACTTCGCTATGAGCTGGTGGCCGAGGCAGATACCGAGGATGGGTACGTTGAACTCGTCGTAGTGCTCAAGTATGGCACTGCAGTTGCCGGTCTTCTCGATGTCCGGTCCGCCGGAGAAGATTATCCCCTTCGGCTTCATTGCCTTGATTTCTTCGAGAGGCGCAGTGTTAGGGATTATCTTCGCCTCGACGCCGAGGTAGCGAAGAGTGCGCCAGATCCTGTGGACGTACTGGCCGCCGTTATCCATTATGATTATCATTCATTTCACCTCATTCGAACTCTATCGTCGCCGGCGGCTTGTTAGTGATGTCATACAGCACCCTGCCAACCTCTGGAATCTCGCTTGTTATCCTGAAGGCTATCCTCTGCAAAACCTCAAAGGGAACGTTCATGGCGTTGGCGGTCATGCCGTCGAGGCTTTCAACAACGCGAATAGCTATCGTTTCCTTGTAGGCCCTTATGTCACCCTGAACGCCGACAGTCTTGACGCCAAGGAGAACCGCAAAGGCCTGCCACGGTCTCAGTCCAGCTTTAGCTATCTCTTCCTCCACGATGGCGTTGGCCTCCCTGACGATGGCGACCTTTTCGGGGGTAACCTCCCCAAGAATCCTGACGGCCAGCCCCGGGCCCGGGAAGGGCATCCTGTTGTATATCTTCTCCGGAAGGCCAAGCTCCTTTGCCAGTTCCCTGACTTCATCCTTGTAGAGGTCCCTCAACGGCTCGATGAGCTTGAGGTTCAGCCTCTCCGGCAGTCCTCCGACGTTATGGTGGCTTTTGATTTTGCCCTGGCTCTCTATCCAGTCAGGGGCTATCGTGCCTTGAATCAAGAACTCCGCGTCTATTTCCTTCGCAACCTCCTCGAACACCTCTATGAAGACCCTGCCTATTATTTTCCTCTTCTCCTCGGGGTCGGTTACGCCCTTGAGAGCCTCGAAGAATCTCTCCTGAGCGTCAACGTAGTGAAGGTTCATACCGAGCTCGTCCCTGAAGGTCCTCACCACGAACTCCGGCTCGCCCTTCCTTAGGAAGCCAGTGTTCACGAAGACCGCGTGAAGTTTATCCCCGATGGCCCTGTGGGCTAAAACAGCAGCGGTTGAGCTGTCAACACCGCCGCTGAGCGCTATGATGGCCTTCCCATCTCCAACCGTTTCCCTTATCTCATTAACCTTCTCATCAATGAAGCTCTCCCACATGAGCACCACCTTTTGCTCTGCATAATACCGTCAATTTATAAATCTATTCACACAATGTTTTCCAAATTTGTGTCAATATTTCATTGAGCCGGTTTTCGTCTAGAGCTTGCCTTATCTCTATCAACATCTCTCGTCCGGTGCTGATATGCCCCTTGTACCTTGGCCAGCTGTAAGTGAGTCGTGAACGAGAAGATACGACTCCAGGCTGAAGATGCCACCAATCGGAGGTATATCCAAGCCTACCTATGAGGCCGGCGTTCCTCTGAAGGAGATGTTCCAGGTCTTCAACATGGAGCGGTTTCGCTGTCATAGTTTCCAAATGAGGAGAAACCATAAGGATTCTCAGCAAACACTACGAAAACTTTGAGCTCGAAAGATTACGGAAGAGTTGGGAATAGTCGTGGAGAACTGCAGGATAAGGCTTTAATTCCTCCACCCAACTTTTCTTGGTGAACCTGATGGAAATGACCATTAAAAGAAAGGCCTTCCTTGAGGAGCTGTCCAAGATCGTGGAAGACGTCGTTAGGGAATATGGCCCAAAACTGAAGAAGATAGAAATAACTGAAGACGAGAAGGGCTGCTACACAGTTTTCATAACCTACGAGTCTAACTTTAGGCCCACCCAATAAGACACCCGTAGAGCCCCTTATGGGCGTTTATTAGGTCATCTTTATCGAAGTGGAACACCAGGAAGGTCAGAAAAGCCATTGAGGTTGATAGTCTGAATTATCTAAGCGTCGAGGGGCTGAAAAGGCTGTGAGAAAGAAGGAGCTCTGCACTCCCTGTCTCACCGGCGAGTATCAAGAGTGGGCCTTCCGCTTCTGAGCTTCCTTATTCTGAGTATATGAAAATTTATAAAGTCAGAGAGCCTTCCTGAGGAAGTACTCATGCAGCCTCGCGTCGTCGGTTAACTCAGGATGGAACGCTAAGCCAATGATGTTCCCCTGCTCTACGCCAACGACCTCATCACCGTGCCAGGCTATGGGCTTGACCTTATCGCCCAGAAGCTCGACTATCTTTGGAGCACGAATAAAGACACCTGGGAACGGTTCATCACTGAAGGACAGCTTTAATGGGGCTTCGAAACTGTCCACCTGCCTGCCGTAGGCGTTTCTGTTAACCCTGACGTCAAGGAGCTCCAGAAAACGCTGCCCCTCAACGGCTCCCTCGACATCCTTTGCGAGGAGGATTAAACCAGCACAGGTACCCATTATTGGAAGCCCCTCCTCACCGAGCTTCTTAACCGGCTCAAAGAGACCGTTCTTCTGCATCAGCCGCGATATGGTCGTGCTCTCTCCGCCGGGCAGGATTATCGCGTCAATGGCGTTCAATTGCTCGGGCCTCCTCAGCCAGAATGCCTCTCCTTCGACTCCGAGCCTCTCGAAGGCCCTCTTCACCGCCTCGATGTGCTCACTAACTGCCCCCTGAACACCAATAACTCCGACTCTGAGCACTTTCTCACCCCCATAAATATAGAAAAGAAAAGCTCAGACGCCCCTCTCCTCAAGGCGAACCTCGAGCTCCTCAATCTCCAGGCCCTTCATGGGCTCGCCGATCTCTTTGCTTATCTCGGCTATAACGTCCGGCTCGTCCCAGTGGTTAACGGCTTCAACTATTGCCCTGGCCATCTTCTCCGGAGTGGAGCTCTTGAAGATGCCTGAACCAACGAAGACGCCGTCCATGCCCATCTGCATCATCAGGGCGGCGTCGGCTGGAGTGGCAACTCCTCCGGCGGCAAAGTTAACCACGGGCAATCTTCCGAGCTTCTTTATTTCCAGGAGAATCTTGTAGAGACCGTCAACTATCTCGCGGTAGGTGTAGTGGCCGTAAACAGGCTCGTTCTCGAGGATCTGCTCCGGCAGGCCGCTTATTTCCCTTATCTGCCTGGCCAGCCTGAGGTACGGCTCGGCGAACTTTTCAGCCACGGCATAAACCTGCTCGTCCGTCATGCGTTGGATGAGCCTTATGTTGTCGGCGACGAGCCTAACGTGTCTGACTGCCTCGACGATGTTGCCGGTTCCGGCCTCACCCTTGGTTCTTATCATGGCGGAACCTTCCCATATCCTCCTGACGGCCTCCCCGAGATTCCTCGCTCCACAGACGAAGGGAACGTTGAACTCCCTCTTGTCTATGTGGAAGAACGGGTCCGCTGGAGTTAATACTTCGCTCTCGTCTATCATGTCTACACCGAGCGCCTCAAGGACTCTAGCCTCGGCGACGTGGCCTATCCTGACCTTGGCCATAACCGGAATCGTTACCGCGTCCATTATTTCCTGGATCTTCTCTATCGGAGCCATCCTAGCGACGCCGCCGGCCTTCCTAATGTCGGCCGGAACTTTATGGAGGGCCATGACAGAAACTGCCCCGGCCTCTTCCGCAATCCTCGCCTGCTCGGCGTTGGTGACGTCCATTATGACGCCACCCTTCACCATCCTGGCAAAACCGCGCTTCAGCCTCTCCGTTCCCTTGGCTTCAATAACGTGGAGCCTTCCCATCGGTATCACCTTTTCAAGCTGTAACTTGCAATAATCTCAAGAAAAAACTTGAATATAAACCTTGCCGCAGAAACGCCCCGATGTTTCCGAAAAAACCTTCGATCGAGTGATAGGAGAAAAGAAGGAAATCCGCTCAGGCCTTTCCAACTATCTCGAGGCTGACGTCGAAGTTCCTGACGGAATGCGTTAGAGCTCCGAGGCTTATGACGTCAATATCAAGTTTCGCGTACTCCTCGATATTTTCCTCGGTTATGCCGCCCGAGACCTCTATCTTAACTCTCTCCCTGAGCCCTTCCCGCCTGAGGGCTTCCAAAACCTCGGCTATTTCCTCAGGCTTCATGTTGTCGAGCATCACAACGTCGGCACCTGCTCTGGCCGCTTTGATGGCATCCTCAAGGGTCTCGACCTCAACCTCGACGACCTTGTAAACGCTGAAGGCCTTGGCGCGCCTTATGGCTTTTTCCAGGGGGACAAGAGCCAGGTGGTTGTCCTTTATGAGTACCGCATCGCTAAGGGAAAAGCGGTGGGGCTCACCGCCGCCGATGAGTATCGCCCTCTTGTCTATCGGCTTGAGGAGGGTTTTTCTCGTTCCGGCAATGCGAACCTTCGGGTTTACCGCCCTCACCTTCTCGACCAGCTTCCTGACTTCGGTCGCTATGCCGCTCATCCTGCCCATGACGTTCAACGCCGTCCTCTCGACGAGAAGTATTGCCCTCGCGTTCCCTTCAAGCTCAAGGAGGACGTCGCCCCTCTTCACGGCCTCGCCGTCCCTCTTCTTAACCTCAACTTTAACCCCGAAGTGCTCGAAGAGGGCCTTGGCTTCCCCAACGCCCGCTATTATCCCTTCCTGCTTCGCGATGATTACTGCCTTTGCATTCAACTCCTCCGGAATAACCGCCTCGCTCGTGACGTCGCCGAAGGGAGCGTCCTCCTCGATGAAGCGGAGAAGATAACTAAGGTGAATCATTACCTTCACCTCCAAGCAGGAACTTCCAGAGAGGGATGAGCCTGACCTTTTTCCCTCCGACCTCAAGAATGTCATCTCTATTCCAGTTTATTATCGTTAGGTTTTCGCAGTCGAGTTTCTCCGAGGCATTCACCAGTGCCGAGATCTCCCGTTCAAACGTTTCGGGGGCTTCAAGTGAATAACTGACCTGTATGAGCTCCGAGATATCCTTTCCATCCTTCACGAGGAAATCAACCTCTCTCCCGCGCTCGTCCTTGAAGTAGTAGAGCTCCTTCTCACGTCTTCTAAGTTCAAGGAAAACGGCGTTCTCGATGAGCCTACCAATGGTCTCCCCGAAGCGAAGCGAGTAGGCGTTTATCAAACCCGTATCAACGACGTAGACCTTGGGAAGGCTCTTCTCAACCTCCCTCAGGTTGTAGGAAAATTTCTTGAGCGGGAAGATCACGTAAGCTTCTTCAAAGTAGTCGAAGTAGCTGTAGAGGGTGTTCTTGCTGACGTCCACGCCAATGCCCTTCATGTACCTAGCCGTTCGGTTCACCGAGAACTCCTTGGCAAAGGACGTTATGAGAAGCTTCAGGAACAGCCTCACAGCTTTTAAATTCTTTACCCCGTGCCTTTCAACAACGTCGCGATACAGCATCACATCCACATACTCGGAAAGTGTTTTCCGCTTTAGGTATGTGTCCTCGATAAGAACAACCTCTGGAAAGCCGCCGAACTCCAGGTATTCCCTCAGAAGAGTCTTGACAACCGCCTCTTCTCTCGTCGAGAGATACCTACCCACCTCAATCCCCTTCGCTCTAAGGAACTCTCGGAAGCTGAAGGGTAGCATCTCGAATGTTAGAGTTCTTCCCCGAAGGGCCGTTGCTATCTCCCTGCTGAGGAGTTTTGAAGAGGAGCCGGTTAAGTAAACCCTGAACCCATCACGTTCCATGACACGCTTAACGAAAAGCTCCCAGTTGGGGACGTTCTGAATCTCGTCGAGAAAAAGGTACTTCTCGTCGGCATCCGGGAAGAGCTCGTAGAACACCCTCACGAGAGTTGAAAGGTCATCGGGCGTTGGAGGGTATATCCTGTCATCGTCGAGAGGGAAGAAGACGGCTGCTTTACCAGCCTTCCTCAGTTTGGAAAACTTTTGAAGAATGTAGAAAGTCTTTCCAGCCCTTCTTGGGCCGATTATTGTTATTGCTTTGTTTATTCGGATGTCCTCAGAAACCCTCAGCTCACGCTCGACACCTTCAACGCTGAGATTGAGATAGTCCATCACAATTTGGGCTATTGTTTCCTCGCGGCTCATGTTAAATAAAGAGGTAAAAATCCTTAAAAAGTTTCCCTCTGTACTTAACAAAAATGGTGGAATCTTTCCCTACAGACTTAGCTCATCTCCAGCATCCTCTCTATCGCCCTTCTTGCCCTCTCGGCTATCTCCTCAGGTACCGTAACCTCGTACTTCATGTCCCTGAGCGACTCGTAGATGTGGTTGAGCGTTATCGCTTTCATGCCGATGCAGACGGCGTCTTCTTTAGCAGGGTGGAACTTGATGTCCGGATAGAGCTTCTGAAGGCGGTAGACCATCTCCCTCTCCGTGAAGACCACCCACTCGTCGTGCTCGGGGGCACGCCTTATCATTCCGCCCGTGGAGACTATGATGTCGGCCCTCTCCTGTACCTCTGGCTCGCATTCCGGGTGAACCATCAGCTTGGCGTTCGGGTAGAGCTTTCTAGCCCTTTCAACGTCCTCAAGGGTGAACTGCCTGTGCACGTAGCAGTGGCCGTACTCAGGAACGGGGATGACCTTCTTGCCGGTCATCTTTGCCACATAGCTCGCGAGGTTCTTGTCCGGGCCGAAGATTATGACGTCCGAGTCGAGCTTCTCGACTATTTTGAGGGCGTTGGCAGAGGTAACCGTAACGTCGGCGTAGGCCTTGGTCTCGGCGGTGGTGTTTACGTAGAGAACCACCGGCGCGTCCGGATACTGCTCCTTGGCCTTGAGGATGTGCTCGACTTTGAGCATGTTGGCCATCGCGCAGGTTGCCCTCCTCGTTGGCAATAGAACGGTCTTCTCTGGATTGAGAATTTTGGCAGTTTCAGCCATAAAGTCGACGCCCGCAAAAACTATGACGTCCGCATCAACGTTAATAGCTTTCCTCGCGAGCTCGAGGCTGTCGCCGAGGAAGTCAGCTATGTCCTGAATCTCGGGCAACTGGTAGTTGTGGGCCATGATTATGGCGTTTCTCTCCTCTTTGAGTTTAAGTATCTCATCAACCAGGTCCATGTTCTCACCTCGCTTGAAGAAAAGGTCAACGGAGGGACATTAAAACCTTATTGGAGGGGAGTGGCTAAAGTCTGCACCTCCCATCGAAGAAGCTCGGCCTCTCAAACTCCTTCCTCATGAAGGGGAAGTCCTCGCGGTAGTGGCTCCCCCTACTCTCCTCCCTTGCTAAAGCGCACTCAAGAACACCCCTCGCGAGCAGCTTAAGCCTTCCATCAGCCTCGATCTCGTTAAGCTTCTCCAAGCCAGCCCTCAGGCCCGCAGCAGTTCTCACTATTCCAGCGTGCTCCCACAGTATTTCTCTGAGGGCTTCAACATCACCCAGAGAGTCAAAGGTGTAGGGAACCTCTGGAACCTCGCCAAGCCTCGGCCTATCTCTCGATATGGTTCTGGCAACTTCGAGTCCGCTCACAATGCACTCCAGCAGGGAGTTGCTCGCCAGCCTGTTCGCCCCGTGGAAGCCGTTGCTCATAGCCTCGCCTATAGCATAGAGGTTCTTAATACCCGTACGATACCAGGGGTCAACCGCTACTCCGCCGATGGTGTAGTGAGCTATTGGAAAGATTGGAATAAGGTCTTTGGAGGGATCTATGCCCTCCCTGATGAGGAAGGCATATATCTGAGGGAACTTACGTTTAAAGTCCTCTATGCCAGTTGCATCGAGATAGACTCTCTTTCCAGCCTGCATCTGACGGTATATGGCCCTCGCCACGATGTCCCTCGTGGAGAGCTCGTTCACGAAGCGCTCGCCGTCATCCGTCACGAGCCTGGCCCCAGCCCCCCTGACGGCCTCGCTGATGAGCCTGACGCCCTCCTTCCCGATGAAGCCCGTGGGATGGAACTGGACGAACTCCAGCTCTCTCGCGGGAGCACCTTTCATGGCGGCATCGCCTATCAGTGTCCCTAGGTTGAGCGGCGAGCCAGCGGTGTACTTGAAGAGCGAGGCGAAGCCACCCGTGGCCAAAATAGTAGCGTCAAACTTCAGTAACTCCCCCTCCAGAAAAACACCATAGGCAACACCGTCTCTAACTGCGAGCTCTTCGGCAAGACCTTCGACGAAGTTTACCCCATGCTCTTCCGCGGCCATATAGAGAATCTTCATCAGGTGCTTCCCGGTCTCGTTCCTTATCGTGAAGACCCTGTGGAAGGAGTGTCCCCCCTCCGTCTCGTTGGCCTCGAACTCAAGGCCGAGCGCGGTTAGAAAATCATACGCTTCGGGAGCTTTGCTCACAACGCTCCAGACTACCTCCTCATCGTTGAGGTACTTGCCAGCCCTAACCGTGTCGAGGAAGTGAGCCCTAGGTGAATCTCCCTCAAGAATCGAGAAGGCTATTCCAGCCTGGGCTAAATATGAGTTGGTGTTCTTAAATCCTTTACCTATGACCGTGACGTCAAAACCTCTCTTCGCCAGGGCTATGGCGGCCGTTAAACCAGCTGCACCATCGCCGACGATTCCAATCTTGGTCATGCTCTCCCCCAATGGGGCTCAAAAAGGGGGTTTATAACGGTTTTTGGAATCAGGCATAGAAGAACAAAGGAAGAAAAGCTCACTTCCCAACTGGATAGTTCGGAGCCTCGTTGGTGATGAAGATGTCGTGCGGATGGCTCTCCTTAACGCCAGCCTGGGTTATTATCACGAACTCGCCCCTCTCCTTGAGCTCCTCGATGTTCCTCGCCCCGACGTAGCCCATTCCCGAGCGCAGGCCGCCGACGAGCTGGTAGAGAACCTCTCCAACGCTTCCCTTGTAGGGGACGACTCCCTCGACTCCTTCGGGGACGAACTTGCGCGTCTTCATGTGGCCCTTCTGGTAGTACCTTTCAGCCCCTCCCTTCATCATCGCTCCGAGAGAACCCATGCCACGGTACTGCTTGTATTTCCTGCCGTTTATGAGGACCTCCTTTCCAGGGGCCTCCCTGGTTCCAGCCAAGAGCGAACCAAGCATAACAGCGTCGGCTCCAGCGGCTATTGCCTTGACGATGTCGCCGGAGTAGCGTATGCCTCCATCGGCAATGACGTGAATACCGTACTCCTGTGCCCTGTCGGCAACCATGGCTATAGCGGTAATCTGCGGAACGCCGACGCCAGCGACAACGCGTGTGGTGCATATGCTTCCGGGTCCTATTCCAACCTTGACGGCATCGGCGAATGTTAGGTCATCGACGGCCTTCGGGTTGGCGATGTTTCCGACGATTAACTCGGCATCAACAGCGTTCCTTATCTCCTTCATCGCCCTTATCGCTTTGAGGTTGTGGGCATGAGCCGTGTCGATGACTATAACATCAACCCCGGCCTCGTCAAGGGCCTTGGCCCTCTCCAAGTCGAAGGGACCAACCGCAGCGGCAACCAACAGGTCGCCGTTTTCATCTCTTACCGCGTTCCTGTACTTCTTCCTCATCATGAGGTCGCTCACTGTGATGATTCCGACCAGCTTACCGTCCCCATCGACCACGGGGAGGCGGGCAATCCTGTTCTTGACCATAAGGTTGAGGGCATCCTCGACGGCGATGTCCTCTGGAACCGTTATGACGTCCCTGGTCATGACCTCCCTCACGAGCCTGCCTTCCTTCGCAGCTATGTCCTTCTTGGTGATGATTCCGGTAATTTTTCCGTCTTCTCCGACCACCGGAAGGCCGTCGATGTCGTTCTTCTCCATCAGGAAGAGCGCATAGTCAAGGGTCTCATCGGGTTCGATGGTTATGACGTCCTCGACGATGAAGCGCTCGGCGCGCTTGACCTTTTTTACCATCTCGACCTGCTCCTCGATGCTCATGTTCCTGTGGATCACTCCGAGGCCACCCTCCCTGGCCATCGCTACCGCCATCTCCCACTCGGTGACGGTGTCCATAGCCGCGCTGAGAATCGGGATGTTGAGTCTAATCCTCGGCGTTATCCGGGTCGAAACGTCAACGTCCTTCGGCTCGACCTCGGTTGCCTGTGGAACCAGAAGAACGTCGTCGAAGGTGTAGCCCTTAATTGCATTGACAAGTTTTTGTTCAAATTTCCCCATAATTCGCGAACCTCCCCGTCCTTTTTAACATGAACCTGGCAGGGGTTTTTAAGGGTTTTCACCTCGAGGATCGAACTCGGCCGCGGTTTCAATGTACAGCTTCGAACCAGCGGCTTTACATTTGACAACTTTACAAACGTAAACTTTATAAACAAATGTGTACGTTTGGGCACGGTGGCACCCATGAAAAGACTCGCAATAGCCCTATCCTACGCGGCACCGATATTGCTCATCCTTGGAGTCCTCGCCCTGACGATGTGACAAAGAACAATAGGACTACTAAGGAGTTCATCCAAAATTTAGACCTTTTTTCTTCACATTTTGTCATCACATCAATACTTACACCGAAAAGCCAAAATACTTCCAGACAACCATTCATGTGGGTGATTTCACAATGAGGGGGGAGTACCAAACCCATCGCTAAGGAAAAGATTTTGAATGTGAGGAGCTTTAGTTTTGAGGAGATTTTGGGTGAAATACTGAAGGAAGGCCTTTTCTGGGCGGCCCTCGGAAGGCCGTCGGAAGTGATGCCGTTTCTGAGGGGCAAGCTTTTGAACAACGGGTACAGTGAAAGCACCAAGAAGGAGCTCGCGGATCTACTCAGGGAGCTGGAGATATTCTACAACCGCGTCGCCTGCTGCGGTCGCGTTGAAGAAAGGCACATGAAGGCAGTGAAATCCTTCCAAAGGGATATCATCGCAGTAATTTCCTTTGAGAAGGCTTAGCTTTTTAACCCCTCTTCTCCTTGCTTGTCGTTTTATCTTCTTCTCACCTTAACTAACCATCCGATGATGAGCAGCGTGAAGGTTATCCCGAGTAGGGTTAACCAGCGAATCATGGTTTGATCCAAAGGGAGTTTAACGAGTTTAACTTTATACCCGTCAAAATAAGCGAGTTCTTTTTCGTTGGAAAGCAGGCAACCGTTACCACAATCAGCTATGGTGACGTTGAATGGCAGTTTGAAGGTTTTTCCATCATAGATTAACAGAGTGCCGTTGATTGCAACGCTCCTCCCCTCCAAAGTTAAGGGCGCCTTCATGGGCTCTCCCCACTTAAAGACCGCTTGCGGTTCCCTTCTCGTGCAGGACGCCGTTAGGTTTGAGATGTTATCGATTTTCTCAACACATCCTTGGGAGACGAGAAAGTAACCCAAAGTCATCTCGTGGCACTTCAATGAATCATCTCCCAAGCTGTTGCACCAGTGCTTGTACTTCCTAACCACCCACGCCCCATCACGACTCCCAAGGAGTTCGAAGTAAACGTTCTCTCCCTCATCCTTGGCAAAGGAGTCAAGGGGAATCAAGCGAGAGTTCCCGCTCAAGCTGATAACCTGAAGGTAGTACCTCCAAACCGACCCGTTGTAAAAGATCACCTTAAACCAGTTGCTGTCCAAGGCAGCAAAGTGAGTGCCGTTGAAGCACAATCTCCCCACTGAGAGGTTTACGGGGGTTAAGTTCCCAAAAACAATCCGCGAACCATTGACGGCCAGG
The DNA here is from genome assembly GCF_012027415.1 of Thermococcus sp. GR6. Taxonomy (NCBI): domain Archaea; kingdom Methanobacteriati; phylum Methanobacteriota; class Thermococci; order Thermococcales; family Thermococcaceae; genus Thermococcus; species Thermococcus sp. GR6. Next base: position 67,960 of record NZ_SNUM01000002.1, read on the forward strand.
AGAAAGAGCTCATCCTGATAACTCATCGGGTCTTCTCCTTCGAGGAGGTAACCAGCTGGTAGCTCCCACACTCCCAAGAAATAGAGCGAGCTATCCAAGCTTGGGGGAAAGACCTTGTAAATCTCATCGCCGACTATAGCGTACCAGTTGTAATAATCCCCCCTCTGAGTTGACCAATCAGCCTCAAGAAACAGGTAAAATTTCCCGTTCCAGTAAATTTCACTGCCTACTCCCCAGTTGTTAGTCTCGGAGTAGTTTCCTAAGAAGTGCAATTTCCCATCGTAGACATAAAGCTCGAAATCTTGGAAGAATGGCCCCTTTGAGAGGTTTCGGTAGAGGAGTACTCTGCCCCCTGTGGAGTGGATTAAGGTGAGGTTTAGGAATGTGGCGTTTAAGAGCTTGAAGCCTTTTCCAGGCTCGAAGAACCAGAGCTGAGTGGTGTTGTTGGAGTAATGGGTCAGAACAAGAAAACCGTCCCGGTAGTGGATTATTCCAGTAATCCTTGGAGAATAGGCGGAAGTGTAGGGAGAAAACAGGAGAATTAAAAAGAAAAACGTAAAAATACGCTTCTTCATCACCTCACCATCCCGGACAGTTAGTTCTCATGTAGTCAATAGTGCTCTCCTCCGTGTCAAAATAGTATGCCCTATCTGGCAGCACATAACCAAATGCCTCTCTCTGAGCATCTACGTATTTACAGGCATAATCTTTGGCGTCCTCATTAACCCTAACAGTACCATCGGCTTCCATTTCAATGGAGACGTTTGAGGGCATGTATTTGTGTATTGTTTTCAGGATATCAACAAAAAGAGAGTATGTGTACGGTATCCCTCCCTTAATAGTTTGGCCTTCTATGTTCATGAAATAATACCCTGGCTGGATGAAAACATTGTTGAAATAGTTCGCTATGTTGGGAACGTCCGTTTCATAAGCTACTGCCTCTAAAATATCTTGTTCCGATGAAAAATATCTGCTCACAAAGAGACTCCTCAAGCTCGGTATCCAGATAAACTGGTAATTCTCACTATACTCCCTTCTGTTCTCCATTATTCTGCCCCATATAGTCTCTATCGTGTATCTGCTCAGCTCTCCCGCTTGAATATACCTGATGTTTTCCAGTGACCAATAAAATCCCTTGAGTCTCGAACTACTCCAAGCGGCAGCGCCATCAATCCAGCCAAGCCAGTAGTTCAAGTCTCTGGCATGAGGCTTTTGTTGATATATGAAGTATGGAATCTCCACAATGTAATTCCTGCCCTTTAACCACTGGTTCTCTATCTTTTCGATTAACTCTCCTGCATCGTTATATCCATTGTTGTATCCCACTCCAGAATATTTGGTTGTGAGACCCTCAGTCCCCCCTGTCCCTCCATCGGTAACGATGATGTAATCAAACTTCTGGTCATTCCAATCGCTTAGGACCTCGTACTCTGACCCGTTCCACTTATAATACCACAAGCCCCAAGTCGTCATATAAACCATCCAACAACTTATCATTAAGAACTTTGAGTAGTAGTATATAAACTTTTCTAACTAAGGATATTTATTAATATAACATCCCCAAGTTAAGCACAGGTTAGCTTTTTAACCCCCTTTCTCTACTCTTCTTGGGATGATGAGGGAAGTTTCGTCCGAGTGGTGAGGAAACTCGCATGGGCTGACCAACCCTCAACCTTTTAAGACGTTCTTCTTTCCTCCGCTTGGGAGCGAGAATGGAGCTTGAGAAGTTCATCAACCACCTCAAGGTTCTCGTAGAGTACGAGAGAAAGGCCGAGATAGAAGCCATGAGGGTAGAGATGAAAAGGCTGAGCGGCAGAGAGCGTGAGAAGGTAGGCAGAGCAATCCTTGGCCTGAACGGCAAAATCATAGGGGAAGAACTCGGCTACTTCCTGGTAAAATACGGTCGAGATCGGGAAATTAAGACGGAGATAGGCGTAGGAGATTTGGTAGTTATCAGCAAACGCGACCCCCTGAAGAGCGATCTAGTTGGGACCGTCGTAGAGAAGGGGAAGCGATTCATTACAGTCGCCCTTGAAACTGTCCCGGAGTGGGCGCTTAAAGGAGTAAGGCTGGACCTCTACGCCAATGATATCACATTCAAGCGCTGGATTGAAAACCTTGAACACCTCCATGAGGGCGGAAAGAGGGCACTGGAGTTCTATCTCGGCCTAAGAGATCCAGAAGAAAGTGAGCCGGTCGAGTTTGATCCGATCGATAAAAGCCTGAACGCGAGTCAGAGGAGAGCAATCAGCCAGGCACTCGGGAGCCCCAACTTCTTCCTCATCCACGGGCCTTTTGGAACGGGCAAAACCAGAACGCTGGCCGAGCTGATAAGGCAGGAAGTGGAGCGCGGCCACAAGGTTCTTGCAACGGCAGAGAGCAACGTGGCTGTGGACAACCTCGTTGAGCGATTAGCAGAATCGGGCCTGAAAATCGTCCGGGTTGGACACCCAAGCCGTGTTTCCAAACACCTCCACGAGACAACTCTTGCATATCTCATGACCAAGCATGACCTATACGGCGAGCTGAGAGAACTCCGAGTCACAGCACAGAACCTCGCGGAAAAGCGTGACACCTTCACAAAGCCCCTGCCAAAGTACAGGCGCGGGTTGACCGACATTGAAATCCTTGCGTTGTCGAGGAGGAGGCGGGGCACAAGAGGAGTACCGGCAAAACTCATCAGGGAGATGGCCAACTGGATAAAGCTCAACAAGCTCGTCCAGAAGGCCTTCGATGACGCCAGAAAGCTGGAGGAGAGAATAGCCAGAGAGATAATCCAGGAGGCAGACGTTGTTCTCACTACCAACGCTTCGGCCGGGCTGGAGGTAATCGGCTACGCAGACTACGATGTGGCGATCGTAGACGAGGCGACCCAGGCGACCATACCAAGCGTGCTAATACCTATAAACCGTGCCAAACGCTTCGTTTTAGCGGGTGACCACAGGCAGCTGCCGCCGACAATACTGAGTGAGAAGGCGCGGGAGCTCAGCAGGACACTTTTTGAGGGACTGATTGAGCGCTATCCTGAGAACAGCGCCATGCTGACCGTCCAGTATAGGATGAACGAGAGGCTAATGGCGTTTCCAAGTCAGGAGTTCTACGATGGGAAAATAAAGGCAGCACCCGGAGTTAAGTGCATCACTCTCACAGATCTCGGAATTAAGTGCCACAATTTTGGGGAACCATGGGACGAAATCCTGAAACCAGGCAATGTGCTCGTTTTTATAGACACATCCAGACTGGAGAACAGGTGGGAGAAACAGAGGCGCGGGAGCGAGAGCAGGGAGAACCCACTTGAGGCGAGGATAGTGGCTGAGATCGTTGAGAAGCTCCTCGAGATGGGCGTCAAGCCAGAGTGGATTGGCGTGATAACGCCGTATGACGACCAGAGGGACTTAATCAGCTCGCTCGTTCCCGAGGAGATAGAGGTCAAAACCGTGGACGGCTATCAGGGCAGGGAGAAGGAAGTCATAATCCTCTCCTTCGTGCGCTCCAACGAGAGGGGCGAGGTTGGCTTCCTGAAGGATTTGAGAAGATTAAACGTCTCGCTGACGAGGGCAAAGAGGAAGCTGATAGTGGTTGGGGATTCCGAAACTTTAAGCGTTCATTCAACTTACAAAAGGTTCATCGAGTTCGTGAAAGCTGAGGGTAGGTTCGTTGAGATTGGAAATGATTTTAAGACCAACGGGGGATGAGGGGCCATGTTCCTATTTACCAAGAACTTCGACGAGCAGAAGGCCAGGGCGATGGCAGGCCTTAGGAAGGCCCTGGAAGAGGGCAAGGTGGATGAGGACATAATTCCGCTCTTGGAGAAGATAAACTCGCTTGAGAACTACTTCACAACGTCCTCCTGCTCCGGAAGGATTTCGGTAATGGAGATGCCCGAATTTGGAGACAAGGTCAACGCCGCCTGGCTCGGCAAGTGGCACCGGGAGGTTACCCTTGAGGAGGTCCTCGATGCCATAGGAAGGCACTCCAAGGGCCAGCTCTGGTTTCTCGTTAGGAGTCCAATCCTGCACGTGGCCGCGAGGACGATGGAAGATGCTGTAAAGTTACTCAACCTCGCAATAGGTCTCGGTTTCAAGTACAGCAATATCAAGAGCGTGAGCCACAAGAAGCTCCTTGTTGAGATTCGCTCAACGGAGAGAATGGACGTCCCTCTCGGCGAGAACGGAGAGCTGTGGGTGAGCGATGAGTACATAGCCAGAATCGTCGAGATGGGCAACGCCCAGGTAAGGAGATTCAAGGGGAAGCTGAAGAGACTAAAGGGAGAAATAGAGGCCCTCAAAGAATAAAGGGAATCAAATCTCCAGCGGAAGCTTCACGTACTCAAGAACACTCCCGCGGCTCTTCTTTATCTCAACGTGCTCCACTAAGCCTTTGAACCCTCCGCCGGCGAGGCCGTCCGCTATTATCGCGCTCCCCTGGGCGGCTTCCTTAGCCCTGCCCTCAAGACCCCTCTGCTTGACGACGGGAAGTCCAAAGCGCTCCTCGAAGAGGTCTTCCACGTCCTTTCTGAGCTCGTCTATGCGCATCAGCCTGCCGGAGAGAATTATCTCCTTAGCGTTGCCCACAACGGCCAGCTCGCTCGCAACGGCCTTTAAGAAGCCGTCCTTCATGGCCTCCCAAGCCTTTGCGAACGGTTCTTCGTCGAGCCTCTTGGCAAACTCCTCCGGCGGGAGTATCTCGTTGGCGGCTATTACCGTAGCTCCGCCCCAGAAGAGGTGCCACTTCTTGACCCCTCCCATAAGGTAGGCAACTTCGCCGTCGAGGGCGCCGCTGTTCACGTAGGCCGGACCGGGGAAAATGGTTCCGCCGATGCCATCAACGATTTTTCCGCCTTTAACCGCTCCGGCGTAGTTGTAGCCGAAACCTACCTCAAGGAGGACGAATGAAACTTCACTGTACTCGGTTCCGAACCTTTTCGCTTGGTCGTGGATACCGAGCACTGTTATCGCCATCTTGTCGGCCGTTCCCATGTCAACCTTGTTGTACTTTCTCCACTCCGGCACCGTCGGAAGGTGGATAACGCCAGGGATGAACCAGACGTTCATGCCCTTCTCAGCCATCTCGCTTACCATCTTTTGTAACCCGATGAGGACAGGGATTTCCTTCATCTCCTCCTCTCTCACGAGCGTCATCTCGAAGCGGTCTCTGTCTGTCAGCTCGCTTATGTGCTTCAGCGGGACTCCGTAGCCTGAGGGCCCAATTATAAGATCGGCATTGAAGTCCTCAATGGCCTTGACAATCTTTTCAGGTGCCTTTGCGACCACTTCACTCGGGAAGGTAAGGTCAAGCTTTATCCTCCCGTCTTCAAGCCCTATAACGTCGAAGCTCTTCGTTCCGGGATCGACGCCTATGACCCTCATGGAAAACACCCTTAGGTTTATCTCCAGTTGAGAATGGAAGGTTCTTTAAAAAAGGCTTGCCATAGGGAAGCCCAGCCAAAAGTTGGAGAACAGAAAAGGTAGGAGAGCTAAAGCTCAAAGCCTTCAGTCAAGGTCGCTACCGAAGTCGTCGCCGCCCTTGTCTCCCTTGTCCTTCTCAAGCTTGCTGGCGGCGATGACGTCGTCGATTCTGAGGATCATTATTGCCGCCTCGCTGGCGCTCTTGATGGCCTGCTTCGGAACCCTGGCTGGGGCGATGACGCCCTTCTCGAGCATGTCGGCTGGCTCGCCCTCGAAGACATCGACACCGATGGTCGGGCCCTTCTCCTTGTGGGCGGCGATGACCTTCACGAGGGTCTCGACCGGGTCGAGACCGGCGTTCTCGGCGAGGGTCCTCGGGATAACCTTGAGGGCCTCAGCGAAGGCCTCGATGGCGAGCTGCTCCTTGCCGCCGACCTCCTTGGCGTACTCGTCGAGCCTGATGGCGAGCTCGATCTCCGGAGCACCGCCGGCAGCGACGATCTTGCCGTCCTCGACGATGTCCTTGACGACCTTGACGGCGTCCTCGAGGGCCCTTTCGACCTCGTCAACGACGTGCTCGGTACCGCCCCTGATGAGGACGGTGACGGCCTTCGGGTTCTTGCAGCCCTCGACGAAGATCATGTTCTCGCCGGCGACCTTCCTCTGCTCGACGAGCTCGGCCTCACCGAGGTCTTCGCTGGTGAGGTCGCGGATGTTGGTGACTATCTTGGCACCGGTGGCCTTGGCGAGTTTCTCCATGTCGCTCTTCTTAACGCGCCTGACGGCGAGGATACCGTACTTGGCCAAGTAGTGCTGAGCAAGGTCATCAATACCCTTCTGGACGAAGACGACGTTGGCGCCGACCTCCTTGATCTTCTCGACCATCTCGCGGAGCATGCGCTCCTCCTGCTCGAGGAAGGCCTGGAGCTGCTCCGGGCTGGTGATCCTGATCTCGGCGTCGGTCTCAGTCTCCTTGACCTCGAGGGCCTCGTTGATGAGGGCAATCTTAGCGTTCTCAACCCTCTTCGGCATGCCTGGGTGGACGACCTCCTTGTCGATGACGACACCCCTGATGAGCTGGGTCTCCTTGACGCTGCCGCCCTCCTTCTTCTCGAACTTGATGTTGTCGAGGTCGACCTTGTACTTGTCGCCGACCTTTTCGGCGACCTGCTTGACGGCCTCGACAGCTATCTCGGCGAGGTACTCCCTCTCCTCCTCGGCGGCCTTACCGGTGATGGAGGTCACTGCAGCCTTCTTGAGGACCTCCTTGTCCTCGACGTCAACGTCCTTGGCGATCTCGTCGAGGATCTGCTGGGCCTTCTCGGCAGCTAAAGCATAACCCTTGATGACAATGCTCGGGTGGATGTTCTGGTCGATGAGCTCCTCGGCCTTCCTGAGGAGCTCACCAGCGATGACAACGGCAGTGGTGGTTCCATCACCGGCCTCCTTGTCCTGGGTCTTAGCAACCTCGACCATCATCTTAGCAGCAGGGTGCTGTATGTCCATCTCGTCGAGGATGGTGGCACCGTCGTTGGTGATGACGATGTCGCCGAGGCTGTCGACGAGCATCTTGTCCATACCCTTCGGACCGAGGGTGGTCCTGATGGTCTCGGCGACTATCCTAGCGGCCAGGATGTTGAGCCTCTGGGCATCCCTTCCAACATACCTCTGGGTTCCCTCAGGCAGAATAACAACTGGCTGTCCCGCGAGCTGGGCCATCTCCCCTCACCTCCGCCCGTTCTCTTTTTTATGGGTGGAGGGCTTTTAGTTACAATTAGTGTATCCGTTTTATCGTTCCTTTGGACTATTTATAAGTTTTTCGGTTACGTTGCCTCCATGGTGTTCGCTTGGTCCCAGTTGGTTGTGAGGAAACTGTTGACGTAAACCTTCAGGCCAAGCTCCTTCAGTTTTTCTTTGAGTTCATAGACTTCTTTCCTGGGCCAGCAGTGGGCGGAGCACCATGCTTCGTCGCGAGGATTCGTCAGCGGTTTTCCAACAAGAGGATTAAGGACGACGTAAAACTCCGTATCGAGGTGTCCGAGCCCTTCTTCGATCCATGGCCATACGTCAAAGCCCTTGGGAACGGGAATGCGAAGTTCAAGGGGAAGACCGTAGTCGGATACCAGCTCAAGTCCCCGCAGGAACAGCCTCCAGAGCCGTTCGCTGGCTTCCTCGGGAAGGCCATAGAGAGCAGCCGGGGGTGCCTTCAGGTCGGTCGCGATGTGATCAACGAGCCCGGCATTAAGGAGTTTTTCAAGCGGCCCAACGAGGGTGAGGTTCGTGTTGAGGCTGACGGGAACGTCAAGAGCCTTCACACCGGCTAACAGCGATGAAAGCTCGGCCCACTGCATCAGCGGCTCGCCACCGGTGACGTGAAAGTAATCGATGAGGAAGGAGTTCACCTCAAGCTCCTCAAGCATTGCCCCCCGTTCCAGCTCAAAGCAGCCTTTTCCCCCAGCTATCCGCCAGTTATGACAGAAGGGGCATTTCAAGTTACAACCGCACAGCCAGAGCGTAAAGGTGATCTTCCCGTGAACATCCACCATGCTGACGGCTTTCCAGCCACTTGTGAGCATCGAATCACCCCCAAGAGAAAAGAAGATGTCAGGAGGTGTAGTGCCTCCTCGTCCAGAACTCCTTCTTTCTGAAGGGGTTCCAGTTTTTGAGCGGGCGGTAGTAGCCGATAATCCTGCTCCATATCTCGACGTTCTCGCTTCCGCAGCGCTGGCAGTGGGTGTGCAGGCCCGTAGTTGAGTGGCCGCACTCGTTGCAGACTGTCACTGCAGGTGTGTAGCTCCAGTAGACGAGATCTGTCTTCATGAGCCTCTTGGTAAGCTTCGCTAAAGCCTCCGGGTCCGGCTCTTCTCCTAAGAAGATGTGCATCATCACTCCACCGGTGAAGCTCCTCTGAACCTTCTCCTCTATGCGTATCCTGTCGCCCAGCTCAAGCGAGCCGTAGTAGGGCGCTATGCTGGTGGAGTAAATTGGATTGTCAACGTCGCTCAGGTAGTCCTTTAGCCAGGGGAACTCGCGGAGATCCCTTATGGCAAGCTTTGCCGCAGCGCTCTCTCCCGGAACTTCCTCAACGTTCCACGGCGTCCCACTTTCTTTCATCCACTCCCTCGCCCTGGCCGTGGCGAACTCGACCATCTCCTTCATCAGCTCCGCAGCTTTGAGCCAGTCCTTCCTCGTTCCTTCAGTCCAGAGTCCAGGTTCATTGAGGTAAATTGCAGCCGCCTCGGGCAAACCAAGAATTCCTATTGTATTGAAGTGGCTCGACGGGAACTCCTCGAGGTATAGGTGGATCATCTGATACATCTGGCGGTAGTTCGTTATCAGTCTCACGTAGCGCTCACGGAACCAGTCGGTGGTGTCCCGGACGAACTGGAGAACGCGCTCGTACTCTTCCCAGAACTTATCGTCATCGCCATTGGCTTTGAGTGCAAGTCTCGGAAGGTTGACCGTCGTGACGTTCACAGAGCCAGTGACGTCGGGCATCGCCCAGAGGCCACCGAAGCGCTGGCGTTCAAGCTTCTCTATGGCCTCTTCCTCGACGCTCTTCTCGGAGACGCCGAAGGCGAAGGTCATCTCGGTTTTGTCAATGGCTATGCGGCAGCACATCGCGTAGCTCGCATCGGGGTCAATGACGTTGGTGTTGAGCCAGTAGAAGCTTCCACGCTTTGCAGCGGTTGTAAAGACGGCCTCGAAGACCTCTGGATCGTCCCAGAGCATTTTGGCGGTGACCATCAGGGTGGGGATAGGAAACGTGAAGGGCTGACCTATCGCGTCACCCTCTCTGAGCACCTCAGTCAGGGCTATGAAGAACTCCTTGGCTTCTCTCTCGTACTCTCCGAGCGGATCAAGCTTTTTGCCATCGTAAACCGCGTGGTCGCCTTCGAGCATCTCCTTCGGGGCGTCCAGGGTCACGGTGAAGTTGGTAAAAGGAGTCTGCATCCCCACCCTGCTCGGATAGTTGAGGTTGTAGACCAGTCTCTGAATGTTCTGCCGTATCTTCCTCCTGTCGAGGCCCTCTTTCCTTATGAACGGCCCCGCGTACCACTCGACGCTTGAGAGGGCCTGAGCGCCACTGAAGTAGTGCTGCATGGTTATGAGGTAGTTGGCTATGTGGTCGACGTAGGTGTCGAAGTGTTTGGCCGGCCTCGATATTATCGTTGGCGTCTTTAGACCCTTCTCAAGGAGCCTTGCCGTGCTGTGGCCCGTGCAGTAAGGAATGTAGAGACTGTAGGGAAGCTTGTGGATGTAGATATCGCCGCTGAAGTGGGCCTCCCTGCCCTCCGCCGGGATGAGCGAGAGGTGCTCTTTGAGCGCTTCTTCCATCACGTAGGCAAAGAAACCGGTTGGTCCGGGATAGCGATTTGCATTTTCGAGAACGTCGAGACTCCCCCACTTTGCGTACTCCTGGATAATGTCCTTCCTCACGGTTTCCATTTTCAACCACCTGGATAATTTATCCAACAATTAGAAAGAGCACCCCAGGGATATAACACTTTCCCTGCAGGTGTTGAAGATGAGACAACTAATCCCCCAGAACATGGTCTAGCCACCCACATGGATAAAACGTCCATAATCAAAAAGACAGCTATGAGGGGACGTGAATTTCAATTCATACTCCAACACCGGCAGGTGATTGGCATAACTGCAAAAATTAACTGACTAACCTGTCTAAATATCATCAGTGTATATAAAGCATACCTTTTTAACCCGTTCAGAGAAGCGGAACTGGTGATGAAAAAATGAGCGATATCAAGGCCGAGTGGGAGAAGGCTCTGGAAGAGAAGGACTGCGAGAAGCTGCTCGAGCTGTTTGACGATTACATCGAGACCATCGAAGATGAGGAGACGCTGAGGGAGGAGCTGAAGAGGCTTGAGGAAGTCGTCATCGAGTGCGAGGACCCCTACGATTTAGCGCATGAGATAGCCCACGTCTACGCTCACCTCGACGACGCCGAGAGCGGCATTGAGCTCTACAAGAGGATAGCCGAGAGGAAAAAGGAAGATCCGGAGGAGTACGCGACGGCGCTCTACTACCTGGCCGATGCTTACGAACACTTCGGCATGCCAGAGAAGGCGATAGAGACCTATGAGGAGCTGCTCAAGCTTGAGGAGGAAGTCCTCAAAAACGAGAAGGAGATAGCGCTGACGCTGGCCAACATTGCTGTGAACCTCGACGAGATCGGCGAGACCGAGAAAGCCATAGAGCTCATGGAGCGCGCGAGGGATATATTCGAGAGGCTCAGCGACGAGAAGAACTACCTCATAAGCCTCCTCGACCTGGCGCACTTCAGATACGAACTCGGAGACTACAATACCGCCGAGGCGCTGATAAACGAGGTTCTCAAGAACCCGAGGGACAACGAGATAGAGATAAACGCCAAGCTGGTGGAGGCCGAGATCTGGGCTGGCAGAGAGGACTACGGAAAGGCATTCAGGGCCCTCCGCGACGCGCTCCTGAAGGCCGTCGATACGAACGAAGAGATTTTCGGCCTCGTCTTCGACACGCTCGTTGACTTCATCGAGGGACTGTTCAACGAGGAGGCCTACGAGGACATCTACGAGAACATCGGGCTCTTTGTTGAAGTCTTCGAGGACGACACGGCGGATTTCTTCAGAGCTATAGGCGAGCTCGCCCGCTGGAGGGAGGGCGACGAGGAAGCGAAGAAGAAGTTCGACGAGCTTTACGCCAAGGTTCAGAACGAGGATCTGAAAGCAATTCTCGACGAGTGGAAGAAGCCAAAGCTGAGCCTGAGTTTGGGGCTTTAGGCTTCCATTTTTCTATTCAACGCCTTCGTATAGCGCTCTATTTCCAAGAGGCTTTTTCTGATAACATTCTCCCCAGCGTTCCATATTTCGATCCCGACGACGTTTCCTTCCTCATCGTACTCGAACCACACGTCTTCGTCAACTTCGTCGGTGTCTGCCACCGGGCCCTCTCTGATCAGAATATAGAGGATATCAGCCTTTGGGTCATACCTAACCTTCATACCTCAACCCACCTTAATCGGAGCAGCAAACTAAAAACATCGTGTTAAATCACGAGAGAATAGAAGAAAGTCGAGGATTCAGATCCTCGAAACGGTCTCAACTTCGGCGCTCTCGACGTTCTCGACCTGCCTGAAGAGGTCGGCAACCTCGTCGTAGGAGTAGCCCTCCTCGTCCCTACCGAGGACGTAGAACTTGAGGGCAACGAGACCAAAAGCTATAGGCTCGCGCTCGACCTTGGCGAGGCCGAACTTCTCCGGGATGACGGCCTTGAGCTTCTCCTCGAGCTCGTCGAGGTTGACATCCGGGTCGGTCGGCATGACCTTTATAACGCCAACAAGGTTGTAGTCAGCCATTCTTTTCACCTCCTAAACTTCACGGCCCCTCCCAGCCGCACTTGGGGCACTTGTAGGGGACTGAGAGGACCCTGCAGCTTTCACAGCGCCAGATGATCTCCTCGCCACAGTTCGGGCAGACGAAGTGAGTGGCGTGCTCCCTTGGGGTTATCTCCTTTCCGCATGATGTGCATACGGGTATCTCGAACTTGGCTTCCACTGCGAACACCTCCAAGAAAGGTGGTTTTTAATCACTGGTGGGCATTGAGGGAGTTGGCTTATAAACCTTTCTCTGGGCAGGTTCCGCCAGGCTAGTGATTTTTCTTCGGTTCATGACCGTCTTAGCCAGGATCTCAATAAAATTTTCGGAATAGGTTAAAGGGGTGTAACCTATGGCATTCTATAACCACTCACTTGATATGGTGAGATGCGGGGTTTCACCCCTGCACTCCGGTTTTATTTGAATTACTGGGGGGCTTCGCCCCTCGCCCTCGGAGGTTTGCTTTATCCCCCCGTTCTTTAAGAAGGATCCCCTAATGGGGCCAGATTTTCCGGAGAAATGAGAGGTCCCCCATTATGGGGGAGGTCCAAAGATGTACATAAGAGTTGCGGGAGTTAACCAAACCTTAACAACACCGGCCTCCCCTCATACAGGTTGTATAAAGGGAACTACGAAAAAGCTCAAAGCATCAGGAGAAACATTTCACGGGGGACAAACCACACGCCATTTCTGTTTCCGAGCTTCCCGTTATGGACGACCACGCCACAGTCTAGTCTGTCCGAACGGAATAAAAACCTCGTGGTTTAGTCTGGCTTGAGCAGACTAGAGTTGAACACTTAGCAAGAATCGACCAGAGAGGATCCCCCGCAAATGAACCCCCTTCACTAGGGACGGTGAGACACAGATGGAAGTTCTGGGGGAGGCCTTTGAAGTTAGGGAAGCAGATGGAAAAGTTAGGGATAGTGATGCACATACTATAAAAGGCCAGTGAATTCCCCCAAAAAATTTTGCAAAAATGACAGACCATTTTCAAATTGGGAAAATGCGAGCCGGTTGAACTTTTCTCCCCGGGAAAAGAAGGAGCGCTCGAAGAATGGCGAAAATGAGAAAAGCAACATCTTGAGAACATCACTTCAGTTCCCAAGCTCATCGAAGGGTGTATGTACTTCCAACTACGCCAAACATGTCTATCAACGAACAACTTTCCACATCCCAAGTAACTTGGGATGCATAATCTTATACATCAATGAACACATTTACTACAATAGGATCAAAAATTGTATATCTGTTATGACCTACCTGTTCAATGTATCCATAATCCTCAAGCTTGATGAGTAATTCTCTCACTGTGGAATCATTTAGACCCATATAGTTCTTTATTTCCCCAAACGTCGTATATCCTCTCTCATGAACTTTCTTAGCGATGACCCTCATGACCTTTTCGTAGTTTGATTCTTTTTTCTTGTCTTTTCTCAGTTGCTTGAACTCACTTATCACGTTCCTTTTCGCCTTCTCAATCATGTTTTTGAGCGCTTTTCTGTGAGTGTAGCCTTCAAGGCGGTCATTTGCATAATCAATGAGCCAGCCCGGCGTGCCACCTACCTCATCGTACGCAAGTATGAGTTCATTGAAATCATAATCATCAAACTCGTTTTGCTCAAAGCCCTCCTCAAGGAAGCGTATTGTTTCGTTGGGACTGAAACGGTTGAGGTGGATACGTTTTTCAAAGCGTCCATAGAGCGGGGAATCGCCATCATCAACCGCAAGCCATTTTTCGAGTATGCCAACTTGTGAACCGGTGAAGATAAGTTTTATGTTTTGTAACTCTGGCGAATCAAGTACCGATGCAAAAAGTTCTCTGAGGTCATTTTGTCCATATCTCAGTTCCTGCGCTTCATCAAAGGCTATTACGAAAGTGTGGTCTGTTTCTCCTAGAGCGTCGAATATCTCGGCGAGGGAAAGCTCTTCCTTATTTTCCCACGCTACCTCGATGAACGGGAGTTTCACGGTTATTTTTGCAAAGGGGAATATTTCTTTGAAACGCTTTTTTCCCGATAAGAGTCCAGTCATTTTTTGGGAGATGGGTTTTTCTGGATAGTTTTTGTTCATTGAGATTACTTTCCTCACGTCAATTACAATGGTCTGATAGTTCTTTGATTTATGCAACTCGTTGAGTGTGGAGTAGAGAAAGCTCGTTTTACCAACTCTTCGAGGGCCGGTAATTATGAAGAATCTCCGGTTTGGATTCAGCATCCATCTTTCGAACTTATGTACGTGATAGTCCCTTCCGAAAAGATCGCATACACGGGTTTTTGGTGCCGTACTGAAATAGTTCGGCTTCTGACATCCCATAGCTTTCACCACATAAGGTTTACATGGGAATATGGATAAAAATTTAATTGTGATGAAATTCCCCAATCGTCCGTTTTGTTTTTGAGATGAACCAGAGTTTACGCTGACCGCCCCACCCTGAAGAATTAATCATAAAATAATCACACTTCAGAATAGGTACATCATTTCCACCAGCGCTCCTTGGGAAGCGAAGCTTCCCGAGGTGTTGAGGCAAAAGCCTCAACATGCGAAGGAAGCTTTTGAAAAAAGCTTCACCAAAGAGACTTTGTCCAGCAAAGTTGCTCGGTAGGGATTCATCAAAGTTTGTGATTCTTTCCCAAAGGTGCAGTTGAAGAGAATTTGCACTACCAAACTGCCATTTTAAGCTGGAATTCGCATTTCACAAGCCTCAAAACGCGGGTTTAAACCATTAAAGCGCTCCAACGGAGCGCGGAAGAAGTAAACCCACTTGAATAATGTATTTTCAAAGGAATTCTTCACTAAAAACCGCACACTCAAAAAGGCAAACCCCGTTAAAGAAGCCTCCTAAAAAAGAATCACGAGCTTTTGATCAAACTTTTCGCCAGCAAGCTTTTAGAAAAAGCTTGACCAAAAGTTAGTAGCTCTCCATTAAAATGTAATGTGAGATGGTTTTTGCACTTTGAATGTTCGTTCTCCAAACGAGAACACTTTAAGAGAAAGGATTCATGGGAAGGGTTTACTCTCCGTTGACGCCCTTCGGGCGTCTATTTTAAAGTTAAACCAAATTAAAATGAGGTAATCCCGTGCGTTCTCAACATTCAAGTACACGTTAAAGAAAAACCACTCAAGGACTTGGCTTCGAGAAGGAGCTACAAAATTTGATGAAACTTTGCGCAGGCAAAGTTTCTTATGGTGGGCCCGCGGGGCTTCGAACCCCGGACCTCCCGCTTATCAGGCGGGCGCTCTGACCAGGCTGAGCCACGGGCCCGCGAGAAAGGTTCTGGTGCCCCGGCCGGGATTTGAACCCGGGTCGCGGGATCGAGAGTCCCGCATGATTGACCGGGCTACACCACCGGGGCGTGTCCGAAATTAGGGAGGGAAGAGGATTTAAAAAGTTTTCGGTGATGGGAACAGTGACACCCGGACACTAACAGAGGCCAGACACGGGGGACTACAGGGGAGAGATTGAAAGACCAAAATAAACTAGCGTAGAATTCCAGCCACAGTGGATGATCCGAACGTCATTAAAATGCCCCTTCCGATGTCCAAAGGGGAACATTATTCAAGTTTCAGCATGAATAGTGGTCTTCAAGTACCATAATGTTAAAGAAATGTTCTAGTCTGACACCCTTCGGGACGATTCTCATCAAATAACGTTCTACATGCGAACCAAAATATCCCTCATGGTTAGAAAAACTTAAAAGGGCGCAGACAATAGAGGTTACTTGAATCTCATGTATATATATGTTTTAAATCGTTGGTAGTATCGCTAAAATTTGGAAATACTGCAACGATGTCACCGGTGGGATTTATGTCACATAATATCCTGATTGCCATTCCAGCGTACAATGAGGAGCTGACGATAGGCTCAGTCGTTGCCCTTTCTAAGAGGTACGGTGATGTTCTGGTAGTCGATGATGGTAGTAAGGACAAGACCTATGACATTGCCCTTTCTGCCGGGGTCCACGTGATAAAGCACCCCCGGAACATGGGGAAGGCCCAGGCCCTTAAGACGGCCTTCAAGTATGCGGCAGAAAAAGGCTATGACGTCGTGGTGTGTTTGGATGCCGACGGGCAGCACAACCCCGAGGAGATACCCAAGCTTCTTGAGCCCATTCTGAACGGTAAAGCCGACATGGTCATAGGGTCAAGGTTCCTGGACGGAGCTAAGAAGAACATACCCTTCTACAGGAGGTTCGGTCTGTGGATTCTGAACGCCACCACGAACGTGAGCCTGAACGGGACTCTGAAGATCACCGATTCCCAGTCGGGCTTCAGGGCTATGAACAGGAAAGCCCTCGGTGAGTTGATGGAGATAAGCAGCAACGGCTACAGCGTGGAGAGCGACATGCTGGTGCACCTGGCGGAGAAGGGAGTGAGGATTAAAGAGGTGCCGATAACCGTCAGGTACGACGTCCCGAACAAGCACAAGAAGAACCCGCTGAGCCATGGGGTTGGAGTGCTGGCGGATCTTGTGAGCCTAATAGGATACAGGAGACCTCTCTTGCTCTTCGGGACGTTGAGCCTCGTTTCATTCATTATCGCTACCGCTCTTGGATACTTCGCTTTCCTGCCTTACTACGAGGAGGGCACCGTCTATCTTACCCCTGCCATCGGCTCGGGGGTCTTCGCGATAATCGGGATACAGCTGTTCGTTGCCGGACTGACGCTGAACGTGCTGGCAAAGATGGTGAGGGAGTGATTAAAATGAATTCCGCAGTCCCAAATCCTGAGGAATTAAATAAAAAAGAATTAATGAGATATTGGGGATACAGTGGAACATTTGGAACTATTAAATATTACCTAAAGCTGGTGTGGTATGTTATCCTAGATACTCTAGCAAGACACAGCCCCCATCCTGGATTAGCAGTAGTTTTTCACCGCCTTAGAGGATCTAGGATAGGGAAACATGTATATATTGGCCCAAATGTAGTAATAGACTTCTTATATCCCGAGCAGGTTGAAATTGAAGACTACGTAAGTATAGGTATGAACACAATGATATTTGCCCATGCTAATCCGACCAATTCTATAGAATTGAAGCTAAATTTTTATCCTAGGATCGTCAAAAAAACAAAAATTAAAAGAGGTGCATGGATTGCACCAGGATGTATAATCCTACCAGGAGTCACAATAGGAGAAAACAGTGTTGTTGGCGCAGGAAGCGTGGTCACTAAAGATGTACCGCCGTATACCGTAGTTGCAGGAAATCCAGCAAAGGTTATCAAACACCTACAGCCAAAACCTGAGGTGAAAGATAGTGAACTTTGAACGTATAGCTGTTATCGGTTCGGGAACAATGGGGACAGGCATTGCACAAACATTAGCAACATATGGGTACCAGGTAGTTGTAATGAATAGCAAAAAGGAGAGTCTTAAAAAATGCACGGAAGATATTTCCCATAACTTGGAGAAAATGGTACAAAGAGGTAAAATAGACCCAAATAAAAAAGAAGAGATACTTCAGCAGATAAAAACTACATTGAATCTCAAAGAGGCCATTGAAAACTCTGATTTGATAATTGAGGCTGTTACAGAGAACTTCAATGTAAAGCAAGAAGTCTTTCGCAAAATAAGTCTTTATGCTTCTGAAGAAAGCATAATTTCTTCAAATACCTCTAGTCTTAGCATAACACAACTTTCAAAATATGTAAAAAAACCAGAGAGATTTTTAGGAATTCATTTCTTTAATCCTGCCCCCATTATGAAACTGGTCGAGATTGTAAAGGGGGAACAAACTAGTGAAGAGTATATTTTAGAAGCTTACAAATTTGTACAAACTTTAGAAAAGACTCCTATCCTTGTCCATAGAGATATTCCTGGATTCATTGTAAATAGAATACTCGTTCCTACTATTATTGTAGGGATCCACGACTTGAAAAATTGGAGCAGGGAGGAAATAGATTGGGTGATGCACCATAAATATGGATTTCCAATGGGAGTTATAAAATTGGCTGATTTTATCGGTTTGGATGTTGTATATTACATCAACGAGAATATTGATTTGATAAAGACCCCAAAAACTTTGAGAGAGGTTGTTAAAACCAGAGGGCTTGGGAGAAAGACGGGGATAGGATTCTATAATTGGAAAAACGGATCCCCAAAAATAATAGCGCAATCTATGACTTATCCAGGCCTACGATTGATCTCTGTAATGATTGCTATCGCGACAGAGTTGGCACATTTAGACGTAGCTAAACCCAAGGAAATAGACACTGCGTTTAAATTGGGGACAAATATTTCCGAGGGTCCTTTTGAATTCCTAAAGGATCAAGATCTTGAGAAGGCAATGGGCATGTTAAACGATCTCCATAGGGAGTTTAAATCGCCGATATTTGATGTTTCAAAATTCCAAGAGCGGATCGAGAGTTTGCTATGATAGGTGAGATATCATGATATCAATAACAGTGGATGTGGAATACTGGTGGTGCAATGAATTCCTAAAAAAATACTTGCCAGACAACAAAAAAATATTAATCCACAAAACAGTGGATATTATGTTATCCCTATTTGAAAAATACAACGTAACAACAACGTTTTTTGTTCTTGGAGATGTTGCTGAAAAATACCCAGAAGTTGTTGAAAAGATTTATGAAAAAGGTCACGAAATAGGCTCCCATGCATATTCTCATGAACCATTATACCGACTTACTCGACAAGAAGTCGAGAATGAGATAAGACGAACCAACAAAGCAATATATAAAATCACGAAAGAGAGACCTAAAGGATTTAGAGCACCTCATGCTTCAATAACGAATGAAAACAGATGGGTGCTGGATATTCTCAAAAAATATTCGTTTGTTTATGATTCCAGCATATTCCCTGTTAAAACTAACCTGTATGGCATTCCAAATGCACCATTAGATCCATATTTTCCCTCTAGTGAAGATATAACAAAAAATGATCCAAATGGATGGCTTCTGGAAATACCAATTAGCGCAGTTAGGATATTTAAATTTAGAAGACATTCTGTAAACTTGCCTGTTGGCGGAGGATTTTATTTAAGGACATATCCTTTGTGGCTGATAGAGAGAGCAATTAAGAAGATACTTAAAGAGGGACGGCCCTTTGTGGCTTATGTTCATCCTTGGGAGTTTTATGATAACTTGCCCAGGTTAAATGTGCCATCATGGGTGAAGTTTGAGGCATATCATGGAACCGGAACAACCTTCCTTAGGAAACTTGAAAGTTTATTAAAAGAGTTCCAAACCAAGCCAGTAGGTGATATAATTGAGGAGTTTTGAGAAGTACAAACTATAATTGAGAAAACTGGAGGGAGTTGGATGAAGATTTCAGTCCTCGGACTTGGATATATTGGTCTCCCAACTGCATTACTTTTTGCTTCAGCGGGACACGAAGTGATTGGTGTGGACGTAGACACAAGAAAAGTTGAATTATTGAACAAAGGGAAACTACCATTTCAAGAGCCCGGATTAGAAGGGTTCTTTGAAAAAGCAATGCCCAACTTTAAAGCAACAACACAGGTTGAAGAAAGTGATGTATTTCTCATAGCCGTTCCCACACCTTTGGATGAGTATACAAAAGCAGCAGATTTAAGATATGCACAGTCAGCTGCCGAAATGATATATCTACACTTAAGAAAAGACAACCTCGTGATTTTAGAATCTACTGTTCCTCCCAAAACTACAGAACGCATTCTTATCCCTATACTCGAAAAGAGCAGGTTAAAAGCTGGGAGAGACTTTTATGTAGTTCACTGTCCCGAAAGAGCTATCCCCGGAAAAACAATCTATGAGATGGTACATAATGACAGGATAATTGGAGGGATAACTAAGGAATCTGCAGAACTTGCCAAGAAATTGTACTCCTCTTTCGTTAAAGGAAATATTTATATCACAGACTTAACAACTGCCGAGTTTGTCAAACTAATCGAAAATACTTACAGGGACGTAAACATCGCTCTAGTTAATGAGCTTGCTCAGATAGCTGAGGAGTACGGAATTAACATTTGGAACGCTATTGAGCTAGCCAACAAGCATCCGAGGGTAAATCTCCATAAGCCTGGACCGGGAGTCGGTGGACACTGCATAGCTATTGATCCATGGTTTGTCATTCAGAGTTCCTCCAATGGAAAAATTATTGCACTGGCAAGACATGTCAATGATACAATGCCTAACTACATTCTTCGCAAAGTTAGGGAGATGCTAAAAGACATTAAATATCCCACAATTACGGTTTTAGGTGTAGCATACAAGGGAAACGTTGATGATGCCCGCGAAACTCCTGCATTGAGATTCATAAAGCTGGCAGAGAATGAAGGGTTTAGGGTTAAAGTTTATGATCCGTTTGTAAAAGAATTTGAATATCCCATCTTAAGCTTGGAAGAAGCTGTAAAAGACAGCGATTGTATAGTTGTAATAACTGATCATGAGGTATTTAAGTTCCTCGACCCTGAAAAGATAGGTCAGCTAATGAGGCATAAACTTGTCTTTGATGGAAGGAATATCTTAGATCATAAAAAATGGGCAGAAGCAGGATTTAATATTAAAGTACTTGGAAACAGCAAAGAAAGGTGAACGCAATGTACGACTTGTGGATACACATCACTAATACGCCACAAGTTTTCTTTTTCTATTCTGTTATTAAAGATATTAGAGAGAAATATTCAATATTCATAACTTCAAGAAAAAGGGGAGAGACATTAGAACTCATGAAAAACCTTAAATTGTCGGGAAAAGTTGTTGGAAAAGATTATAAAAATCCCTATATAAGGTCGATATCCGTCGGACTACGTTCATTGAACCTATTAATTAGAACACCAGACTTTAAGACTGCAATTGGATTCGAGACCGCGGAACAGATATTAACTTGTAAACTCAGGCAAAAAAAAGCAGTTTTATTTTTAGATAACGACATAAAACTCCTCGGAAAAGCCTTTTTCCAGAAAATGGAGACCCATATAAAGAAAATGGCAGACTATTTCATTGTGCCAGAGTGTAGTAAAGATAACTTTGCTTGGGCTTTTGATGAATCTAAAATACTGACTTATCCTGGATACAAAGAACATGTGTATATATCAGAATATACCCCAGATGAGAACTTTCTGAGTAATATCCCATTTAAGGAATACGTTGTAATTCGACCAGAATCTCTCACTTCACTTTATGTGTTGCACAACTTTTCTCTTATTCCTAGTCTACTTGGATTATTTGAAAAGGAGGACATTAATGTAATATACCTTCCCAGAGAAAAAGAGGATATGCATCTATCAAAAAATTATAATAATGTTTATATTCCACCAAAGGTGCTAAACGGATTGGACTTGGCATACTATGCAAAAGCTGTGCTAACGGGATCAGGAACCATGGCCAGGGAAGCAGCAGTGCTTGGAACGCCAGCTATATCTTTCTTCCCTGGGGAGCGGTTGCTGGCCGTTGATAAAGACTTGGTGAACAAGGGCAAAATGCTCCATTCAAGAGAACCAGAGGAAATTGTGGAGTATGTATTAGCGAATTGGAACAAGAAACGGAAACCAGAGTTTGAAAAAGCCAAACAAGTTAAAAAACAAGTAATCCACTATATAAACGATATAATAGGGGATTAATATGAATACCCGAATATTCTGGGACTCTCTCAACTCCCTATACTCTTGGGTAAAGAGGGAGAGATACTTGGGTTGGGATCCCTACGATGGGCTTAGTGGAGAAATCTCCAGAAAGTTTGCAGATAAGAAATTATTGAATATCACCATGATCCAGTTGAACTTATATTCACCAGTCAATCTCAGGCCTTTATTGAAGATAAAGAAAGACCGCGCGAATAAAGCGATTGCATTGTTTTCACGGGCTTATCTGCATCTATATCAAATAACAGGGGACTCAAGTTTTAAAATAGAAGCAATAAAACTCCTAAAAGAACTGACAGATAAAAATATATCAAAAGATAAAAGTCAGTTTGCCTGCTCAAGCTATTATTTTGAATATATTGCACCCAAACATCGTTTAGCTCCTGAGATACCAGATATCATCTGCATAACTGAAGCAATAAAATCCTTCATATTAGCCTACGAAATCTTAAAGAAAAGGAGATATCTAACACAATCCAAGAAGGCGATAAATGCTCTCATTGACAATTTGTTCTGTGAAGATGATAAAAATGAAGTGACATATTTCAAGTACACACCTTACGAAGAAGACAGGATTGTCTTTGATGTCTCCGCTCTTGCACTTGAATCAATCTCGGAATTCCTAAGGTACTCCCCAAATCAGGAACTTGTGAACATAGGGAATAAAGTACTAATGTTGCTCATAGAGTATCAAGCAGATAATGGAACTTGGCCATTCTCTTATTACATTCCAAAAAACTCATATTATTGGCAAATAGATTACCACCAAGGCTTCATAATTGATGGGCTGGTTTCATTCTTGCCATATACGAATAAACAGCTCAGACAAAAAACCCGCAGAGCTATAGAACAAGCGGTTTGGTTTTACAAGTACAAACAATTCAATCCAAGAGGATGGTCTTATTACCGATATCCAATAAAGTACCCGATAAATATACACAATCAAGCTCAAGGCATAATAACTTTCACAAAGTTGTATCGTACGTTTGGTACTCTTGAGTACATGGACTTCGCTAAAAGAATAGCCATATGGACAATAAGGAATATGCAGGATCCAACTGGATACTTTTATTCCCATATCTGGCCAGGCTTAGTCAATAAAATCCCCTATATGAGATGGGCTCAGGCTTGGATGATGCTGGCTCTGTCTACCCTCATCAAAGAAGAGATATCGCAGGAACAAGGTGATATTACTAAGTAGGGGGAACATAAAATGTGTGGCATTAATGGGTTTTCTTGGAGTGATGTGACTTTCGTCAAAAAGATGAATCAGGCTATCCACCATAGAGGACCAGACGATGAAGGAGTTTACGTTGATGAAAACGTCAGTCTGGGTCACGTTAGGCTTTCTATTATAGATTTATCTCCTAAGGGCCATCAGCCCATGAAGTATGAAAAAAATGGAAAAGAAGTCTGGATTGTCTACAACGGGGAGATTTATAATTTCCAAGAAATCAGAACCGAGTTAGAACAAAGGGGTTATACATTTAATTCTAATACTGACACAGAGATCATTTTAGCAGCTTACTTAGAGTGGGGAACCAATTGTGTCGAGAAATTTAATGGCATGTGGGCGTTTGCAATTTATGACAAAACAAAAAACATTCTGTTCTTTAGTAGAGACAGATTTGGGATAAAGCCCCTATACTATTACTATGATGGCAATAATATCATATTCAGTTCTGAAATCAAGGGAATACTAGTCCACCCAATTGAAAGGAGACCTAATGATGCAGTAATATTTGACTACCTATACTACAATCTACTTGATCACACTGAAAATACATTTTTTGAGGGGATTAAAAGACTAATGCCAAGCCACAGTGCAATTTTTGACATAAAAACTAGAGAATTAAAAATCTGGAGATACTATGATTTAAAGAACAGAGTTATGAGGAAAAAAGAAAAGGACGATCCTAAAAGGTTCAAGGAACTTTTCTTCAAAGCAGTAAAACGCAGGCTTCTCGCGGATGTTCCAGTTGGCCCCTGCTTAAGCGGGGGCATTGATAGTTCAAGTATAGTCTGTGTTATGAGAGAATTAGCGCCCAACGGAGAAATCAAAGCGTTTTCCTTAGTGTTTCCCGGCAAAAACGTTGATGAGAGCGAATACCAGCAAGCAGTAGTGGAGAAATGTAACATTGAATGGTTTAAGACAACTTTCACACCCACAGACATTCTAAACGATTTAGAAGACCTTGTTAGAGCTCAAGAAGAACCTTTCTTATCCTTAAGCGTTTATGGTCACTACAGAATTATGAAGCTTGCTAGGGAAACCGGGATGAAAGTGCTCCTTGATGGCCAGGGAAGCGATGAAATTTTAGCAGGATATCACTCTCTCTTTGCATACTACTATTATGAGCTGTTCAAGAGCCTAAAGTGGAAAACTCTCCTAAGAGAGATTGTGGCATATAAACAGAATACAGGATCACTCATGGCAGTTAAATATTTCATAGGACTTATGTTGCCCAAGAAACTCCAGAAATGGATTATTAGGAAAAATAATAGTGACTACCTCTCAAGGGGGTTTTTGTCTAGATTTGAAGAGCTCCGAACCGATGCGAGGCTTCAGAAGAAAGACCTTAACACAGCCTTGATGGAGTTAGTCATAAATAACCTCCCATACCTTCTTAGATTTGAAGATAAGAACGCTATGAGGTGGTCCATTGAAACCAGAGTCCCATTTTTAGACCCAGAGCTTGTCGAGTTCGTTCTGGCCACTCCCAGTGATGCAAAGATAAGGAATGGTGTAACAAAGTTCTTATTGAGACGAGGATTAAAGGGGATAGTCCCTGACAAGATTTTGGATAGAACCGACAAAGTTGCATTTGAAACACCTGACCAAGACATGGCGGCATCTTCGGAGGTTAAAGAGTTCATTGAGAAAATTATCACATCTGAACGTTTCAAAAATAGGCCATATTGGGACTGGAAGAAAGTTTACAGATTGTACACGTCCAAGAGGGGAAAAGGAGTTCTTATAGGCGATCCATTGTGGAGAGTGATAATCACTGAAATGTGGCTTAGAGTGTGGATTGACACTGAGGAGGTTCCCTCATGAAGCCGAACAAGATTAGCCTTTATAAACCAGTATTCATAGTAAGTATATATAGAACCGGCTCAACATTGCTCCGGAATATTCTTGACAAAAATCCCTTTATTGCCATGATCCCCGAAGAAGTTCATCTCTGGAATCCTTACCTCTGGAGGAAAGATGTAGTGCAACTATGCAAAAAATCTAAATTAAATAGTCAGAAGGATATCGAGAACCTTATAGAGATGCTTTTTTCAAAAAAGTTGTATGGGCCCTTTTGGAAAAGAATTGATGAGTACAATATTCAAAAAGATCAAATATTAAACCAAGTTAAAATACTCTTAGAACGAAAAGTTAAGCTCACATGTGTTGATATTGTAAATCTAATTTTTTTAGAATATTTGCGTCAGACAGATAAAATATTCCTTGGAGCAAAAAATCCTGTTTATGCCTCAAATATTCAACTCCTTGAAGAGTTATATCCAGGTTGCAAAATAATCTATCTTATTAGAGACCCAAGAGCAATTTACTTATCAAAGACAAATGATGAATTTTCCAGGAATTTAAAGAGAAAAATAAATTCTAAATCCCTTTCTAATCTCTTTGACTTCTTGACTTTAACACGAGTCATCTTAGAGTATACTTTGCTATTTAAGACATATAAAAAGAATAAAAATAAAAGAAACTTATACCTGGTTAGATATGAGGATATAGTCACATCACCAAAAGATACCATTAAAAGAATATGTGTTTTTCTAAACGTTCCTTTCAAAGTTAGTATGTTATACGTAACAGGTAAGCCTTCCAGTATTAATCAAAGAGCATCCAGAAGAAGTATTGACCCCAAAAGCGCATACCTCTGGAAAAAGAGGATACACCCCTGGGAAAATTTGCTGTTAACACGCATATTATATAAAAGCATGAAAGAATTTGGATACATCAAAGAGAGTGATAGAGCATGATTAATATAATAATAACAATAGATTATGAACTATTTGGAAATGGTCGAGGAGATGTTCGGAAACACATTATTGATCCCACGGACCGGTTGATCTCTATTGCTAGTGTGTTTAATGTCCCTCTGACCATAATGTTCGAGGTATTTGAGTACATTCACTTTGAAAAATATAACAAGCAACTACAAAACGACTTGGGATACAGTCCAAAAGACCTAATTAAGAGCCAAATAAAAGAGGCGTATTTATTAGGAAATGATGTACAACTTCATATCCATCCCCAATTTATGGATATGCAATATAGGAATGGCAAGCTCGTTCCAAGGAATCCCCAATTGTCGGTTTTTGATTTAGATGAACATCAGACATATAAGTTAATAAAAACCGCCAAAGAAAAATTAGAATCATTAATCCCCTCGAGTAACTTCAGATGTCTAGCTTTGAGATTAAGCAATATGGGATGGATCGAAGCTCCCCCTCATGCGGCTAGAGCTATGGAAAAATTGGGGATAAAAGTCCACTCCCTCTCAAGTGTGTGTGCACCTGTAGGAGAGAAAGGATATCTTCGATTGTATGATACTAGTGTTTATGAGATACCAATCTATACAATTCCCTCAAGATTATACTCATTCTTGAAACCTAGATTTTTACTGCCCTTGCTTTATCTGTGGTTTTATGATCCTCCCTTCTCTGCGACTGCAAGTCCAAATATAGGAAAGGGTAAATATTCCTCTAGGTTATCCTCCTATAAGAGGGTTAGTATGAAATGGGATTTATCAAAATTATCATGGAGAGATATGATAAATATGCTGGACCATGCCATTAACCATTACAATTACCAAGAGAATGAGATTCCTTTGATTATGATTGGACACACTAAAGACTTTTTCAATGATCATAATTTTAGGAGGTTCCTTGAAGTTGTTAACCAAAAATACGTTCCACAAAATATCGTAAGGTTCACTACTCTTGCAGAGTTCATAAAAGAAAATCTGTAGTGGTGGGTACAATGCGTGTATTGATGGTTGGCACGGTTAGAACAAAGAAATCTGGAGGAATGGCAACACATACTGAAGAGTTAATATCACATTTAAGAGAGTTAGGTATTTATGTTGAGCACTATAAAACAGCTCCCTCTAGGGAATATCCTCCAATAATAGATAAGACAACTCGACTTTATACCCGAACCATTGGATTGTCTCTCAAATTAATAAAAGATTCAAAGAAATTCGACATAGTACATATACAGGTTTCTGGACCGATGGGCGGTTTTATACCCGCAGTTATTGGGGCATTTTGGAAGAAGATGCTAAGATTTAAACTGGTTGTAACTTTCCATTATGGACAAAATGAGAAGTTTCTAGCAAGGTATAAGCGATTTTTTAAATTTGTTCTGTATAATGCAGAAATGTTTTTTGTAGTTTCCCAAAGACAGTGCCAGGATATTACAAGGATACTTGGAGATTATGAGTTACAAAAAATAGTGCTAATACCTAATGGATTCAACTCAAAATTGTTTTATCCTCAAGATCAAGATGTATGTAGAGAACGGCTTGGTTTACCTCAAGACAAAAAAATAATTTTGAATGTTGCCAACCTTTTTCCGGTTAAACGACATGTAGATTTGATAAATGCAATGAAGATAGTCACAAGCCAACGAGATGATGTTATATGCTATATTATCGGAGAGGGACCCGAGAGAAAGCGCCTTGAAAACTTAATAAAAACAAACAACCTCGAAACAACCATCAAACTTGTTGGATCAAAACCCCACGAGGAAATCCCTCTTTGGATGAATGCCGCAGATATTTTTGTGTTGCCGAGCTTGAGTGAAAGCTTTGGCATAGTTCAAATTGAGGCCATGGCCTGTGGAGTTCCTGTCGTTGCTACAATAAACGGGGGAAGTGAAGAGATAATAACCTCCGAGGACTACGGCTTGCTATGTCCACCGACCAATCCGGAGTGTCTCGCAGAGAAAATCTTAATAGCTCTCGACAAGAAATGGGACAAGGAGAAGATAAGGAAGTACGCAGAGCAATTTACATGGGATAAGATTGCAGAACAAACAGTGGGGATGTATAATGAGACTCTCAAAGTCAAATAGCCACATTCTCTTTAAAATTCTTAGCATTTTTTATTTCTTGTTCCTGATAGCCTCTTGGGTAATTTACCTGAATCGCTCGAGTCCGTACGTTAGGCCAAGTTCTTTCTTTTGGATAGTATCATCCATGTCAAGTTTAGTCTCTCTACAAATTGTACTTTTGAGAAGGAATAAAATCGAAAAAGTGCTGATATTCATGGAGATTATAATGCTCTCATTTTTATTCACACTAACCCAACAAGCATTGTATAAGACGGTTCTAGGTAGAGACTCCTGGACTCATTGGGCACTAATTTCCCAGATATTAAAAATGGGTCATATTCCAAATTATGAAACTATAAAAACCCCATATGTATGGCTTCCAAACTTCCATACATTTATAACAACATTAATGTTAATCTGTAGTATGACTTACAAATGGATGTCCTATTTTTCTATTGGGATGACAACTTTGATTTTGGAAGTAGTGATTACATACAAACTCGGACAGTACGTTTTTAAAGATAGTAAATTGTCCCTATTTTCCATTTTGCTTTTGGTGATTTCTGATAATGTTTTAAGCATGGTGGGGAGAAACATAATCCCTAACTCTATAGGAGTAGCAATTGCTCTTTTAGTGTTTTATCTTCTTTTAAGAAGTGAATTAACGACAAAGATAAACTTTATGCTTGCTTTCTTTATTATAAACCTATCCCTACTACATACAGTAAGTTATGTCTTTATGATAACTCAAACTTTATTTATTTTATTAGTCAACATGCATAATATGAGTGCTAATCAAAGAACAGAAATCATAAATAGATTATTTGTACTTATGTGGACTGTTGCCATTCTTGTCTGGGGGTTTATCTCAGGATTTTATTTAAACGTCTTTATACTCTTCATTAGAAAATTACTGATGGGCCCTGATATAAGCGGATATGAATCATCTTTAAGTATTCCATTTAAGTTCATTCTTTTAGGAAGAGCGGGAATGATATTATATTTCATTCTTGCTGGGATTGGAATTTTATGGTATTCTTATTTCAGATTCAAAAAAAAGAGCTTAAGCAGGATTCAACTAACACTATTGGGTAATAGTGGATTCTTTGTGGGTTTCGGAGCTCTTACGTTTTTGATATGGCCAGGAATCGCCCATCGGTTTTGGTACTACGGTGAAATACTAGGGAGCTTCTTTGTGGCATATGTGTTTTATAAAGTTATAACTGGTTCAAGAAAAGTCGGAAAGATTGTTACCCTAACGCTAATTTTCCTACTTTCTTGGTTAATGTTGGTGGCGTCTGTCTCCAATGATGATAATCCATTAGTGAAGGCATACGCGATAAGAACTGGCTGGCTCGATTCCGAACTTCAGACAGGAAAATTCCTATTACGTAATGCAAACGATACATCAGTAGCCTCAGACTGGGATTATATAGTCGATTTAAATAACCTTAAATGGGTATTTGAGGGTATATCTTTTACTCCTCCAAGATATGGAGACATTGGATGGATTATAAAAGCAGAATTTCCAAAAAGTTTCTCAGAAGTATTTGAAAATAGCGAATATATATTCATATTCAGGAAAAATCTTGTTCAAGACAGACTATTCGAGTTAGGCCCCTACTGGGGAAGAAGACAACACCTACCCCTAGAGCAGGAGGTATTCAATATACTCAAAGAGGGATACTGGATAAAAGACACGATTTATACTACAAAAAGTGTAATCGTATGGTATTAATAACAAGGATTACAGCAAGTACAAAGAGATACGTGCCTGTCCATCCATACCCAACTCCAACAATCCCAAACATTGGAACCAGTAGATAGCTCAGCCCAAGGAAAAGGATGGCCTTCAGTATGTATATCGTTGCAACCTCTCTGACCCTTTTCTGGACGTTCAGGATAGTAACGTAGAAGTTCACCACAACAACCAAGAACCCAGAGAGAGTCACAATCCTTAACAAATCAAGTCCCCGCACGTACTCAGGCCCGAAAAAGGCCAGAATAAACTTTCCAAAGAACCACACAAAAATGGAAACAGCTGCAAGATAGGCGTAGCTAAAAATTATCGCCTTTTTCAGTACCCTTTTCATGTTAGCCAGCCCATGGCTCCCTTCTACAAAAAAGGACATGTTTATAGAGTTGGGGACTATGAGCAGTAGGTTTCCCATAGCAAAAGCTATGAAAAAATATGCTGCCTCTTCCTTACTGAGCATCGTTAATACAATTGAAGGCATCAAATAATTGGGAGCAGTGTCGGAAATGTTCGCTATGTAGTTACCGAGAGAGAATCTGAATGCACTCGACAGGTACTCTCTATCGACCGAAAGCGTGATGTGATCTTTAAGAACCAACCCAACATGAACCAGACCAAATAGTAAGCCAAGACCAAATGATCCTATTATACCAGACACGCCAAGCGAAACAAGAAAATACAATAAAACAAATCGAAGCCCAAAAAGGACATTCTGAATGAATCTATGATTAGCTTTTCTCATTGCTATTGCGGCAGTTCCAAGAATGTTGGATGCTGTGCCTATAGCTGATAATGCAATGAATGCCAGCGTGAACTCTAAAGAGAATACCTCGGAGAAGTTCTCAGAGTTTCTGACAATTAAAACGTAAGCTCCTGAAACAATGAAGGCAAAACTCGCCGAGACGACAAGGGCGCTTCCTATAGCACGCTCCCCGTACTCTGGGTAAAATCTTATCAGCGCAGTGTTTAGACCAAGCATTGAGACTCCAAAGATGAGGTTAAGAATTGACACTAAAGAAGATGCTACACCAACGTCCGCAGGAGAATAAACCCTTGAGGCAACGTTCCAGAACACAAAACTTGTAACCGCAGTAGTGAACATGGCTAGCGTTATATACAAGGAATTTCTGTAGAGAGGACTTTTGAGATTTTTGAGTTCACTTTTAATTAAGTCCGCTACCATGCACAATCTCTCCATGTTGTTCTTCAGTACCGGAGCATTGTGAATCCGTCTTCTGGCAAAGCCTTTTACCAATACTATCCCAGAAAATAAAAACCTATCGTGCTATGAGAAGAACATTATCGGCACTGTTTGGAGGAGAAGCCTAGCACGAATCCATCTTCTTCCATGCAAACACTGAACGCCCCGGCAAAAACAATTCCCGTACCCCTTGCAATCTTCTGCAGGGCCTGGCTTGCCTCGCTCATTGGATTCCACCCATTGGTTACATGAGCTACCTCAAGCAATTCAAAGTTTTCATATATAGCCTTTTTGTCCGGCCCCCCAATTCTCACAGGTCTTTAACTGTTGCTTTCACCCACTGCAGGGGATTACCCAAAACAAGTAAAAATCAGGTACCTCCAAGAGCCCCCCCATATAATTAAGATAAAACTCCCATCATCCAAAGAGCACGGTACAAAAGTACACGGTACATCCAGATGTACCCTGTACCGCTGTACCCTGCTTTTTTCATCTCCCTAGAAACGTCTCTTAATATATAACCCCACAAAACCGTTATGTTTAATACTCCGTCTTGCAGCCCGTGCCTCGGGTGTATACTTTGGATGGAAGGTCGAACCGTGCCTCCAAAAGTAAGGCCTTCTCTGTCCAGGAACGCCCCCTCAGGAGCAACCCGCTCGAGCCAGACTACTACAGGCAGTTCCCCGAGATCTTCGACGGACGGCGCTTCCGTCTTCCGGAGGACGTGGCCCATCAGCTGACCAACAGCGAGCTGAGATCCCTGAGAAAGCTGGAAATGGGCAAGACGCTCTCTCCAAAGGATGCCGACATAATCCTGTCCCTCGTCGAGAAAATCCGGCGGCACCGCCGCACCCTGGAGCTGTCTGATGAAGAAATGCTCAAGCACGTTGCTGTCATCCAGGGACACGTCCAGAAGGCAAACCGCGAAAACCCCGGCCCGTGGGGAGAGACCTCCTTCTACAACATGCGAAGGATGGTCCGAGCATACGCGGAAATGAACAGTCTGAACCTCGCGACACTCCTCGAGGAGGCCCTTTCGAGGAAGCTCATCAGCCTCGAAGAGTTCTCCGAGCTGGTCTACAACCTGATGAACGCCCGCAAGCACCTCAAGGTAGGTGACAAGGTACGTCTTGTAGACGGCAGCCACCTGTGGATTACTGGAACAGAACCATTTCCTCCGCAGGGTTCAAACCTCCGCCGGCAGGGTGAAGGAGGAGGCGCTCTGACACCTCTTTAGCCTCGCTGTTTTTCATTTCTTAAGAAGCCAGACAGCGAAAAAAACGCTTCTCTGCACAGCCCTGGACGGCCGGTGAGTTTTCTCATGCAGGATTCAAAATCTGACTTCCTCCCCTCCCCGAACTGCGAGGCTTTCGGAAGAAAAAGATAAAAAATCAGAACACAAGATCCACGAAGGCTCCAAGCTCTTCCTGCTCCAAAGGTATTTCTTCACCCTCGCTGTCAACAGCAACGTACTTGCTGTTCTTCATGAACACTGCATAAACTGGAACCCCGAGCTTTTCCTCCAGCCCGGCCATGAACTCAATGTCCTCCTCCGATGGCTTTTTTGACAAGAATATCAGGACGCCCGCAATCCTGCCGTTTTTGAGTACAAAGAACGCCTTTCTGGTCTTTACTGCCAATTCAAGGTCGAGTGCAAGCCTTGCAAGGCTCAGAACATCACCCACAACGTCCTCCGGAAAGTACTTCAGAACGAGCCACCTGCCCGCACCTTTTGGTACACCAGTTAAACCTTTCGCCGATGCTCTCCTGGAGACGGTTTTTTGTTTATATTGCATTTAATTGCAGATTTTTCGCCATTTTGGTGATTTTCCAAGGGAGTTATATTTAATTGCCCACGATGAACTCCGTATTTTGCCAAAACTTGAATGGAGGTGCAAAGGCCATGAACGGGTTTGAAAAACTGCTCGAAAGAATGTTCGTTCCCGGAGACATAATCGAGGTCAGGGTGCTATCCAGGCGCGGCGGCAAGGGGCATAACATCAGCACCGCCAACAGGGTTCGGCACTTCAGGTACCCTGACGACCTGAAAGCAATGGCTTCCTTCATTGAGAACGCACGACGACGAATTGAGGAGGGTACCTGGGCGGCTCACGGCGTGTACTTCAGCGTCAACCCAAGGGCGAGGCTCAAGAAAGACTCGCAGGGCAGCGGTGAAGAGGACGTCAAGTACGCCCCAACGCTCTTCGTCGACATCGATGTGTTTAAGAAAAAGATAGGCACGGAGGTCTGGATCTCGGTTGACGGCATAAGGGTTATGCCGACTAAGGAGTGGGCGGCCTCCAACAAAGAGACTGCAAAGGCGTTCCTCGAAAGGCTCGCAGTCGAGCTGTACTCCCGCCTCGCCGAACTCGAGATGGCGCCGCAGATAATAACGGACAGCGGCTTCGGGCTGCAGATGTTCTTTGCACTTAACCCGCCAATAGAGAGGAGCGAGGAGTTGCCCCCGATAGAGAGACAGAGGGACTTCAGGGAGCGGTACCGGGACGCCTTCAGGGCCCTCAAGACGATCATTGCAGACGCCATGAGGGAATTCCTCGAAGTCGAGGCGGGGGAAGGGATTGACGCCGGCCAGTTCATCGAGAGCATGGTCGATGATGCCGTTGCGGACGTCGCCAGGGTTGCCCGAGTGCCGGAAGTTCCGAACTCCAAGCTCGCATACATCGTTGAAGACGGCCAGTTGAAGTTCGATCCCGAAGGCCTCATGGAGACGAGGGTGCTCTTCATCGACATCGAGGAGAACGAACTCTTTAGGCACGGAGGGCTTGAAAACAACCCCCTCGACACTGAGGCGCTAATCAGTATGGCCAAGAAAGTGGAGCGGGTGAAGACTTCCAGCAGGGTTAAAGCCACAACCACTATGGAGTTCAGGGACATCGACACGAAGATGGTGGAGCTCCTGGAGCAGAGGGACTTCCCCCGCATTATGGAGAGGGCCAGAGAGCAGGGCATCGAGTTCGTTGAGGTGGAGGATGAAGACACGGTAAACCTTCTCGTAAACAGAATTCTCAGGATGTACCCGCCTGAGGGTATCAGGCACAACTTCTTCCTGCAGTTCCCGAGCTTCTTCATGCTGAGGGGCATCGGGCCGAGGACAACCGTAGAAGTGTTCATCAAGGCGTTCAGGGAGGCGGTAACCCTCGGGTGGGACGAGGAAGGGGAGCTGATGGACCGACTCAGGGCGCTGGTGGACGCTGTTGTGAACTTTCTCAGGTGGAAGCTGGGGGAGAAGTTCCCCAGGCCCCCTACGGGGTGGAGGAGCATAGTGTTTGCTCAGGAGGGCAGAAAGGTCGCCCCCCACTGGCTCCCCCTAAGGAGCATGCTCGCCCAGCTCCCGGAGGAATGGAAGGAGCGGCTGGATATACAAACCTCGGGCGAAATCGACGTCCAGGAGCACGTGGTCTCAACGATACAGTCGCTCAACATGCTGCTCTCAAAGGTCAGGGGCAGCGCCAGCAGGAGATCACGAACGGGCAAGAAGCAGGACTCATCTAATATCCTAACTGAAAGTCTGAAAGACCTCAGAAAGAGGCTCAATTACAGCCCAAAGACATTACACGAGGAAGTGCTCTACGGCCTGGCTAGCGCTCTGGTGAGTGAGGAAGACAGAAGGGAGGAAGTCATCAACCTCTGGAACGAGCTCTTGAAGGAGTACGAGAGGATATTCCTCTCTAAAGAAGGGCCAGTAAGATCTGTCGTGAAGCTAAGGAAGGAGAAGAACACCGGGCCCGCCACCACGGGGCTCCTTTTAATACTGAACAACGGCAGAAGAGACATCGTGGACGTGCCTACCCAAAACGGGGCAGTGCTGTCCATCGAAGAGGACAACGTCCCGAAGCTCTTAGTGGGCAAAGAGAAAAAGCTCCCCGACCCGCGCCCATTTGTAAGGTTGAACGAGTTGATGAGCACGGCTGGCGTAACTCTCTTCCTTACACAGGAGAGGGTAATAGAGCTGCTAGCGTTGATGTTCGGTATGGACAGCTTGGAGTTCGAGGCGAAGCATTCCAAGGCCGCCAAGCTGCTCCTGAAGGGTTACTACTCCCTCGTCTACAGAAGCCTGATTTCAGTAATAGACCTCTTGAAGTCCATGGCAGTGATAGATGTCTCAAGCGACCAGGAGAAGGCCATCAGGCTTGTCCTGGACATCATAGCACTCACCCCTATTGAGGCCGCGAGTAGCGTTTCCAGCGCGGACACGATGGTCATAACTGCAGTCCGAGGCGAAGACAGAGTGGACCTCGTGGTCCCGCTACACGTCCTCATCGAGCGGTTCAGGGAACTCAAGACACTGGCAGGGGGCCTGAAATTCGACAGCGTCCTCGAAGTGCTGACCAAGGTGTTCTCAGCCAAGGAGCTTTATCTCAAGGCGAGCAACGAGAGGTTCCTCGGCAAGGACAAAGTGTACGTGATCAAACTGCAGAGGATCCTCGACGTTGCCAGGGCCTTTGTGCCAGACGCCGAAGGCTTCGAGAGGGCCCTGATCAGTTCCATAGAAGAGGCCGAAGAGAGGTACAGGAGAAGGATAAACGACCTGGCCCAAAAGTTCGCCAGGGCCCTTGTGGGCTACGGTGAACTCGAGTTTGAGCGAGTTTACGCGACAACTGGGGATGTAGCGACCGCCAGGGAAGTGTTCAAACGCGTGAGGGAGCTGGCCGAGGAGAAAGGCCACATAATCAGGGAGGAAGAGAATCCTCTGAGGCTCAAGATACAAGAGGACGACATTGAAGAGGTGGAGTATATCACCGTCCCCAAGGCCGTTACGGGGAGTGGTGAAGAATGACGAAGGAGTTCGTCCTCATAGGCCCGCCAGGGACGGGAAAGACAACGCACCTCATTTCCATCTTCAAGGCGCTCACTGCAGGTATAGTACAGCAGAGCGACATTGAGCGTTCGAAAAAAGTCCTTGGGGGGTGGGTGGACGGCGAGAGACGGTACCGGTTGAAAGAAGCTCTCTTTATAACGTTTTCGACCTCGGCAGAGAACGAGCTCATCAGCAGGATTACGGGGGAGCCCGTGGTCAGCAGGGCCAGGAGAACAGGCATCACCAACCAAATAAGAACAATACACAGTACGGCGACCACGCTGCTCATTTCTGGGACACCCGAGCTGAGCGAGATGACAGCTGAGGCCAGGAAGGCCACCAAAAACCTGCTAAACGAATTCAATGGGAACCCCTTTGCAGCATTTGCGCGGGAAAATAGAATCCCGTACGACCCTACCGGGGAAAGGATAAAGGTCGGCAACGCCGCGGAGAATCTCTATACTAAGATCATCAACACGCTCCCTATTGAGGAGCTGATGGTTCTCCAGGAGAAGCTGTTACAGTCCCCGGACGAGTTCCTGATGGAGCTGAGGGGCATCGTCCCGGCAAAGGCCTCCCTGGAGGCATCAAGGCTGAGTTACCCCCTAGAGAACACGAAGATACCGTGGATCATCGACCGCTACATTGTCTGGAAGTGGGAGAACAATGTGTTTGACTTCTCAGACGTCCTGCTGCACGCATACCTCGGGGGCTACACCCCGTTCGGTACGAAGCTACAGCATATCAGGTTCCTCTTACTTGACGAGGCCCAGGACTTCAGCCCCCTGGCGTGGAGGCTGATAAGGTACCTTAAGAGGGTCAACGGCATCGAGCTTGCCGTGACGGCAGGCGACCCCCTCCAGAGCATCTACAGTTTCCAGGGCGCGGACCTCACCGAGTTCCTGAGGTTCATGGAGGACATTAAAAACCACGACGGCAGGATACACGTGCTGGACTACTCGAGGAGGCTCACCCAGAACGTGAAAAACTTCGCGCTCAGCGTGATAAAGGACCAGGTAGCCCTGCTGGAGGAGTACGGCATCAAATACGACTTCAGAGCCCGGGATGAGGAGGCAAAGATACAAATCTACAACGCTCCCGACCAAGACCTAGAAGTCACAGTAAAGCAACTAATCCCGACTATACAGCCATATCTAGACCAGAGGAAGAAGGTCTTGATACTCGCCCGCACCAACGAGATTGTGCACAGGGTTAAGGAGGTCCTTCTCAATGAGGGCATAGGGGTCATGCCCCTCAAGCGAACTAATGATATGCACGGGAGAGCCATGCCCTTCCTTGAGAGGGTACAGGAAGTCCTCGACAAGGAAGTGCTCACCGAGGAGGAGGCATCGTGGTTCCTGAAGTACACAGTCTTCGGTGCGGGAGTTCGGATGGCGACCCCATTAACCAGAGCGCGGACTGTGAGGGAAAACCTCCTGTACCTCGCGAAGGCTGTTCTAACGGGCCGCATCGAGCCAGAGGACATCCAGGGAGCTACAATATATATCGACGGGAGGTTCATAGAGCTCGAAATTCCCCACGACTTCAGGGACGTGGCACTGACGCAGAGCCCGGCATTCCCGGTACCAACCCGTTTGGACATCAGGGCCATACAGAAGC
Organism: Thermococcus sp. GR6; assembly: GCF_012027415.1. Classification (NCBI taxonomy): domain Archaea; kingdom Methanobacteriati; phylum Methanobacteriota; class Thermococci; order Thermococcales; family Thermococcaceae; genus Thermococcus; species Thermococcus sp. GR6. The sequence continues at coordinate 104,788 of NZ_SNUM01000002.1, forward strand.
TCTTCGAGAAGCTCAAGTCATCGCCGAAGGAACTCCTGCACATGGGGACGATCGAAAGGGAGTTAGGAAGCAACGCGGCCAGCCTCATCGAAGCAATGGTGTCCAAAGGCAAGAAGCTCGATAACGTTGACATTGTGTACGTTGACACTATGCACGCGTCCAAGGGACACGAGGGCGACGTGAGCATAGTCTTGGATCATAACGATTCGAGCTACCTGACCAAAGACGACCTGAAGGAAGAAGCAAGGCTGCTCTTCGTCGCCATGACCAGGGCCAGAGAGAGCCTTATCCTGGTCCAGACGCGGCATTCTATACTTCCCCGCGTCACCAAACCATCCAGGGCCCCCATACTCGCGAGTGCATCGGTATTGTGAGCCGGCAGTCTTTATATGTTTTCATTTTGGATTTTCCTTTTATCTTTATCAAAGAAACCCCAAGAACATCAAAGGCCCGAGAAAAAGGCGTGCTCAAAAAAGAAAAGAGATCAGGCGGTGCTGAGGGTGTAGACCCTTCGGGATCCCTCGTCCGACGAAAGCTCGAACCTGACGTACTTTCGTCGTCTCTCAAGGAGGCCCGGCAGGTAGTCGTATATGTCACCCGTCCCGACCACGAGCACTGCCAGGAACCTCCGGGGATACTTGCCGTTCTGGAGCTTTAGCCGGAAGGCCTTTTTGGGACTCAGCTCGACCTTCAGCCTGTTCAGATCCATCCTCAGGGTGTCCTTTGCCCTCGTGTACCTGAAGACTGCTTCCCCGCGCTTGAAGCCTGAGCCGAGCGTTTCCGCTACCAGCGCCACGAATGGGCCAACGGGCAGCTCCAGTTCAGTAATTCCCTGCCACGCTTTTCCCGGGCTGAGCACCTCAATGGATGCCTGACCTTCTCGGAGATATAGTACTACTTGTTCCGCTTTCATGGAACCACCTCATTCGGCACGCTGAGAAAGGGCAATTAAAACTAACGGTCACTTAAATAGCAAAAATTTGCATTTAATGTCCGATACGAAAGATAAAATAATACAAAAAAGTCATACAGCCGCCAGCCCCACAACCTCAAGCTCGGCCTGCCCCTCCAGGTGGGGCGAAAGCTCAAGGACTTCCCGGACAAGCTCCGGGAAGAGGACCTCGTCCACCCCATAGGTCTCCGTGATGTCCCAGAGATCCGCCTGCACCCTTTCGAGCTTCAGTATCCCCTCCCGCCACACCGTGTCGATTATGTTCCTCGCATCCTCGTCAGCCCTGTTCTCCTTTCTCGCCAGCTTAGGAGGAACCCCCACCCCTTCCAGCGTCTCCGGGTCGGCCGTTTTTATCGCCTCAATAATCTCGGGGGTCATACGGGTGGAACCAAAACACCGTGTCGAGTATCTCCCCTGCGGCTCGGGAGGGTGGCATTCCGCCGTCCCTGAGTTCATTCAGGATAGACCGAAGCTGAGTTGCCCAAGGTTTATGCCAAAACACTCACGCAGACAGAAAACCCCTCCAAGACCAGGCCAGCAGAAAAGGGGGATGAGTTCCAGCCAAAGGGCGATTTTAGGCATTGCAAACCTGTCCCAGCAAAAACAAGCATGGAGTACTGGCTTTTTTCAGAAGAGGTTGGAGGGAGTAAATTATGGATGTTCAATATTGTTCATTTTAAGAACAGTAGAGATAGGCCACTTCTGTTGAGGAAGCACCTAAAACTCACGCCCAAAAGAGCGTAAAGATGCCTATCAGCAGGACAATGATGTTTATCGCCTTTTTAAGCCACTTAATTTATGAGCCTTTTATAATACCTTTGAGTCCTTCGAGTGTATAATACGTCCCTCTGCTAGTGACTCCCATTCTTCTCAAAATTCCCATCTTAACGAGTGTATCCAGCTCTCGGAAAGCCTTTGGCTTTGAAACTCCAAACAGCTTCTGATACTCCTTATTCCCTACCTCCCCTTCTCCTTCACATATAGCACGGGCTTAATCTGCCTTTCATTTAAACCCAGCTTTCTCAGGTAATCTTTAGTATAAATCTCTTTCTCAAAACAGATGGACCTATTCCAAGGTTGTGCCTTATTGATCTGGCTAAACTGTCCAGATCCCCAGAAAAAGCCAAAAACTTTTCCATCATCGCCAACACCGAGGAGCGGAATTTCACCGTCAGTATTGGCAAAGGCTGACAGAGTCTTATACACGAAATCATTCAGCTCCCGCTTAAACTTAACAGTTTCACTCTCGCCATTTTTAATCGGCTCATCAACATCTATACAGCCCACCTAACAGAGAGAATGCACTTTTATGGACGATAATGTTCAAATATGGGAGGACTCCACCCACCAGTAGGTGGTGATCCCACAATGCTGTTCAGCAGGGTCAAAACCCCTCGGAATCATATGCTTGCAGTTTGAAAGCTAAGGTTTTTCATGACCTCCTTTATTTCCTCAAAGCTCTCTCGGTCTTCTCTCAAAGAGCTTTCCTTAAGGACTTTAAAGCCAGCGTCAATGAATGTTATATTTGCGAGCGATGTTTTGGACTGCCTTTGTGAGTGGATTCTCTGCAATGCGATACTTTCCGCGCTTTTGCTGTGCTCAACCATTCCCGAGAGAACGAGTTCTTCAATATGCGGGTAAGACTACTGTCGCTAATTTCCTCCCTGCGAAGCACTTCTCCAGCAATCTCCTTCCGCGCTAGGCCAAATTTTGATTGAGCCAGCACCCAGAGTGTCGTTACATAAGCCCTAGTGCTGTAGATGTTGGGAAATGCCTCCAGATCTTGCTCCCAAACATTTGTGGCATAGTTTGAGGCTTCTACAAGCGCTTTATCATGGCCTACACCTATAAAGGATACCCCCGAACCAGTTCGGGGGGTATCCTTTATAACACTTATCGTCTCCCGACAAAAGGCCAGAACCTCATCATGGCCCAATCGCCGCCTTCATCCCCTGGAGCATCTTAACAACCCTATCAATCAGCTCACCGAGGCCCATCTCCTCCGGCGTCGTCTCGATGGTGAGGTTCATCTTAATCGGGACGCTCAGCGTCTCATCAACAGGCACAACAACCGTCTGGTTTATCGGCACCTCAAGGGTCATGTTGAGCGGCACGGTGGTGTCTATGACGTCCCTGACCCTGACTCTCACGGTGGTCACTATCGGGACGTCGACGTAGGTATCAAGCGGTATTATAACCGTCTCCTGCTTGCCGTTCACCTCGACGGTGGTGGTTATGTTCTGGACGATGTGCACCCTCGCGGTGGTGTTGACAGGAACGTCAACGTAGGTATCGAGAGGAACCTTCACGGCAATCTCCTCATTTACCGGAACCCTCGCCACCATGGAAACGGGAACGCTGAGGTTCATCCTGAGAGGCACCTGTATCTCCTGGTCGAACGGGTACTGGATGGTTATCCTCTCGTTCTTCATACCCTCCACGAGGATTATGACGCCCTCTATCTCCTCCAGCGCTATGCTCCTGGCTTTGAGCGCACCGTAGACCATACCGATGTTGAAAATAAACAGAATAACCACAAGAACCGCCAGCACCTTTACTAATCTCTCTCCCATTGCCCACACCCAAACATTAACTTTTGGTTCTCGGAGAATTTAAGGGTTGGGTTTGGAGAAGCAGGAATTCTCTTTTCTCCAAACCGCCACGGGGCGGGAGTGACGTCTTTTATATATTTTTTCAAAAAGATTCGGACGTTTAAGTGTAGTATATAAAAGCAAAGGTTTATATAGTTAAAGCACCTAATAGTATATGAGGAGTGCCCTGTTGGTGAGACCAAAGTAAAAGTTTCACCCTTGACGGGCGCTTAGCCCAACGTGTTCCATAAGTCGAGAGGGCTGGAGTCACGAGCCTAGTGTTCCTTGAGAGCGAGATTTCTAACTAGGTTCCGCTTGCAAGGTGCTCCTCACTATCTTCTCGTTGTATGATTCAAGATTCAACCTGTATCCACGGTGCTCATTAACGCCTCTGTTCAAGCTCCAACACTATTGAAGTTATTTCTGGAAGTTTCCAAAAAATTTTGCCCTAAATAAAAGCAAAGGTTTATATAGTTTAAGCACCTAATAGTATATGAGGAGTGTCTGCTGACAAAGACTGAAGCGAAAGCTTCACCCCAGGCAGATCTAACCCAAATAGTGATTCTTATGCGAGGGCCATAGGATCACCATATAGGGAAAGGTCTGTCAGGAGTGGAACTTCACTCCAGCCTTGTCAGCGATGGCACTCCTCACTATTCTACCGCTCCGTTTCTAAACGGCGCGTGACTATTGCCCAGCATCTCGTTTAAATCTTCCAAATCGTACACTATACCACATAGCCCTTCTTTACCTTCAACCTTCTTCGCAACTCAAGGACTAAATGAATCCTCCGCTTGTTCTCCGCCGCTTCAGCTTTTTTGGACAGCCATTCGAGCTCCTTTTTGGCGTCGCCAAAGCTCAGCTCTTCCCACTTCACCCCAAAAACGCAATGTCTACCCTTCCGAGGGCGACCACATCAATCTCAAAAGAATCCTTACTCTTCTCCTTGCCTTTGAACTTCCCCCAGAGCTTGCCCGTTCTGATAACCTTAAAAGGCACAAGTTTTGGGACAAGCAACTCCACCAGACTCTCAAACTTACGACCAACGTAAGCGTTGAAGTCGTTTTTATCAAAGCTCAGCTCGCTCCTCTCGAGCTTAGAATAATCCCGCCACAGAAACCTGAACCAGAAGTCAACCAGGTTTTGGGTTATGTAATAATCTGTTTCTCCGTTCTGCCTATCCCCTACTCCTTCTGAGGAGTTCAATCTCCCGCTCACGGTCATAAAATCTCATTTTTATACTCCACGGATATTATACCTTTCAGGCATAAAAAGTTGCTGACGCTCCAGTGAGAAATAGCCGAGAATTTCCAAAGTAGAGTATTCAAGGCCAAAAAGTCACCGTTCAAAGATGCAGAAAATACAAGAGGTCTCATTCTCCCCTCTGTATCTTTGCGTGTCCTCCGACGAGGCTCTTCCTGAGCTCGAGGTTCCTTATCTCGCACTTCTCATCGATGATGGAGCGCCATATCGTCGAGTTCCTGATAATGGTCTTCCTGAATATTATTGAGTCGCTGATGTCGGAGTTCTCTATGATACACTCTTCTCCTATGTAGGCATATGGCCCTATTATCGACCTGCCGAGTATTTTGGCGCCCTTCTTTATGACCACCGGCGGGATTATCTTGGCGTAGGGGCTTATTTGAATCTCCTCGACGTGGCTCTCTCTGAGGAGAGTCTTAAGGGCCTCCAGGTAGCTGTCCGCACTTCCTATGTCGTACCAGTACTCGGAGAAGCGGTAGGCCCTGATGTCCTCACCGTTCTCTAGGAGCCACTGGATGAAGTAGCCGGGTGAATCATTGTTTCCGTCGGAGAGGTACTCATCGATTTTCTCCATCACCCTTCTCGGGAAGATGTAAACTCCAGTGCTGACGAGGGTCGACTTCGGCTCGGCTGGCTTCTCCTGGAAGGAGATAACCCGGTCTCCCTCCAAAACGACCACGCCGTAACGCTTGGCCAACTCCAAGTCACCGACGTCGTATACCGCTATGAGGGTCCTCCCGTCGTAGGCCTTCAGGAAGTCCACCAGGCTGAAGGAGAACAGGTTGTCGCCGGCTATGATGAGGTAGTCATCTGAACCGAGCTCCTCCACGGCCTTTTTCATGGCCCCCATCGTGCCCAGCTTCTCTTCCTCGTGGAAGGTGTCCTCGACGATGAGGTTTATGCCATTCATCTCAGCGTAGGAACGGAAGTGCATCTCAAAGAACCGGTTGGTCGATATGTAGGCTTCGAGACCAAGTTCTTTGACCTTCTCCAGAATGTAGTCCAGTATCACCTTGTTCCCGACTGGGAGTAAGGCTTTGGGGTTATCTTTGGTTATAGGCCAGAGCCTCGTCGCGTAGCCGCCGGCCATTATCAGAACCTTCATGGCGCTCACCATTCAAACGTACTTCAACCGCAAAGTTTGCCCCTAACATATTTAAATAATTTCGCTTCATCATAGGTGGTGGTATGAATGAAGGTTCTGGTCACGGGTGGTGCGGGGTTCATAGGCTCCCATCTTGTTGACAGGCTCATGGAGCTCGGATACGAGGTTAGGGTTCTTGACGATTTAAGCGCCGGCACTCTGGACAACCTTAAACGCTGGCTCGAGCATGAGAGGTTCGAGTTCATAGAAGGGGACATGAGAAACCGGGAAATCGTGAAGAAGGCCGTTGAAGACGTAGAGGTAGTCTTCCATCTCGCCGCCAATCCGGAGGTTAGAATCGGCTCCCAGAGTCCGGAGCTGCTCTACGAGACCAATGTCGTCATGACCTACACCCTCCTTGAAGCGATGAGGAAATCCTGGGTCAAATACCTCGTTTTCACCTCGTCATCGACGGTCTACGGCGACGCCGAGGTCATTCCCACTCCAGAGGACTACGCCCCTCTCGAGCCGATAAGCGTCTACGGCGGAGCGAAGCTCGCGGCTGAAGCCCTGATAAGCGGCTACGCCCACACCTTCGACTTCAAAGCGCTTATCTTCAGGCTGGCCAACATAATAGGCAAGCGCTCCAACCACGGCGTCATCTACGACTTCATCAACAAGCTCAGGAAGAACCCGGGGGAGCTGGAAATCCTGGGCGACGGAACCCAGAGGAAGAGCTACCTCCACGTGAGCGACACCATTGATGGGATGCTCCACATCTTCGAGCACTTCAGGAAGGAAGGCAAAACCTACGACGCTTACAACCTCGGAAACGACGACTGGATAACCGTCAGGGAAATCGCCGAGATAGTCAGCGAGGAGATGGGGCTGAATCCAGCCTTCAGGTTCACAGGTGGAGTCGACGGCGGCCGCGGCTGGAAGGGCGACGTCAAGTTCATGCGCCTGAGCATAGAGAAAGCGAAGAAAACCGGCTGGAAGCCGAAGCTCAACAGCTACGAGGCCGTGAGGAGGACGGTGAGAGAGCTTCTCTCGACTATCTGACTCATTTTATTACCTCATACACTTTTCTCGCCACTATGAAGGTGAAGGCGAGAAGGAGCAGATAAGCGGAGAGCTTCAGAGCACTCTTGACGTCCTTTGGGAGGTAGAACTCGCCTATCTCGAGCGTTATCAGGATTCCAATGAGGGCGATGGTCAGGAATATCTCGACAGAGGGGCTTATAAGTGCGGCTATTACGATCCATACCGCAAGGAACAGGACGACGTTCTCCCTCATAGCCATCTCTCAATCCCACCGAGCCGCTCAAGGATCACCTTGACGTAGTCCTTCACGCTCTCAACGGATTCTATCCTCAGGAGTTCTTCCGTTCCGGCGGCGATTCCAAGGAGAACGGCCGAGGCAACGGGGTCAGCGTAGACAGGGCCGTCGCAGAGGGGCTTTACGAAGACCTCTATCGTCCCGTTCTCCCTCTCAAAGGCCTCCGCCGAACCGAGGCCCAGGGCACTTAAGCTGGAGGATACTGCAGAGGAAGCGTATCCGAGGCCCGTTCCGGAGAGCCCGCCGACGTTCTCCTCAATGTAGCTCACAAGCGCCCATCCAGCCGGGGGACTTATCAGAACGCCGCTCTCCTCCTCGGTGCCCGTAACAAAGACGGTTCCCTCGTCGAGCTTTCCAAGACTAAGGGAGACAGTCTCAGACTTGGGAAGGAAGATGCCGCCCTTGGGGAGGTTCTCGTAGGGCGGTATGATCACTGGCTTCCCTCTGAGCTCGAGGTCATTTCTTAGCTTTTCAACGAACTCACAGGAAGGCTCGCACGTTAGGAAAAGGGCCTCCCTGTCAACGTGGCCCCGGGAAGGCATGGCCGCTATTACCAGACCAAGAATTATCGCTCCTATCCCCAGGTTGACCAGAGATGTTATTCCAGACATGCCCCCATAGTACCAGAGGACGATTCCGGTTGCTGAAAGGATACTTCCTAAAATCCTCCCCATTCTAACACCGGAATGAATAAACTTAAAAGGTTTTTATGCCTTATGGATGTGATGGCGATGAGGAGAGCGTTGCTTTTAATAATAACCCTAATTCTAATCGTCGGCTCCGTTCCACTCGCCTCCGGGAAGGCCGTTGAAGAGCCGACCCAGAGGGATGTTTTTCTCTATGAGTACTTCTCCAAGATTATCCTTAGCTTTGAGTACTCCCTGAAGTACGCCCTGGTTAACGAGAGCTACGGCCTAACGCTCGCCAACACCACTCTAAACGAGCTGGAGCTCATCCACCTGGAGGCGCTGTACTACAGGGAGAAAGGGGTTAACTCCACGGTGATGAAAGTCATCCCGCCGTTCTACGAGTTCTCCCGGGAGCTGGTGGTTCTGAACGAGCTCATGCTTGAGTTCCGCAAAAATCCGACACCCGCGGTTACAGCCGGAATCCGGGGCACAGTCCTCAACATGGAGTCCCTCCTGGATGAGATAGACTCTCTGGAACTGATGAACGGGACCGAAATCCTGAAGTTCAATACGGAGAAGGTCAGAAAGTACCTCGGCGAGATAGATAAACTCGTCTCCAGGACTCCCTCCAGCGGGAAGTTCGAGATAGGGATCTCGGATTCAGAGCCGATGCTCTACCAGTCAGTCACGATCTTCGGCTCCTGCCCGGGCAACGAGACTGTCACAGTGGTCATCACAAAAGGGAACTTCACGTCCTTCCTCATAGTCACCCCCCAGAACGGGCTCTTTGCCACCATGTACCGGTTCAGGGAGCTCGGGACTTACACGGTGTACGCCACCCAGGGAGGGCTCAGGTCGAACACCATCAACGTGACGGTGAGGAAGATACCCTCCGTCTTTCTGGTCGAAAACGTCTACAGCGCCTTTCTGAACCAGAGCCTCACCGTCTCCGGAAAGCTCGTTGACTACTACGGCAACCCCCTGGGGGAGAGGGAGATAACGGTTGGAGACGAAACGCTCGTCACCGGGCCCGATGGAGGCTTCGCAAAGAGCTACCAATCCTCCGAGGCCGTGACGTTCCAGGTGCCGCTGGAATTCACCGGCGACGGAACCCACACCGGAACCTCAGAGATAGTCACTGTTGAGTTCAGGCGCTTCCCGGTTGCGATAACCCTCAACGGGCCCGAGGGAATAACCCTCGGGGAAAAAGCCGCGTTCACAGGAAGGGTGGAGCCGAACATGACCTTCCACCTCATCGTATATGTCAACGACACCCCTCAGTTCAACATCACGGCCGAGAACGGAACTTTCTCCTTCGCCCTGGAGCCGCAGAGCCCCGGCCGGCTGAAGGTCTACGTGGCATTCGCCGGCAGCGAGGTGTACGAGGGAGCTACATCCAACGTGGTTCTCCTCACCGTCGTCCCGCCGGAGAACATGCTGCCGAGGTACATCGCTATCGTTGTCCTGGCGATGCTCCTCGCGGCTGGCATCCTAACTAGGAGAAAGAAAGACCAAACAACGCCTCAAGCATCCCAGAAGACGGCCCCCAAGTACGCGGCAGAGGAGAATGAAACGTCCGGAGAGTTCCTTGAAATCCCCGGAGACGTGGGTGAGGCTTATAAGCTCCTCAGAGAAAGGCTGAGGGAGATGTTCGGAATAAGCGAGAGCCTGACTCCGAGGGAAGTCCTGAGGATTCTCCGTGACTGGGAACTGTATCCAGACCTTGAGGCCGTAACAAAGCTCCACGAGAAAGCTGTTTACGGGGAAATCCCCCTGAGTGGGGAGGAGCTAACCGAGTTCAGGGCGAGCATCGAGAGGCTGCTTCGGGGTGAGAGAGGTGAATAAAACCATAAAGTACCTCGTTCTTATCCTACTCATCTTCACCCTCATCACCATGCCGCTGACGGTACCCCTGTTCAAGAGCTCCACCCAGTACAGTATGTTCAACACAAATTGGGACGGGATTTCAAACTTCGTCAAGCTTGCTCACGGAGAGGGGAAGCGGGTCGCTCCCATCTTCGAATCCTTCGACATGGCCAACATCAGCGAGAATAACGGTGTTCTCGTCATAGTCGGCCCCAACATGACCTTCACTGACGCCGAGATAGAGCAGATTAAGACCTTCCTGGAGCGTGGAAATACCCTCTTCATAGCCGACGACTTCGGCACGGGCAACGGGATACTGAGGGCCCTCAACTTGTCAGTGAGCATATCCAACTATCCCCTCCGCGACTTCTTCTATGAGAAGGATGACAGGATCATAGTCTCCGTTAGGATAGAGGACCCCCTTCTGGCAAGAAACGTCACGAAAATAGTTACAAACGAGCCCTCGGCCGTTCTCGTGACGAGAGGAGGTGAGGCCTACACAAGCAAGGTGGCTATGATAAACTTCCAGAGGAAGCAGTATCCGCTCATGACTGAAGTCGAATACGCGAAGGGAAGGGTCGTAATCCTGGCAGATCCGGATATACTGATAAACCAGCTCTACGGCGAGAACGAGCCCTTCCTGAGGAACCTCATCGAGTACCTCGGAGGCGATACCTTCTACATAGACGAGGCCCATCACCCGGACTTCAACCTGTACACCGCTGGAACAGTCACGATAACGAGGCTGCTGCCCAAAGACATGGTCATCAGGCTGATACTCGTCATCGGCATTCTAATACTCCTCAGGGAGCTGGGCATCTTCAGAGTGGTGGGGAGGCTGCTCTGGAAGCCTGTCTCGCGCTTCTTCAGAAGGAAGGAAAGCCCCGAAGAGCTCGCCCTGGCTCTGGCGAGGGAGCGGGGCTGGGATGAGAAAGAGGTAGTGGAGATGCTCGAAAGGATGGGTGGTTGATATGATACTCGAGAAGATTAAGGCCGAGGTTGGAAAGGCAATAGTCGGAATGGACGATGTGATCGAGCTGATGACGATAGCCATTATAGCCAACGGGCACGTGCTCCTGGAAGGAGTCCCGGGAATAGCGAAAACGACCCTAAGCAAGAACTTCGCACAGACCCTTGGACTGAAGTTCTCGAGGATACAGATGACGCCAGACATACTGCCGGCAGACATAATCGGCCACACCTTTTACGACATGCGAACCGGGGAGTTCAAGATAAGAAAGGGCCCCATCTTTGCCAACGTCGTTCTCGTCGACGAGATAAACCGTGCCTCTCCAAAGACACAGTCAGCTCTCCTCGAGGCGATGGAGGAGCGACAGGTCACCATAGAGGGCCTCCCCCTCAAGCTCCCGGAGCCGTTCATAGTCCTCGCGACGATGAACCCTGTGGAAATGGAGGGCGTCTACGAGCTCCCTACCGCGCAGATTGACAGGTTTATGATGAAGATAGACCTCACTTACCTCCCCGAGGAGAGCGAGAAGGCAATGCTCAGGATGAAGAGCCTGGGGCAGTTCTCGGAAGCAAACCAGGTCGTCCTCGGGAGCGAGCTGGCCAGGGCCAGAAGAGAGGCCATGAGAGTCCACGTGAGTGAGGCAGCAATCGACTATATATACGCCATCGTCAAGGAGACGAGGCTCGACGAAAGGGTGATCCTTGGAGCCTCGCCGAGGGCTGGCGAGCATCTCCTCTACACCGCCAAGGTTAAGGCCTACCTAGAAGGGAGGAGCTACGTCATCCCGGATGACGTTAAATGGCTGGCTATTCCAGTCATCTCCCACAGGATCGTCGTCAAGCCTGAGTACGAGGTGGACGGCATCGACGGGAAGACCATTGTAAGGGAAGTCCTCGAAAGGGTAGAGGTGCCAACGGAATGAAAAGGGCAGGAGTCTTGCTCTCCCTCGCGGCAGTCCTTTCGGCCGCCGCCTACCTGATGGGCAGCCCAGCGGCGGCGCTGATGGCGGTCGGGATAATGGCCCACTACGCCCTCGCAAGGTTAAGCTTTGAGCCCAGTGTAAGGGTCGAGAGAACCGTTCCGGAGAGAGGAACCGAGAGGGAGCCTGTAAAGGCCAGGATCAAAGTCGAGAATCTCTCCGGGGTTACGGGCGTACTGAGGATAAGGGAAACATCGAAGAGCGTCTTCGCTAGGGAGCTCAAGACCTTCCTGAATCCCGGCGATAAGAAATATCTCGAGCAGACGATAGTTCCCCAGGCTAAGGGCAGGATAGCGATCAAAGCAGAGGCGACTTTCGAGGATGAGCGCGGGCTCTTTAAGAAGGACTTCCCTGTGATAGAACACGGAGAGATGACTATCTTCCCATCACCCAGAAGCATAAAAGAGGCCATGAGGGAGAGGCGCCAGGTCGAGGCCCTGGCCGAGGTCGAGAGGGCCCTTGGAATCGGGGCAGAGACCCTTGACTTCGAGGAGCTCAGGGAGTTCCTTCCGGGGGATGATATAACCAAAATCGACTGGAAGGCCACCTCAAGGCTCAACACGCTTATAGTCAGGGTCTTCAGGAGGGAAAGCCTTGCGGATGTTTACCTGCTCGTCAACGTCGACCGCAAGTTCCGCAGGGAGCTGAAGGCGGGCAAGATAGACTACCTCGTCCTCATCATAGCGCAGCTCTTCACCTACTTCAGGAGGTTCGGCCACAGCGTAAAGGTTGTAGCCTACGACGAGGCGGGCATTGTCAGGGTGATAGAAAACGCCAGCGACCCGCTGACACTCGTCTCCGAGCTCGGGCTCAGGGGCGAGAAAGGTTTGCCCCCGCTGAAGCCATCCGGCCTGTCGTCCCCATCGACGATAGGGAGGCTGGTACTGAAGATGAAGCGCGGCTCCAGCGCCTCGGGCCCCCTCAAAGCGGCAATGGAAGTCGAGAGCGGGGCGTACGTGATAATGGTCGATGACCTCGGCCTCCACCCGAGGGAGATAATCAAAGCAGCGGGGGTGCTCGAGAGAAAAGGCTCAAAGGCCGTCCTCCTGTATCCAAACCCGGTATTCTTCGTCAGCAAAGAGGGGCTGACCGAGAGAGAGCTGGAGACCCTCTACCGCGGCTACCGCGAGAGGAAGGAGGTCATGAGGAAGGTCAGGGGCTGGATAAAGGTCATTGAAGTCGGCCCCAGGGACGTGCTTCCAAGGGTGGTGGGTAGGCTGTGATAGGGCTGATAGCGACCATCCTAACTGGAATAGTGCTCAAAAACTACATCTTCCTCCTGATCATGCTGGCTTATCTGCTGAGGTTAAGGAGCAGGAATGCCTCACTGGCAGTGTTCTACCTCTATGTCCTCTCCATAGCAGTATCGCTTCCCAGTACTTCCATCTACATATGGGAAGGACTTAAGCTTGCCGGGTTCGTGGCCCTCTCCACGGTTCTCGCGCTCGACGACGTTCTCAGAGGAATCCGGGTCGAAAGGGAAGAGCTCATCCTCTCCACGGTTCTAATAGTCTCGGCCGTGACGGACTACACATTCCTGATAGTCCTCATAGCAGTAGTTCTCTACTCGTCCTACAGGCACTTCGGGAAAGCGGTTGCATACCTCGCCGGCTGGCTGGGCCTTTCAGCGGCGGTGATGTACCTGATAAGGGACAGCCTCACCGACCCCGTGGCTCAGGCCTTCGTCCTCATCGGCCTGGGACTGCTCTTCATCCTCTTCGCCGAGCGGAAGGACGTCGAATTCCTCGAGGTGAAGCCGTTTGAGGGAGAGTGAATGTCCAGTCCGGCGTGCTCAGGGATGGCTGCACAGGTATTCCCAATTTATTCTAGGTTCCGGAGGAAAGGGTTTTAAACTGGGCGAAGACGCCCAAAGGGAGGGGAGTGAATGAAGCTCAAGGACTACTGGGATCTGCTCACAATCATCACTCTCTCAATTCTGCTCGACCTTCTGATTTTCTACGCACCGGACAGCTTTCTCAGAAAAGCCCTCGGATTAGCCTTTGTACTCTTCTTCCCGGGCTACATCTTCATAACTGCCCTCTTTCCCAACAGGAAGGAGCTCGACAACCTTGAGAGGCTCGCCCTCAGCTTCGGCCTCAGCATAGCCATTGTTCCACTCATAGGCCTCGGCCTCAACTACACCCCCTGGGGTATAAGGCTCATCCCGATACTCGTCAGCCTGACGATTTTCAACATTGCTTTTTCAATCATCGCCATCTACCGCAGAGCAAAGGCCTTCGAGCCGTGGATTCCATGGATAACGCTCGAGGACGTGAAGAAAGAACTTGAATGGGAGGAGTCGAGCAAGCTCGACAAGGCCCTCACGGTGATCCTGATAATCGCCATCATAACATCCATTGGAACGCTGGGCTACGTCATAACCCATCCAAAGCCTGGAGAGGCATTCACGGAGTTCTACATTCTCGGGCCGGAGGGCAAGGCCGCCGATTACCCAACCGAACTGAGAGTCGGCCAGGAAGGGAGGGTTATAATAGGCATAGTGAACCACGAGCACAGGAACGTAACCTACTACGTCCAGATATGGCTCGTCAACCTGACGTGGGACAGCACGACCAACACGACGATAATATACGAGATGTACCCCATGCCGGGCTGGTTCAACGTCACCCTACCGGACGTTCCCGTCAACATCGAGGGCAACTGGACGCCCCAGTTCGAGACCAACTACACCTTCAGCATCGATAAACCCGGTCAGTGGCAGGTCTGGTTCCTCCTCTTCAAAGATGAACCGCCAGAGCTCCCGCCGGCACCTCTTGATGGGAACTACGCTGAAACCGATGCCAAGAACCTCATCCTTGATGCGATAAACGGCACGGTACAGAGCCTCAAGCTCAACGTGAAGGTGACCTCCTGAGCTCTATTTCTTACTATTTTGAGAGAAAATTTTATAAGTCCATCCCACGTAATCACTAGTTGAATACTATCGTTGGTGGTGGAAATGAAACGTAGAGAAGTTGTGCTGAGTGCGGCCCTTCTGCTGCTGGTTGCGCTCGCGGGGCTCTCCAGCTCCCTCTTCACGGACATAGCCCTCTCTGAGAACAACGAGATCTCCTCCGGAAAGTTCGATATAGGCATAAGCAAAGACGGAGAGAGGTTCTACAACGGCCTCAAGCTCTTCGACTTCTCGGATTTAATGCCTGGCGACGAGAAAACCGTAACCTTTTACGTGAAAAACCGCGGGGACCTCGAGGTTTCGAGGATTACGATGACCATTTACGTTAACGACCTGGAGGACGGTGCCCTCTCCCCCGCCGAGAAGGAAGTCGACAACACCACAGAGAGAGGCGAACTGAGCGGCTATCTAGTGATAACCGGCCTCTCGGTACAGCACGGGGACACAACCACCGACCTGACGGAGGTGGCGGGCAGAACACTGAGGGAACTTGACGGGAAGGAGATAGAGCTCTTCAAAGGCTCCCTGGAAGAGGGTGAGGTGCTAAAGGTCGTCATGAGGATAAGGTTCTCACCAGAAGCAGGCAACGAATGCCAGACCGACAGGGTGGAGGTGGACATGAAGATAAACGCAGAGCAGTGAGCTTTTAAACTCTCCACCTTTTCTTCTTCCGGTGCTCGCGATGATCGGGATAATCTTCGACATGGACGGCGTGATATACCGGGGCAATAAGCCCATAGATGGCACGCGGGAGGTAGTAAACTTCCTGAAAGAAAGGGACATCCCCTTCGCCTTCCTCACCAACAACTCCACCAAGAACGCCCGGATGTACCGCGAGAAGCTCCTCGGGATGGGAATAGACGTCGAAGAAGAGCGTATTGTCACCTCCGGCTACGCCACCGCCAGGTACCTCCAGGCCCACTTCAAGGAAGGCCCCATCTTTGTCATTGGCGGGAAAGGACTCCAGGAGGAAGTAGTGAGGATGGGCTGGCCCATGATGGGCCTCGAGGAAGCAAGGGAGAGGTGGAAGGAGGTCAAATACGTCGTGGTCGGCCTCGACCCTGAGTTAACCTACGAGAAGCTCAAGTACGGAACGCTGGCAATAAGGAACGGAGCGAAGTTCATAGGAACCAACCCGGACACAACGTATCCCGCCGAAGAAGGTCTTTATCCAGGAGCGGGGTCGATTATAGCGGCGCTGAAGGCATCGACAGATGCTGATCCCCTCATAATAGGCAAGCCCAACGAACCCGCCTACGAGGTCGTCAGGGAGAAGCTCGGCAACGTCGACGAGATATGGATGGTTGGCGACAGGCTCGACACGGACATAGCCTTCGCCAGGAGATTTGGCATGAAGGCGATAATGGTCCTGACGGGCGTCAGCACGCTGAAAGACGTTGAGAAGAGCGAGGTAAAACCCGACCTGATCCTCCCGAGCGTTAAGGAGCTGCTCGAATACCTGAAGGTCAGGCTGGAGGCTTCAGAATGAACCTTCGTGAGCTGCTCGAAAGACTCATCTGGCAGGAGAACGAGCTCTACAACCTGTACAAGCTCGGCGAAACGTTCGCCACCTACGAGAGGCCCGAGTTCGTCGAGACCTTCAGCCTCATAGCGGAGGAGGAGCTCAGACACAGGAAGACCCTCGAGGGGATGCTCTCCGAGGGAACCCTGAAGGGCACGGCCGTTATAGACTACCTAGACTCACTTTCGCTGGAGCCGATGCTGAGCGACGAAAGGGCTGGGCCCGAGAGCCTCGAGGAGCTGATACTCGAGGCGCTGATAAGGGAGAAGCACGCCTACGAGCTATACACGAAGCTCTCTGAAATCCTGGAGGGCTCTCTCAGCCAGATTTTCAGGATGATGGCAAGTGAGGAGCTTAAACACGCCTACAGGCTCAGGCTGGTCTACGAAGGGCTTTGACGTTTGGATAATTTGTCCGACATCTACCTTTTCTACCTCCTTACCCTGCAGGCAAATTTAGAGGCATAAATTTGTCACCCCGGCAAAGGCCACCGGGGTAAGGTATATGTAGGGGTGAAAGCCATAAAGTTGTGCTGATGCTTCTACTAATAGGGGCAACGATAAACAACTGTACGTCAGGGGTGTTTATATGGCCGTTGAAAAAGTGATGAAAAGGGACGGCAGGATTGTCCCATTTGATAAAGAGCGTATAAAATGGGCTATCCAAAGGGCAATGCTTGAAGTTGGTGTCCGTGACGAGAAGCTTCTCAACAGGGTCGTTAGAAGGGTCGTCAAAAGAGTGAACGAGCTCTACGACGGGCAAGTGCCTCACATAGAAAACATCCAAGACATAGTCGAGCTCGAGCTGATGAGAGTGGGTCTCTTCGACGTCGCCAAGGCCTACATCCTCTACCGTAAGAAGAAGGCAGAGATTAGGGAGGAAAAGAAGAAGATACTCAACAAGGACAAGCTCGACGAGATAGATAAGCGCTTCTCCATCAATGCCCTCCGCGTTTTGGCTTCTCGCTACCTTATCAGGAACGAGAAAGGAGAAATAATTGAGAGCCCGAGGGAGCTCTTTGAGAGGGTTGCGACTCTGGTGGTCATCCCTGATCTGCTCTACGATGAGAGGGTCTTCGACAGGGAAGGAAACCACGAGCAGGACCTAAGTAATGTCGAGAAATACATGGAGAAGCTCGACAAGTACGATAGAAAACTCTCAATCGGCAGGTTCAAGCTCAACAAGTACCACTTCGAAAGGCTCCTCAACCTCTACCGCGAGCTCGCCCAGAAGGGCCAGATGAAGGTCTCCATAGACGAAGTCATCGGGATGCTCGAGAACGGAGCCTTTGACAAGTACGAGGACGAAATAGAGGAGTACTTCCGCCTGATGACAAGCCAGACCTTCATGCCGAACACACCGGCCCTCATAAACTCAGGAAGGCCGCTCGGGATGCTCTCAGCATGCTTCGTCGTTCCGATAGAGGACGACATGGAGAGCATAATGAAGGCGGCACACGATGTAGCAATGATACAGAAGATGGGTGGCGGTACCGGTTTGAACTTCTCCAAACTCCGCCCGGAGGGTGATTTAGTCGGAACCACCACTGGAGCGGCCTCTGGCCCTGTCAGCTTCATGCACCTCATCGATGCCGTCAGCGACGTGATAAAGCAGGGTGGAGTGAGAAGGGGCGCGAACATGGGCATCCTCGAAGTCTGGCATCCTGACATCGAGAAGTTCATCCACGCCAAGGAGAAGAACATCGGAACGAACGTTTTAGCAAACTTCAACATCAGCGTGGGCATATGGTCCGACTTCTGGGAAGCTCTGAGAGAGGGCAAGCGCTATCCGCTCATCAACCCGAGGACTGGCGAGAAGGTCAAGGAGATTGACCCGAAGAGCCTCTTCGAGGAGTTAGCATTTATGGCCTGGGCCAAGGCCGATCCGGGAGTTATATTCTTCGATGTCATCAACAGGAGGAACGTCTTAGAGCCCGCAAAAGGTGAAAAGATACGCGCGACCAACCCCTGCGGAGAAGAGCCCCTCTACGAGTACGAATCCTGTAATTTAGCCAGCATAAACCTCGCCAAGTTCGTCAAGTACGATGAAGAAGGCAAGCCCTACTTCGACTGGGACGAGTACGCCTATGTAATCCAGAAGGTCGCCAAGTACCTCGACAACGCAATCGACGTCAACAAGTTCCCGCTCCCTGAAATAGACTACAACACCAAGCTGACGAGGAGGATAGGCGTCGGAATGATGGGCCTGGCCGATGCCCTCTTCAAGCTCGGCATAGCCTACAACAGCAAGGAAGGCTACGACTTCATGAGAAAGGCAACAGAGTACCTCACCTTCTACGCCTACAAGTACAGCGTCGAAGCAGCTAAAAAGCGCGGACCCTTCCCGCTCTACGAGAAGACGAGGTACAAGGATGGCGAGCTTCCGGTCGAGGGCTACTACCACAGGGAGGTCTGGACACTCCCATGGGACGAGCTGGTTGAGGAGATCAAGAAGTACGGCGTCAGGAACGGAATGGTGACCACCTGTCCGCCCACCGGCTCGGTCAGCATGATAGCCGACACGAGCAGCGGAATCGAGCCTATATTTGCCCTCGTCTACAAGAAGAGCGTCACCGTTGGCGAGTTTTACTACGTTGACCCCGTCTTCGAGGCTGAGCTGAAGAAGCGCGGTCTCTGGAGCGACGAGCTGCTGAGGAAGATAAGCGATAACTACGGAAGTGTCCAGGGCCTCGAAGAAATCCCCGAGGACATGCAGCGCGTTTTCGTCACCTCGATGGACATACACTGGCTCGACCACATACTGGCTCAGGCCAACATCCAGCTCTGGCTCACCGATTCAGCGAGCAAGACAATCAACATGCCGAACGACGCCACCGTCGAGGACGTTAAGGCTGCATACCTCCTCGCATACAAGCTCGGCTGCAAGGGCATAACCGTCTATCGCGACGGCTCGCTCAGCGTTCAGGTCTACAGCGTCGAGGGAGAAAAGAGGCAGCGCGTCAAGGCCAAGCCAAGCGCTTACGCTGTCGAGAAGCTCAAGGCCGTCGTTGAGGCCGAGCCATGGCTGACCAAGTTCATCAACATCGAAGGCATACTCAACGGCACCAACGGCAAGAAAAAGGAGGAAGCCCCAGCACCCAATTTTTCCCTGAGCATGACAAAGACTCTTAAACCCGAAGCCCACGAGCATCCACATCATAGGGAGCCGCCGGAGATTCCCGAGGAGAAGATAAAGGAGCTCTTAGGGGTCACTTACTGTCCAGTCTGCTATGAGAAGGACGGAAAGCTCGTTGAGCTGAAAATGGAGAGTGGTTGCGCCACCTGTCCTGTCTGTGGCTGGAGCAAGTGCGTCATTGGATGAATTCTCCCCCTTTTTCTTATGCTTTGACATCTCTCTGTTAACGGAGGCTTTTTAAGCCTACATATTTAACTTCTTGCCATCAGACGAAAGCCTTAAATTGGAGGCCTTTCCAACCTGCGCTATTCGGAGGTGTTAACATGGACAAGGTTTACCTTACCTGGTGGCAGATTGACAGGGCGGTCTTCGCGCTCGCCGAAGAGCTGAGGAAGAAGTTCATGCCAGACGTCATAGTCGGCGTCGCTAGGGGCGGCCTCATTCCCGCTGTAATGCTCAGCCACATCCTTGGCGACGTTGATGTCGAGATCATAGCCGTCAAGTTCTACAAGGATATAGAGGAGCACATGGAGAAACCAGTGGTGACAATACCGCTGCATGGCTCGCTGGATGGAAAGAGGGTCGTCATCGTCGACGACGTCAGCGACACAGGCAAGACTCTCGAGGTCGTCATAGAGGAAGTCAAGAAGGCCGGCGCCAGGGAGGTAAAGGTCGCCTGCCTCAGCATGAAGCCCTGGACTAAGGTCGTTCCTGACTTCTATGTCTTCAGGACCGACCAGTGGATAGTCTTCCCCTGGGAAGAGTTCCCTGTTGTTGTGAGGGAGTGATTTCCTTTTCTCCCCTCGAAATTGAAATAAACCCTTCTTCCAATTCTTCTCGGGTGAGGACTATGCGCGCGTTCATAGCCATTGAAGTTAGCGACGAGGTCAGGGACAACCTCCTGAAGGCTCAGGAAAGGATTGGAAATAAAGCGGCAAAGATAAAGTTCGTCGAGAGGGAGAACTTCCACGTCACGCTCAAGTTCCTCGGCGAGATCGACGAGGCAACCGCCGAGGAAGTGAAGAGGGCTTTGGCAGAAATAGCGAAGAAGCACAAAAAGCACAGGGTCAGGGTCAAGGGCATCGGCCTCTTCCCCAACCCGAACTACGTCCGCGTCATCTGGGCTGGAATAGAGAATGACGAAGGCATTAAGGCCATAGCAAACGACGTTGAGCGCGAGATGAGGAGGCTGGGCTTCAAGAAGGACAAAGACTTCGTCGCCCACATCACAATCGGTCGCGTCAAGTTCGTGAGGGACAAGCTGGAACTGGCGATGGCGCTGAAAGATCTGGCAAACGAGGACTTCGGAGAGTTTGAGGTCGATGCTATAGAACTGAAGAAAAGCACGCTCACCCCCAAGGGTCCGATTTACGAGACCGTGGCGAGGTTCGAACTGGCGGAGTGATGGTGATGGTTCAGGAAGTTATTGGGGAAGTCCTCGTCAGGATCAGGCCGAACGAAGAGGAGAGGGCTTTTGTTGAAGGCCTGATGCGAGAGATCGAGAACATAGCCCGTGGAAGGGCTGAAGAGCTTGGCCTTGACATTAAACCTTATTTTGTTGGTTCCCTTGCCAAGGACACCTACCTAGCCGGCGACCATGACGTTGACCTCTTCCTGGCCTTTCCCCTCGACACTCCCCTCGAAGAGCTCCGCGGGAAGGGCCTTGAGCTTGGTAAGGCCATAGCGGAGAGGCTCGATAACTACGAAGTTGCCTACGCAGAGCACCCCTACGTGAGAGCCCGCTATAAAGGGGTTAAGGTTGATATAGTCCCTTGCTACGACGTCGACAGCTGGAAGGACGTCAGAACGGCAGTTGACCGCTCCATACTCCACACGAAGTGGGTGCTTGAAAACCTCAACGGCAGAAACGACGATGTCAGGCTTTTGAAGCGCTTCCTCAAGGGAATAAACGCCTACGGCAGCGAGATTTACGTGAGAGGCTTTTCGGGCTACCTTGCTGAAATCCTGATTATCAAGTACGGCTCATTCCTGGATGTTCTGGAGAAGGCCGACTTCATGCTGAGGCAGAAGATAATAGACCCTGCCAGCTGGCTCAAGAGTGAGCCAGAAATAGCCATGAAGACCATCAAGAGGGAAGCTGAAGGGGACAAGCCGCTCATCGTCATAGACCCCGTTGACCCGAGGAGGAACGTGGCCGCAAATCTGGGCTGGGAGAAGTTCGGGAGGTTCTACTTCAAGGCCCATCAATTTCTGGAAGAGCCCCTCGTAGAGTTCTTCTTCTCGACGGAGAGCACGGGAGAGAACTACCTCGGAGAGCTCAGAAGGAAGAGAACACACCTTGTCACGCTCCTCTTCAAAAAGCCCCAGCTTGTTGATGACCTGATCCTCCCGCAGCTGGAGAGGAGTGCCAAAGGCTTCGAGAAAGCGTTGAGCAGGGAGAACTTCAGGGTTCTCGGCTGGGACTACGGCTACGTTGGGGAGGAAGCGTTCATCATGCTGGAGCTGGACAGAATAGTGCGCGAGAAGATAACCATAAAGCCCGGCCCGGAGTTCTTCACTGAGATGGGCTGGGACTTCTACCGGAAGAACGAGAGGGTCTGGCTGATTGGAAAGAGGCTGTACGCGGAGAAGAGGGTTAAGGAGAGCATCGTCGACGTCATCGTAGAGCTCCTGGAGAAGAATCAAGTTGCCTTGGGCAAGCAGGTAAGAGAGTTCATCCACTCCGCTGATATTCTGGTGGATTATGTTCCAGGGGAGCTCAAGAGGGAGGCATACCTCTTCCTGAGCAGGAAAAAGTGGAATTTGAAGGGCTAAGGCGGAAGTTGCCGTTCATCGAACAGCTTTTCAATCTCTTCCAGTATTCGTTTCAACTTCAAATACTCCTCTCCATCCAGGGTTCCAAATATCAGCTCCAGTATGAAAGAGTTCCCTCCAGAGGATTTGGACTCCTTCATTCAGCACCACCTTTGTGATAGGGAGCGGTTTTCTTTTGCCAGCTTCTTCCCGATCTCCACGATTACATCCACGGCATCACCGTGTTTGGGAATTGCTTGCGTCGCTTGCGTCAATAAAGAAAATTTGAAGTCAGAATATTCAGTCTCTGTGCTCGCACCACTCCTGATTCTCCCAGTGGCCGTGCCTCTCGCCCGGAATGTGGCCGGTGTCGGCAACGGCCCACTCGAGGTTGTAGGGTCCGATCAGGGCCTTAAGCTCGCCCTTCACGTCCCTCTTTCCGACGTAGAGTGCGGCCCTCGTCACCACGTTGTAGCCGCTGTTAGGTACCTCTGGCTTCAGCGCGCTATTCCATGCTTTCTCACTCGTTTCCCAGCCTTCAAGAGCCGGTAATGAGCCGAGGTTCCAAAGGTGGTAGAGTCTACCGAAGTTCAGGAGTTTCAGGTAGGCCTCAACGAAGATGTTCCTCTTCTCGTCGTTGAAGTAATTCATAAGCTCGATGAGGGCCTTTGCCATTACCGAGACGTTGCCGAAGGCCACGCGCGTGTCGAGGTTCTCCCAGAACCTCGGGCAAGAGTGATTTGCCAGAAGCATGAGGTAATAAATCCTTCCGAGCTTCAGGGCCTTCTTCTCGCCGTTCGCTGGCTCGAGGACGTAGTCCATTGAAGTTTCAATGCCGAAGTAGTCATAGTAATCCTTGAAGAAAATCCTCGCATATCTCACGAGGAACTCCTCGGCGTTGACGTTGAAATCCTTCAAACCTTCAAGCACGCCCAATCTCACGATCCTATTTAGCTCCTCAAAAAGGCGCGTGAAAGCGACCTTCCAGAGCTGGCTTATCCTCCTCCCCTCCACCTCGCGGGCAAAGACCTTTCCATCGACCCTTCTGTAGCCCAGCCACCTCGAATCGCTCGTCTTTCCGTCGAGGCTTAAGTCGAAGTAGTCGCTCCAGGCCGAGTAGTCCTTGACGCCCATCTCAAACTCGCATTCCCCATCAAGGCGCTTGAACTCACCAGTGAGCTTTTTCTTAACGAACTCCATGGCAGAAACTCTCTCGACACCATTCCCTTCGAGACCCTCCATCCATGCCGTAAACCTGTCGAGCTGGGCCGGATTTCCGAGGAGGCTCTCAAGGTCGCTGGCAGTAAAAACTAAGTACGGAACTCCTAGGCTCTCCTTATAGTCGTCCCGCCGTCCGAGGGTTCCCTCTATCAGTCCCGGGACGTCGAGGGTGTTAAAGGCGAAGGCGTCGCTCAGTCCCCACTCGCGACCGAAGACAAAGGAGTTAGAATAGCGGTTGCAGGAGTATTTGGCCTGAGGGAAGTCGTAGAGGAGCTGCCTCTCGTCGAGGAGGAAGACGAGCCTTTTGTCCGTTGAGGACTCGACTATCTCGGCGCTCCCCCGTGTTATGACAGCCTCGGGAAGCCAGTAGCCAACGACAGGCTTGTTGCCTGTAAGTGGAGCGTAGAAGTCAAAAGAAACCCTCGCCAGAATCCGCTGCTCGAACTCGTCGAGGTGCGGGACGATTGGATGGAAGGGTGTGGTCGGAACAGCGTCAAACTTCTCCAAGAGGGAAACCGTCTCCTCGAAGGCCTTCCTGTGGTAGCGGAGGAGCATTAGAACGGTGAACGGCTCAATGTCTATGCTTATTCCCTTCATTCGCGAGAGTGTATCGGCTATGTGTTCGTAGGAGTAGAGCATTGCCCTCGTCCAGTTCTCCCCCCTGACTTCCTCCCCGCGGATTTTTATGGCAACAGAACTCCTTCGCTCCTCATACTCTATCGGCTTACTTCCATCGCCGTCCTTAACGTAAACTATGTCGCCCGGCTGGTAGGCGTGAAAATGGTGTGCGTACTTCATAAAATACTTCGTGAACATGGTCTCACCGAGAGTGATACATCACTTCCCTTTATTGCCCTTTCGGAGGTGCATTTCTACCCATATATGGCCGATAAGTTAATAAAGCTGTGCATTGAAATTAGACCGGTGGGAGAATGGAACGTGAGTTCCGGAAGATTCTGGGCGAAGATCTGGCCAATTACCTTGAGCTTCTTCAAGCCAAGTTAGCCTTTGCCGAAGAGCTCTATGGCGTTAAGATGAACTACGTCCCGCTCATAACCGAGGGGGAAATAGTAATCCTCGACAAGAACGACGGCAAGATTAAGTGGCTAAAAACCAAGAGACCGCTCACCCTCGAAGAATTCGAGCAACTGGCCGGGAAAATAAAGGAAAATCTCGAATCTGGTTACGTCGAGATGCTCCTTGCAATGAACATGTCCTGCGTCCACGGGCCGGGAGAGTAATCACCCTCCATAGACCACGGGGAGGAGCTTAACGACGTCGCCATCTTTTAGAACGTAATCCTCATCCACTTTTCCCTCGTTAACAAGAATGTGGTGCTCATTCGCGCTTATCCCGAGCTCCCTCAACAGCTTTCCGATAGTCTTTCCCTCGTCCACCTCAACTTCCTTCCGTGAACCGTGGCGAAGCGCGTACTGTCCGTAAAGCACGAGCGTTATTTTCATACCAACCACCGAAAAAGGATTAAAGGCCGAGGCGCTTCCTTATGCGCCTAATCTCGCGCTTCGCTTCACCTATGCCAAGCTCTTCAAGGACTTCCTCCTTCGGGATGCCGTGCTCGTCGTAGCCGACTTCATCGTAGTATTGTCTCACCTTCGCACGTATCTCCTCTCTGCTTGGGGCCTTGCCTTTAACAGGGCCACTCGGCAGGGGTTCGTAGAAGCGCTGTGGATTGTCGTCGTCTCTCCTTGGATCCCAGTAAACGTCAGGTCCGCCGAGGAGAAGGAGTATTCTCTGGAGATGGATTATTCTCAGACCGGTCTCGTTGAACCATTTCTCCGGTGTCAGGTCGAAGCCCGTGATGGCATTTCCAAACTCCAGTATTCTCTCAAAGCCCGGTCTGGTGGTGAACATGCAGATGACGGCCGAGTCGTAGAAAGCATTCACCAGCTCGCCCTCGTAGCTCCTCGCGGGAAGTCCTGCCGTCGCTGTGTGGTCGCCGCCCTGAACGGAAACGGCGTAGCTTATGTCTCTGGTGTAGTCGAGGTCGCTCCTTATCCCGTGCGCTCCGATGCCTATGCCCTTGACGTGGACGGCGTACTTCATGGCATCAACGCCTTTCATCTCGGAAATCTTGAGCGCGGCCCTGTAGGTTCCTTCCGCGAGGATTTCACCTATCCCTTCCCTCTCGACTATCAGTTCAAGGAGCCTCGCAAAGGCCTTCTCATCGTCCCACTCAAGCCTGAAGCCGATGTCCTCCTCCGTAAGGATGTCCCTCTGATAGAGCTCGGCAGCAAAGCCGAGGACGTTGCCGGCGTTTATGCCATCTAAACCCAGCTCATCCACGAGGTATGAGAGGTAGACTATCTTCTCAGGCTCGAAGATGCCGAGGTTGGTCCCCATGTAGGCCATCAGCTCGTAGTCAGGGGCATCTGTGATGGCTCCCTTATACGGCCCGTAGCGGAGGTAGGAAATCTTCATGCAGTTGACGGGACAGCCGTAGTCTGCCCAATACTTCTTGACCCATGTCCTGAGCTCGAAGTTAACTACACTTATCCTCTCGTCGTCGTGATACTCCTCCTGCCAGTTCCTCACCGGCTGGCTCGAGCGATCCTTTCCGACGCTGTAACCGCCAGCTCCGGTTCCCCACTGCCTGAATGTCGTGAGGGTCAACAGTTCGCGCTGGAACTCCCGGAGCATGGCCTTGAACTTCGTTGAATCGTGAACTTCAGGCAGAGGCCCGTTACCCTTCACGAGGACTGCTTTAAGGTTCTTGCTGCCCATCACCGCTCCAAAGCCACCGTAGCCAGCGGCGTGCATCATCTTCGCCATTATCGCGGCGAAGCGGACTTTGTTCTCCCCACCCCTCCCGATGTACATCATGGCTGGTTCCTTAGGGACACCCCTGAGTTTGGCCCTTTTCCTCAGCTCGTCGTGGACTTCCTTAAGGAGTGTCTTATGGAGCTCAACACCACCCATTTCCCAGTACTTCGAGGCGTCGCGTATCTCAATGGTTTCGTCGTTTATGAGGAGGTATACCGGCTCTTTTGCCCTTCCGCGGATTATTATTCCGTCATAGCCAGAGGCTTTGAGCTCGATTCCAACCTCGCTGCTCAGGACGCTGCCAACGATACCGTTGCTCTCCGGGGACTTCGCAACGACAGAGGTTTTAATACCCGGATAGTAGCCGGTCAGCGGGCCCGTGAGGATGAGTAGAAGGTTCTCCTCACCGAGTGGATCAACATCTTCCCATCTCTCTCCTAGCTCCTTCCAGAGGAGGTAAGTCCCCAGTCCCCTACCACCGTAGAACCTCAGCATCTCCTCGTCGAGCTCAACGAATTTCACTGTCTCGGTGCTAAGGTCAACGTCTATCAGCTTTCCAGCGTATCCCTTCATGTTATCACCCCAACAACTCCCCGTACATCTTTCTCGAGAGTTCCTCGCTCTTCTCCACAGGGTCTTTGGCGAACGTCCTGTAGATCGAGCGGTAATCACCCTTCACGAGTGTTAGGGCGTCGTGACCAGCCTCGTGGCATACCTCGACGCATTTCGGGTTTCCGCCACAGAGATCGCAAATGACCACGCTTCTCTTACCGGGGGGAATTCTTGGGACGTTACCTGGGCAGGCAAGGAAGCAGGCGCCGCACTCGGTGCAGTTGTCTTCGTTCACGAGAACCGCTCCGGTTCTCTCATTCACGCTCAAGGCATCAAAGTTGCATGCCTCAACGCACGGATAATCAGGACACTGAACGCAGGTGTGCGGGACGTTAACTCCGGGCAGAAGCTCGTATATTCTTATGCGCGAAGCTTCCGGCCATATTATTCCCTCGTGCTCCAGTGAGCAAGCTATTTCACAGAGTCTGCAGCCGCTGCACTTGTCAGGTGTTATCAGAATCCATATCCTCTCTTTGGTAGCATCGTCACTCATCGGGAACACCTAGTACCATAGTTGGAATTCGAACTATATAACCCTTATGAAAACGCACAGACGTGAGTTTATGCGGGGAAGCTCTTATAAATTAAAGGGGACAACACACGGCGATGAACCGCTCCGAACTAATACTCTTAGGCATCACGGCGATATGGGGCTTCACGTTTCCAGCTATGAAGGCGAGCCTAGATTACCTTCCCCCAATCCTGTTCCTCGCCTATCGCTTCGGAATCGCCTCGCTCCTCATGCTCATCATCTTCCGCTCCCGCGTCCTCAAAAGGGAGACACTGAAGGAGGGATTTGTCCTAGGCCTAACCCTCTTCTTCGGCCACGGCTTCCAGATAGTGGGGCTGAAGTACACCACCGCCTCGAACTCGGCCTTCATCACGTCGCTCTACGTCGTCTTCACGCCGTTTATAGCCTACTTCCTCCTCGGAGACAGGTTGGGAGGAAGGGACGTTCTTTCCCTGATCATGGCGCTGACCGGCCTTTACCTTATATCCGGGGCCAGTCTAAACTTCAACTACGGCGATCTGCTCACCGTCCTCTGCGCGATAAGCTTCGCTTTCCAGATAGTCCTAGTTCAGCGCTTTGAGAAGAAGGACTATCTCAGTTTGGCTTTCTGGCAGATACTCTGGAACTTCGTTTTCTCGTTAGCTTTTGCTCTGCTCTTTGAGTCCTTAGTTGTTCCAAGAGACCCGATGCCTTGGATGGGCATTCTCTACACGGCGATATTCGCAACGGTTGTGGCCTTCACGCTCCAAGTCAAGTACCAGAGGGACACAAAGGCCCACAGAGCAGCATTGATATATTCCGCTGAGCCTATATTCGGCCACATAGCGGCGTTCTTGACGATAGGCGAGATACTGAGCCCCAAGGGCTACCTCGGCGCGGCGCTGATTATGGCAGGCATATGGAATGAAGTTAGAAAAGAGACCTGAGAAGTATTTACCAACAAAAAGTTAATAAATTTCAAAGCTATTCTTTGTTGGAGGTGATGGAGATGGTCCACGCATACATTAAGGAAAAGGCCAGAGAGTTCTCAAAGGAGGAGAAGGAGAAGCGCTACAAGTATCTGGGTAAGGAAGTCCTCGATGTCGGAGATCCCGGACTGGACAGCATCCCCGAGTTCTACGGCATAGCCAACGCCATCTGGCGCGACTGGAAGGAGGGAGAGATAAGCACCAAGACTGCACTGGGCAGGCTCGCACTTCTCAAGCTCCTCACGTACAAAACGAAGAACAAGAAAATCCAAGACATCCCCGAGGAAGACCTCGAAGAGGTCAGGAAGTTCATTGACTACGTGATACAGGTCATCAAGAACGAGAGCAGAAGAAAGGGCGAGCCGGAGGAAGAGAGGCAAGTGAAGACGGAGTAAGCCCCTTTCGATTTTCTAATCCCGTCTTTCGACACAAGCCAAGTAAACAAGCCTCTGGAGGGCCCCCAATTCTCATCGTGCTCTTCACGTCACCCAGTTCTCCGCGAGGTTTAAATTCTCTAGAGAGATAATCATCACCGCGCCCTCCCCCTCACGCCCCTGGGAGAAGTGACCTGGGGTCGGTCGGGGAGGGCACACTTCTCTCCACTAGTCTCCAGCAAGCCAAAATCAAGAGGAAACGTCTGGAAAATGAGAGACGCGTAGCGCTTCCCATCCAAAAACCTTATAAGGAAAGTTCCCAATTTTGCCCCGATGCCAATGAGGGGGGAGTGTTTTATCCTTCGCTTCGCCCGTTACGCGGCCCTCGCTTGAATCCCCCTATTCTGGGTTAGTCTATCGTAAAGATCATTTCTGGAGGGTTTTGAGATGATAAGGGAGCCAGAGTTTAGGGAATACAACCCAGGGAAGCTTGAGGAAAAGGTTGAGCGCTTTTGGAAGGAGAACAACGTCTATGAGAAGGTGAAGGCCAGCAGAGCAAACGGCCCGAAGTACTACTTCCTCGACGGGCCGCCCTACGTCAGCGGTGCCATACACCTCGGAACGGCCTGGAACAAGATAATCAAGGACATGGTGATAAGGTTCAGGACCATGCAGGGCTACAACGTTCGCAGGCAGCCGGGCTTCGACATGCACGGACTGCCGATAGAGGTCAAGGTCGAGCAGGCTCTCGGCCTGAAGACCAAGAAGGACATAGAGACCGAGATAGGCGTTGACGAGTTCATAAGGAAGTGTAAGGAGTTCGCCCTCAACAACCTCAAGGTGATGACCGAGCAGTTCAAGATGCTCGGCATATGGATGGACTGGGACAACCCCTACATGACCATAAAGAACGAGTACATAGAATCGGGCTGGTTCACGCTCAAGCGCGCCTGGGAGAAGGGCCTCCTCGAGAAGGACAAGAGGGTTCTGCACTGGTGTCCGCGCTGTGAGACGGCTCTCGCTGAACACGAGGTTCGCGGTGAGTACAAGATAAGGAAGGACCCGAGCATATACGTCAAGTTCCCGGTTGAGGGCAAAGACAACGAGTACCTTCTCATCTGGACAACCACGCCGTGGACTCTTCCGGCCAACCTCGCGGTTGCAGTTCATCCCGAATACGACTACGTCAAGGTCAGGGTCGAGACCGAGAACGGCGAGGAGTACTGGATAGTGGCCAAGGCCTTGGCTGAGAGAGTTCTCAACGAGGTCGGCGTTAAGGGCGAGATAGTCGAGGAGTTCAAGGGTGAAGACCTCGAGGGACTCCGCTACATGCACATACTCATGGAGGAGTACCCAACTCAGAAGGAGTTCCGCGAGAGGTACGAGTGGGCCCACCGCGTTATCCTCGGCGAGCACGTGACGCTTGAGGACGGTACCGGACTGGTTCACACCGCACCGGGCCACGGTGAGGAGGACTTCGAAGTCGGAAGGGAGTACGGCCTTCCGGCATATTCACCAGTTGATGACCAGGGCAGATACGTGGAGGGCAGGTGGAAGGGAGTCTACGTTAAGGACGCCGACCCGGAGATCATAGAACACCTCAAGGAGAAGGGCTACCTCGTCAAGGCCGGAACGATAGAGCACAAATATCCGCACTGCTGGCGCTGTAAGACGCCGCTTATATTCCGCGCCACCGACCAGTGGTTCCTCAAGGTGAGCAAGGTCAAAGACCAGATAATCAAGGAGAACGACGAGAAGGTGACCTGGTACCCCGACTGGGTGAAGGTCAGGTACGACAACGGCGTTATGAACTCCGGAGATTGGGTCATAAGCAGACAGCGCTACTGGGGAATACCCCTGCCGATATGGCAGACTGAGGACGGCGAAATATACGTCGTTGGAAGCTTTGAGGAGCTTGTCAAGCTTTCCGTGGCCATAGATGTGAACGGCGAGAGGATAGACCTCCCAGAGGACTACAGCGAGAAGCTCAGGGTCATCGAAGAGAAGCTCGGCCCGGAGGACCTCCACAGGCCCTACGTGGATGCATTCATCATAAGAGTCAACGGCAAGGAGATGCGCCGCGTTAAGGACGTCGTTGACGTCTGGTTTGACAGCGGAATAGCCAGCTGGGCCTCCCTCGACTACCCGAGGAACGAGGGGCTCTTCAAGGAGCTCTGGCCGGCAGACTTTATAGTTGAGGGTGAAGACCAGGTAACCAAGTGGTTCTACTCCCAGCAGGCGGCCAGTGTTATAGCCTTCGACACGGTCCCCTACAGGAAGGTCGCCATGCACGGCTACGTCCTCGATGAAAAGGGAGACAAGATGAGCAAGAGCCTCGGCAACATCATAAGGCCGGAGGAGGTCGTCCAGAAGGAAGGAAGGGATCCCTTCAGGTTCTACATGCTCTGGGCCACCAACCCCTGGGAAAACCTCAAGTTCAGCTGGAAGGGCCTGGCTCAGGTCAAGAGGATGCTCAACATACTGTGGAACGTCTACGTTTTGAGCGCCACCTACATGAGCCTGGATAACTTTGACCCGACGAGAGTCAACCCCGAAGAGCTGCCTTTCCGCGAGGAGGACAGGTGGATACTAAGCAGGGTCAACAGCCTCATAGGAGAAGTCACGGAGGGCATAGAGACCTTCAGGCTTACCAAGGCAACGAGGGCGATATACAACTTCGTCGTCGAGGACCTGAGCAGGTGGTACATCAGGCTGATCAGGAAGCGCATGTGGGTTGAAGGCGACGACCCGGACAAGTTAGCCGCCTACTACACCGTCTGGAAGGTCTTCAACGTCCTCCTGAGGCTTATGGCACCCTTCACACCATACATAGCCGAAGAGATATACCAGAACCTCCTCAAGCCGTTCCTCGGCGTTGAGAGCGTCCACATGCTCGACTGGCCGAAGGCAGATGAGAAAACCATTGATGAAGAACTCGAGAAGGAGATGGAAGCCGTAAGGAAGATAGTCGAGGCCGGCTCAGCGGCAAGGCAGAAGGCCAAGATAAAGCTCCGCTACCCGGTTAGGAGAATAATCATAGAGACCGAGGACGAGACCGTAAAGAGGGCTGTCGAGAGGCTTAACAGACTGCTCAGGGATCAGCTCAACGCTAAGGAGGTCGTTGTTGGAAGGGTCGAGCGCGAGCTGATAATAAAGCCGAACTTCGCGAAGGTCGGCCCGGAGTTCAAGGGCGATGCCAGACTCGTCTCCCAGTGGATAGCCGAGCACGGCAGGGAGCTCTACGAGGCCGGCGAGATGGACGTCGAGATAGAGGGCAAGACCTTCCACCTCACAAAGGAACACTTGACCATAGAGGAGAAGCTCCCGGACTTCTTCGTTGCTGAGGACTTCGACGGCGGAAGGGTCTTCGTGGACAAGACCCTTACCAGGGAGCTGCTCGCCGAGGGGCTCGCGAGGGAGTTCGTCAGGAGAATACAGGAGATGAGGAAGAGGCTCGACCTCGACGTCAACGACAGGATAATCGTCACCATAGAGACCACCGACGAGAACCGCGAGCTTCTTAGCGAAAACCTCGACTACATAATGAAGGAGACGAGGGCAACTGAGGTCATCTTCGGCGAGGCCAAGGGCTACGTGGTTGAGTGGCCCGAGGTTCAGGCGAAGATAGGGATTGAGAGGACAGAGTGAAGGGTCAGCCCTTCAATTTCGTTGCCCCTTTTCATTTCTCTTATTCTCTTTATTGAGGTCTCGTCATCAATATTGAGGCCAGCCCGTAAATCGCTCTGGATAGAGGGCCACAATCACTGACAGGGGCTTTCAGGCGTAGATGCCGTAGGCAACCGCCAAAACCATGAAGGAAAAGGCAATAGCTTAGTTAGGGTCATCATTCTTTTTGTCCCTAATCAATTCCTGCAGGTATTCTTCAAGTATTTTTCTCTTGTTACCATTTTTCTCACGCGATATCACCTCCCTCCTTGCAATTTCGATAAAAGTCTTTTCTTGAATCCCCTTTGTATGTCTTCGTGAAAGTTTATACCAAGAATACAAGTAATCCAACTGATATTTTTTGAAAATGATTGTTCTAGGCACGTACAGTGTGTAACCGGCAACGAATAGGACGCTAAACAGAAGCGTTAATCTACCCACATTGTCTTCAACGTTTTTGATACCATATACAAAGAGAGGCGAAACTAAAGAAAGGGGAACAAAAAACACCCAACTCTTATATCCTATCAGATCTAGGAGTTTTGGCTTTCTTTTCTTCATATTTCTCACCCCTGACAGTATCCTTCACTGGAACATATATTATATGCTCCATAGGCACATCCAAAGAAAGCTACTGCTGATGAAATCTTCCAGCAAATTGGGGCACAAGTTGCCAAACAGGTCCCGATAGCAAATGGGTTAACTGTCATAAGGCATATCGTTCCGCATATTCCAGTACAACTTGACCACACTCCCGCCTGGCAGATAAATGTAACAACATATGTACAAATTGTACACTTTAACCACTCAGTATATCCGTCCATTACTGTTGTCATTCCTATTGCTTTCCCTTGGTTGTACTCTAGTAGTTTGAGTCTTACCAGGTGTGAGAGGTGCCTCAGCTCGTAGGCACTTCTACCCCAAATCCAGTTGGTCTCATCTCCACGCCTGAGCTTCATGAGAACCTTGTTGAGAGTCCAGTAGTACTCCGAGAGGGTCAAGTTGTCAGCGGTAATAATCGTATCTCCGACGGGGACAACTTTATCCTCATCATTTGGAGCAATGTTCATTCCAGTAACGAAGGCTTTGTATTCTCCAGTCTGTGGGTCCGTGAATATCTTCGTAATCAGTGTGAAGTTGTACTGGCTCCTTTCCGCTTTATAAATGAGAGCATACATGGTGTAGTTGAACGTGCTGTTGGAGAGATTAATTCTAAGGAAAAGCAACTGTTCATGATTCTTGCTCATGTTGTAAAGTGTAACTATGGAAACGTTTAGTGGACTCACAACACTGCAGGAGCTTGAGTTGTGACAGGCACAGGAGGAGTTTGTTAAGTTCGAGAAGTCAATAGTCTTGTTCACCCACGTGACATTCATCTGAAGCCTGCCCTTGTCATCATACCACGCAATGACCGCCCTGCGGAATGTTACGCTGGTGTTGTTGGTAGTCATTGCCAGCGCCTGTGGCGCGGCAATCAACTGCAGGCTCAAAACCATGAAGACCAAGAGGAGACTAAACCCAGCCTTCCTCCAGTTCATGGCCACCGCCTGACCAATTAGTCATTGGATATAACAGCCAACAATATATAATCCTTTCTATTTGCTAGTTGTATTTAATAACGTTTTTTTCGTAGGATTTTCAATTTCCAACCGTATCAAAACGACGAGAACGAGTCGAAAGGAGCTAGAGTAAAAGAAAGAACAAAAGAACACAAAAGTTCATTTTTCCAAAATTTTTACTTTCAGTCCATATTCTTTGAACCGTTCAAAATCGTCATCACATGTAAAAAGCTTTAGTAAGAAGCCCCGACTGTTTAGATTCAATCACGGCATGGTGTCCACTCGTTCATCCACTCTTCTACTTCCTTCAGCGTTTTTCTAAATCTCTCAACTTCTTCTTCGCTCATTGTTCCAAAGGCAATCATCAGAACGTCAAGGTTGCCCCTCTTCTCCCGCTTGGAGGTGTG
The DNA here is from genome assembly GCF_012027415.1 of Thermococcus sp. GR6. Taxonomy (NCBI): domain Archaea; kingdom Methanobacteriati; phylum Methanobacteriota; class Thermococci; order Thermococcales; family Thermococcaceae; genus Thermococcus; species Thermococcus sp. GR6. Next base: position 138,885 of record NZ_SNUM01000002.1, read on the forward strand.
TTCCTTGCCCGCCATGTTCAGAAGTTGGCCTTTCCATTACTTAACGCTTCCCCTCATCCAAAAACCAGCCCCCACGCCACCCACAGCTGGGCAACGACGATTAGCGTTAAGACCAAAGCAGTCAGTTTTCTGGCCTTTCTCGGCCCGTAGAAGCCGACGATGCCGAAGAGGACGTTTAAACCCGCCAGCTCGAAGAGGGAGTTTACAACGCGGTCATTTCTGCCGAAGGCGATTAGCTCCATGAGATATCTAGGGCCAGAGATATCGCCAACGTGAAGCACGATGAGCCTGACCGCGATAAGGATTGCCGTGAAGACAAGATTAAGCCTTATTAGCTCAACCAGAAAATCCCTATTGAGCTCCCTTCCGGTAAAGAGCTTGTAGAGGGCAGAGGGAAAGGCCATAACCCAGATAACCATCGAGATAAGCAAAATGAAAAACGAAAATATTAACGTAAACATTGCCAGACCGTTAACCACTCCCCACAGGGGGTTCTCTGTCATGAGAACAGCCGAGGAAAACAATCCCCAGAAAATGAGCGCCCTTGTGATGATATCAAAAATCTCTTTGGAAAGGTAGAGTCTGCCGTGGGTTTTCTCGACTATTTCTGGAAGTCTTCTAATGTCCTCCCGCGAGTAGCCGTAGTTCTCAAGGGTCTTTCCAACGAGGTACAGTGCCACAATGAGGAATGGAACCAGAAGAAGGAAAATCGAGATAAGATTGAGGGGAGTGAGGTTTTTCCTCGCCTGGGGAACGAAAATCCAGATGGCAAACCAGAAGACGATAGCCAACAGCCACGGGATGAGATAGTCCCTGATGAAGACCCGCATGGTGGTTAATATTCCTGAGGGTAAATAACCCTTTCGAAACCCCTATAACTTATGCCCTCGTAAGTTACTTACGCCCCCATAACCAGAAACTAAAAAAGTAAAAACTCACGACAGCGGAACCCTCTCCACCTCAAGGTGGTCCCAGGTGGGGTACTCCTCGACGATAAAGAACTTAACCTCACCTTCTACAGCCTCGGCAAGCTCCACGGCTACTTCTTCGGGCATCTCAATCCTGCCCTTCTCCCTGTTGATGTAGAGCCACTCGGGTGGAACCTCTGCCTCCTCCACGAGGAGGGTGTAGAGCTCGTCTAAATCCTCGTACTCAGCTATTCCAAAGCGGAGCGTTCCGTCCTCGGTTATCTCCATGTAAGGCTTAGCGACGTTTCTCGCCATCCTTTTCAGCCTGTTCTTGAGCTGAACCGCGTCCTTGAGCTTGGCGGTGCAGAGGTGGTAGCTCAGTGAGGTGCTCTCCTCGCCCCAGCGCAGGATTTCGAGGCCAAGTTCTAAGCTTCCCTTAATCGCCGAACTCTCGTCGCTGATGGGCCGGTACCCCTTATCCAGGAGGTTCCTTAAATTGGTCTCGCTGAACTCCAGCTCGTTGATGTTGAGGAACTTCGCTCCAAGTCCGTCCAAAAACTCCGCGAACCACTTAATCCTCTCACCCTGACCCGGAACGGCGGGAACCTCTCCTCCAACGTCCCAGTCGAAGTCGAATGCGTTCTTTATGTTCTCAATCTCCACCCTGAAGAGCCTTGAGTTCGGGTTGAAGAGATCCGGATGAAAGCGGATTTCATCTAAACCAGCGTCGTAGAGCTTTTCGAGGGCCTTTTTCGTTGTGAGTGCTCCGGTCGTGTAGAGGTGGACATGGAACTTTTCCCCGAACTGCTCCTTTAAGGCTCGAATATATTCGGCGGTTCTGTCTAATCTCGCCAGCGGATCTCCACCGGTGACCCCTGCTCCCCTTGCCTCCTGAATTCTGGCCTCCTCGATAATGTCATCTATCCTCTTAACCGGCCTCTCGTTGGCGTAAACGACATCCTCCCTCCTCCAAGGGCTCAGCGGGCAGTAGAAGCAATCCCTCGGGCATGCACCTGTGGTGAAGAGAACGAGCTTCTCTCCTCTAACGCACATCTGACAGCCTTTGGGCAACTCGCGAACGGCGTATGAGAAGTAAGGCGTTTCCCTGACCAAGCAACTCACCTCACTAACCCTAAACCCGGGGCAGGCCTTAAAAAGGTTGGTAGCCAAAAATGGGAAGGTGTGAAAATGAAGGAGAGACCCAAGACACTGCCGCCGACACTAAGGGATAAGCACCGCTATATTGCCTTTCAGGTCATCGGTGAGAGAACCTTCACAAAGGATGAGATAAAGAGGGCCATCTGGGAGGCAAGCCTCTCGACCCTTGGGACGCTTGGCTCCGCTCGGGCCAAACCTTGGTTCATAAAGTTTGACGAGAAGAGTCAGACTGGCATAGTCCGTGTTGATAGAAAGCACGTGGAGGAGCTCCGCTTCGCCCTGACGCTCGTCACCCACATAAACGGTTCTAAGGCAATTTTCAGGACGCTCGGCGTTTCTGGGACGATAAAGAGGCTGAAGAGAAAGTTTCTGGGCGAGTTTGGATGGAAATAAAATCAGCGAAGGAATGAAACCGCCTTGTCAACCCTACCCTCGTAAACCCTCACATATCGCTCGCACGCTTTCTCCCAGCTGAAGTCCTCCCTGGCCCGCTTTTTCCCGTTCTCTCTGAGCCTCTCCAGAGTCTCATCGTCGAGCTCCTTGGCCCATATCATCGCCCTCGCCAGGGCAAAAGCGTCCCTTGGAGGAACGAGCATCCCCGTCGCACGCTCTGAATCACTGCTGAGGTCTATTATCGTGTCCTTTAATCCCCCAACAGCGGAAGCTATTGGAACGGCACCAAGGCACATCGCCTCGAGCTGAACCAGACCGAAAGGCTCGAAGTACGACGGGATTACAACGAAGTCCACGGAACCGTAGAGCTCCCTAACGACCTCTCTGCTGAGAAGTTTGGTAATTGTCCTCACGTTCTCAGGGAAACGGTTTTCCATGGCCCTTGCCCACGCTTCTAGCTCCGGATCCCCCTTGCCGATGATGATGAACCTCATTTCACTGAAAGAGGGGTCCGTGGAGAGGAGCTCTATCGCATACAGCAGGGTGTCCACACCCTTCTGTGCCTTATCAAAGCGCCCTATGAACATAAAGGTCTTTCCGTCGCTTAATCCAAGGTCCTCAAGAATCCTCCTCCTGCGCTCTTCCCTCGGAAGGTCTCCCGTCTCTATCAGCTCCTCGTTCCAGAAGGAGCAGTCTATACCGTTGAAGACGTGCGTAACTTTGCCCTCGAAGAGCCCGAAGAAGTCCCATTCCTCCCATAGGTAGCTCCTGCTGACGGTCGTTACTGCGTCGGCTATGTAAGCCGCGGTATGTTCGGGGTCGATGTCCGGGTAGGGGACGAGCTCACTGAGGTGGGCTTCGTGGAAATAGTGGGCGGGAACCTTGGCCTTGTTGAGCCTGTGGACGGTGAAGACACTCCTCAGGCCAAAGTACTTCCTGAGGAGGCCAAGAGCGAAGACCGTGTGCCAGTCGTGGGCGTGGACAACGTCAGGCTTGAATTCGCTAATAAGCTCGTTCATGAGCCCAACGCTGGCCTTGCCGAAGAGAACGGATTTTTTGAGCAGGCCGTTCCAACCGGGGCCATAAACGTCAAAACTGTCAAGAACACCACCGCCGAGAGAATAAACCACGACACCATTCTGCTCTCTCTTTTTTACAGTTACCTCCACTCTCTTCCCAAAGGCTGAAACCCTAAAGGATGTGAAAGGCTCGCCAAGTTCTTTTCCGTGGCTCGGGGTAAAAACGGCCACTTCATGGCCCAGATTCGAGAAGCCCTCGGCTATGCTGGTTACGGCCTCAGCCAAGCCCCCGACCTTAACGGGCAGGTACTCAAATCCCAGTATCAGAATCCGCATTGCGACCATCTCCTTGTTAAAAATAGGGGAGGATGAAAAATCACTCCAGAAGGATGAACTTCTCGCCCTCAACGTCCTCAAAGTAGCTCCCGATTCCGCCAACCTTCCATTCCTTGCCATCGGCCTTGACCGTAACGTTGGCCATAAGCGGCGTGTACTCGTACTCAACTATTTCCCCGTCAACGGTCACAGGCTCCTTCGTCTCGACGAGCCTGCCGACTATCTCAGCTCTCTTCGGGAGTTCTGTGAACTTCAGCAGGGTTATTAGGGTCCTGATGTTGACGAGCGAGAGCGGCTTGGACAGCTTATCGTAGTTTAGTGGCTTGATTATCCTGCTGTTGTCGAGGTAGATGGTGTAGAACCAGTGCATATAGTTCTGGATGATCTTTGGACTCTTGGCCCAGAAGGAGTAGAACTTCTCACGCCTCTTGTCTCTCGGCAGAGCACCGAAGAAGAGCGCATAGTCGATGTCCCCGATTATCCAGCTGGCCATGAGCCAGGGGGCGCCACCGGTTTTCGCCAGGATGATGTTGTCGCCGTTAAGCCACTCCGGAATCTCCTCGAAATTGCTGATTATGACGAATATTATATCCCTCCGGCGCTTTATCTCATCCTTCAAAAGGCGAAGGAACTCAAATGGGGCGTTTATCAAAACCTCGTGTTTGGCTGTCCTGATGACGTACTCCGCCCTCTCAACGGTGTTCTCAAAGCCCTGAATCGTCCATATCTCGGGAAGCTCCTCCCCGTGCACCTGGCGGTAGAGCTCGAGGAAGGCCGCCTTTAGGTTCTCCATGTCCTCAATGAACTCTTCCTTTATCTTCTCGAGGACAACTTCAGGATTGACTGGCTTGTAGAGCCTTGGGGCACCGTGCATCACATCAACGAACCCCTTTCTGTGAAGGGAGCTCAGAACGTCATACACCCTCGTGTGGGGAATGCCACTCTCCCTTGTTATGTCCGTGGCCTTACTGGGGCCAAGCTTGAGGAGGGTTATGTAAGCTAAGCTCTCGTATTTAGTCAAGCCGAGCTTCTGGAGCTTTTCGATAATTTCCTCTTCCTTCATTTTCAGACCTCCAACTTTTTAAGTTCACTAGCATTAGTTTAATCATCACTAGTGATACCTGGGTGGGGAAGGTGTATAAAATTTTCGGATTCGAGTCAAACGAATACTTTGGCCGGATCGCAAAGGTTGAATTTTCAGTCCCGTCCAGGGGAAGCTACGCCTACCTCGTCGGGAGCTTCAATGCCTTCAACGAGGGCAGCTTCCGGATGAGGGAAGAGAACGGAAGATGGCGTGCCACTGTTGAACTCCCCGAGGGGGTCTGGCACTACGGCTTCTCAATTGACGGAAAATACGCTCCAGACCCAGAGAATCCAGAGAAGAGGACTTACAGGCGGTTCTCATACAAATTCAAGAGGGAAACCAGCGTTGCCAAAATATCCGCCGGAGACGACTTCTATCACGAACCCGCGCTCGCTTACTTGTACTCCTTTGCCGACAGAACCCATGTCCTGCTGAGGACTGTGAAGGGAAAAGCAATCTCCACTTACCTCATCACCGATGAGCGTATAGAGATGAGAAAGAAGGCAAGCGACGAGCTCTTCGACTACTTCGAGGCCGTTCTTCCAAGAACCGAGGAGCTAAGCTACGGCTTCGAGATAGAGACAGGAGAAGGAACAATCGAATACGGTAACTTCACCGCCGAACCGAGAGAGCTCCAAGTCCCAAGATGGATATTCAATCGGGTGTTCTACCAGATAATGCCCGATAGGTTCGAAAGGGACATGATCAAAAAGCCAAGAGGAAGGATAATCGAAACCGGTCTGGGGCACCACGGTGGCGATTTAGCCGGAATTGTGAAGAGGCTCGGCCACCTTGAGGAGCTCGGTGTGAATGCACTCTATCTGACCCCAATCTTCGAGTCCATGACGTACCATGGCTACGACATAGTTGATTACTTCAAGGTCGCGGGGAAGTTCGGAGGTAACGAGGCCTTCGGAGAGCTCGCCCGGGAGCTGAAAAGGAGGGACATAAAACTGATTCTCGACGGCGTCTTCCACCACACGAGCTTTTTCCACTCATACTTTCAGGACGTCGTGAAGAAGGGAGGAGAGAGCAGATACCGGGACTTCTACAGAATCCTGAAGTTCCCGGTGGTGTCGGAGGACTTCCTTCGGGTTCTCAACTCGAACGAACCGCCGGAGCGAAAGTACCAGGGGCTGAAGGAGCTCCATCAGAACTATGAGAACTTCTTCTCGGTGTGGCTCATGCCCCGTCTGAACCACGACAATCCACAGGTTAGGGAGTTCATAGTCAGTGTAATGAAACACTGGCTCGAGAAGGGTGCCGATGGCTGGCGGCTGGATGTCGCCCATGGCGTCCCGCCAGAGCTGTGGCGCGAGGTCAGGGAGAAAATGCCTGAGGACGCGTATCTGGTCGGCGAGGTCATGGACGACGCAAGGCTCTGGCTCTTCGACAAGTTCCACGGAACGATGAACTATCCCCTGTACGAGGCCATTCTAAGGTTCTTCGTGCGTGGAGAGATAAGTGCCGAAGAGTTCCTCAACTGGCTCGAGCTCCTGAGCACCTATTACGGGCCCGCTGAATACTCCATGTACAACTTCCTCGACAACCACGACGTTGAGCGCTTCCTCGACCTCGTCGGTGATGAGTGGAGATACCTCTGCGCTCTCGCTTTCCTGATGACCTACAAGGGGATTCCAGCGCTTTTCTACGGTGACGAAATAGGACTGAGGGGAATAGGTGCTTCTGGGATGGAAAGCTCAAGGACTCCAATGAAATGGGGGAAAGAGACGTGGAACACCGAGATACTCGGAGTGACAAAAGCGCTGATACGGCTGAGAAGGAAGAGCAAAGCCTTACAGCTGGGAGAATTCAGGCCACTGGAGTTCAAAGGCGGCCTGCTCCTCTACGAGAGGGTTTACCGGAACGAAGGAGTTCTGGTGGGGATAAACTACTCAGACGTTCCCACAGCCATTCAGATTTCGGAGGCTTACCGTCCTGCAGCGGATGGAGTGTCATTCCTCAAGATGAAACCCTGGTCCTTTGTCGTCCTCGCCTCAACCATCTGATGTCATATTTTTTTCAGCAGGGTTCTATGTTGTGCACTCCGTGTAAATTTGAACAGGGAAGCGCAAGGTATATATATCACTGACGATGATACTATAACACCCAAAGCGAATACGGGTGATAAAGCTATGAAGAAAGGACTGTTTACCCTACTTTTGGTTGGAGTTTTGATTTTTAGCGTCGTGGCCAGCGGCTGTATAGGTGGCGGTGAAACTACCAGCCCCACCACCACTCAGCCAACAACCACCCCGAGCGAGACCACAACGACTACCAGCCCAACAGAAACAACCACCACTCCAGAGATCGAGTGCGGCAGCGGAAAAATAGTCATATGGCACGCCATGCAGCCGAACGAGCTCGAGGTCTTCCAGAGCCTCGCAGAGGAGTACATGGCCATGTGCCCGAACGTTGAGATAGTCTTCGAGCAGAAGCCGGATCTTGAGAGTGCCCTCAGAGCCGCAATTCCGACTAACCAGGGTCCGGACCTCTTCATATGGGCCCACGACTGGATTGGAAAGTTCGCCGATGCTGGCCTTCTCGAACCGATTGATGACTACGTTACCGACGACATTCTTAACCAGTTCGCTCCGATGGCCCAAGATGCTATGCAGTACAAGGGCCACTTCTACGCCATGCCCTTCGCTGCCGAGACCGTTGCAATCATCTACAACAAGGATATGGTAAGCGAGCCGCCCAAGACCTTCGACGAGATGAAGGCAATAATGGAGCAGTACTACGATCTGAACAACGATAAGTACGGCATAGCCTACCCAGTTAACGCTTACTTCATCTCTGCCTGGGCTCAGGCCTTTGGAGGCTACTACTTCAACGACCAGACCGAGATGCCCGGTCTCGACCAGCCCGAGACCATAGAGGGCTTCGAGTTCTTCTTCCAGAACGTCTGGCCATACATGGCCCCGACCGCTGACTACAACACCCAGCAGAGCATCTTCCTCGAGGGCCGTGCTCCGATGATGGTCAACGGTCCGTGGAGCATTGCCAGCGTCAAGGACGCTGGAATCAACTTCGGCATCGTCCCGCTCCCGCCGATAATCAAGGACGGTAAGGAGTACTGGCCGAGACCCTATGGTGGAGTCAAGAACATCTACTTCGCCAAGGGCATAAATAACAAAGAGACCGCCTGGTACTTCGTCAAGTGGTTCACCACCAATCCAGAGGCCATAAAGGAGCTCTCCCTCCAGCTCGGATACATCCCGGTCCTTTCGCCGGTTCTTGAGGACCCAGAAATCCAAGCTGACCCCGTTATCTACGGCTTCGGTCAGGCAGTCCTGCACGCATACCTCATGCCAAAGAGCCCGAAGATGGGCGCCGTTTGGGGCGGTGTTGACGGAGCCATCAACGAGATACTCCAGGATCCTGCCACCGCTGACATACCCGCCATACTCCAGAAGTACCAGCAGGAGATTCTGAACAACCTCGGGGGCTGAAGCCCTTTCCCTTTTCCTACCTTTTTGGAGGGATTGGGATGAAGAAGATCACCACAATTGCTCTGTTCCTCATTCTTCCAGGGATGGCGGCGTTTCTGCTCTTCAACCTGTGGCCGATAATCTACTCGATTTACCTTGCCTTCACCAACGCCCAGCTCGGCAACTTTCCAATCCAGGCGCCGGATGCAGAGCCCTTCAAGTTCGTTGGTTTAGAGAACTTCAGGTGGATACTGAGCGACGAAAAGTTCAGAAGCGCCTTTATGTGGACTTGGATATTCGTCGCAACGAGCGTTACCCTCAAGGTTCTTGTGGGAACCTTCCTCAGCCTGCTCTACAACAGCAAATACGTCAAGGGCAAGATGGTCTACAGGTCGCTCCTGATAATCCCATGGGCCCTACCGCTCCTCTTCTCGGTCACCGTTTGGAGGTTTATGTTTGATCCGGTTTTTGGTCCGATTAATCAGATTCTCAAATCGATCGGTGTGAGTACCCTTCCCAACTGGACGAACGATCCTTTCTGGGGCCTTGTAGCTCTCAACATAATCGAGGTCTGGCTGGCCTATCCGTTTATGATAACCGTCATCACGGCGGCGCTTCAGTCCGTCCCGGACACGCTCGTGGAGGCGGCAATAATAGACGGTGCCAACTACTGGCAGAGGATCAGGCACATCGTTCTTCCGATAGTCGGCAAGCCAATAGCCTTCGCCACGATACTCACCAGTGCGGCAAGCTTCCAGTACTTCATGGTGCCATACATCTACAACGCGAGCCTATTCGAGGACAAGTTCATACTGCTCTACGGCTTTAGGAAGGCCTTTGGAGCGAGTCCCCACTACGGAAGGGCAGCGGCGGTGATGATAATAGCCACCCTCGTGCTGGCGGTTTACATGTACGTCAACGTTAGGATAACTAAACTCCAGGAGGGTGCCAAGGGATGATGGGCCAAAAGAGAAAGGAGATAATCAAGAGCTTCCTCCTCACCCTCGCGGCCATCTTCATAATGTTCATCATCCTCTTCCCAGTGTACTACATATTCACCGTGTCGATAAAACCAGCCGCAACGCTCGCAACAACAGAAATTGGGCTCATACCAAGGAACGTTACGCTCGATGCCTACCGGGAGGTGCTCTTCGGATTCAAAGGAAGCAAGATAAGCGAGAACTTCACTGGAGCCATCGAGGGACAAGCTAGAATAGAAGGCGGAAAGCTCTATCTGGACAACGGAAAGCTTACGGGGACTGTTAAGTACGGACCATTCACAGGACTGAAGTTTGAAATACCCGTCTCTGGCATCATCTTCGACGTTTCCACGACAGGAAACGTTCAGGGGACGCTCAAGGGAGAGATAAAGGGACTGTTCGTCCTCACCAGAATGAACGACGACGGCAGCATAGGATTCGGAATAGTCAGGGAGGTTGAGCTGACGAGCGGTGAAGTGAGCGGAATCCATGTTTCGGGTCGGATGGAGAAGTACATCGTGATCAGGAACACAGGTAAGGCCGAGTTCACAGCGGTCGGAAAGTTCCTCAACTCGGTGTTCTTCGGCTACCTGAAGAACAGCCTCCTGCTGGCCACGCTAACAGTCCTCCTGTCAATGATCTTCGTCGTTCCAGCGGCCTACGCATTCTCCAGGATGCAGTTCTTCGGCAGAGATCACATTCTTTACTTCTACCTGATGTTCACGCAGGTTGCAGGAGGTCTCGGCATAGCCGGGTTGATAGCCCTCTACGGTATGATAGTCAAGCTCGGCCTATACGACAAGCTGCCGGTGCTGTCCTTCATCTATGCCGCCGGAAGCGTTCCCTTCAACACCTGGCTCCTCAAGGGATACATCGACTCCATAAGCCCCGACTTCGACGAGGCGGCACTGGTAGATGGCGCGAGCTACCTGCAGATTATAAGACACGTCCTCCTGCCGATGGCCTTACCAGGAATAGCCACGGTGGCAATATTCGCCTTCATCGGCGGCTGGACGGAGTTCATCCTCGCGAGCCTGCTCCTGACGGAGAAAAACCAGCCACTCTCGGTGTGGATATACCTCCTCATGGGCGGCATCGGCAGGGGAATAGACTGGAGCTACTTCGCGGCAGCGGCGCTGCTCTTCGCGCTGCCCGTGTTCGTGATGTTCATGCTCGCTCAGAACTACATAAGGAGCGGCCTAACCGTTGGAGGTTTAAAGGAGTGAGGTGATAATATGAGAAAGGTCCTTTCCCTATTTGTGGCCTTTTTAATGCTTGGAAGCCTCCTGACAGTTCAGCCGAGCGTGACGGCTGAAGAGCCCAAGCCCCTGAACGTGATAATAGTCTGGCACCAGCACCAGCCCTACTATTACGACCCGATACAGGACATCTACACGAGGCCGTGGGTCAGGCTCCACGCGGCCAACAACTACTGGAAGATGGCCTATTACCTGAGTCAGTATCCTGAGGTTCACGCTACCATAGACCTCTCGGGCTCGCTCATAGCCCAGCTGGCTGACTATATGAACGGCGCCAAGGACAACTACCAGATAATCACTGAGAAGATAGCCAACGGCGAGCCGCTCACCGTTGACGAGAAGTGGTTCATGCTCCAGGCCCCGGGTGGGTTCTTTGACCACACGATTCCGTGGAACGGTGAGCCGATAACCGACCCGAACGGCAACCCCATAAGGGACTTCTGGAACCGCTACACCGAGCTGAAGAACAAGATGATGCAGGCCAAGGCCAAGTATGCCAACCTGCCGGTCGAGGAGCAGAAAATAGCCGTTACCAACGAGTTCAAAGAGCAGGACTACATAGACCTCGCCGTTCTGTTCAACCTCGCTTGGATAGACTACAGCTACATAATGAGCCATCCAGAGCTGAAGGCCCTCTACGACAAGGTTGATGAAGGCGGCTACACGAGGGAAGACGTTAAGACAGTTCTGGACGCCCAGATGTGGCTCCTCAATCACACCTTCGAGGAGCACGAGGCTATTAACCTCCTCCTCGGCAACGGCAACGTGGAAGTTACCGTCGTTCCCTATGCCCACCCAATAGGCCCAATCCTCAATGACTTCGGCTGGGAGAGCGACTTCAACGACCAGGTGAAGAAGGCCGACGAGCTCTACAAGGAGTACCTTGGCGGCGGTCAGGTTGAACCGGTTGGAGGATGGGCCGCTGAGAGCGCTCTCAACGACAAGACCCTCGAGATACTCGCCGGCAACGGCTGGACCTGGGTCATGACCGACCAGCTCGTGCTCCAGAAGCTTGGCATAGAGGGAACTGTTGAGAACTACCACAAGCCCTGGGTGGCTGAGTTCGACGGAAAGAAGATATACCTCTTCCCGAGGGACCACGCGCTGAGCGACCGCGTTGGATTTACCTACGGTGGAATGAACCAGTACGATGCCGTTGAGGACTTCATAAACGAGCTTCTCAAGCTCCAGAAGCAGAACTACGATGGTTCTCTCGTTTACGTCATAACTCTCGACGGAGAGAACCCGTGGGAGCACTACCCCTACGACGGCAAGCTCTTCCTTGAGACGCTCTACAAGAGGCTCACCGAGCTCCAGGAGCAGGGGCTCATAAGAACCCTCACCCCAAGCGAGTACATCCAGCTCTACGGAGACCAGGCAAACAAGCTCACACCCCAGATGATGGAGCGCCTTGACCTGACCGGCGACAAAGTTGAGGCCCTCAAGAAGGCCCAGAGCCTCAGAGATCTCTACGACATGGTGGGCGTTAAGGAAGAAATGCAGTGGCCCGAGTCGAGCTGGATTGATGGGACCCTCTCAACGTGGATAGGCGAGCCCCAGGAGAACTACGGCTGGTACTGGCTCTACTTAGCGAGAAAGGCCCTTATGGAGCACAAGGATGAAATGAGCCAGGCCGACTGGGAGAAAGCTTATGAGTATCTCCTCCGCGCTGAGGCCAGTGACTGGTTCTGGTGGTACGGAAGCGACCAGAGCAGCGGGCAGGACTACACCTTTGACCGCTACCTCAAGACATACCTCTACGAGATGTACAGGTTAGCTGGCCTCGAACCACCGGGCTACCTCTATGGAAACTTCCTTCCCGATGGAGAGCCCTACACAGTTAGAGCCCTCGACGGCCTCGGGGAGGGCCAAGTCAAGAACTACTCGAGCATGTCCCCCATCGCTGAGGGCATAAGCGTCTACTTCGACGGCGATGGAATCCACTTCATAGTTAAGGGAGACCTCAGCGAATTCGAGATAAGTATATACGAGAAGGGCGAGCGCGTTGGCAACACCTTCACGCTCCTCCAGGACAAGCCGACTGAGCTCAGGTACTCGATGTTTCCGTTCTCAAAGGACAGCGTCGGGCTGATGATAACCAAGCATATAGTTTACAAGGACAACAAGGCGGAGGTTTACCAGGCTACCAACTACGAGGATAGCGAGAAGATCGGCGATGCTGTCGTTAAGAAGGTAAATGGCAGAGTGGAGATCATCGTCCCCTTCGAATACATCAAGACCCCTGAGGACTTCTACCTCGCGGTCTCCACAGTCAAGGACGGAGAGCTTGAGGTTATAACCACTCCGATTGAGCTGAAGCTCCCCACGGAGGTTAAGGGAGTAACCCTCGTGGACATCTCCGACCCCGAGGGCGATGACTACGGTCCAGGAACCTACACCTACCCAACCGACAAGGTCTTCGTGGAGGGTGCCTTTGACCTGCTCAGGTTCAGAATGCTCGAGCAGACCGATGCTTACGTGATGGAGTTCTACTTCAAGGATCTCGGCGGCAACCCATGGAATGGACCGAACGGCTTCAGCCTGCAGATAATCGAGGTTTATCTTGACTTCAAAGAGGGAGGAAACAGCTCGGCAATAAAGATGTTCCCGGACGGACCGGGGGCAAACGTCAACCTCGACCCAGAGCACCCGTGGGATGTGGCGTTGAGAATAGCCGGCTGGGATTATGGAAACCTCATAGTCCTGCCGAACGGAACCGTCTACCAAGGCGAGATGCAGATAGGCGCCGACCCAGTTAAGAGCGCGATAATCGTAAAGATCCCGAAGAAGTACATCCAGATAAACGAGGACTACGGATTCTGGGGAGACGTTCTCGTTGGTTCACAGGACGGCTACGGTCCGGACAAGTGGAGGCCAGTTGCAGTTGAAGCGGAACAGTGGAAACTCGGAGGAGCTGACCCGCAGGCGGTAATCAACAACGTCGCGCCAAGAGTCGTTGATGAGCTCGTCCCAGAGGGCTTTAAGCCAACCCAGGAAGAACAGCTCAGCTCCTATGATGCCAACGAGATAAAACTCGCCACCGTTAAGGCTATTCCACTCCTCAAGCAGGGCATAACCATGCTCGACCCGGAGGGTGACGACCACGGTCCGGGAACCTACACCTACCCAACCGACAAGGTCTTCGTGCCAGGGCACCTCGACCTGCTCAAGTTTAAGATGATTGAAGGCGACGACGCCTGGACGCTGGAGTTCTACTTTAAGGATCTCGGTGGCAACCCGTGGAACGGGCCGAACGGCTTCAGCCTGCAGATAATCGAGGTCTACTTCGACTTCACAGACGGAGGAAACACCAGCGCCATCAAGATGTTCCCCGACGGTCCAGGAAGCAACGTCCAGCTCGATCCGGGACATCCATGGGATCTGGCGCTTAGAATAGCGGGCTGGGACTACGGAAACCTGATAGTGCTCCCGGACGGAACCGTTTACCAGGGTGAAATGCAGATTTCAGCCGACCCAGTAAAGAACGCCATAATAGTCAAGGTTCCCAAGAAGTACCTGAGCGTCACTGACTACGGGCTCTACACTGCGGTGCTCGTAGGCTCTCAGGACGGCTACGGTCCGGACAAGTGGAGACCAGTTGCAGTTGAGGCGGAACAGTGGAAACTCGGAGGAGCTGATCCAAACGCTGTCATAGACAACCTCGCCCCGAGAGTGGTTGACATGCTCGTCCCAGAAGGGCTCAAACCAACACAGGAGGAGCAGCTGAGTTCCTACGACCTAGAAAAGAAGACCCTCGCGACGGTTCTCATGATACCGCTCGTCGAGGGAACTGGTGGCGAGGAAGTGACTCCTACTGAGACACCCACCGAGACTCCGAGCGAAACAACGACCACTCCAAGCGAGACCACAACAACTCCAGCCGAGACCACCACTAGCACAACCACTCCAGGTGAAGAGGGAGGAATCTGCGGTCCGGCGGTTTTGCTTGGACTGGCTTTGGCCCCGCTCCTGCTTAGGAGGAGAAGGTAACCCTCCTTCCAAATTTTTTGAGGTGATACCATGGCCGAAGTAAAGCTCATTGGGGTTTGGAAGCAGTTCGGGGACTTCACAGCCGTCAAGGACATGAACCTGGAGATCAAACACGGCGAGTTTATGATACTCCTCGGGCCGAGCGGCTGTGGAAAGACGACGACTCTCAGAATGATAGCCGGCCTTGAGGAGCCCACAAAGGGACAAATCTACATCGGCGACAAACTCGTCGCCGACCCGGAAAAGGGAATCCTCGCTCCACCAAAAGACCGCGATATAGCCATGGTCTTCCAGAGCTACGCTCTCTACCCGCATATGACGGTCTACGACAACATAGCCTTTCCCCTCAAGCTCAGGAAAGTCCCCAAGCAGGAGATAGATCAGCATGTAAGGGAAGTCGCCGAGATGCTTGGCCTTACGGAACTCCTCAAGAGGAAGCCGAGGGAATTAAGCGGTGGCCAGAGGCAGAGGGTAGCCCTCGGAAGGGCCATCGTAAGAAAGCCGCAGGTCTTCCTCATGGACGAGCCGCTCAGCAACCTCGACGCGAAGCTTAGGGTGAAAATGCGCGCCGAGCTCAAAAGGCTCCAGAGACAGCTTGGAGTCACAACAATATACGTCACCCACGACCAGGTCGAAGCAATGACCATGGGAGATAGGATTGCGGTCATAAACCAAGGCGTTCTCCAGCAGATCGGCACGCCAGACGAGGTATATGACAGGCCAGCAAACACCTTCGTCGGCAGCTTCATAGGCAGTCCGCCGATGAACTTCATAGACGCATCAATAGTGGAAGACGAGGGGGGCGTCTGGGCCGACTTCGGAGAGTTCAGGCTCAAACTCCTCGACGACCAGGGAGAGGTTCTCAGGGAGAAGAACCTGATAGGAAAGGAAGCCATCTTTGGAATCCGCCCGGAGGACATCTACGACGCAATATTCGCACAGATCAAAATACCCGGAGAGAACATGACTAGGGCCATGGTGGAGATCATCGAAAACCTCGGAAGCGAGAAGATAGTCCATCTCCGCGTCGGAGATATAACCTTCCTGGGCGCCTTCCGCTCCGAATCCAAGGTTAAGGAAGGCCAGGAAGTTGACGTTGTCTTTGACATGAGAAAGGCTCACGTCTTCGACAAAGGAAGCGGAAAAGCCGTCTTCTGAAGTTTTTTAAATCCTTATTTCTATTTTCTCCCATGCCAATTGAAGACTTCGCAGATTTCTTGGCGGAAAGGGTTCCGAGAGGGAAAATAGTCGAACTCGGTATAGGTTTCCAGTTCAAAGTGGCCTTAAAGCTGAAAGAGATGGGCTACGATGTTCTTGCAATTGACTGGAATCCAGCCTCCGTTGAAAGGGCAAGGGAGCTTGGGATAAACGCTGTCAGGGATGACATCTTCAATCCAAGGCCGGAACTGTACAGGGATGCCAAAGCCTTGTACTCCGTAAGACCAACGCCCGAAATAGTCCGTCCGATTCTCGAGCTCGGGAAGAAGCTTGGACTCCCAGTTTACATCCTTCCCCTCAGTGGTGACACAATGCCCGGTAACCTGAAGCTTATCAACCACAAGGGATTGGCCATATACATGGCTAAAACTATTTAAAGTCGCTCCCAAGTAGTCATGGTGGTGTTATGAAGCTCTTCGGAACGGCTGGAATTAGAGGCACTTTATGGGAAAAGGTCACACCAGACCTAGCGCTGAACGTTGGGAGAGCCCTCGGAACGTACATCAGGAAGGGAAAAGTGGCCGTCGCAAGAGACGGAAGGACTTCAAGCATAATGCTCGAGAACGCGCTCGTTTCTGGACTTTTGAGTTCAGGCATGGAGGTAATCCAGTTTGGGCTGATACCAACGCCAACATTGGCATGGGGCACCAACCGCTATGGCGACGCTGGAGTCATGATAACAGCCAGCCACAACCCGCCCACGGACAACGGAATAAAGGTCTTCAACGGCGACGGAACCGAGTTCTACCTCGAGCAAGAGGCAGAGCTGGAAAGGATAATCTTCTCAGGGGAGTATAAGAAAGCGAACTGGGACGGGATAAGGAAGGTTCGTCAGAGGGACATCGTCGACGAGTACATCGGCACAGTCTTGGACTTCGTTGACCATGAGACTAGTCTGAAAGTCCTCTACGACGGTGCGAACGGCGCCGGAAGCGTCGTTGCTCCCTATCTGCTTCGCGAGATGGGGGCGAAAGTGATAAGCATCAACGCCCACATTGACGGCCACTTCCCGGGAAGAAAGCCCGAGCCGAGGTACGATAACATAGCATACCTCGGAAATCTTGTGAGGGAGCTTGGCGTTGACTTAGCTATAGCCCAGGACGGCGACGCCGACAGAATAGCGGTCTTCGATGAAAAAGGCAACTACGTCGACGAGGACACACTGATAGCGCTCTTCGCTAAGCTCTACGTCGAGGAGCACGGGGGTGGAGTCATCGTTACATCGATAAACACCGGCTCGCGTATCGATGAAGTCGTCGAGAACGGTGGTGGAAGGGTCTACCGCGTTCCCCTCGGCCAGCCGCACGACGGCATAAAGAAGTACAACGCGATTTTTGCCGCCGAGCCGTGGAAGTTCATCCACCCCAGATTCGGCCTATGGATAGACAGCTTCGTCACGATGGGCCTGCTCATCAAGCTCATCGACGAGCGCGGAAAACCCCTATCCGAAATAATCCGCGAGGAGATACCGACCTACTACCTCACTAAGAAGAACGTGAAGTGTCCGGACAGGTACAAGAAGACCGTCCTCGAAGTTGCAAGGCACGTTCTCGAGGAAAAGCTTAGGGAAGACATAAAGGAAATCCTGACGATCTCCGGCTTCCGCTTCAACCTCAAAGATGGCTCTTGGGTTCTTGTAAGACCAAGCGGAACTGAACCGAAGATAAGAGTGGTCGTGGAAGGCCCAACCGAAAAGAGGCGCGATGAGCTCTTCGAGCTGGCTTACAACACTGTCAGAAGGGCAGTGGAAGAGGCAATGAAAAAGAAAGAGTGAAGCTAAACGAATCTAGCAGGTCTGAGCGTCCGCACCGCTATTTCGTTTTTATCCACCATTACTTTGAAGCCCTCTTTGGCGACATAGGTCTTCACGCCCGTTACGGTCTCTATGTATTTTGCCTCCTTGTACGGGTTGGCGAAATGCATCTTCATGCCGATGTGGCTCATTATGAGGACCTCAGGTTTTGCCCCCATCTTCTTAAGCATCGTAACGATATCATCGGTGCTCAGGTGGTAGGGAATCCCCATATCCCTCGGCCGGGTTACTGCAGCTATAATGAGCCTCGAGCCCTCATGCCACTCAATGAGCTCATCGAAGTACGCGGTATCCGGTATGTATGAGATGTCACCATATCTGGTTCTCATTCGAAAGCCTATGGTCGTCGGGTCTGAGTGTCTCGTAGGGGTTATTATGAGCTCCTCCTCCCCTACCGAGATTTTGTTGCCAGGTTCAGGGGTATGTATGCTCTCAAGGACGTCCATGTGATATTTGCTGACCGCTGGGGTGTGCGTCTCGTCGCCGTAGACAACGCTTTTCGAGGCTATAAGCATGCCCCTTTTCTTCAGCGCCCCTCCCGTCATGGCTTCAATCATGACTTCGGTGTCGTTGCAGTGATCAACATGCCTGTGTGAAACGAAGATAGTGTCGAGCTTCCTGGGGTCAAGCTTGTAGCGCCACGAACGAACCAGAGCCCCCGGCCCGGGGTCAACGTAGATGCTCTTACTGGCCTTAATGTGGAAGCCTCCCGTGGAGCGAAACTGTGTTATGGTTATGAATCTGCCGCCGCCGCTGCCGAGGAAGGTTATCTCTATCAACTCTCCACCCCCGCGTTCTTTTGCAGACGTATGGGTATCGCCATGAGGGTATATAAGACATTTGGGACGTCGAAAACCGTTTAAGTTCGAAGACCCTACCAAATCCGGTGGTTGGAATGGTCAATATTGAAAGGGTATCGAGAGAAATCGAAAACCTACGTGACGATATGGTGAAAACCCTGGTGGAGCTCATCAAAATCCCTGCAATAAGCCCGAACTACGGCTACGAGGGCGAATACGATAAGGCCCAAAAGCTTCTCGAGATAATCAAGGACTGGCCCTTCGATAAGGTTGAGGTCTACAACGCCCCTGATGAGAGGGCCAAGAACGGCGTGAGGCCGAACATTCTCGCCTATTATTACGGCGAGAAAGGAGAGGACTCACCAAGGCTCTGGATTCTAACACACATTGATGTCGTCCCACCGGGAGACCTGAGCAAGTGGACAATAACCGAACCGTTTAAACCACTCGTCAGGGACGGAAAAGTCTACGGCAGGGGAAGCGAGGACAACGGACAGAGCCTGGTCGCTTCACTCTATGCAGTTAGGGCCATGATGAACCTTGGAATAAGGCCGAAGAGAACGATAATCCTAGCCTTTGTCAGCGATGAGGAGACCGGAAGCAAGTACGGCATCGAGTGGCTTATGAAGGAGCACCCAGAGCTTTTCAGGAAGGATGACCTCGTTCTCGTCCCGGACGGCGGAAATGAGGATGGAACCTTCATCGAGGTTGCAGAGAAGAGCATCCTCTGGTTCAGGGTTAAGGTCAGGGGCAAGCAGGTTCACGCGAGCATGCCCGATAAGGGGTTGAACGCCCACCGCGTTGCCCTTGATTACGCATATCACCTGGATAAGCTCCTCCACGAGAAGTATTTCGAGAAGGATGAGCTCTTTGACCCACCGGAGAGCACCTTCGAGCCGACGATGGTGAACGGTCCGGCCGATTCACCGAACATCGCACCAGGAGAACACGAGATAGTCTTCGACTGCAGAATTCTGCCGAAGTACAGTCTGGATGAGATGCTGAGCGATGCAGAGAAGCTCGCGGAAGAAGTGAAGGCAAAATACAGGAAGGAAATTGACGGGGAGGTTCTCCCAGAGATAAAGGTAGAGGTCATCCAGCGCCTCGACGCTCCAGAGCCAACCGACCCGAACAGCGAGATAGTAAAGCTCCTCCAGGCGGCCCTTAAGGAGCTCCGCGGGAAGGAGGCAAAGGTCGGTGGAATCGGTGGTGGAACCTTCGCAGCCTACTTCAGAAAGCTCGGCATTCCAGCAGTTGTGTGGGCAACACTTGATGAGATGGCCCACCAGCCCAACGAGTACGCAAAGATAGACAACATGGTTGAAGACGCCAAGGTTATGGCGGCCTTGGCGTTGCTCTGAGCGAAACTCTTTTCTTTTCCACGCTTACTTTTCTCCATGCCCACCTGGAAGGACGGAAAGCTCGGACTGCCTATCAGCGAAGCCGTTAAGGTCTTCCCGGAGCTAGAGAAATACCTCGACGAGCGCGGAAGGCTAGACTTCTC
Source organism: Thermococcus sp. GR6 (assembly GCF_012027415.1). Classification (NCBI taxonomy): domain Archaea; kingdom Methanobacteriati; phylum Methanobacteriota; class Thermococci; order Thermococcales; family Thermococcaceae; genus Thermococcus; species Thermococcus sp. GR6. The sequence goes on from NZ_SNUM01000002.1 coordinate 158,781, forward strand.
GAACAGGGAAGCGAGGATACTATATAACAGGGCGATAGCTAAAGCCATTTTTGGGCTGGATATCCAATATCACCCAAGAGGCTTGGTAACCACCCCCGTCTCGCGCTATATCTTCCTCAAAACCTTCCTCTGCGGTAGGGAGAAAGCCCTCGAGATAGGAACCGGGCATACTGCCATGATGGCGCTCATGGCGGCGAAGCTTTTCAACTGCGACGTTACCGCGACGGAGATTGATGAGGAGTTTTTCACCTACGCCAAGGCTAACATCGAGAGGAACAATGCCAGAGTCAGGCTAATCAAAAGTGACGGCGGGATAATCTTGGGTGTAATCCCTGAAGGGGAGAAGTTCGACGTTATCTTCTCTGCCCCACCCTACTACGAGAGGCCTACGAGGGGAGTTCTGACGGAGAGGGAAGGCGTCGGTGGAGGGAAATATGGAGAGGGCTTCTCAGTGAGGCTTATAGAAGAGGCGCGCGATTACCTCATCCCTCGCGGAAAGGTCGCCCTCTTCCTGCCAGATAAAAAGCCGCTTATCGAGGCAATAACGGAGAAGGGGGAAGAGCTAGGTTATAAAACCAAAGATGTTAGATTCAAAGCCGGAACCCGCTGGAGGCACAGTCTGATTTTAACGCTCTGAGGGACTCGGGCCCGTGGGCGTCTCATCACTCACGCCGGAATCAGAGGAGGTGCTTTCTCCTCATCGTCCCTCGATGCTCCGCTGGGAGGAGTTTCACTTCATGTCCTCCACATAGAGGAAGAGCGCCTTGAGGTATTCCGTATCTTTGGAGGCCATAAGTATCGGATGGTCTGGCGCCTGGGTTCTGTAAGGTTCGAGCATTCTGAGGAATTTGCCAGCCTTTGCTGCCGCGGCTATGACCATATCTTTGAAGGTCTGCATGTCCACGTGCTGGGAGCACGAGGCAGTAACGAGTATTCCACCTTCCTTGACGAGCTGTAAACCTGCGTAGTTCACGTTGAAGTAAGCCCTGAGACCGCGCTTTAGGTCCTTTTCATGCTGGACGAAGGCGGGTGGATCGAGGATCACTATGTCGAACTTCTCACCGCGCTTTATCATTTCCTCCATGACAGGAAAGGCAGAGCCAACTATGAACTCCATCCTGTCCTCAACGCCGTTGAGCTTTGCATTTTCTTTGGCCATCTCGATGGCCCTCGGTGACTTGTCAACGGCAACTACTTTTTCGGCACCGGCGACGGCCGCGTGGATAGCGAAGCCGCCAGTGTAAGTAAACACATCCAGAACCTTCATCCCAGGCTTGACATACTTTTCCAAGGCTATCCTGTTCTCCCTCTGGTCGAGGAAGAAGCCTGTCTTCTGCCCACGCATGTCCACGATAAACTTTGCCCTTCCTTCCTCTATTATCGTGCGATACTTCTCCTTGCCAAGGAGAACGCGCTCTATCTCGGGCAGGCCTTCCCTCCTGCGCGAGCGACCGGTGTTCTTTTCGAAGACGGTCTCAATTTCGGGCTCGGCTTCCATTATAGCCTCGGCCAGATCAAGCTTGAAGCGCTCCATTCCAACACTTGAAATCTGGAGAGAGGCTATCTCGTTGAAACGGTCCACGATGAGACCCGGCAGGTAGTCAGCCTCACCATAGACCATTCTGTAGGCCTTATCGTAGCCGAGAACCTTCTTCCTGTACTCATTGGCCTTTTTGATTCTCTCCCGAAAGAGTTCCTTGTTTATCTCAGTATCTTTGTCCTTAGTGACGAGGCGAACCATGATATTTGAATTGGGATTAACGAAGCCCTTCCCAAGGAACTTCTTTCCGCGCGTGTAAACCTCAACGATGTCTCCCGGCTTAACCTCGCCCTCAACGCGGATCACGCCCTTTTTAAAGACTATCATCGCGCCTTTACCTATAGCTCTCGCGGCCTGAGCGTCAACGTAAACCTTCGCCATCCCTCACCACCGTGGGAAGTTCGGCGATAGGTATATAACCCTTAGCGTCCTTAATATTTAATGGTGGTTCTATGAACTTCGATGTGGTGAAAGAGTTTCTGGAAGAAATCGGGGCGGATTGGACAGAGATAGATGGCGAAATCCACCTCGACCCCAAAATTTTCTACGAAGTCTGGAAATATATGGGAGAGCCTGACCTCGAGACGTACGTTATAGAGTACGAGGTCGTAGAGCCTGGTTCGTACAATCCGCCCGAGAAGAAGTACGTCAGCGCTAAGACCGTTAAAATCAAAAAAGCCTACTTTACTACCCTTGACGGCAAGAGGATAGTCACAGACTATGTGGAACTTCAGAAGATTCTAAAAGAGAAGTCCATCTGATCCTTCTCTTCTTATTCGATTATTATCGAAAGCATCAGCACTCCCATGCAACTCGTTCTCTTGACGCCAAGGTTTACGGCTAGAAGACCGATTAGGGTCGCCCCAGTTAAGACAAGGAGACCAAAAAAGCCGTCAAAAAAGTAGGAAAGGACAAGGAGAAAGAGAACCACAGCTATGTTGAGTGTCCTGTAGGGTATTTGGGAGATGATACTCAAAATAAGATCCGCAAGGGCCTCTCCATAGGCCAGAACTACCATCGAGACAAAAAGGGCTGCAAGAAGATAAAATCGAAGGGCTTCTTCTCCAATGGGCGTCATCAGGGCGACGATGCCGTTTCTTATTCTGCCCGTTGCCAAGAAATTCGCAAAGGAGAAAAGGAAGTTTGAAGTGTTGACGGAGAAAACGATTGTAAGGAAAGATCGTTCATCTTGTGAAAAGAAAGAGCCCAGCAAGGCCGCCTGAGAGGCCGTGAAAGCTGGAACGAGTGAAGCAACCATGCCGAGAAGTGTCCCAAGAAAGGAAAAGCCGATGAAGCTTTTTATGCTCATTTTAATGCCCCCATCTCCAGGGTTCAGGCGAGGATTCTTTGAGCCAAGCGCCACAATAAGCACAGGAAGGCCAAAGAGACCCGCGAAGAGGTGGTAGTAAGGCTGGCTGAGTGAGAGCCTAAAGGCAAAGATACCCAAGATTCCCGAAAGAAGAAAGACAAAGAGTGCGAAGAGCTTTCTCCAGCCGCGTTCCGTGAGTATCAGGGTCAAAGCAAGGAGTAGAACAAGGAGCCTGCCAAAATCTGGGCGGTATAGAGGAGCCAGAAAGAGATACAGGGTCATCAGGGGAGCAGCCATTAGTACGGAAAGAAAACTGGCCCAGAGAGCTATCCTAACTACTTCCATCGCTCTGCCCTCGAGAACAAGTCTATGTGCAGGAAGAACACTGAGGGAAGTTCCCTCATCTGGAACGCCGAAGAATGCCGATGGAATGACGTCAAGAAAAGTGTGGGTCAATCCCATGGAAAAGAGGAGCAGGTTACCGTCTACCCCCACACTTGAGAGAAAAGCAGCCAGCGTATTCACGTGGATTCCGGGGGAGATACCGCTCAGCGTTCCGCCGAGGATCCCGGCTAGCATCTCCCGGAGCAAAGGTCATCACCCGAGGCTATTTCAAAGGCCGGCATGCCGCGGTAGGTCGTGAAGATCCCATAGGCCGTGACCGTCTGATTCTCCTCCAGTGAGACTTCAAGGGATTTCCTGAGCTTTAGGAGAACCCAGCAGTTTCCATTAGTAACGTTCGCAAGCCCAAAGCCGTTTTTGTATACTTTAACCCATTCGACCCAGCCACTCACTTTTGCGAATTCCCCCACCTCAAACGAGCAGATTTCATTGGGAAGCTCCTCCCTTGGCGTAACAATCTTGCAATTCATGCAGTAGAGGGAGGATTTCCTCCTGATGGCCTCGAGGTAAACCCTATCTCCTACCCGGGCAGAGAAGCCGTAGAGCCTCAAATCAGTGCAGTTCAGCTTGAGAGAGCTCCCACTCCCAATGACAGTGCAACTTCCAACCGCCACTTCACCAATCTCAGCATGTGAGACGTCCCTGCGTCCTGCATCTCCAATGACTTGTATGTCCTCCTGAGAATCTACAATAAGGGAGAGTTTCGAGTAAGACCGCACTATTCCCACAACGCGAACCCTCTTGCCGAGCTCGAGTTTCGTTCTATAGGGGAGATACAGTACTATTTCCTCGCTGCCGTTCCAGAGTACTGTTTTTGAGCCGGCGTAGATAATGATTCCCTCAACGCTCCAAGGCATACGATCCTCAGGCTTCTCTGAGAATCCAAGGGTCTCGTACCTCACAGGGTAGAACTTCTTCCCGTACCAGATGCCCTCAACCCTAACTAATTCACCTTTTCTTGCATCAATTGGGATTCCCAGTTTTATTTTGCCTGGAGCCAGCAGGTAATGACCGTCTGATGGCCAGTATGCTCCTTCAATTACATCAAGATGGAAAGATGGCTCTGCGGACTCTACTCTTCCTAGACGCATTCTTAACCCGGAAGTGGAATTGAATAACCTCCCCCTTATCCGGTAAACTTTACCCTCCTCAAGAGCTGTATACACTCCCACGACTGTTTCCCCATCGCTCAACACAGAGAAAGAGTCCGAAGAGTAGACACACAATCCGGTGAACTCCTGGAACTCCCGAGTGCTCTCGCCAAGTAGGGCCATGGTACCGAGAACTACGATTGATCCAACTATTAAAACAACTACTAATCTTTTGTTTCTCACCATGATTTTTAGTAATCACAGAGGTTTAAAAAATTTATCCCAAAACCTGCAGCGATGCAGAGGGATACAGAAAGGGGTGGGAGGTTAGTAAACCTCGCCGCTCGGGTAAACAACGATGCCTTCCTCGTTTATTTCGAATGGATACTTCTTCATGGAGTGCTTGGTCTCACGCATCTTTCTGATCAGGAGGTAGCGCTTGAGCTCGACCTCCTTCTCAACGAAGTCGAGAAGGATAACTCCCCTCGCAATGTACTCCTCCATACCGTATCTGCTTATCCTGCCCCTGCTTGGATCGGGAGCTTCAGTGGTTAAGATCGAAGTAACGCCCATCTCCAGGAGTATTGTGTTGAGCTGCAGGAGAACCTCCCTTATTCTGGACTCCTCCTTGAGCCTGAAGGCTATCGACGGGATAGAGTCAATGACGAGCCTCTTCGCGTTTATGGACTTAACCACGCGGTAGATGTAGCGGAGAAAGTCCTCAGCGTTGAGGTTGCCTTCAAGAACGTACTGCTCCTCCGAAGGAAGCCCTACGACGGCACTGACGCCATCAACTATAGCTATCTTTCTCTCCCGTTCATACCTCTCGAGATCCCACCCAAAAGCTCTCATTTCCCTCCTGAGATCCTGTGCTCTCTCCTCAAGGGTAACTATGACCCCTGGCTCGTTGTACAACTCAGCACCTTTATAGACGAACTGAACGCCAAAGGTTGTCTTACCGCTTCCAGTCGGACCGGTAACTAGAACGGTAGTTCCAACAGGAAATCCCCCCTCAATTAAATCATCAAAACCAGGAATCCCACTTTTCACTCTTTTGATAGTGTATTTCGTGACCATTCAAATCACCTTTAAGAGTTCTTTACGAACTCATGTTTTTAATTTCTAATATAACATGTAGAGTCGAATAGATATAAAACTTTTGGGATGCAAGTAGCCACTTCACCCAAAACGGTGAAAAATCGAGAAGTGTTTTGAGGTTTGTAGCTTTCTCTGCTGCAAAGGCTGTAATAAAGACATGGGCATGCTGCATAGAGTTTGAATTAGTAAATCTAATTGCAAACATGCAATGTTCTTGTCAGCAGACAAAACTTTCTTGGGGAAGGAAATTGTTTTATGTTCCAACCAACACCTATTGATGAGAGGTGAGGTCATGCTGGATCCCTTTGGAAGCGAAGCCAAGAGGCTTGTCAAGGAAGAATTCGGTGGAATAAACGAATTGCTTTCAATAATTCCTTCATACATTGGAATAGAGCATGCACTGGAGAGGGTCTCGTGGATAAAATCCGGGGAGATTCCAGAAGACATCCTCGAGCTAAGCGACATCCAGGATTTACTGACATTCTATGCCCTTCTTGGTGCTCTTGCCTTTTCGCCGTACGGAATCGAGATGGAGCTCGTGAGAGAGGCCAATATCAAGATATACTCCGAGCGGATAAGGAGAGCCAGCAAAATAGAAGGAACGGCAATACCGTTGAAGATTGTTGAAAGGGATGAGATTCCCAATAGGGACAGAACAATACTCGAAAGAATCCACCACACCGAACTTCCCCCAAGCGAGAGAGAAAAGCTGAGACTGAGATACAAGACCGGGCTCAAAAAGTTCCTCGAGCTTTGGGACGGGAGCCTCAAAGAAGTCTACATCAGAAAAGGCTACGCTTACCTGACAGGGGAACAGGCGCTGAAGCTGTGGGAGGAGGCCTTTGAGAAGAACTTCGAAAAAGCGGTAAATCTGCTCTACGAGATAAGAGACGAGCTGTCCACCTACTACCTCCAGCTCTATGAGAAGCTGAGCGAGATAGCCCGGGAGTACTTCAAGGAAAGACTCAAGAGGATGGGTTCTGCAGAGGCCCAGCCGCTTCGCTTTGAGCTGTTCCCCCCATGCGTTAAAATCGCCCTTGGCGGCGTCCCCGCTGGTTTGAGGAACTACGCGATAACCGTCCTCCTGACGAGCTTCCTGAGCTATGCGAGGCTCTGCCCCAACCCACCGCGGAGGGACGTCAGGATCAGGGACTGCGTTCAGGATTTAAGCGTAATCGAGAAAGAAATACTTCCCATTATCATAGAGGCAGGAAACAGGTGCAGCCCGCCGCTGTTCGAAGATCAGCCTCACGAGATCAAAAACATCTGGTACCATCTCGGCTTCGGCTTAACAGACAAACCAACGCTCGAGGACAGCGGAAACTCTACATGGTACTTCCCTCCCAACTGCTCCAAAATAAGGGCCAACGCTCCCCAGCTCTGCAAGCCCGACAGACACTGCAGGAACATCAAGAACCCACTAACGTACTACCTGAGACAGCTCTACCTGGAGAACAGAAAGAAAGAGGAGCGCGAAGAGGGTGGTGAAAGTGGCTGAGCTATTTAGGGAGGTCACCAAAGAAGAGAGAGTCCTCTACTACAAAGCCGAATGGAACGCAAAGAAGCTACCGAGGTTCCTAGTTGAGAAGCTGGAAAATAGGGAGTTCGGCTTCGATCACACGGGAGAGGGACCAAGCGATAGGAAAAACGTCTTCATGGACGTCAGAGATCTGGAGGACTACATCAAGGCCACGGCCCCCTATGCGATTTACTCGAGCGTTGCACTGTACGAGGATCCAAAAGGGATGAGCGGCTGGCTCGGTGCGGAGCTGGTGTTCGACATAGACGCCAAGGACTTGCCCCTGAGAAGGTGCGGACACATTCACGAGCACGGAAAGGTGTGTCCAATTTGTCTGGGGGACGCGAAGGAGCTCGCAAGAGACACCCTGGTGATTTTAAAGGAGGACTTCGGTTTTGAGGATGTTCACGTGGTCTATTCCGGGAGGGGTTATCACATAAGAGTTCTCGATGACTGGGCCATCCAGCTTGACTCGAAAGCAAGGGAGAAGATTTTAGCCTATATTTCGGCGACCGAAGAGGTAACTTTCGAAGACATCCAGAGCAGGAAGATAATGCTCTCCTCGGGCTACTTCAGGGTCTTTCGCCTTCGCTTCGGCTACTTCATCGCCCGCGCCAACGAGAATCACCTGCTTAACATCGGGCTGAGAAAAGGGCAGGTGAAGAAGATACTCGAGAGCCGCGATGAGATATACGAGGGCTTCGTCAGAAAGGGTCTTTTAACGGCCTTTCCACAGGGGATAGGATATAAAACACTGACGAGGCTGTTCGCCCTCTCCAGCACTTTCTCAAAGGCCTACTTTGACGGGAGAGTCACGGTTGACGTCAAGAGAATCCTCCGCGTTCCATCCAGCCTGCACTCAAAAGTTGGACTGATAGCGACATACATCGGCTCAGACGAGAGAAAGCTCGAGAAGTTCAATCCCTTCCGCGATGCGGTTCCAAAGTTCAGGGAGGAAGAAGTCAAAGAGGCCTACGAAGAGTGGCTCGAGCTTCACGGGGATGAGCTGTGAACGGAAGGCTGAAAATAATTGTCCCAATGCTCATATGGGGAAGCGTGGGCATCTTCGCTCGTTTTTCCAACCTCTCAGGACTAGGGGTGGCCTTCTTCAGGGTCTCATTAGGCGCGCTGCTACTCTTTCTAACTTTCGGAACCGGGAAGATGGCATGGCTCAGAGAAGTCGGGAGGTCCCTGAAAGAGAAGACGAAGCCCCTCATCGCACTCGGAGTTGCCTTGGCCCTCAACTGGGTATTTCTCTTCACAGCCTTCAACTACACCACGATAGCGAAGGCCGTGCTCGTTTACTACCTCGCCCCGGTCATCGCCACCATAATATCATGGCGCTTCCTAGGGGAGAAGTTAACCCTAAAAAGGTGGGCCCTCATAGGTTTGGCCTTCCTCGGCCTGCTCCTCATAATGAGCGGGGAAAAGCTAAACTTCAACGACAGAGACTTTCTAGGAGTAATCTTCGCACTAACGGCAGCGTTTTTCTATGCCCTTATCCCGAACCTCGGAAGGTTCCTGAGGGATGTTGAGGGCTCGGTTCTAACTTTCCTCCAGCTGGCGATAGCATCACTGGTTCTTGCGCCGTTTATGGTAGTTTCAGGCATTGGAGACCCGGTCTGGTGGGCTATCATAATTCTTGTCGTCATTCATACTGCCCTCGCGCTCTTCTTATACATGGATGGCCTGAAAGATGTTGAGGTCAACGAAGTGGCCATATTGAGCTATCTAGACCCGCTGAGTGCCGTGGTTTACGCGTTCCTAATTTTCGGTGAAGTTCCAGAGCTTAGAACAGTCATAGGCGGTGCGCTGATTCTTCTGGCATCGATGCTAGACGTTTGGGCGAGGGGGTCGTAGCCCGCCTTCTGTGTCAAGGGGTCATTCGACTGAGCGGCCTACCACGGGACTCCCACCGGGAATTCATCGTCCCTTCTTCGGCCTTGCACCCCGCGGGACGGCCGTTTCACCGCTCCCTGACAGGTCGTCTGCGGGTTAGCTCGGGAGCCGTCGCCGGCCCCTTCGCCGCTTTCATCCCCATCCCTGCCAGGGCGTGTCGTTTCTGCGCCGTTGCCCTCCCTCTCGGGAGGTGCCTTACGGCACCGCGGCCCCGGTGCGGTGGGCGGAACTTCCTCGGGAGTGCCCCGAGAGCCCCCGACCCCCTCGCCAAGAAGAGTTATGAAAAAGGGGATAAAAAGGTTTGGTACACCCAGATCACTTCTTCGGAAGCTCCCTGTTTTCCGGGAATCTCGGCTCCTTTGGCCTTCTGAACCTTCCAAGGGGCGAACGCCTCTTGGGTTTAGGCCTGACACGCTTCTTGGATTTTTCTCCAGCTCTCGTGTAGTAGAAAGCACCTGCTATGAAGAGCAGGAAGACCATTATAACGAGAACTATCCACCAGATTGAGGAACCGTTGCCCCCAGAGGTCGTCGTGGTGTTCGACGGACTAGTTGTCGTTGTTGTGGTCGTGGTTGGGGGAGCCGGCGGCTGGAGGTAGAGCTCACCCTTTGAGGTACTGGTTTCATCCATTGAAACGAGCGTAAACTCGTATTCAACAACCTTTCCGACAGGAAGCTTGAACCTGAGGGCTATTTCATTAACACCAGCCTTCAGTGTTTCCTGCAGAGAATCCTTGTAGAGAACCTTACCCCCACTTGTTATCCTGTACGTGAGGATAACGTCAACACCATCCTCACCGGGATTGAGAACCGTGACCTTGAACAGTACCTCCTCATCCGAGAGGCGCTCATAGGTTACGTTTCTGATCACTGCCGGAGCCAGGACTGTATAAGAAACGTTGCCCTCGCCGATTAATCTGCCGTTGAAGGTCAGCTTTATGAAGGCAGTTATGGAGCCCGAAACGTTCGTGAGGAGAGGTACGTCCAGAACATCCGTGCCTCCCTGGATGATTACCGGAGTTGTCATGTTCGATATGAGGGTCTCACCCCGATACGTCTCCACTGTGAGGTTCACGCCTATCGCCCTTTCCGAGAGGACGGTGAGGTAAGCTCTGTTCTCCTCCCCGAGCTTTACTTCATCCGCCTGAAGGGAAAGGCCAACGAGCCTAACTCCAAACTTAACCTGGAACTCCCGGGAATACCTGTAACTATCACCATCGTATTGAATGGAGTACTCAAGCCGGTAGGTGCCCTCTGGGACGTCATAGCCCACGGGGATTTCAAACTTGACGAGGTTATCGCCCGGGGCCATCTCCAGTGTCCTATTTTCGAAGAAGTAGACCATTCCGTTTCCGGTGAACGAAACGGATGCATTAATCGTAACTGCGGAGTGGCCAATGTTGATAACGTGGGAAAAAACAACAAGGGTTTCACCATTCAGGATGTATGGAGAGCCGGGCCTTTCCTTGACGTAGGCTTCGGCCACTTCGAAACGGAGCGGTTCAGATATAACGTTGAGGGGAACCTTGGCGTGGACTATGTACATGGAGCCACCGGCAGTGAATGCCCAGAACTTGAGGTAGAGGGTGTAAGTTCCCCCCTCAACGCTGCCGTTACAGGAAATGTTGTAAAAGAGTGAGTATGTCTTCTGGGGCGACCAGTCGCTGAATATCCTCGGGCTCACTGTAAGATTGAATCCCTGGACAATGTTTCCCTCCGAATCCTCAACCCAGAAGCTCTGGTAGCTGACCACCTTGAAGCTGAATCCACCTGCGTTGGTAAGCTGAATCGTCCCAGTGCTGTAGTCTCCCCTGAGAACGGATATTGTATCGTTAGTCGTGAAGCTCACGAACTGAGCGGAGGAGCCGGGTAGGGTTGAGATAACCAGCAGTAAGGCAATCAACGTGACCGTTGCCTTCCTCATGCGTTCCCACCATTGGTAGTTGTACTTTATCCATATAAAGGCTACTCTCCATAGAAAAGAAGCAGGAGCCCCATAAGAACCAGACCAACAAAAAAAGCCACCGCAAGCCTGTACCAGAGCAGCTTAGAAAAGTGTCCCCTGATTACCAAGGCGAGGATGAGGAGCATGAACCCGTAAAAGATCGTGAAGATTCCGAGGGCCACGTTAAGCCTAACCCCGAGGAGAAGGAGAACACCCAGCAGTGCCCCGGCTAACACCGTCACATGGGGAACTGTAAAGAGGAGATAGTCCCGAAGAACCTTGGTGTCCTCGTTCATACTCATCACTCCGCTATGAATGCGTATGTCGTTGTCGTCGGAAGGGCTTTTCTGATTTTCGGGAGAAGGTATCTTGGGTAAAGTCCCTCGCTTTTGTCCTCCAGTATATCGTATGTGCCGAGAATTTTGTCTATAACCTTGACCTCTACCCTTCCTCTAACCCGGAAGTATCCCCGGTAAGTCGTGCTTATCTCCAAGACTATTGGGACTCTCAAGGTATCCTCCTCACCGTCATCTATAAGGGAACGAAGATACTCGAGCTCAGAGCGTTTAAAATAGTGATAGCTGCCATCGCGGAGCCGAACCTTTGGCTCATCCTCGTTGATGAGCTGGCCGAGTGTAGGTCTTGCAGCGGGCAGATGAAGGTTCACCCGGGCTATTTCCCTATTGAGGATATCTTCGGCTGTGGGCATGTTTTTGCATACGCCTGACACCCAAAAACCTTTGTTTAACACATATTTGTAAATCTATCCAAATGTCATGAACAAAATCTGCAAAATTCTGTCAACCAGTCCCAGTACTGCACGTATTCTCGTCATAATGACAAAAACTCAACAAAAATGCTTTTATTGGATAAATCGTTCAATGAATCGTCATTAAAACTGAACGTTAGCACAGTAAATGGTGGTAAAAATGAACGAAATCACCAAGGTGGAGGGAGCAGATGGAATCTACACCAAATCCCCAAGATTCATTCAGCTGATATTCGTCGACATCAACGGGGTTCCAAAGGGGATGGAGATACCGGCGAGCAGGTACGAGGAAGCAGTAACAGATGGAATAACCTTTGATGGTTCCTCAATCCCAGGCTTTCAGGGAATAGAGGACAGCGACCTCATCTTCAAGGCAGACCCAAGCACCTACGCAGAAGTTCCATGGGAAGGCATAGCGAGGGTTTACGGGTACGTCTATAAAGATGAAAAGCCCTATCACGCGGACCCGAGGGGAGTTCTCAGGAAAGTCCTGGAAAGGCTCGAAAAGGAGGGGTTCACGGCCTACATCGGCCCAGAGCCAGAGTTCTACTTATTCAAAAAGAACGGTTCGTGGGAACTCCACATACCAGACAGCGGAGGTTACTTTGACCTCGTCACACTCGATAAGGCAAGAGCCCTCAGGAGGGAAATAGCACTCTACATGACATCCTTTGGCCTAACTCCTGAAGTTCTTCACCACGAGGTTGGGAAGGCTCAGCACGAGATAGACTTCAGATTTGACGAGGCACTAAAGACGGCAGACAACATCATAAGCTTCAAGTACGTCGTCAAAGCAATAGCAGAGATGCGCGGACTCTACGCGACATTCATGCCCAAACCGCTCTACGGAATGCCTGGCAACGGAATGCACCTCCACATAAGCCTCTGGAAGGACGGGGAGAACGCTTTCAAAGGTGAGAATGGGCTCAGTGAAACGGCCCTGTACTTCCTCGGGGGAATACTCAAGCACGCAAAGGCTCTGGCTGCAATCACGAACCCCACAGTGAACAGCTACAAGCGTCTGGTTCCTGGTTATGAAGCTCCAGTCTACATCAGCTGGGGCTACAGGAACAGGAGCGCACTGGTAAGGGTTCCGGCCTTCTGGGGTAACGGTGCAAGGATTGAATACCGCTGCCCGGACCCGAGCGCAAACCCATACTTCGCGTTTGCAGCGATATTGATGGCGGGACTTGATGGCATTAAGCGGAAGATCGAGCCTGATGCATACGTTGAAGAGAACGTCTACAAGATGAGTGAAAGCAGAAGAGAAGAACTCGGCATCGATACACTACCCGGAAGCCTGGGTGAAGCCCTCGAAGAGCTCAGGAGGGACAAGGTTGTCAAAGAGGCTCTTGGAAAAGCCTACGAAAACTTCATATCCTACAAAGAGCTCGAGTGGGAACGCTACGTTGAATACCTCGAATCAAAGGAGCTGCCACTGGAGACGAAAAAGGTAACAGAGTGGGAACTGGAGAGGTACTTCCACGTCTAATGCACTTCCTCAAGGACAACTTCTTCAGGTTTTTCTTCCTCTTTCATGTGAATGAGCACCGAGCCGCCTATGATAAGGGCTGCCCCAGCGAGCTGTTTTATGGTGAGGATTTCCCCAAATAGCAGAAAGGCCAGAATTATGGCAACGACGGGCTCTATCGTAGCAACTATTGAGGCCCTGCTGACCTCAATCTCCTTTAGAGCATGGTTGTATAGTATGTATCCTAGGAAAGTCGGGAAGAACGCGAGCGCGAAGAGATAGGGAACCGCTCCCGCTGGAACGCTGAAGTCCGCAAACGGCAAGAGGTAAATCATACCAAAAAGCAGGGTGTAGAAGAGTGCCTTTTCAGGCTCTTCCTTTCTGAGGGCGAACTTGGCGAGAACACCATAGAGTGCGTAGGTGAAGCCTGTGAGAAGGCCGAAAATAAGAGCCTTCGTGGAGAACTGGACATCACCCCAGTTGACGAGGAGAACACCAGCCATTACCATTGTCAGCGCGATGACCTTCTCTCTCTTGAGAGGCTCTCTGAAAATCAGTCTGCCCAAGATTATCGAATAGACTGGCGCAGTATAGAGGAGCAGAACTGCAAAAGAAACGGAGGAAATCGTGACCGTATAAAAGTAGAGAGTATAGAACAGGAAGATGCTGAAAAAGCCATAAGCGGCGTAGAACTTTAGGCGAGAACGCTCTATGGAGAAGCTACCTCGAAAGGATAGATAGACCCCCAGGAACATAAGTGCGAAGAGAACGCGGTAAAAAACCATTGTAAACGGGCTGAGCCCAAAGCCATCAAGATACTTGGCAAAGATACCCAGTGTCCCCCACATTGAGGCAGCAAGAAAAACGAAAAGATAGCCTTTCTTCATGGACTCACCTCAGAATTCAGGGCCCAATGGAAGGCGTCTCTTGTGTTCGCTCCTTTTGACGAGTGATTCAACGTATTCAACTTTCTCCAGCGGAATTCCAAGCTCTTCGGCGATCTTATCCTTGGGCATCTTGAGGTCGACGAGACGCCAGAGAATTTCATCGAGCAGTCTGTAGCTTATTCCCAGCTCGTCCTCGTCGGTCTGGCCCTCCCAGAGACCTGCAGTTGGCTTCTTTTGGATGATTCTTTCTGGAACATCCAAACGCTTGGCCAGCTCCCAAACCTCAGTCTTGTAGATGTTTATGAGCGGTGCGTAGTCACTTGCGCCATCACCCCACTTGGTGAAATAACCCGTCAAAAGCTCACTCCTATTGCTGGTTCCAAGGACGAGGTAGTTTCTAGAGTTGGCGTGAGCATAGAGGAGAATCATCCTTGTTCTGGCCATGATGTTCCCCTTGCTTTTAACGTCGAGCTCTCCAACGGCTTTTTCAAACTCATCCACGATGGGCCTTATGTTTATGAGCTTATACTCGATTCCAAGGTTCTCGCAGACGAGTTTTGCATCCTCAACGTCGCCGTTCTCATAGTAGGGCATTATTAAGCCGAGGACCTTCTCCCTGCCAAGAGCTTTAACAGCTAGATAAGCTGTGGTAGCACTATCTATGCCTCCGCTTACTCCTACAACGACACCATTTGCCTTTGCTTCTTCTACTTTCCCTCGGATAAAAGAAACGATTCTCTCAATCACAGCATCGTAGTCCAAACTCCTCATCTCTTACCCTCCTTTACATCCCTTAGGAAGTGAGTGTAACCTATAAAAGCCATAACCGTCCCCACGAGCATGAGCACGAAGGCTATGAGAGAATATATAGCATAGGGATAGTCTTTCGCACTGACGGTGTAGGTATAGTTGACGGTTCCATTAAAAACGTCTATCACTGGCCGGGTCGTGGGTATTATCTTCACGGTCCCATTTAGCTGAGTGTATTTTTCTGTAGCGTTTCCCTGTATTACGGAGAAAGTTGCATTGGACGAAGAGATGATAAGAGTGCGGTTGTAATAGACGTAGCTCTTTTCAAAGTCCTCATCTCCAAGAAAATGCCTGCCCTTACCAAGTGTGCCATTGGATGAGTAGGACTTATCAACCCCATAAAGCCCCATAGCAGAAATTATCAATGCCAAGAGGAGCATTATCAGGCCGGCCCTCAGAAAAGGATACTCAAGCGCCTCTCTCAGTGTTCCCATGGATCTCACCTAAAAGAAAATGTTGAAGAGAAGTCAGTACTTGCCAACGAGGTGGCACTCCGCGAAGTGGTTGTGTTCGTACTCGACGAGTTGCGGATGCTTGACATCACAGAGTCCCTTCTGAGCGTAGATGCACCTCGGGTGGAATCTGCATCCCGGTGGAACCTCGGCGGCGTTTGGAACTTCACCCTTAATTGGAAGCTCCTTGATGACGTTCCTCCTCTCTGGCTTCGGCTCTGGGACCGCAGCGAGGAGTGCCCGAGTGTACGGGTGAAGCGGGTTGTCAATGACTTTCTCAGCGGGACCCATCTCCACGATCCTTCCGAGGTACATGACCGCGATGTAGTCGGCGAAGTATCTGGCCGTTGAGAGATCGTGAGTGATGTAGAGGTAGGTAACGCCCATCTTCTCCTTGAGCTCCTTCATCAGTTCAAGGATCTCTGCCCTGATGGACACGTCAAGCATTGAAACAGGTTCGTCGGCAACTATGAACGTCGGGTTCAATATGAGCGCCCTAGCGATAGCGACACGCTGTCTCTGACCGCCAGAGAGCATGTGTGGGAACCTTCCGACGTAGTCCTCCGGCGGGGTTATCTTGACCATCTCAAGAGCCTTGTAGATGAGCTCCTCACGTTCGGCCTTGGTTTCGCCAATGCCGTGTATGAGGAGCGGCTCCTCGAGGATGTCGAATATCCTGAAACGCGGATTCATCGAGCTGAACGGGTCCTGGAAGATTATCTGAACATGCCTCCTGTAATCCAGGATTTCCTCTTTGGTCTTGATGTTGGTAACATCATTGCCCTCAAGGTATATCTTACCCTCTGTTGGCTCGAGGAGCTTGACTATGAGCTTACCAGTGGTTGACTTACCACAGCCGCTCTCACCAACGAGAGCAAAGACCTCCTGCTTTTCGATCTCGAAGCTTATGCCGTCGACAGCCCTCACGTACCTCTGAGGCTCACCCTTGAGGGCGCTGATGAATCCCCTCTTGATTGGGAAGTGCTTCTTAAGGTTTTCAACTTTGAGTACCGGCTCCGCCATCTCTCACACCTCACAGCAACCAGCATGCGGCGTAGTGATCTTTATCAATCTCCTTTAGCTCAGGCTCCTGCTCCTTACAAACCTGCATCGCGTACGGACACCTCGGGTGGAAGCGGCATCCCTTTGGCGGTGTGATGAGATTGGGTGGCTGTCCCGGAATGAACTCGAGCCTCTCAATGTCTTCGTGGAGCCTCGGTATGGCAGCGAGGAGCTTCTGGGTGTACGGGTGGGCCGGCTCGTAGTAAATCTTCTCGCTGTCGCCTATCTCGATAATCTTACCGGCGTACATTATCGCAACGCGGTCGCTGATCTCAGCGAGAATGCTGAGGTCGTGTGTGATGAATATCATCGACAGCCCGAGCTCCTTCTTGAGCTTCTTCATGAGGTTTATGATCTGCGCCTGCACAACAACGTCGAGTGCCGTTGTCGGCTCGTCGGCTATAACCACATCAGGCTCGAGGAGCAGGGCGGTGGCGATGATGACACGCTGCTTCATACCGCCTGAAAGCTCGTGCGGATAGCGATAGACGATGTCAGGTGGGAGGCCAACGAGCTCAAGATACTTCTGGGCCCTGTCGAGGGCATCGTCCTTGTCCATACCCTTATGGAGTATAAGGGGCTCAGTCATCTGATAACCAACGGTGTAAACTGGGTTGAGGGCGTTCATTGCACCCTGGAATATCATGGATATCTTCTGCCAGCGTATCTCCTTCCTGAGCACGTCCTCCGGAAGACCAACTATCTCCCTCCCGTCTATCTTAATGCTACCGCTGACTATCTTTCCTGGAGAAGTGGGCATTCCCATTAAAGTAAAACCAAGGGAGGACTTGCCGCATCCGCTTTCACCGGCAAGTCCCAGCACTTCACCCTTCTTGAGGTTGAAGGTGATGTTGTCCACTGCCTTGACGACACCTTTGCTGGTGAAGTAATACATCTTGAGATCTTTAACTTCGAGCACGTTCTTAGCCATTTATATCACCTCACAGCCTCCTGAGCCTCGGGTTGAGTATCTTGTCGAGGGCCGTACCTATAAGCACGAAGGTAAGGCCGACCACGGCGATTCCAAGTCCCGGAGGAATGACCCACCACCAGTAACCCTTGGTTGTCGCTGCCTGTGCCTGTGCAGCGTTGAGTATCTGACCCCATGTGACTGCCGTCGGGTCACCGATACCAAGGAAGCTCAGTGAGGCCTCAGCGATAACCGCACCTGGAACGCTAAGAGCTATGACAGCGAACGCATACGGGAGCAGTTGCGGAAGGATGTGCTTGAAGATTATCCTGCCGTTACCGGCACCAAGGGCCTTAGCTGCCTCAATGTAGGTCTGCTCCTTGATCTGAAGCGCCATACTCCTCGAGATTCTCGCTATTCCCATCCATCCAAAGATAACCAACAGCACCACTATGAACCAAAGGGTAATATGTCCGGCAGTGGCACCTATGAGGATAAGTATAGGCAGACTCGGGATGGAGGCGAATATCTCGTTGATACGCATCATGAACTCGTCGGCGTTTCCACCGAGGTATGCACTGGTAACTCCGTAGACGAGACCGATGACCGTGCTGAGGACCGAGACGAGGATACCGATAGTAAGTGAAATCCTGCTACCCCAGATGATACCGGCCCAAAGATCCCTACCGAGGTAGTCGGTTCCCATGGTTCCGTAGGTTCTCCCGAGGAATGTGACCTTTATGTTGTCATACACAACCTTGTTCTGATCGGGAGCGGGATTCTCTATCTTGAGTATGAGCTTATAAGTTCCCGGAAGCGGCTCTGGACTCTCGATGATGTCATCAATGTTCATTCCCGGCTCGACCTTGGCAAAGAGGGGAGCAACCATGTCGCTGATGAGGATTACCTCAAGGGGTACATCAAACATTGTTATCTCTCTACCCTCAGTTACGTTAACAAGCCAGATGTAAACATTAGTTGAGATAGCGCTGTCCCTACCCACGGCAATTGTGGTTGAAGAACTAAGCTGCTTGTTGATGAGGAGCGGAATGGTCTTTCCGTCTGGTCTCTGGAAGTAAACGCTTATCTTTGGAACGGAGACCGGATCATTCAGAGTCACGTTGATGTTCTTAACAATGATACCCTGGGGTCCGAAGTAGTAGTCCTTGGGCAGGACGTATTCAGCTTCGATTACAGTGAGAGTATCACTTGGGTGGCTGATTTTAAGGTCGTTAACGTAGTAAACCTCCTGAGGAACAAGCTTCTGGGAGGTGAACATGTTGTACCATGTTGGCGGGACGTTCTTGGGGTTATCCTCCCAGTACTGGGAGTTCCTCCACTTCTCTGGAAGGTCAGGTATGGTGGTGTACGGTGCAGTGAGTGCAACAATAACAAGGATGATGAGGAGAACCACGCCGGCTATGCCGGTCTTCTCCCTCTTGAATTCATTAAGGAACTCCTTAAATCCCTCTTTAATGTCAACCCATCTCATCGTGAATCACCTCACATCTTAGCGGAAGCACCGACCTTAACACGCGGATCGAGGAATCCATACACCATGTCAGCGAGGACGACTCCCGCTAGGTAGAGCACTGTGAAGAAGTACGTCAGTCCTATGAGGAGGTTGGTCTCATTCTGCTGGAGGGCAACCCAGTAAAGTCTGCCCATTCCAGGGTAGTTGAAGACAAGCTCACTGATTATTGCACCACCGAGCGATCCAAGGAGGGCAAATATAATCATGGTGACTATCGGCGGAGCGGCAGCGCGAAGGGCGTGACCATAAATGATCTTGTGCTCCGGAATACCCTTAGCCCTGGCAGCCATGATGAAGTCCTCCTGGAGGGTACCAATCATGATGTTCCTGGTAGTCCAAGCCCATCCACCGAAGACGACGAAGACGTAGGTGAACACTGGAAGGGCAAGCCTCCAAATAACATCCTTAACATGAGCCCAGCCAGTGAGCTGAGGGTCAAACATCGAGCTCAGTGGGAACCAGCCAAGCTTGTAGGCGAAGATGAGCAGGAACATCATTCCAGTCCACCACATCGGCAGACTGTAGGTAAGCAACGCAAAGACAGACAGAGCCCTGTCGAAAACGCTACCCGCGTGTCTGGCTGCCCTAACTCCGAGGAAGATACCAAGGATGATGACTATTATAGTCGCAGTTGTGAAGAGCAGAACACTCCTCGGGACGGCAACTTTAATGATATCCGAAACGTTGTTTGTACCGAAGATGGGCATACTCGTGGTTCCGAAGTCAAGTTTCAATGTACGAACCGCTTTATTGTATACCTTCTGCCAGTAGGGAATGTTCAGCTCGTACTTTCCTTCAAGGGATGCCTGTTTGACAGCTTTGGCCGCTTCAAAAGCCTCCAAGCCCTGGCTCTGCTTAATTTTAGCACCCTCAGTCCTTTCCCACTGCATTAGTTCTTCATACATTTTTGATCTGTTGCTTTCCTCGGCAACCTTAACGAAGAGCGCCGAGATAATAAATGTCACTATCAAGAGAACGATAATTGCGTTCACGATTCTAAACGCAAGGTACTTGAGATACCCCATCCTTTCACCCCCACGCAGGTTGCTCGTGTTTGATGCATCTTTTTCAGCATTGTAAAACTGGCTTTATATATCTTACTGCATCGATGTACACATTTTCACAGAATGCACAGAAAAGTTGATTCCCTCACCAGAAGGCAGCATCACAAGAACGGTTAAGACGGAATCAACAAAACAGAAACAAAAAAGGGGAAAGAACGAAATCACTTCTTCTTGGTGAAGTACCAGGCTGCGCCGGCAATGAGGATTATCACGAGGCCGACGACGACATAGGTGGTCGTGTTGTCCTTCGGTGGGGCGGTGGTCGTGGTGGTCTCCGGCTGGGTGGTCGTAGTCTCCGGACTGGTGGTCTCTGGGCTGGTGGTCTCCGGTGAGGTGGTGGTCGGAGTCTTGGTAACATCGTCCCAGGTGAGACCAGAGATCTTCAGGATGACGGTAGCGAGGTCGTCGACGTGCTCCTTGGTGAGGAGGTCGAGCCAGAGGACACCCTCTCCAGCGCTGCTGAAGGAGTAGGTCTTGTCAATGCCGTACTCATTGCTCTTGGCGACGAGCTCACCCATGGCCCAGTAGAGCTCCCACGGGAGGCTCGGGTAGAAGATGTAGAATCCTGCAGTCATGTCGTCGGCGAGCGGGTGCTCGTAGGTACCGTAGGCAACGTAACCGTCGTCGGTCCACTGGAAGCCGAGAACGTTCTGGAGTGCAGCGGCGGTTCCACCAAGGCCCTCGTCGTAGTACGGGTCGTCAGCACCGTCCTTGTAAGCCCAGGTATAGAGGAATGCAATGTAGTACTTGATGTCGTCAACGCTGCCCTTCACGCCGTTGTGCCATTCGCCGATGTCACACTTGACAGTGACCTTAACACTGGCAGTGGAGCCAGCGTTGGCAGCAATCCAGCCCTGAGTCTGGTTGTAGATGACCGCGTCCTCAGGAACGGTGAACTCGCCCCTCTCAAGGGTCCAGGTACACCTGTACGGGGTGTAGATACCGTCAAAGTTGGTGGTACCACCAAAGTCCCTAATGAAGTTCCAGACCCTGACGCTGTAAACGTCGCTCAGACCGCCAACTGGGTTGAAAGCGCTCATGAACATAGCACCGGTTGAAGCGAACTGGGCAATCTTAAGGTGCTTGTCCGGAGTCTCAGCGGTCATGATGCTCCAGCGCTGGCCGATACCGGTGCTGGCCTCAGGGATAATCTTAACGACCCTCTGCTTGTTGGCCGGGTAGAACTCCCAGGTCTCAATGAGGAAGACCCTCTCGCTCTCCATGACGCCGATGAGCATGCTTATCTTCTGGAGATCCCAGTACTGGCCGGCAGTGGTTATCGTAATTGGCTCCTCCGGAATGAGGTCCGGGTTAATGTGTGGGGTATCACCAGCACCTGACGTGGTGAAGTATGTCAGCAGGTAGGTAAGCTCCTCCTCAGTCCACTTGAGCATCGGGCCAAGGCTGTCAGCGTTCTTGTAATACTCAGTGCCGAGCTTCTGGAGGCCAGCGTTAACATCGCCGTTGCCGATGTACTTGAGGGCCTCCTCAACGGTCACAGTGTTAACGTGCTTCGGCTCGACGGCACCCGGAACGTAACCGTACCAGGCAGCATAGAACCAGGCAGTGTAGTCGTCAATCCAAACGCTTGGGATACCGCTGGTACCCCATCCACCGGTGTAGATGTTCCACTCGTAGTTGCTGGGCGGCTTGGCGAAGACGACCTGACCGGCCTTCTGCCTGTCCCAGAGGAGCCTGTCAACAGTGAATCCGACCTTCTTCTCGAGGAGGTCGGCAACGTAGAGACCAATCTCCTTCCTCTCATCCTCGATACGAATGATGAACTTGATGGTAATGGGCTCACCGTTGAAGTACCACATTCCATCCTTCTTCTCAAGGGTGTAACCGTACTGGGCAACCTGCTGGGCAGCCTTGTTCAGGGCATCGTCAATCATCTTGAGAGCAAGATCCTCGTTGCCGCTGGTGCTCATTCCAAGGGCCTGATAGACCGGCTCGAAGTACTTGTTGGCCGGGTGGCTGGGCCTGATACAGCCAAGCATTGGAGCACCGCTACCCTGGTAGATGTTCTGGACGATGTAGTCCCTGTCGATGAGCCAGTTCATGGCAAACCTAACTTCCCTGATGGCGAACGGGTTGAAATAAACCTGGTCACCAACGGTGACGATCGGAGCATCCTTGTCTGGGTCGTGATAGGTGTTGAAGGTTAGCTCATTGTAGGAGCTGGCACTCTTGTACAGGTTGAGGTTGGTAAGAACATCGGCACCAAGACCCTGGTACCTACCAGCCGGGAAGGCAAACATACCAAGGTCGTACTCACCCTTGGCGATCTGGAGAATGACATTCTCGGGGTTCTGGACACCCTGGTATTCAATAACATCAGCGTATCCATCCTTCGGAAGGGTATCTGTGTAGATGGTCCTTGCACCATTGAACTTCTCAAGCTTGAGGTAAAGGTTCTCCGGAGAGTACATGACGAGGATGTATGGACCATTGCTAATCACAAAGTGGCCGTACTGGAGGTACCACTGGAGGTCAGCCTTGAACCTCTCGGTAGCAGTGTCAAGCGGTATGTCCTTGGGGGTGTAGTCCACTGCATTCACTGGATTCACAAAAAACAAACTAAACAACATCAGACCCATAACAAACAATCCCAAAGCCTTCTTCATATTCCACTGCCTCCTTCATTTTTTGGCAATGTTGCCACATGTGGTGTATAATGGCATGACAATATACATTGAAAGCCTATTTAAGGGTTACGTTCTTGTAAAAGTATTCCCAATGAAAAAAAGCATTCCTGGCAGAGATCACCAGTTTTAAAGTTTTTGTTGCCTTATTTTGAATTTGCGTCTTCTAGAGACAGTTTTATTAAAAACAAATAGTTAAAACAAGATAAATCACGAAAAAAAGATTTCACAATTATGGGGAAAGCCGAAAAAATCGTTAGCTACCTTTTAGACAGTCAGGGAAATAGGCAAGGGGGCAAAAAACTTAAAATCCTTAGGTCTTCATCCCCGTGCGGGCACTATGTATGACCTAGTTCTAAAAGGAAAGCTTCTGAAAGATGGAAAACTGATAGAAGGAAACATAGGGATTCTCGATGGTAGAATCTCCCGAATTTCCCGCAGTGACTTGAGGGGAGAAGATGTGCTACAGATTGACCGGGGAAGAATTATCCTTCCCGGATTGATAGATGTTCACGTCCATCTCAGGGACTTCAGGCAGAAATCAAAGGAGACCATCAGAACAGGAACAATGGCAGCCCTACACGGCGGGATAACCACAGTTTTTGACATGCCCAACACGGACCCACCGATAACTAACTCGGAGACCTTTGAGTTCCGCGAGGCTACGCTCAGGAGAAAATCCTACGCGGACTATGTCATAAGTTTCATCATCGCCGGGAATTGCGAAGAGGCAAAAAAAGTACAGGCAGGCTTCTACAAAATATTCATGGGCACCTCTACAGGGGGCATATATTCTGAGGACTTTGAGAGTGACTACGCCTGTGCGCCCGGTATAGTCAGCGTTCATGCCGAAGACGCAAGAATAATTCGGGAAAAACCAGAGAGACCACCGGAGGCTGAAGTCAGGGCAATAAAAGAAGCTCTCGAAGCAGCGGAAAGGCTGAAAAAGCCTCTCAATATCTGCCACGTCTCGACAGCCGATGGCATGAAGCTAATCATGAAGAAAAACCTTCCGTGGGTGAGTTTTGAGGTGACACCCCATCACCTCTTTCTCACGAGAAAGGACTACGAGAGGAACCCGCTTCTCAAAGTTTACCCTCCTCTGAGAAGGGAAAGTGACAGAGCGTTCATGTGGAAGAACTTCAGCAAGATCCCAATCATAGCGAGTGACCACGCCCCACACACACTTGAGGACAAGGAAAATGGGGCTGCAGGGATTCCAGGACTTGAAACCGAAGTTGCCTTACTTCTCGATGCTGCGAACAGAAGGATGATCAGTCTTAAGGACATCGTCGAGAAGATGCACACTAATCCTATTAGAATATTTGGAATAAGAAACAAAGGCCTGGAGGTTGGGAAGGACGCGGATTTCGCTATCATTGATATGAAAGAGGAGTGGGTCGTAAAGCCAGAGGAGTTCTACACCAAAGCAAAATGGAGTCCATGGGAGGGTAGAAAGCTTAGAGGAAAGGTCGTAATGACCGTTCTCCGTGGGAGCGTTGTTATGGAGGAAGATGAAATCATAGGAAAGCCGCAGGGGGTTAGGATCAATGCTGGAAAGGGTTAAGCTCAGAGAAGTTTGGAAAGTTGCTAGGGACGTGAAGGCATTTAGATTTGAGAGGGACTTTGATTTCAAAGCGGGCCAGTTCATCATGGCATGGCTTCCTGGGGTTGGGGAAAAGCCCTTCAGCCTAGCGGATAGGGATTTCATAGTCGTCAAGCGCGTTGGGCCGTTTACGAGCAGGCTCTTTGAGCTGGACGAAGGAGATTACATCTGGATCCGCGGCCCATATGGCAACAGCTTCGATCCAAAGGGGAAGAAAATAGCCCTCATCGGCGGCGGCATAGGCCTCCCACCGCTCTACGCATTCGCCAAGCGGAACGCAGAGAAGTTCGAGAAAATCACGCTCATCTACGGTGCCAAAACAAAGGAAGAACTGGCGCTCATGGACATCGAGAGATACGTCGATGAAATCGTGGTAACCACCGACGACGGCTCGGCTGGAAGAAAAGGCTTTCCGACGGATGTTCTCGCAGAGAGGAAAGAAGAATTCGACCAAATCTACGCCTGCGGCCCGGAGCCTATGCTAAAAGCCGTATTACGGATCATGGACTACAGAAACGTCCAAGTTTCCGCGGAGAGGTACATGAAGTGCGGCATAGGAGTATGCGGCAACTGTGCACTGGGACCATATCTCGTTTGTAAAGATGGTCCCGTCTTCGACGGCTCAAAGCTCATGGAACTTCTTTGACCAATCATATTTTTAAACTCCTTTTCTCCTCCACCCTCGGTGAGAACCGTGAAATATTCGTGGGAAGAATTCGCGAGAAAAATGGGCGTTGAGCCTCAGATTCTGGAGAACGAAGAGGCGAGACTGTTAAAGAGGTTCGTTGACGATCTGGTCTATCCGTCCCACTGTCAGTTCTGTCAGGGACTGGATCTGAGCAATCCCAATCCGGTTCATCATCCAAGCTACGAGCTTACTCCAGCGTGCAACCACGACTGCATATTCTGCTATTCAAACGTGGCAGTAAAGCTTGGAAAGGCACCGAAGCCGGGCTATTACGGCTGGGAAAACCCAAAGGCAATAACGGTTTCACAGTACGGGGAGCCACTGTTTTCACCTAGGATAGTGAAAGTCAACAGAATGCTCCGCGAGAGGTTTCCGGAGGCCAGACTTGATCTACAGACCAACGGTTCCCTCTTAACGGAAGAGCTCTGGCAGAAACTGGACTTTGACCTCGTTATGATAAGCCTCGACGCGGCCACCAGGGAGAAGCACCTGGCCATAACCAACGCTGACACCTTCGACAACGTTGTGAACGCCCTTAGAATAGTCGGAGCCGACAAGTCAGTTCGCTCCATCGTTAGGACGATATTCATGCCGGGAATAAACGACGAGGACATACCAAAGATAGCCGAATTAGCAGCTTCACTTGGCGTGGACGAGATGATGCTCCAGCCGCTAACGGTGCACGAGCTGAACGTTGAACGGCTGAGAAAAGCAGGTCTTGACTTTGAGAGGGCAGAAAGTATCCGGGAGTATCTCAAGGCCGCAATGAAGGCGAAGGAATATATAGATGTCCGCATAAGCGGCTGTCAGCTGGCGATATATCGGACAATGGATCCTCTGACGCTTTTCAGCGCGAGAAGGATTGCAAGGGACGTTGCCCCTCTTGTGAAGAGGAAGCGGCTTCTTTAGTTACTACTCGCAAGTTTTAAGTATTTTTATTTTCCAAGACACCCTTCGGTGAGCGCCATGCTCCATGAGATTCTTGCGTGGTTTTTTCTGCTGGGATTTCTCCTGATTAATGTTATGATTATATTTATCAGGCTCTTTGGTAGCATAGCCGGAATGACGTGGAGAAAGCTGCTCAGGCTTGAGATATCCGAAAACGAAAAGAAGGACCTGGAAAAGTTTTATACCATTGTCTGGATAGCAGTTGGGACTTGGGCCTTCTGGCAGCTGAAGAACGCTAGCTGGATTGCAGCGATATTCGGCTTCATTGCCTTCAGGAGCGGGGCAAACATAACGAGAACTCTCGTTTATGGCCTCCACGATACCCGGCTCATAGAGCAGTATACTGATGATAGTAGAGTTCTGGCTCTCGTTGGAAAAGCTACCCAGCTGTCCATTCTCACCGAAACTATTTTTGTGGTAGCTTTCGCTTTGGTGTACAAGACCCTTTCAGTGACGCTCAACTCCAACGGTATGAGTGCCAACAGCTTCATCATACTCCTCTGGCTGGGCGGCTTGGCTTTTGGAGTGCTCTTCGGGCGGCTCATAACTAGAAACAACCAGGGAATACTCCTAAGAAACGCAATGATAACTGTGGGCTTCTTCACGGGCAGAGCAGGAAGGCAAAAAGTCAAAAAGGTTGGGGAAACGGCCCGGTCAAAGCTTCCCGGGAAGGAACTCCTCAAAGAGGGAAGATTCTCCAGAAGGTAATTTTTTAAACTGCCCTTCTTTCTTTCCATCATGCTCAAGTGCTCACTCTGCATTCACGACGAGAGAACGGCAAAGATAGATATCCTCGACGGAAAGCCGATATGTAGGGAGTGTCAGGTCTACATGAGGCACCCCTTCAACAGAGAGGCCATAAGGCAAGAACTCGAGGATTTAATGAAAAAGGTAGATAAAGCCATTCTCGCCTTTTCAGGCGGTAAAGACAGCACAGTGGCTCTCTATCTTGCCAAAGAAGTTTACAAGGTTCCAGAACTTGAGGCTGTCATGATAGATCACGGCCTCATGGCGGAAGAGGCGATAGAAAACGCTAAAAGGATAGCCGAGCACCTCAACGTCCCTTTCAGAATTCTGCGCTACGACTATTCCGACATCTTCAGGGAAGCTCTGTTAAAGGCGGAGTCACCTTGCAGGCGCTGCTCCAAGAGGACTATGGAGAGGCTCAGAAAATACGCCCTCAAAAAGGGCTACCGCTACATAATCACTGGGCACGAGCTTCCCTTTGGACATCATCCCTACAGGCTCATGAGCGGCGGTGTGATGCAGATAAGACTGCTAAGCCTGATGCCAGAGAGCGAGAGGCTTGAGATACTCAAAAATCTCCCATTCAAGCTCCCCGAACTTACAGGTTATACCACCAACTGCCTCGTCTTAGGACCAGCTCTGGAGCGCTACTGGGAGAAGCACGGCCACAGCTTCGAGCACAGAAGGATAGCTGCCCTTGTCCGCTATGGCCTGCTGGATAGGGAGAAAGCCGAGAGGGAAGTGGCGAAGCCCAAAGTGCCTGAGAAGCAGAGGAAGCTCGTGTACTCCAAGCTTGGACTTGATATGTCAATACTAGAGTAATGCTTTAATTCATGTGAAGCTTTTATTTTATCCTCAATTTATGGGGGAACAAATTACTCCTATGGCGCAAACGTTTATAAAGTGTTGCATTGGACTAAAGCCTGGGAAAGTAGCCACAAGTTGTGAAGAAAAAGAGTCGGTAGCATCACTAGAGGGAAGCTTTCAGAATGTTCAGAGCTGTTCTCAGAACGTCCTCTGGTGGGAGTTTAAATCCACCTCCCCTTGCCAGCACCTCGCTCCCACCTCCGCCACCGCCAACCTTGGCGAGGACTTCCTTAAGGAGCTCGTTCATCGATATCCCTTCCACGTCCCTGTTCTTGGCGAAGATTACGTAGTTCTTTCCTACAACGAGAGCGATTGTTCCCGGGTTCTTGTCGACGAGGTAAACCACGAAGGCCTGAGCGTCCTTCATGTCGGCACTCTCAATGTGGGAGACAATCCTCACTCCACCAATCTCCTCGGCCCTATCGAGCAAAGCCTTTGCCTTCCACTCCCACAGTTCTTTCCTTAGATTATCCTTTTCCTCCTCGAGTTTATCGAGCTCCGCTTTGAGATCCTTCACACGCTCAACGAGGGGGCGGTTCTTGTTGGGCATCTCATCGAGACTCTCCCAGTAGTCAGATAGGAGCTTGTTAAGGTATTTGAGGGCCCGGTTTCCAGCCACAAACTCTATGCGCCAGAGTTTCTTGCTCTTTCTGTAGAAGTTCACCACCTTGATTATCCCGACTTCCCGTGTGCTTTTTACATGCATACCACCGCAGGGAATCACATCGACACCTGGAATACTCACTATTCTTATGGGAGGCGTGACCTTGTCAGAGAGCTCCTTCCTGAGCTTACCCTTCAGCTCATCGGGAAGCTCCTCGTGAAACTCAACCCCAATGGGCAGGTCAAACCAGGCTATGGCGTTGGCCTTCTTTTCAACCTTGGAAACAGTTTCCCAGGTGAGCTGGCCGGGATAGTCTATCTCGATCTTGTTGTAGTCTTCAAATATCTGAAAGCCGGTTGTGTTGGCATCACAGAGCTCTTTGAAAACTGCAGAAAGAATGTGCTGGCCAGTGTGCTGGCGCATGTTCTCGTAACGCCACTCAGCGTCGAGGAGGAGCCTCACAGGCTCTCCAACTTCTGGAAGTCTGCCATTGAGCTTGCCCTCGTGCCATATCTCATCCTTGCCGGAAACGTGAGTCACCTCTATCTTAAAGTCCTCACCGAGTATCCAGCCCCGATCAGAGGGCTGACCACCTCCCTCTGGATAGAATATCGTTCTGTCGAGGAGTATCCTGACTTTCTCTCCGTCAGTCTCAACCTTCTGAACTGTAGCTCCAGCCTCCCAGAGATAGGGGTTTTCGTAGAACAGCTTAACTGTCATGCCATCACCGTTAAAAGAAGGGAGGCGAGAAATAAAAGGGTTTTCATGAACCTTCGGCCTGTGCCCTAGCCTCGATGAGGGCCTTAACGCGCTTGAGCCTGAAGAAGTTCTCGCGCTCCATCTCGTCGAGGCGCTGCTTGATGAACTTGACGGTAGCTTCCATCCTTGGAATTATGATGTATTCAAGCGCATTGACACGCCTCTTAGTGACCTCAATCTCTCTGGCGAGCCTCTTGAGGGTCTCCTCGACTTCAGCGAGACGGACGGCTAGATCAAGCACCTCCTCGAACTTCTCCGCGGCCAAGTCAACCCTCGGCGAGCTAGAGACAAAGGCGTACCCTCTCTCGCTGGTGCTCCTTCTGAAGGATTCCGCCTCTATAAGGGGAACTGAAACTCCCATGACGTTCCTCTTTTTAATATCAACTTCCTTGTTGGGCTCAACGCTCAGGCTTATCTCCTTAAGGCGGAGCATTCCGACGTCTATCTCCGCCATCTGGAGGGCCTTGAAGGCCTCCTCCATCTTCCTGCCGAGCTCTTCCCTGAGGCTTAGGGCCTCGTCGTAGATGGTAAAGAACTCCATGATAAGGGCGTCCTGCTTGTCCTTGAGGAGCTTGTGGCCCTTCTTGGCTAACTTAATGCGCCTCTTGAGGTTCAGGAGCTCCATACGGGTCGGCTTGACGTTGAGCAGCTCTGCCATCTCGACCACCTAAAGGTTGAAGGGAGGTCAGCCCTCCCTCTTCCTGTACTTGGGGTGGTACTTGAGGATGTACTCCTTCCTGACACGCTTGAGCTCGCTCTCCGGAAGCTCAGCAAGGAGCTCCCAGCCGAGGTCAAGGGTCTCTTCGATGCTCCTGTCTTCGTCGTAGCGCTGGGCGATAAACTCTCTCTCAAAGCGGTCGGCGAACTTGAGGTACTTCCTGTCGGTCTCGCTAAGGGCTTCCTCACCAACGACTGCGACGAGATCCCTGAGGGACCTACCCTCGGCATAGGCGGCGTAGAGCTGCTGGCTGAGCTGCGGATGGTCGTCCCTGGTCCTGCCCTTACCGATACCGTCCTTCATCAGACGGCTGAGGCTCGGAAGGACATCGATTGGTGGATAGATACCTTTCCTGTAGAGCTCTCTGCTGAGAACTATCTGGCCCTCGGTGATGTAACCGGTGAGGTCTGGAATCGGGTGGGTGATATCGTCGTCGGGCATGGTGAGGATAGGCATCTGGGTAATGCTTCCCTTCTTGCCCCTCACACGACCAGCACGCTCGTAGATGGTGGCTAAGTCGGTGTACATGTAACCTGGATAGCCACGCCTACCCGGAACCTCCTCACGAGCGGCGGAGATCTCACGAAGGGCCTCAGCGTAGTTGGTCATGTCTGTGAGGATAACTAGAACCTGCATGTCGTAGTCGAAGGCGAGGTACTCGGCAACGGTGAGTGCCATACGCGGGGTGATGATACGCTCGATTGCTGGGTCGTCGGCGAGATTGAGGAACAGGACTGCCCTCTCTATTGCTCCGGTCTCTTCAAAGCTCTTCTTGAAGAAGTTGGCCTCCTCGTAGGTAATACCCATCGCAGCGAAGACGACGGCGAACTGCTCCTCTTCGCCGAGAACCTTTGCCTGTCTGGCTATCTGTGCAGCCAGCATGTTGTGGGGAAGACCTGAGCCGCTGAAGATGGGCAGTTTCTGGCCGCGGACGAGCGTGTTCATTCCGTCGATGGCCGAAACACCGGTCTGGATGAAGTCCCTCGGATAGGCACGGGCGACAGGGTTAAGGGGAGCGCCGTGGACGTCACGCCTGTCCTCAGGAATGATTTCAGGGCCGCCATCGATGGGCTTACCAATACCGTTGAACACCCTTCCGAGCATGTCCATGCTGACCGGAACCTTCAGCGTCTCGCCGGTGAATCTTACACGGGTTGTCTTTATGTCGAGGTCTCTAGTTCCCTCGAAGACCTGGACGATAGCCAGGTCCTGCCTTGCCTCGAGAACCTGTCCCTTCCTCTTCTCGCCGCTCTCGGTCTCTATCTCAACGACCTCACCGTAGGCGACTCCCTTAACGCCCTGTACTATCATGAGTGGTCCGTAAATCTTGCTAACGGTTGAGTACTCCATTCCCGGCATGAGCATCACGCCCCGTACTTCTTAAAGAGCTCCTCAAACTGAGCGTTGGTCTCGTCTATCAGTGCGGCAACCTTCTCAATCTCTGGCTCGAACTTCATACGACCTATCTTCTCCCTGACCGGGAGCTTGGCTATCTCGTCGACTGGAACGCCCCTGTCAACGGCCTCCATGGTCCTCTCGTAGAAGTTGAGGATAACCCTCATCATAGTTACCTGCTTCTTGGGCGGGCAGTAGGTGTCGACCTCGTCGAAGGCATCCTGCTGGAGGTAGTCCTCACGGAGCATTCTAGTGACTATGAGTATCGCCTTCTCCCTGTCCGGCAAAGCGTCAGGACCGACTATCCTGACAATCTCCTGGAGCTCGGCCTCCTTCTGGAGGAGCTCCATAGCCTTATCCCTCATTGCCCTCCACTCGGGGTCAACGTTCTTGTGCCACCAGTCCTGGATGGAGTCGACATAGAGTGAGTAGCTTCTCAGCCAGTTGATTGCCGGGAAGTGCCTCCTCCTGGCCAGGTCAGCATCGAGAGCCCAGAAGACCTTGACGACACGGAGGGTGTTCTGAACAACCGGTTCGCTGAAGTCTCCACCCGGCGGCGAGACTGCACCGATGACGGAAACGCTTCCAATCCTCTCGTCGCTTCCGAGGGTTATGACACGACCGGCACGCTCGTAGAATTCGGCGATCTTACTGGCAAGGTAGGCCGGATAACCTTCCTCACCGGGCATCTCCTCGAGACGGCCGGAAATCTCACGGAGTGCCTCAGCCCACCTGCTCGTGGAGTCGGCCATGAGAGCGACGTCGTAGCCCATGTCACGGAAGTACTCGGCGATGGTGATTCCGGTGTAGATGGAAGCCTCACGCGCAGCGACGGGCATGTTCGAGGTGTTGGCTATGAGAACGGTTCTCTCCATGAGAGGCTTTCCGGTCTTCGGATCCTTGAGCTTCGGGAACTCCTCAAGAACGTCGGTCATCTCGTTTCCGCGCTCACCGCAGCCTATGTAAACGACGACCTGGGCGTCACTCCACTTGGCAAGCTGGTGCTGGGTAACGGTCTTTCCTGAACCGAACGGACCGGGAATGGCAGCAGTTCCACCCTTGGCCTGGGAGAAGAAGGTATCTATCGTCCTCTGTCCAGTGATGAGTGGAACCTCCGGCGGAAGCTTCCTCTTGTAGGGCCTCTTGACACGGACCGGCCAGCGGTGGTACATCTTGAGCTCCTCTATCTCACCATTGGGCTTCTTGACCTTGGCTATGACCTCTTCAATGGTGTAGTCGCCCTCTTCGACAATTTCAACTATCTCACCCTCGACCCACGGTGGAACAAGAACCCTGTGCTCAATGATGCTGGTCTCCGGGACGACACCAAGGATGTCGCCACCGACGACCTTGTCGCCGACCTTAACCTTAGGGGTAAAGTGCCACTTCTTGTCCCTCGGGAGGGCCGGAGCTGTGAGACCCCTCGCAATGAAGTCGCCGCTGAGCTCCCTGAGAACCTCAAGCGGCCTCTGAATACCGTCGTACATTGCGGTGAGCAGTCCGGGACCAAGCTCGACACTGAGCGAAGCACCGGTTCCTTCGACCGGCTCGCCCGGCCTTATGCCTGCCGTTTCCTCGTAGACCTGGATGACTGCCTTATCTCCCTCAAGACGAATGATTTCTCCGATGAGTCCCATTTCGCCGACCCTGACGACCTCGTACATCTTAGCGCCCTTCATGTCATCAGCCACGACGAGTGGGCCCGTAACACGAATTATCCTTCCCATTTCCTTCACCTCTTCAGCTCAACACCAATGGCTCTTCTAACTATCTCCTTAATTGCCTCTTCCCCGAACTTGGAGCCGGATTTGTCCGGCACCTGAAGGATGATTGGAAACGTAACGTCGGGAAGCTCAATCTTCTGGACGAATCTCTCGGTTATCAGGATTATCCCGATATCTTCCCTCTCAACAAGTTCGTTGAGCTTGTTCTTCAGCCTCTCCATGTCGAGCGGAGTGTCCTCAAAGGAGTAAACTTCGTGAGCGCCAGCGAGCTTGAAGCCCAAAGCCGTGTCCTTGTCTCCGAGCACTGCTATCTTCATGCGGCATCACCCACGAATTCCTTTATCCTCTCTGGCTCAACTCCGTCATCTATGAGCTTCGCAATAGCCCTGAGCTTCCTGACCTCCCGCTCCTTCTGAAGGATGTAGCTTAGAGATGTCGCCACACTGAGCGGGTAGAAGCGTGTAAGCTCGTTCATCCTCTCCCTTATGTGCCTGTCAAGTGCCCTCTCGAGAACACTTAAGTCCCTCTCGACCTCCTCTCTGACGTCCCTGATTACCGCCCCGTACCTGGTGGAGTCGAGCTCGGCTAAGGCCATGCTTAGGTCATCGACGTGGAGTATGGAGTCGAGCTTAATTGTTCCACCGGGTATTATAAGCGGCTTTATCTCTTCTGCACCCATCTTTGCAGCCTTCGCTCTCAGCACTGTGAGTATGTTGGTTTTGTCGATCTTGAGTCTGACAAACTCCTCTAGGATAACCCTCTCGTCCTCTTTCTTCGAGAGAGCGTAGTTCAAGAGCTTAGCGTAGTGCATCCTGTAGAGCTCAGTTTCAAACTCCTTAAGGGAAATCTCGCCGAGCAGGAGCTTCTGGTATGGCTCCTCGTAGGGTGTGCCCTCCAGTATGACGAGTATCTCCTCCATGGTCTTTGCTTCTGCCATAGCTTTAACCTTGGGAAGCATTGTGCCAATCTCGACGACGTAGTCGCTCGCCGGTTCGTTTACCATCTTCGCCTTGATGACGCTGGTTATGTTCCTGACGTCCCACTCTTCCAGAAGGAGCCTAAAGAATGGGTTAACCCTCTTCGGGAGGATAGTGACCATTAACTCGTAGGTGCCTGCCAAAGCTCTCTCCAAGGCCCTCTCAATCTCCTCAACGGTGTAGTTTGAAACGCTCGCAAGGTAGTCCTTGTAGTCGGTGTCCTCCAGGCTGACCACGAAGTTGTTGAGGGTTCTGCTCTCGGCCAATTCGTTGAACCTCTGCTCGCTGAGGAGCTTCGCTTCCATGGCCTTAATCCTCGCGTTCGGATAGGAGTAGGGGGTATACTTCCAGATTATCCTTGCTGTCTTGTAGCCCACCCAGGTGAACACCACCGCCAGAGTAGTGTTGAGGATTCCAGTTACCGCTCCTGTCTCCATTAGCCTCACCCGAAGAGAGCCTTGGCTATTGCCGCCCTGAGCTCGCCCTCAAACCTCTCTATCCTGGACTCGAAGGTGTTATCTACCCTAACAGTTCTGTCGGGGGTCTCGACGAGGATGCCGCCGATTGTGGTGATCGGTTCACCGAGGGTGACTTCAACGTCCCTCCCGAGCTTTTCAGTGAGAGCCTTCTTGAACTCGTCGAGCCTGCCCTCCAGGAGCTTCAATGTCCTTTCGTTGGATTTCACGACGACGCTGCCGCTTCCAAGCTCTTCGACAGCCTTGCCAGTTAAATCAACGAGCATCGGGAAGTACTCTTCCTCAGGAAGTTCGGCGAGCCTTTCGCGGAGGGCCGTTATGACCTCCTGGATGAGGGCCTCCTGAACTTCGAGCCTCTTCTTTCTTATCTCAAGCTTGGCGTTGGCTATTATGCGCTGCTTTTCTATTTCAGCCTGGGTCTGGGCCTTCCTGAGTATCCACTCAGCTCTGGCCTGGGCCCTCTTTCTCGCTTCCTCCCTAATCTTCTCCGCTTCCTTTTGAGCCTCGCTGAGTATATACTGTATCTTCTGCTCCGCCTCCCTGTTTATCTCCTGAATGATCAGCTCTGCTCCTTCCATCCTCCTTCCTCCTTAGGCTATAAAGAAAGTTTGGGAGTCAGAAGCCGACTCCGGTAACTATCATGATAAGGGCTCCAACGAGACCGAAGATTGCCATGGTCTCGGCCATAGCCGAGAATATGATACCCTGGGTGAAGGTCTTCGGGTTCTTGGCAACCGCGCCGATGCTTGCGCTGGCTATGATACCCTGTGGTATGGCCGAGAGACCGGTAAGGCCGACGGTAAGGCCAGCACCAAGGAGTATGGCGCTCTTAACTATGTTGTCCAAGTTGTTCGGGTCGGTGAACTTAAAGCCGCCACCGAGGATTCCTGAGACCATCAGGATGAGGAACAGCGTAATGAGTCCGTAAATGCTCTGGGTCATTGGCAGACCCTCAAGGATGAGGGCGTTCTTGAAGTTCTTCTCGTCCTCAGCGACCACTCCGGCAGCGGCTGCACCGGCTATTCCGACACCGAACGCCGAGGCTGCACCTGCTATACCAGCGGCGAGTGCCGCACCAAGGGATACGTAAACTATCGGGTCCATTTCTCAAACACCTCCTTAAGCTTCAAACTCTAACTTTGAGATCTCCCTTTTGGCCTTGAAAGGCTCGAAGGGCTTGCCTTCACCTGAGTAGAACGTCCCGAAAAATTCAACGTACTGGAGACGGAGCGAGTGGACGAACGCTCCGAGGGCGTTGATGGCGACCGAAAACAGCTGGCCGCCAACGAAGAGGATGAGACCAATGACTATGCCTATCGGAACTGGACCTATGCTAACACCCCAGACCATCTGGACGAGGATGTTGATGACCATCGCTATTCCAGCGGTAGCTAAGGCCAGTGCCATCAGCCTTGCGTAGCTGAGCCAGCTGCCGACAAAGCCGAAGAAGTCCGAGATGGTCAACAGCACAGCCAATGCACCGTTCCTGAACTCGCCGATTGTGAAGAGCACTAGGCCAGCCCCGAAGAGAGCCTTGCCCGGAAGGGTGAGGGCTTCCTTGCCGGTCATTCCGAGCGCGAGGAAGACAACACCGAGTATTATGAGCATCCATGAGAGCTGGTCGAGGATTGCGTCTTTGACTTCGCCGTTCTTCACCTTGACTATGAAGCCTATTGTATAGCCAGTGAAGAGGTGAGCTAGGCCTATCGCCAGCGCCAGCTGGAGGACTACCAGCGCGTCTGTCATGCTGTCCCACTTGCGCCAAACGTTGAAGCCCGCCAAGTCAAGGGCGTTGCCGAAGTAGCTACCAAAGAGGACACCCATAATCATGGTGAAGGCCGCGCTAATGAGCAGAGTGTAGGCAAACTTGTATGCACCATCGTTGAACTTCCTGTGGCCCTTGACGAGCAGTGCAGCGACTATGGCTATTATAAGGCCGTACATGAAGTCGGTGAGCATGAAACCGAAAAAGAACGAATAGGTGAAGGTTATTATCGGCGTCGGATCAATCTCGTTGTACTTGGGGACACCGTACATCTCGGTAAGCATCTCGAAGGGTCTCGCCCAGCTGGGGTTCTTGAGCTTAATCGGAATCTCGTCGAGCTCCTCCTTGCTCGGTTCCATAATGTTGATGTAGGCCTTACCGTTGGTGACTCTCTTTATGCCCTCCAGAACTTTCGGAACCTCGCTCCTCGGGAGCCAGCCGGTCATGGCAAATGTCATGTTGGTTCTAGCGAGCATTGGAAGAACCGTCGCTTTGTCCCTCTCGTTCTCCATGAGCTCCTGGTAGAACACCACGTCCTCGTAGTACTTCTTCGCAAGCATTTCTGCATCCTTCTTGGCCTTCTCAAGCTCCCTCTCCTTGGCCCTAAGCTTCTCCTCGTAGACCTTTATGAGCTCCCGTGGGGTTCCCTCTCCCTCTGGAACCTCAACCCTCTCGAGGGAGTACTTGGCTAAGACTGGATTGGCCTTCTCGTAGTCCCTCTTGAGGAAGGCAAACACGACCAGAACTTTGTCTTTGAAATCCTTGGAGACAAAGACAACCCTGCCCTCGGCGGCCTTCTTTACCTCCTCAATGAGCGGGTTGAACTTGTTCCTGTCGACGGTTCCGACGACTATTTCGACCATATCTGTGGGCCTGAGATAGGAAACGTCAAGGTTAAGCGCCGAAAGAAGCTCCAGAATCGTTATGTCCGCCTTTATCCTCTCGATCTCAGTCTGAGTCGCGGTGATTTTACCTTCGACGGCCTTTATCTCGGGCTCGACGACGCTTAAAAAGTCCTCAACGTCTTTTATGAGCCTCTCGATTCCTTCATATTTGTAAGTCTTCTTCGCCCTCTCGGGTGGGAAGAAGAACTCCCTTATTCCTCCGCCATTGGCCTTTCTGTAGGTTTTAAGAAAATCAACCAGTCTGGAAATAGTTATGCTGTACGAGGCAGCCTTTCTGTGGTACTCGTTGGGGGAATCCTTCTGGGCAACCTTGACTTCCAGCTCCCTGATTTCCACAACACCCTGCTCATGAAGGTAAGTCAGTAAGGCATCCTTGTAACGGTTGAGCGTGATTACCTCGATTTTGACCATCTCTTCGGGCCTGAACATCTCAGCTCCCTCTTACGAGCTCTATGCCAGCGGAGATGGCCCCCTCAAAGTTTGTGGTGGCCTTTATCTTGAGCTCCTCGACCTCAGCCTCGCCCTCCTCGAGGATTTTCTTGGCCTCTTCCTCACCCTCGAGGCGGGCCTTTTCAATGAGGGCCTTTGCCTTCTCCTCGGCCTCCTCGATTATTTTGCTCTCAATGAGCTTTGCCTCTTCCTTTGCTTTAAGGACTATGGCCTTAGCATCTTCCTTTGCCCTTTCAATCCTCTCCTCGGCCTGCTTTTCAGCGTCAACAATCTGTTTGATGACATCCTCCATGATGAGCCCCCCAATGACCCTGAAAACAGGTGTTCCTCACGCCAACTTTGGCTTCCCTAATTGGTTTAAATAGTTTATGGTAAGTATGGTA
This sequence comes from Thermococcus sp. GR6, assembly GCF_012027415.1. Classification (NCBI taxonomy): domain Archaea; kingdom Methanobacteriati; phylum Methanobacteriota; class Thermococci; order Thermococcales; family Thermococcaceae; genus Thermococcus; species Thermococcus sp. GR6. The sequence goes on from NZ_SNUM01000002.1 coordinate 196,199, forward strand.
GTTTATGGATAATCAAAAGAGTAAAAAGAAAACACAAACTTACTCCAGCTTTTCAGTAGACTTTTTCTTCTCCAGAAGCTCCTTCACATCGTCAAGAACACTGTTCTTGGCAAAGACAATTACCTGGCCTCTCTCTGGCAGCTTCGTATCGCCAGAGGGTATCATCAGGTTGCCTTTTTCATCATAGATGGCTATTATGAGGGCATCCTTGGGTATATTGAGATCCCTGACAAGCTTTCCGGCTATCTCGCTACCCTTTTCTATAGTGAAGCGCACTATTTCTGCTCCCTCCTTGGGGAAGAGCACCCTGTCAAAGCCCGGAGTGACAATGTTTCTGCTTATGTACTCAGCCGCTATCTCCTCTGGGGATATGACGAAGTCGAAGTACCTCTTGAGGTCAGTCACTTCTTCGAAGATGCGCCTGTTCTTGGGGTTTCCTATCCTGAGGGAGGTCTTGATTTTTGGATTAAGGTGCTTCGCCAGTATGCACGCCAGCAGATTTGCATCATCCTTACCTGTTAGAGCCGCGAATGCATCGGCCTGCTTTATGTTGGCCTCTTCAAGCGTTTTCGGATCGGTCGCATCACCCTCGATAACGAGACCGTTAATAAGAAGGGAGAGCTCCTTGGCCCTCTCCTTGTCCATCTCGATTATGGTGACGTCGTGACCCTCTTCCTCGAGCATCTTCGCCACGAGATAACCAACCCTTCCGGCGCCCATTATCACGACGAACATCAGTCCTCACCGAGGATGTATTTGGCTATTTCAGCATATGCCGGCCTCGTGATGAGGATTCCAATGAGCACACCGAGTATCGTCGTGAAGGCAAAACCCTTGAGCGTTCCGACGAAGTAGACCAGCAGGAAGCTCATGGCCGCTATGGTCGTCGCTGCCGAGGCGAATATGACGAAGAACGCCCTACCCATCCTCTTGAGCACGCTGGAACGCCTGGTTATCTTCGTGGTCTTCTCTCCTCCGAGGAGTTCGTCGGTTATGACTATCTGCTGGTCAACACCCGTACCTATTGCGGCGATGATACCGGCTATACTCGGCAGGTCAAGGTTCCACTGGATGAGCGCTGCAAAGCCAAGGATGATTATGGCCTCAAAGAGGCTTGTCGAGGCAACTGGTAGGGCTATCTTCCAGTTCCTGTAGTGGAAGTAGACTATGAGGAGCACCGCTATGAGGGCGCCTATTCCAGCGTAGAGAGCCTGGTTCTTGAAGCCCTCACCAAGCCTTGGGGAAATGAACTCCATGCCAACAACGGTGAGCTTGACCGGGAGCGAACCGCTCTTGAGGACGGTATAGATGGTGCTGGCTTCCTGCTCGGCGGTGAGCCTGTCCGGGGCAGTTCCGGTTATCTGAACGTCCTGCTGAGGAGCGCCGGTTGCAAGACCTTCACCGACCGAATATGGACCATAAAGTCCGAGGACCCTGACGATGAGAGAGTGATCGCTCTCTCCCGGGTTCCTCGGGACGAACCTCACGGTAACATTCACGTTCTCCAGTTCGGCCTGGAGCTCCTGAGGAACGTCCACGAGAACGACCTTCTCCTTACTCTCAGCGAGCTTGGCAATCTCATCAGCGCTCTGATTAGCATATACAACGACGGTTATGTTGAAGGCCTTCGTTATCCTCTCCATGAGGGTCGGAGCTTCCGGAGCCTGAGCGTTGAATTCCGAACTGTTCATGGTTTTGTAAACGCTCTCTGAAACGATAATGAGGGAGTTAACGGGCGGATCAAGGAACATATCAACAGGCCAGCCGGCCTTACCCCTGGCCAGCTCGGCAAACTTTTCAGCGGCGCTCTTAGATATCCTGAAGGGAACGGCCCATGTGTTGTCGGACTTTATCTGGTATATACCCACGTACTCAACGTCCCGGCCGGTTCCGAAGATTACACCTCCAAACTCCATGTAAAAGACACCCTGGCTCTCGATGACGTTCTTGATCTGGTTGGCCTCCTCAGGGGTAGTCACGTTGGCGACTTTGACGAGCACTATCTGGTCTCCCTGAGCCTCCACGGTTATGTCCTTAACACCGAGGGTGTTCAGCCTCTTCTGGAGGGAATCAACAACAAGCTGCATGGTGTCAGCGTCAACGGGATGTTCAGTTTGGGCCACAATGGCCACACCACCGGCGATGTCTATACCGAAGGTGAGCGGCCTAACAGCGAGCGTTGCAATTGAACCAATGAGAACTATGGTGAGGAGGATTATCCTCCAGTTAAGGAAGAGCTTTTTGGTCCTTCTCTTCATTCGTTACCACCCCTGACGGCGTTTCTGTCAAGGTACCACCTCAACACTCCGGCGTTGAGCATCCATGTGTTCATGAAGTCCGCGAGGAGACCGAAGATGAGGACTATCGCTATGTTGTCTATGGTCTGAGATGTTGATATGAGCCAGAGGATAAAGAGTGCACCGAGAGTTGTTGTGCTCATGGTGAATCCAGTGGAGACCGCCGCGAGATATGCATCCTCCATAGTGTCCTCCTTCCTCTTAAGGAGTTTCGTGGTAAGAAGGATGTTGCTATCGACAGTATAACCAATGAGCATGAGCAGTGCAGCTATCGTCGCGGTGGTGAGCTGTATCCCAAAAATCCCCATCATAGCAACCGCTATCGTCATGTCCGAGAGGGCCGAGAAGATTATCGTGAGCGACGGGACGAGGTTCCTGAAGAACAGGAACACAACGACGGCCATTGCAATGAACGCAAAGATAAGGGCCCTTATTCCCTGTTGCTGCGAAATCTTACCAAAGGTCGGCTGAACTTCGCTGTGTGTGTAGTCCGCGTCTGGATATCTGACCTTCATCACATCGATTATCTTGAGGGCGTCTGTTCCAACCGGAGCGTAGACCCTGACACCATTGGTATCAACGCCGGTGAAGCTCTCAACCCTCACATCGACGCCGATCTGGTCGCTTATGTACTTAGCCAGCTCGTCAGGGTTTGCGTCTATTCCATAGGCTGTAACCACCACACCACCCTGGAGGTCTATTCCCAACGTAGGGAAGTTAATTGCAAGAAGAATCAGGGCGACTATAAAGACCACCAGCGGGTAGGTAATCATTTTTTTGTATTCCATTCTTGCGAGGAAGCTCAGCTTCTGCCGCTTTTTAGCGCGAACGGCTTCCCCGGCGGTGGGAATGTCCTTGGTTTTAGACTTCGACATACCTTCACCCCGTTCTGAGTTTTTGTAAAACTTGTCGTTAGTTCGCTTGACGAGTTTTAAAATTAGTGGTTCAAGGCTTAAAGATGGCCACCGTTCACCAAAACGGATAAATGTGCCAAATGAATCGTAGAAAGTTCATTTATGCAGTAACCAACGGGAAACTTCAAAAACGGCAAGTAACTGTCAGTTTGATGCATTCAAAACCCGTTCTGAACAGTTCAACGCTCGAAAGACCCGCCCAGGTCTCTTCGCTTCAGGGCTTAACTTTAAAAAGGGTAGGTTCTACTGGAACAACAGGTGAGAGGCCATGGAGACGATAGGGTTTCACTACGTGGTTGAGGCTGCAGGCTGCGATCCAGAGATCCTCGGTAACGCTGACAAGATAAGACAGATATTCCTCGAGGCTGCCAAAGTAGGCAAAATGGAGGTCAAAGCAAGCTATTTCTTCAAGTTCTCACCGACCGGTGTCAGCGGAGTGGTCATAGTTGCAGAGAGCCACATCTCGATTCACACCTGGCCGGAGAAGGGCTACGCCGCTCTCGACGTCTACACCTGCGGAACCACCGCGGATCCGGAAAAAGCCGTTGACTACATCCTCGACAAGATAAAGGCCCAGTATGCTCACGTTTCAGAGATCAAGAGAGGTATCGAGGAGGACGACGAGACCTTCACCCACATGATTCTTACCTGGGAAGAGAAGCTCGAGAGAAAGAACGGAGATGAGAAGAGCTGAACCTCAGAGTAGACTTTTAATCTCCTCTATCTTCTTCTCCAAGGTGGTTGTTATCTCCCTTACCTTCTTGAGCTTGTTCTTAAGCTCTTCGTTCTCCCTTCTGAGCTCCCCCGCTAATCCTTCAAACTCTCTGAGTTTCTTCTCAAGCTCATCCTTCTCAGCCAGAGCATCCCTCAGTGCCCTCTCAAGTTCACCCACTTTGGCCTCAAGCTTTTCCTTCTCCTTCCTGAGCCTCTCGTACTCCTCAAGGGCAACGAGCTGGCCGCCCTTGGCCAAGACCTCGACGTTCTTCACAAGCTCGTCGAGCTTGCCCTGCTTGATGAGCTCATAAGTCTCCCTGACAAGCTGGCCGGCTTTAGTTTCACCCTTGAGATGCTTTCTAACGGTTGCCTCTGTCCTGCCAAGCTCATCGGCAATTTCCCTCACTGTCATGCCGGCCTTCTCTCTGGCTATCGCCCCGGCCGCAACGGCCAGGCTGTCGACCCAGGTGAGCCTCTCGGCCGGATCTTTGATGAGCTCTATCACTTCGGGCCTGAAGAGGGTTGCAAAGAGCAGTACACTCTCGAGCCTGTGTATCTCCTCCCTTCCAAGCGGGTTCAGCGGCACCTCCATGCTCTCACCCCCTTCAGTTTTCACTCGAGCTCAACAACTGCCTTCCTCTTCAGAACCTTGTCGGGATAGACGACTATTCCCTTGTCGGTTATCTCAAAGGGGTGCCTCCTCATTGAGTGGCTCGTTCCGCGCATCTTCCAGACAATAAGTGAGCGCTTCAGCTCGCCGTCTATCTCGTCAAGGTCAAGGCGGATTATTCCATCAACACCGTGCTCAACACCGGGTCCACCAAAGCCGCGCTCACCGACGCTTATCTGACTGACGAGTATGCTAGTAACCCCTAGGCCAGCCAAAACCCTTTTGAGCTGCATAACTACGCTCCTCGCCACGGCCGGCTTGTTGATGTAGAGAGTCGTAACCGAGTCTATAACGACCCTCTTGGCACCGATGTCCTTGATGGCCGTTCTGAGGACGTCTATAAACTCGCGGATGTCGGTAAGGTCGTGGACGATGTATTTCTCATACTCCTTGCTCTTGCCGATTCCAGCTGTGAAGGCGTCAACCATGGCAAAAAGACCTTCCTCCTCGTACTTCCTGACGTCCCAGCCGAACTGGACCATGTTCTGCCTGACCTGGATGGGGTGCTCTTCCAGAGCCACATATATTCCAGGCTCGCCGTTTTGTAAGCCGTTCCAGAGGAACTGCTGGCTGAAGATAGACTTGCCCGTTCCCGGGCCGCCGCTGAGCAGAACCACATTCCTCCCGGGAATTCCCCCGTGGAGAACCTCATCCATTCCGGGGATGCCCGTCTTCACCCTCCTAATCATCGGGCGTCACCCCCTTTAGTTACCTTTTGTTACCAATTATGCCTACGCAATAGGTCTTAAAAAAGTTACGACAGGTTAGGAAAAGTCAGCGCTTCCTCCTCAAGAACTCGCCCACGTCCGTGACGTTCAGGATGAACTTGTTCCGGCTGTCTGGATTTATCCTTCCTATACCAAGGATTATCCCGTTCTCGTCAAAAACAACCAGCTTTTTAGTCCCCTGCCAGCTATACTTCCTGACACCGCTCCTCGGGACATCTTTACCGGTTGTGAAGAGAAAGCCGGCCTTTGGGCTCAGAACCGCGTAGTTCTTTTGGATGTCGACAAAATAAAAGAACTCGACGTTGGGATAGAACTTCTCAACGAGGTTTTTGTCAACCTTGATAGTGCCGACAAAGGTGCCATAGGCGTAGGGCTTGATCTTAAGGTTCTCTATCTCCCGCCAGACTCTCTCATTTACCGCATAGACGTCCCGGAATTTTCCTTCGACTATCGCGAAGGTGTGGTGCTTAAGTTCACCGTACTTCTCCGCCTCGCGGAGGATCAGGTCGTACTCCCATGCGGAGGCTCGCCTGTAGCGGAGTTCACTCATCGACATCAATCATGGGTTGGGGAAGCCGTTTATAAGGGTTAATCTTCTCAGTCGAGTTCCTCAAGCCGTTTGAGAAAACCCTCAATATCCGTCGTCTCTAATTCATGCTCAAACTCGATGCCGAGCTCAGCTATCTCCTCAGGAGTTATGACCCTCTCAGGCTCCTCAGGGTTTATTCCGGGGCAGTTCTCATCGTAGTAGAGCCAAAACCTTTCGCCTTTGTACTCGAAGGGCTCCTCCCCCTCAACTCCCAGGGGCTTTCTGGAGACCATGAACGGGTATATGCGGCAGATTACGGGATTTCTGTCATGGATTCTGCACTTGCCCGTCTCAGGGTCGTGAAAGACGCAGCCGAGGTCCCATTCACGGTAGGCCATGACGAAGCGAACCTTATCCCCGCCGGGAACCATAAGAACGAAGTCCTGAGGGTCGTAGCCAGCCTCGGCTATTTTCTGTATATCCTTAAGGGTTAGATAAATGAACCTCCCCCTGCAGCAGTCTAAGCAGTAGAGGCACCTGAACTTTACGGGCTCCTTGAAGGGTTTTGGTTTGAAGCGCATGAAAAAAAGTTATGGGGAACCCTTAAAAGGGTTTAGTCCCTGGGATAGGCAGCCTTAAAGGCACCCCAATCGGTTTCTTCGCCGTAGGTCACTGTGAAGTTCACCAGCTCATAGTTTTCCGGAGTTCCTTCGCGTTTGTAGACTATTATGTGGTAGCCGCTCTCCACGTACCAGTAAAAGGCGCTGCTTATCGCGAACAGATATTTGGGTATGACAAGTTCCCGGATACACTCCTCGGTCCTCACGTACTTCTGTCCTTCCCAGATGACGATGTCAAGACACCAGTCAGGATTCTGGAGCTTCAGAGTTACGGAGTCTCCATAGTCCTCGCTGCCCTTGAGGATGAGGTACTTCTGAAGGTCAACGGCGTTTTCCCAGCTGTACTTTCCAATGGTTATGTTCTCAAGCAGAATTATCTGGCCCTTCGGGGCAGCGACACCGTAGGGCACGGGCTTATGGGTAACTATGGGAGCAAGGAGATAGTAAAGGACAACTACTGCAATGATCACAACAGCGGAGAGGATCTTAATGGCCGACTCTGTCTCGTAGGAAATCCTCACAGGATCACCTCCAAACATGGATCAGGATTTACCAAGGGCAACCTTCAGGAAGCCATTTCCTGTCGTCTCCCCGTATGTTACCGTAAAGTTCACCAGCTCGTAGTTCTGCACTGGTCCTGTCTTGTGGAGCACGATTATATAGCCAGACTCAAGGTACCAGTAGAGTATCTCTCTTGCCTCATGGGTCGGGACTCTTCTGAAGGCGTACTGGCTTATCTGGATTTCCCGAGAACAGTTGTACTTCAGCTGCCAGCCGCTGGTGGAGCCCCCCCAGACCCATAGGTCGATGCACCAGTCAGAGGTAACCATCTTCATCGTAAGCGTATCGCCCATGTTATCGTTTCCCTTTAAGACCAGAATGTTGTTCTGGGACGTCATTGCGATGGCGTTTGTGTAGTTCACAGATCCAAACGTGAAGTTTTGAGCAAGGACTATCTGGCCCTTTGGAGCAGCAACGTCAAATGGATTAACCTGATGAGAGATAAGCGGGTAGTACACGATGAAGAATATCGCTATTCCAAACAGCAGGACTAGGAAGAGCACTTTTACCCTGAAAGAGATTTCGTAAGGAATGCGTATCTTCCTGTTCTTCTCCATCCTGAATCCCTCGTCCAAAGTAGGTTATCAATGTTCAAAAGATTTACGGTCTTGAAAAAGTTTGGACAAAGTCTTTAAATGTATTAGAGTAATTTTAAATACCAAATGAAGACGATACGATGGAGCAGGAAGACGTCAAGAGAAACTGAGTATACCGGCGATTGGGCTGATATTTGCAACCCCGGAACGGCTGGCTGTTCATGATGCTCAAAAGAGTATCATAAAAGTCCTGGGGAAGGGAGGCCCCAGCCACATAAGCCTTTTTATCTGTTCCTTTAAGTGTTTAAGTGTGCGTCGAAGCTTTTGCTCTTGCCGAAGTCTGCGTAGCTTTTGTCAAGCCTCTTGGCAACGTACGGACCGTTCTTCCGATAGCCAAACTTACGATAATACTCCCTCACACCTACGCCGCTTATTACGAGCATCTTCTTGACGTCAAACTCCTCGCGGGCAATCCTCTCCGCCTCAGCAAGAAGCTCCCGTCCATAGCCGCGATGCTGCCACTCGTACTTCGGTCTCCCCCCAATCGGCACGAGCGGACCGTAGACATGGAGCTCCCTGACAATGGCTGAAGGACAGCAGTTTATCTCCTTCCGATGGGCTTTTTCACTCGGAATTCTCAGGCGGAGGAAGCCTATGAGGATGTCATTCTTCGTATCCTCAAAGCTGAGGAATATCTCTTTACCGCCAGCTGCATCGTAGTCCTCCCTAAGAAGCTCGATGTGCTCCATCTCAGGCTCCACACCGAACTTCTGCATCATATGGCCAACTTCTCTAAACCTAATCTCCCTCGGGCGAATTCCTCTCTTAATCAGCTCGTTGAAGACGAGCTGCCCAAGGTTGGAGTGCTTGACACCGTCGACGATGAGCTTTGCCGGGATGTCGCGCTGGATTCTCATGACGCGAACCCACTTGGGGAAGAGCTTGTAGGCCTCGACGAGAAGCTCAACGGCTTCCTCCGTGCGGTATGGCCGGTATTTACCTTCCCTCCACCAGCGGTAGAGAGGAGCGTCGGCAGTAATAAGGGTCGGGTATACCTTCAGCATGTCCGGTCTGAAGCGAGCATCCTCGAATATTGCTCTGAAGGTATACAAATCCCTCTCGAAGTTGCTCCCAGGCAGACCTGGCATTATGTGGTAGTTTATCTTCAACCCAGCGTCGCGGAGGAGCTGGGTAGCCTTAACTATCTCCTCGACACAGTGGCCGCGCTTGGTCCTCTCGTGGATGAAGTTGAAAATCGTCTGAACACCGAGCTCAACGCGCGTCGTTCCCAGCTTGAGCATCCTGTCAATCTGCCTTTCGAAGGCCCAGTCCGGGCGGGTCTCTATCGTTAGCCCAACCATTCTCACCTTAGCCTTCTCGTTCTTCCTCTGCTCATCTTCGAGATAATAGTAGGGCTTTCTGTGGGTCTTCTCCCAGGCCTCCTTGAACTTCGGATCCTCATCAAGAACGGACTTATCTCCGTGGACTATCAGGCGGACGAGCTTCTCCTCGAGGTTTTCTATGTCCCTGAAGTGAGGGAAGTCGTTCATGGCCTTGAAGGCGCATTTGATGAACCACTCCTGGTAATCCAGATCAACCGCGGGAAAAGTTCCTCCTTGGATTATGACCTCGACCTTATCCACGTCGTGGCCTATGTCAGTGAGCTGCTTTAGCCTGCGCATCATGATGATATAGGGGTGGTAAGCGCTCTGGACGGCCCTTAGAGCGGAAGGTTCTTTTCCAGTGTAGCTCTGAGGAGAGCCAACGCTCGGACCGCCCGGGCAGTAGATGCAGCGTCCATGGGGGCAGGGGAAGGGCTTGGTCATCATGGCAACGACTGCAACGCCGCTTATCGTTCTGGTCGGCTTCCTCTTGAGCAGATCCCTAAAGCGGTCGCGCTCTTCCTCAGGTATAGCCTTCAAGATGTCCGAGTTGCCGGGAATTTTGGAGAGGTGATACTTCCTAGAGACGATTATCTTGTAGCGGTTAAGCTCGTCCCGCGTTTTAATCTCGCCCGCCAAAACTGCCCTCGCAAGCTCCTCAACCGCTCGTCTGAAGTTGTCACTCTCACTCATACCAACACCTCTCGGAGCGAGTTGGGCAGGCCTTTTAAAAGGTTAGCTGGTCGGAGATGTTGCCCGAGATATTCAGTATAGTGAATACGGAGACGTTAAAAGCTCTCGGGGGGATTAAGTTTGGTGGTCGAAATGGTCGCGCGAGACGAGATAGTCGCATTTCTCAACGAATACCTCAACATTAATGCCTTCCCTGACAAGTCAAAGAACGGTCTCCAGGTAGAGGGAAAGGAGGAAGTTGAGAGGATAGCCTTTGCCGTTGACACGACGCTCAGAACGATAGAGAGAGCCGCCAGGGCCAAAGCCGACATGATGATAGTCCACCACGGCATGATATGGGGTGGCATAGACTACGTGACCGGAGTGACATACCGCAGGCTTAAGGCGCTCTTCGATGCTGGCATGAACCTTTACGTAGCCCACGTGCCTTTAGATGCCCATCCTGAGGTCGGAAACAACGTCCAACTACTCAAACTTCTCGGGCTTGAACCGAAGGAACCCTTCGGCGAGTACGGAGGGATCACGATAGGCTACATCGGGGAGTTTGAGGAGGCAAAGCCGGTAGAGGAAGCCGCACAGGTTCTCGCGGAGAAGCTGGACACGACAGTTAAGACCTACGAGTTCGGGGTGAGGGAGATAAGACGCGTTGGAGCCATAACAGGCGCTGGCGGCTTTGCACTGGAGGAAGCAAAAAGAAAGAACGTTGACCTATTCGTTCTCGGAGAGTTTACACACGCCAACTATTTAACCGCCTTGGATCTTGGGATAAGCGTCGCGGTTGCTGGCCATTACAAGACCGAAACGCTAGGCGTAAAGGCGCTGATGCCGCTCGTTAAAGAGAAGTTCGACGTTGAGGTTTTCTTCATCGACGAGCCAACTGGACTTTGAGCTCGTCTATCCTTTTCAACATCTCCCCGTCGTTCACAAATTCCAATCGAAGGCCAAGTTCCTTAACATACCCCTCAACCCATCCCAGTTTCGGCTTTTTGAAGGGTGTTACTATCCAGAGCTCCCGGAAGCCTGCGCGATGCGCCTTCACGGCGTTGTAGAGAACCCTCTGGCGCATCCACTTAAACGATGCCTCGAGCTCAATTGCGACCAGCTTTTCCTCACCGTTTAGAACCGCTATGTCTATCCTACTGCCATCTTCCGTCTTGTATTCGGGGATTGCCGTTAGTCCGAGCTCTTTACAAAGCTCAACGGCTTCCCTCGTCAGGGTCTTGACCTTGATTTTGACCACCAAGAAAAGTTTGAAAAATCAGCCGAGGCGCTTCTTCACCTCGGCTATAGCCTCCTCGGCCTTCAGTGGGTTCTTTATCCTGCCCTGGGCGAGCTCCTTCCTTCCACCCCCGCCACCGCCGGCGACGCTGGTAATTACCTTCGCAAGCTCGCCAGCCTTAAGGTCGAGGCCATCGCCAACGGCAACGACGAAGTGGCCTTCCCTGCTAATGAGGAGGACAACTCTCTTATCCTTCCTGAGCTTGTTTGCCGCCTCGCGGAGGTCGTCCATGGTTCCCTCAACGACTGCGCCAATGAACTCAACTTCCCCGACCCTCTCGATTTTGTCCTCAAGTTCGTAAACGAGGAGCTTCGCCAGCTCCTTCCTGAGCTTCTCAACTTCCTTCCTTGCCTCCTTCCACTCGTTGAAGAATCTCTCGGCAGTCTCTGGCAGCTTCTCGGGCGGGACGCGGAAGACCTCACTTGTCCTCTTGAGGATTCTCTCAGTTTCTTGCATCCAGTTTACGGCGGCCTCTCCCGCGGCGAAGATTATCCTCTCAACACCGTCCTGTATGCGCTCGGTTCTCAGGATTTTAATCGGGCCTACAAGGCCGGTGTTCGGCAGGTGGGTTCCACCACAGGCCTGAACGTCCCAGTCTTCTATCTTGAGCACCCTGATAATCCTGCCTGGCACAACTCCGCCCTGATAAAGCCTGAAGCCGTACTTCATCTCGGCTTCAGTCCTTGGAAGCCACTCCCAGGTTACCCTTCTGTTCTCCATAACTATCCTGTTGGCGAGCCTCTCTATCTCCCTGAGCTCCTCCTCGGTTATGCGCTTGTAGTGGGATATGTCCAGCCTGGCCCAGTCGGTATGGAGCTGAGAGCCAGCCTGCCAGACGTGCTTTCCGAGAACCCTAACCAGGGCACCCATGAGGACGTGGGTTCCCGTGTGGTGGCGCATGTGCTGGATTCTCCTGTCCCAGTTGATCCTTCCGTGGACGGTCATACCCTCCTTGAACTTCTCGGGCTCCTCGACCCTGTGGAGGATAATCTTTCCGACCTTCTGGACGTTGGTAACTTTAACTCCGTTCAGCTCGCCCGTGTCGTAAGGCTGACCGCCGCCCTCGGGGTAGAATGCAGTCTGGTCAAGAACGACCCAGTCATCAATTACCCTGAGAACCTCCGCGTCGAACTCCTTCATAAACGGGTCCTCGTAGTAGAGTGTCCTCGTGTCAGGCAAACCCTTCACGAGTTCGAAGTCAACGACGTACTGGGCGGCCTCCTTCTTTTCTTCCTTCTCGGCCTCCTTGGCGACGAGGGTGTAGAAGTTGTCGGGTATGTGGACCTTAACACCCTCCTTCTGAGCTATTTCCGCCACTATCTCCGGCGTCAGCCCGTGGCTCTCGTAGAATAGGATGAGCTTTTCAAGCGGAATCTCGTTTTCACCCTTCTTCTTGAGTTTGGCTATCTCGCGCTTCACCAAGTCGCTTCCGCGCCGGAGGGTTTCAGCATAGCGCCTTTCTTCGATGTTAATTATGTCGAGTATGACGTCCTCCATCTCCTTAAACTCAGGGAAGCTCGGCGAAAGCTCCTTGATGTGCATGGCAACGATCTCCGCCAGCGGCATTTCCAGACCAAGCTCGCGGAGGTGCCTTATGCTCTTCCTTATGAGGAGCCTGGCAAGGTAGCCCGCCTTGACGTTGGACGGGATGACTCCATCGGCGAGCATGAAGGTTAGGGCCTTGGTGTGGTCAGCTATCGCATAGATAAGCTCGTAGGGCCTTACCAGCTTCTCCAGCTCCTCAACGCTTATGCCGACGCGTTTGGCAACTTCCTGGCGGAGAACCCTCAAATCTCCCATGTCCTCGATGTCGAACATTCCGGCCAGTTTAGAGTTCTCCATGAGGATTCTCGCGTCTATCTTCTCTATTCCAGCTTCACGCTTGAGGGGCTCTATGACGTAGCCGAGGACGGCATCGTAGGCTGTGGGAGTACCCTGGCTCATCCAGACAAGCCTTTCAAGGCCGTAACCGGTATCAACGACCATCGTTTCCATCGGGACATACTTGTCGCCCTTTATCTCAACGACCTGACTTGGGTCAGCGTTTTCAGGAGCTTTCTTGTACTGCATGAAAACTAGCGTTGCAACCTCAAGACCCCTGTAAAGGACCTCGAAGGCAGGTCCGGCGTTTCCACCGCCAGCCCAAGGGTTCTCCTTGAAGGTTATGTCCTCGGCCTTCATGCCGAGCTCCTTGGTGAAGAACTCGAAGGCGAGCTCAACCGTCTCGTCCATCCAGTATATAGGCTTGCCAGGGTAGTTGAAGGCGTGGTGCGCCATCATCTCAAATATCGTGAAATGCCTGCCGGTTATTCCAACGTTGTCTATGTCGGTAAAGCGAATCGAGGGCTGTGAGATAGTGAGCGGATTGGCTGGAGGATCGGCTTCACCGCTGATTACCCACGGCTGGAAGTCCATGATTGAAGCACCAACGAGGAGAACGTCGTCCCTCCATCTTGGCAGAACGGGATAACGCTTCACCCTTCCGTGGCCATGCTTTTCAAAGAAGCTCAGGAACTTCTCACGCATCTCGTCGAGGGTGTACTTCTTCGGAATGCCGGGCTTACCGATGAATCCATACTCGTCACACGGCGGGTCTCCGCAGGTTTTCCTCTCTGGGTCGAGCGTCCAGAAGAACTTTCCGCACTTGGGGCACTGCTTTCTCATCCACCCTTCCTCTTTAAACATGCGCGTGGTCATGTCCATGCTCATGAGCATCACCTCTTTTTAAGCTGAAGTAAAAAGAGCCGGAGCCTAATTAAGGTTTTTGTTAGTCTTTCAAATCAGCTTCGAGGTCAACGTCCACATCCTCAAATTGCTCCTCATCAACGACAACAAGAGGGACTTTGAGCTTTGCAAGGAGCTCCTTAAGGCGTTTCTCGCGGCGCTCCATCATCTCAACCTTGTGTCTCAGACTGGTGTTCTCTATGGCGAGCCTATTAGCCTCGTCGACCTTCAGGTTGAGCTGCATTCGGAGCTCGACTATCTGCTCCTCCAGTTCAATGATGGAACGCTCCAACCTCTCAATCTCCTTGAGATACTCCCGACAGATCCTCCTCTTTATCATAGCGGTCAGCCCCGCGAAACCTCCTCACCAATCAGGGGGCTCCAGACTCATCATCCCAACGACTTTGGCCGTTCATGGTTTTAACGGTTGTCCTACGTTAAGGTTAAATTCACAAGTTGGATGTACACCATTGGATGGTGGTACGCGTGAAGAAAGCTCTGGCATTTCTGCTTATCATAACTGTTCTATCAGCGGGCTGTCTGGGTGGAACTCAAACCGTGACAACCACCATAACTGAAATCCAGAACCATACACTCACTGTTACCCACACCTTCACTGAAACAGTAACCGAAACCCATACCAAGGTAAAAGTGATAGAGCCTGAAATCAACGTCACCGAGCTAATCGAGAATCTTAGCTTGTGCGTCTCAAAGCTCTCCGAGCTTAACTCTACACTGGAGAAAACGGAAGCGGAGCTTGGCTCTATCAGAGGAAAATACGCGAGCTGTTTGCTCCAACTGGAAACAGGGAACAAGACCGACGTTGAGCTACTCACCGAAAAGGAGTATTACTACGCGGTACTCGATGCTATAAACCACGCCAGCGAAAGTGTTTACGTAATGATGTTCTCCATGAAGTACGACCCCGCGGACAGCTTCGACTGGGCAAACGACCTCATAAGAGCTCTGGCGGAAGCCGAAAAGAGGGGAGTCAGCGTTCATGTCCTCCTCGAGGACTCCTCGGACATCAATCAGGCCGCCTACGATTACCTGAAAGCCAACGGCGTGGATGTTTCTTTTGACTCACCCGAAACGACGCTTCACGCTAAGGTGGTGGTGATAGACGGGAAAATAGTCTTCCTCTGGAGTCACAACTGGAGCGAGAGCGCCCTCTACTGGAACCACGAGGTCAGCATCAAGATAGTCTCTGAAGATCTCGCCCAGAGCCTGATTAACTACTTCTGGAGCATCCGCTAAGGCTTTAAATTCACTCCCCCAACATTTTTCGTGGTGAAGATGATGGAGTCACTGAAGAGGGCCTACTGGAAGTGGCGCTCCCGCTGCCCCTTCGTCAGAAAGCTCGAAGAGTGGAGGATGAAAAGAAAGGCGAATAAATTCGAGATAAAGAGAAGGTGAGGGTTTATCCCCCAAGAAGCTGCGAGAGCTCTTCTGGGGCCCTTTCAATTTTAACGGCTATCTGTTCACCGCTCTCCATGTCCCTTATCGTGACCTTGCCCTCAGCCAGATCCTTCTTGCCGACTAAGATGACGTAGGGCACGCCAAGCCTTCCTGCATAATCTAAGGCCTTCTTGAGTTTTCTGCCCATGAGGTCGTAGTCGGCCGTGATGCCTTTCTTCCTAAGGCTCTGAGCTATTTCAATGGCCTTCGCCCTGAGCTCAAGCTCTTTACCGATTGGAATCACGTAGACGTCTGGCCTGAGCTTCGGCTCTGGAATCAGGCCCCTCCACTCAAGGATCGGGATGAGGCGCTCTATTCCTATGGCAAAGCCCGTCGCTGGAGTTGGCTTTCCGCCGAAGACCTCTATGAGGTTGTCGTAGCGGCCACCTCCACCTATCGAGCCTATCCCAAGGTCGTTTGGCACTATCGCCTCAAAGACGACGCTCGTGTAGTAGTCGAAGCCCCTGGCTATGCCGAGATCTATGAGTATGAAGTCGTAGACGCCGTAAGCCTTGAGGAGATCCACAAGCTCGTAGAGGCGTTTTATTTCCTCCCTTGCCTTCTCACTCGTGAAGAGCTCCTCCGCCTTCGGGAGAACCTCGTCAGGCTTCCCTTTTATCCCTATAAGCGCCAGAACCTTCTCGATGCCCTCGTCGCTTAGACCGAACTCTCTCAGAGATCCTATGAAGTCTTCCCTGCTCATTTTGTCCTTCTTGTCGATGAGCCTCATCAAACCAACGTCATCACTAACGCCGAGCATCCTCGCGAACTCGTCGAGCAGAATGCGGTCGCCGATGTTGACGGTGAACTCCCTGAGGCCTGTCGCGAGGTAGCTCTCGACGAGGAGGGCTATGACCTCAGCGTCGGCCTCGACCTTATCGCTACCGATGAGCTCGACTCCAGCCTGCCAGAACTCTCTATAACGGCCGCTCTGAGGTTCTTCATACCTGAACATGTTGGCAATGTAGTACCACTTCACTGGCTTTGGTGCGTTCTGGAACTGGTTGACGAACAGGCGTGCTACGCTCGACGTCATGTCAGGCCTCAGCGAAAGGTTCCTGCCGCCCTTGTCCTCGAAGGCATAGAGCTGCTCCACAACCTCCTCACCGCTCCTCAGCTGAAAGAGGGCGGTGTATTCGAAAGTCGGTGTGAGTATCTCATGAAAGTTGTAGCGCTCGAAGACGTCCCTTATTCTCTCGAAGACCCATCTCCTCTTCGCCATCTCCTCTGGCAGGAGGTCTCGCGTTCCCTTTACCTTCTCGAGCCTAACATTCATCCTCAACCCTCCGCTCTGGAAAAAGAATATGGGGTTAAAAGGTTAGCCCAAAAAATTTTTCGTTATGGCGAAACTGAAGTCATGAGCAGATAGATGCCAACAACCCCCTGAACCATCATCTGCGCTCCAATGGCCATCGTGAACATACCAATTATCCTGATGAAGACACCGAGCGTTGTTTTGCTGATGTTCTTGATAACGTATAGGGTAAGGAACATCACGAGGGCTGTAAGGAGTATAGCAATGAATATAGCAGCGGTGGCATGATAGATTCCCTTCTCGGCTGTGAGGGTTATTGCCGTTGTTATAGCTGCTGGGCCGGCTATCAACGGGGTAGCCACTGGTACGGCGGCCAGAGCAAGGATGTTTTTCTCCTTTTTGAGGGTTATCATGCCACCGCTTTCGAGGGCCTCAAGGCCTATCTTGAAGAGGACAAATCCACCCGCAACACGGAGGGCGTTGATGTCTATATGGAAAATTTCCTGGAGGATTATCTGACCAGAAACAGCGAACAGGAAGAGAAGAAGAAATCCTATGAGGTTTGCCCTCACGATGAGCGCCCTTATATCCTCTATATGGAAGTCTTCACGCAGCAGGCTAACCAGGAGTATCTTATCGCTTGGGTCTATCATTATGAGCATGAAGAGGGCCGAACTCAGTATCGCCGTGAACTCGCTCATAGCATTTCCTCCGGCAAGGATTTTATAAACCTATGCCCTAAAGTGTGCACGCGATGATGCACTACGCTCTCTTCGAGCAACCGGCACTGACGGAAGGATGAAGAGCACTCGGTTGGCTGATCTAGTCCCTCGTGAAGGCCCACTTGAGGAGAGGCGGCGTCACGAGAGTCGTTGCCATTACCATTGCTATTGCCATTGAAAAGGCTGCTCTATCGAGAACCCCCTCCACCAAACCTATGTTGGCCATGATCAGGCCAACCTCCATGCGTGGAATCATGCCAATCCCAATCTGAAGGGCTTCTTCCGGCTTGAATTTTGAAAGAAGCGCTCCAACACCGCAGCCAAGAACCTTGCCGATGACTGCCAGGAGGGAATAAACGAGAGCGAAGGTTCCCGCAGTGAAAATTACCTTGGCGTTGGTCTCTGCGCCCACCCCTACAAGAAAGATGGGGATAAAGAATGCATAGCCAATGGTGATTATTTTGTCCGTTATCTTACGGGCATCCCCACTCCCGGCAACGAGGATTCCGGCCAAGTATGCCCCGGTTATGGCTGCTATCTGGAAGTATTCTGCCAGGTATGCAAAGAAGAGCATCACGACAAGTGCAACCGTGGTGACAGTCTCAGGGAGGTTTATCCTATGAGAAGTCTTCAAGAGCTTTTTAATGGCCCTCTTACCAAGCAGATAGCTCAAAACAAAAAATGCTGCTATTTCCATGAGGATTATTTCTATATCTTTCGCATAGACTGTGCCCTTCGTATTGATGGCCACAAGGATTGTAAGGATTATTATACCCAAGACATCGTCAACAACGGCAGCTGCAAGGATAGTGGTTCCGACCCTTGTGCGGAGCTTCTTGAGCTCCATCAGGACGTTAACGGTCAGGCTTACGCTGGTTGCAGTCATGACACCACCAAGAAAGAGGGCCTGCATCTGGGGATAGCCCCATTTAAAAGCTATTGCGTAGCCTAGGAGGAATGGAATCGCGACACCCAGAACAGCTATGAGAAATGCGGGCAGTCCCACACGCTTGAACTCCTCGATGTCGGTTTCAAGTCCTGCCAAAAAGAGCAGCATTACCACGCCCAAATCAGCTATCAGCCTAATGCCCTCATCATATGTGACAAAATTGAGAAGTGAAGGGCCAAGAAGTATTCCACCAACTATCTGACCCAATGCAGCTGGAAGTCCGAGACGCGAGCTAATGTATCCGGCGAGCTTTGCCGTTATTAGGATCACTGCCAGCTCTAGGAAGACGTCCATTTCAATCCCCATCGTTCGGCTATAACGAAACTAGGCGGATAAGCCGAATTATGTCCTTGACCTCGAGGATACCATGAACCTTTCCCTCTTCGTCCACAACAGGCAGGTGATGCTTTCCGGTTTCAATCATCAGCCGTATTGCGTGACCAAGATCATCGTTCACGTTGATCGTTATCGGCTTGGTTACCATTATATCCTCAACTTTTGTGGCTCTAGTCATGGAGTACCTCTTCAGCAACCCAAAGCCCACTATTGAGTGTCTCCTTGGCGGGTCGAAGAAGTGAAGTATGTCCTTCATAGTTACGAAGCCAATCAACCTGTCCTCGTCATCTACAACAACCGCAGAGCTCTCCTCCTCGCTCATACTCTCGATAAGGGTTACGAGAGAATCACTAGGACGGAGCTTGAGAAAGTCCTTGTCCATCACTATTCTAACCGGAACCTTCTCTATGTAGCGAATGTTGTGGCTCAGCTCCTCCTTTCTCCGGAGCTGGAGAAGCTTCCTCTTGCTGTGGATTATCTTTATCTTATTTGCCTTGGCTTTATCCGATTTCTCTCCGACCATACTCCCACTGAAAGTTGTACTACTCAATTCTGTTTAAAGGTTTCGGGAAATTATTTAAAATTCAAATGTCAAAAATTTCCCAATAATTTGGCGATATTAACCAAAAACTTGCCAAAAAGTTTTTAAGGGATTAACCTTAAATCCCGACAAGGGAAATATGGTTTCTGGAAAGAGGTACGACGTTGTGATCATCGGAGCCGGTCCCGCAGGTCTTTTCGCAGCCTACGAACTGGTAGAAAAGAGCGATTTTAAGGTTCTAATAATAGACGAGGGCGGAGACATCAATCAGCGCGTCTGTCCCATGTATGAGCTCGGCTACTGCATTGGCTGCCAGCCCTGCCACATAATGAGCGGCGTTGGCGGTGCGGGAGGACTGAGCGACGGCACCATCAATCTCCGCCCGGACATAGGCGGTGATCTAAGAGAGCTCACAAACGACGAGAACTACGCCTGGCAGCTCGTCTGGGAAGTCGACCAGATTTTTCTGAAACACAAGGCCCCAAAAAATCTGTTCAAAGGCAATCCCGAGCAGGTAAAGTATTGGGAGCAGAGAGCCGCTCAGGCCGGCGTCAAGTTCATCCCCATCATCCAGAGGCACATCGGCTCGGACAGAACGCCCGAAGTCATCGATGACATAAAAAAGCACCTCGAGGGCAAAGGCGTTGAGTTCCTTCTCTGGACGAAAGCTCTGGAGTTCGGCCAGGGATGGGTGAAGGTCAGGCGCGGGAAGGACATCTTCATCATAAACACCCGTTATATTATCGTCGCCCCCGGAAGGGGAGGAGCGGACTGGTTCCACGACGTGGCCAAGAAGATAGGCCTCAAAGCAAAGCACGGACCCATCGATGTAGGCGTCCGTGTCGAGGTTCCTGCCATAGTGATGGAGCCCATAACGAGCATAAACCACGACCCCAAGTTTCACATCTATACGGACACCTATGACGACTTCGTGAGAACCTTCTGCACCAACCCAAACGGCTTCGTCGTCGAAGAACGCTACGACGGCTACGTTGGAGTAAACGGCCACTCAATGCACGAGAAGAAGAGCAACAACACCAACTTCGCCTTCCTAAGCAGGATTGAACTCACAGAGCCAGTCGAGGATACCACCGCATACGGAAAGAGCATAGCGCAGTTAGCCACGACCCTCGGCGGAGGAAAGCCCCTCCTCCAGAGGCTCGGCGATCTAAGGCGTGGAAGGAGGAGCACATGGAGCAGAATAAAGAGAAGCGATGTCGAGCCAACACTCAAGCACGTTACTCCAGGAGACATCGCGATGGCCCTACCTCACAGGGTCGTCACCAACATCTTAGAAGGCCTGGAGAAGCTCGACAAGGTTCTGCCCGGGGTTGCCAGTGACCATACTTTGCTCTACGCACCTGAGATCAAGTACTACGCCATGCGCGCCGAGGTTGATGAGAACCTCGAGACAAGTATAGAGAGAATCTTCGCCGCTGGAGATGGTGCGGGCCTCAGCAGGGACATAGTCAATGCCGCCGCGACGGGTCTTCTGGCCGCGAGGGGCATACTCAAGAAGGAGGGCCTTTACACGGAGAAGGACTTCAGGAAGCCAGGTAATTGGAGGACAAAAGTGGAATCTCTTAAGCCTGAGGAGTAAGTTTTTAACCGCCCTTTCGTTTTTCTGTTAAGGTGAAAAGATGGAGCTATTGAGCGAGGTGCGTACAAGAAATCGACCATCTAGGGGAGTTCGCATTCATTTCGCGCCCGAAGAGCGCATCCTAGCAGCGAGCAATTTAGATGAACTCATCAGGCGGGCACCTGCTGGAAGATATGCTACCACAATGGTAAAAGTTTTTCCGCCAGCGCTTGCCTTGCAAGGGCTGCGGAGGTGAGAGAATGCCTATGAGATGCAAGTTCTGCGAGAAACCAGCTTTCATTAAGCTTCACTACCCAAGAATGTACCTCTGTCCTGAGCACTTCACGGAATACTTCGAGAGGAAGGTCAAGCGCACAATAGAGAGATACAAGCTGCTGAAGCCCGACGAGAGAGTTCTAGTCGTTGTGAGCGGGGGGAAAGATTCAGCCGTTACCGCTTACGTCCTCAAGAAGCTTGGCTACGATATAGAGTGCCTCCACATAAACCTCGGCATAGGGGAGTACTCGGAGAAGAGCGAAGAATATTCAAAGAAGCAGTGCGAGGCTTTGGGAGTTCCGCTCCACATAGTCCGCGTTAAGGAGCTCTTGGGCCACGGAATTGGTGAAGTAAAGACGAGAAGACCCACATGCTCCTACTGCGGCTTAACGAAGCGCTATATCTTCAACAAGTTTGCCTATGACAACGGCTTCGATGCAGTCGCCACCGGCCACAACCTCGACGACGAGGCAAGCTTCATATTCTCCAACTTGATGCACTGGAATACGCAGTATCTGGCCAAACAGGGACCGCTAATCCCCGGCGAGGGCAAATTCGTGAAGAAAATTAAGCCCCTCTACGAGCTCACCGAGAGAGAAGTCGTTGCCTATGCACTTGCCAACGGCATAGAGTATCACATCGAGGAGTGCCCGCACGCTCGCGGAGCCACAACGCTTGAATTCAAGGAAGTCCTCAACGAGATGGAGGAGAAGAGACCGGGAACCAAGATAAACTTCGTGAAGGGCTACCTGCGGAAGAAGCACATCTTCGAGGCCGAGCTTGAAGAGGTAGAGCTGAGGGAGTGCAAAGTCTGCGGCATGCCGTCAAACGGCGAGGTATGTTCCTTCTGCCGCTTCTGGTACCTTGAGGAGCCGCTGGACTTCAGGGTAAGAAAAGATTAACGGCAAGGGCCGATGAGGTGAGCCTTTCGGGCCCTGATGGATGATGAGGGCCTCCCTAGCTGAGGCCTCTCATAACTCCCTAAAGCAGAGCCTGAACTTCAGCTCTCCATCAACAGGGAAGAGCACCGTATAGCTGACGCCCTGCTGGATGAAGTCCCAGCCGGCCTCGCTCTGGGAAAGGGTCTTTATCGGGAACTTCCAGACTTTAGCTTTTCTGTCGAGCTTTATCTCCACCTTTCCGATGCCGTATGGGTCGTTCACTTCTATCTCCGTGGCTTCGAATTCATCCGGCTTCTCCATAACGCTGTGAACCGCTAGGTTCAGCTCAACGCCGAAGAGCACCTTAGCCTCACTCTTGACCATGTAGTCCACGATAAAGCCATCATCAGTCAGGCGAAGGGATTTCTCCACGCGCGCCGGTTTTCCTGAAACACTACCGTCCCTCCAGAGAGTTATGCCGCCTTCGAGGACACTGTAGTCATATGCACCGGTCAGAAAGTCACCGAGCTCATCATAACGCGCGAGCCAGTAGTCGTCGAGGCCCGTTTCAAGGGACAGGAAATGGTCCTGGAGGATAGCCCTTGGATGATCATCGTAGGCAAGCTCGCGTCGTATCTCCTCAGGTATTTTCTTTCCAATCTCGTGAATGCTGACAACTCCTTCACCACCCCCTTCCTCGGGGGTTGCTACCTCTGGGACCTCGTGGTAGTGCTCCCATCTTCTCGCCAAAACGTCGTTGTAGTTCACCGCTTTCCTCTTGGAGCTGAGCTCAAAGAGCGCCCCACCGTAGGCGGGCTTGAATACGGCGAAGAAGTTCTCACTCTCAATGAAGACCTCTTCACGACCATCGAAGTCTATATCTCTGACGAAACTTCCAGTGGAAACGTAGCTGTTCGCCTTAATGATGTTCTCCCAGATGGTCCTCCTCAGATGGGGGAGGTAAACACCACCAAAGATGCCGTGCCAGTATGCGTCGTTGCACTGGGCTTTAAGGATGAAGTGCCTCGCCTCAGGGTTGTCCCTAACGAGTCCGCTCACCATCAGCATGCGCTTGTGCATGTAGTTGCTCTCAGGATACTTGAAGAAGAAGTTCTTCCAGATGCCGCCGCGGACGAAGACGCGGTACTTCTCGAACTGGCCGTGCTCTTTCAGCTTCTCAACGAATTCCACGAAGAGCTTTGCCTGCTTAGCTGGCAGTGACCACTCGCTCATTTCGAAGTATGAAGCGATTGGGAGGTAAACAAGACCCTTAGGCCTGAAGAGCTGGAGGTACTCCGAGTAGAGCATGATGTTTATCCTCTCGTCGCTCGAAACCCTATCGAAGAACTCCTTGAGCCAGCCCTTCTTATATACCCAATCGTAGGTTCCAGGCCAAACGCCGAACTTCTCGCCATCATCGTGGAAGACCGCAACCTTGCTCTCATCGCCGTCATCAAGGCTGTGAAGGTACTCCAGCGTTTTCTCCACCGGCCTGAATGGGATGAGGTAGCGAAGCTTCTCGTCTATCGGGAAGACTGCTATAACCTCACCACCGTCCTCAGTGTAGTAAGGCCAGAAAAGTTCTTCCTTTGACAGGCCTGCGCTCATGAAGTGGTAGTCGTCAACTATGACGTAATCTATCCCCGCCTCGCGGAGGCTCTTAACCAGCTCCGGCTGCCAGACACGCTCGGTGAGCCAGACACCCTTGGAATCGTAGCCCAGCTTTTTGGCAAAGTCCTTGAGAAGCCTAATCTGCTCTATCCTGTCCTCCTTCGGGATGGCAGCCAAGACTGGTTCGTAAAAACCTGCCACGACTATCTCAAGCTGACCCTTCCTCACCAGCGAGCGGAGGAGGTCGATGTAGTCAGGCTTGTTCTCATCAAACCACTCCAGCAAAGGCCCGCTTATGTGAACTGCGACCTTCATGTTGGGATATTCCTCCAGAATCTCCATGAAAGGACGGTAAGAACGGTTGTAAGCATCCTCAAACACCCATCCAAAGTTGCCAAGAGGCTGATGGTTGTGTATTCCAAAGATGAAATTGACCATCGATGCACCCCCAAAACTGTTATCACTACCGGTGATATTGGAAAAGGTATATAAATATTTTATGCACAGGTATCATCAATAGTGAACAGATATCACCAGAGGTGAATCCTATGAGGAAAGGTCTCGCAATTTTGATGGTGGTTTTGCTTTTTTTAAGTTTGGTTCCAGCGACTAAAATGGTAAGCGCCATGTACGGAACCAAGATAATCGACGGAGACTTAAGCGACTGGACATCATCGGACCTCATAACCGTCGGATGGGACAATGGGCTAGCAGGTGCAAATTTGAGCAGGATGTACATTGCCTGGGACGATAACTACCTCTACATAGCAATAACAACAGGCAACACCCAGAGCTGGGACGTTGCTTATGGTATAGGTATTGATGTTGATCCCGGAACCGGAAACGGCTACACTGGAACCAGCGATTCCTGGGGGAGGAGCATAAGCTTCGGGAACGGTTATGCCGTTGATTATGAGATTTACTTCTGGTGGGGCTGGGACACTGGAATGGGTACCGACAACTTCAACGCATGGACCGGAAGTGGTTGGACTTACAACAGCATAAGCGGTGTTGGTGGAAGCTTCGCTTACACAGGGGACACATCAACTGGATTACAAACTCTTGAAATCAAGGTGCCTTGGACGGCACTCGGAGGCAGGCCGGACAAGGTAGCAATTATCGCCTGGGTGACTGGAAGCGGCGGTTCGGCAGTTGACAGTCTCCCAGTGGATCCTGCGATAGACTACACCAACATCGGGAACGAATGGGGAGATGCCGATACATTCACCAACCTCGCCGAAATCTACGTCGCCCCCAAGACCATAGACGGCAACCTCAGCGACTGGGGCCCGTCGGACCTCCTGGTCATTGGCCAGGACAACGGCCAAGCCGGAGCCAATCTTGACAGGATGTACGTTTCCTGGGATGACACCTACCTCTACATAGCCATTAAGACCAACAATACTGCAAGCTGGGATATCGCTTACGGTATTGGCATTGACGTTGATCCAGGAACCGGGAACGGATACACTACTGGTGGGGACTCCTGGGGTAGGAGCGTGGAGTTTGGAGCCGGATACGCGATTGATTACGAAATCTACTTCTGGTGGGGCTGGGACACTGGAATGGGTACCGACAACTTCAACGCATGGACCGGAAGTGGTTGGACTTACAACAGCATAAGCGGTGTTGGTGGAAGCTTCGCTTACACAGGGGACACATCAACTGGTCTCCAGACGCTTGAGATAGCAATACCATGGAGCGCCCTCGGAGGAAAGCGCTCAAAGTTCGCAATAATGGCCTGGGTTACTGGAAGTGGTGGAAGCGCGGTTGATTCCCTCCCCGTTGACCCGGCAATAGACTACACCAACATCGGGAGCGAATGGGGCGACACCGACACCTTCACCAACCTGCTCGTCGGCGAATGGTTCCTCATGCCGGACCTGACCGTCAGCATCACCGGATACGGCGTGGTTGGCCTCAACAGGATGGGCAACTACAATGTTACGGTCAAGAACGAGGGCTCCCTGCCCGTGACTGGAGCAACGGTCAAGGTCTACATCGACGGCAACCTCTATACCAACTGGACGGCCGATCTTGGAGCAGGAGAGGAGAAGTTGTTCCTCTTCAACTGGACGCCCAACGCTACCGGAACCTACACCATAAGGGCCGTCGTTGACGAGGAGAACACCATAGCCGAAGCCAACGAGGACAACAACGAGTTCACCATGAGCGTTGACGTTGTGTGGGTCGGCAACATCGACGTTGACGGAAACCCCAACGACTGGTTGGCGGTTACCATTGAACCCAATTCATACACCGTCCAGAACGGATTCTTCATCTGGAGCGACCCCGTCGATGACCAGAGGCATGATAAGGACCCATACCTGCCAGGAGGAAGCTCATCGCACGCCGATCTCACAGAGATTGGCGTAACCAAAGACGACAGGTACGTTTACTTCCTCTTCAAGTTCGCGGATATGAGCAACATCAAGATAGGGGACAACGGCGCGACCTTCATAGCGGTTCCGATAGACTACAAGGACGGCGGCGCATACTGGTTCGCCGGTGAGATGGACACCAACACTGTCATAGCATGGGACATCCAGATGGTGGTGAACCTTGGCGGAAGCGAATACGTTGGCCAGGAGCAGGCCGTGGCTTCAGCCGGCAACAGCGTCACATCACTGCTCTACTTCGTTGACCCCGAAGGAAACGTTATCCCCGTGGACGGGGCTCTCGTTGGAGTTGACCTCGCCAAGAACACCGTCGAAGTGAGAGTTCCCCTGAGCGTCTTTGAGGGTGTGAGGAACTTCAACTACCAAGTTGCCACCGGCTTCAGCTATGGCCCGGCCGTCTGGAACTTCGGAGACCCATTCGCCAACGACGGTAACAGCGATATCGTTGACACCATTACCATTGAGCCAACCACCACCCAGGAGTTGGTGGACAACATCCCGGACTACTACGTCCGCGTAACCATGGACAACATCATCGAGAGCGCTGGCCTTGTTAGTGTCAAGGTGCAGAGGCTCATCCAGTACCAGAACACCTTCGTCATGATCAACAAGTTCTACGGCATAAGAAACTTCGAAAAGGACTACGCCCGCTACCAGGAGCTCGCCAGCGAGCTCAGGAACATGCCGCTAACGGATGACACAAGAAAGAAGCTCGAGCAGTACGATTCCGAGCTGATGGACCTGTTGAAGCTTTACAATGAGGGCAAGTCCACGATAGACCTGCCGAACTACGCCTTCAGTGCCTCGCTCAAAATATACCGCTCTTACACGGGCCTCAAGAAAATGGTGAGGGACCTCGAGGCCATGCTCGAAAAGGCAAAGGGCGGCGAGCTGGAGAAGAAGAGAGAGATGGAAGAGCTCGCCAAGAACCTCACCAAGACCATAGACGGCAACCTCGACGACTGGAGCGTCGAGCCAGTTGCTGAGGACACCACCGGCTTCGGCCAGGATGGTGCAAACCTCAAGGCGCTCTACGTTGACTACGACGACCAGTTCCTCTACATAGCACTCACCACGGAGAACAAGGCTTCATGGAGAGTTGCCTACGGCATCTCGCTGGACTACAAGGACAGCGGCTACACTGCAGATCAAGACTCCTGGGCCAAGAAGATGAGCTTCAGCAGGGGCATAGACGCACAGCTCTACTTCTTCTGGAACGGTGAGTTCTTCGGCGATCCCGGAACAAGCAACATAACCAGCGCCCAGCTCGTCCTCTGGAACGGAAGCTCCTGGATATACAACGATCTCAAGTGGACCGGCTTTTACGCCTATACCGGCGGCGCTGAGAACGGACTACAGACCCTCGAGATAGCCATTCCGTGGAAGGCCCTCGGAGGAAAGCCATCTGAGATATACATCGTCGCCTACGTGACCGGTCAGGGAGCTGGAGACTCAGCAGTTGACAGCCTCCCAGACGACCCGAGCATTCACGACAGAGCGCCGGGAGAGGAGTGGACCGACGCAGATAACTTCACCACCTTCGCAAAGGTTACGATAGAGTGAGCCTCTCCCCTTTTCTGTTCTTCTTTATCTATTTGGGGCTTCAAAGGACGAGAATATCGGCCAAATACAGCACCGTTGCTATCGCCAGCTGGTTCGAGAAGTTGTCATCTGGCGGAAGGTTGTAGAATTCGGCCAGCATACCTGCAAGTGAACCGAGGACTGCTAAGGGAAGCCCCACAAGAGGCCACAGAATCAGCAGGCCTGAAATGAAGTAAGCCAGACTCCCCTCAACACTTTTGCCATTCTTAAAGCGGTGTCTTCCGAACGACTTCCCGATTATGGCCGCGAGGGCATCACTAATGGTAGCAACGGCAATTGCTCCAATGGCTATTTCCCCAGGAAAGAAGTACACCACGATGAATGCGGCCGCTGCGAAGTATATGTGCGCCGCGACGCGGTAGCGCTCGTGCTCGCGGGTTATCTCCTCTATCTGCTTTTCCAGCATCTCCACGCGCTCGATGACGTCGTCGTAAACGTAGAGCCGGAGTTTTTCCTTGATTTTATCCCTCAAAGCCTCGATTATCCTGAAGGGCTCCAGAACCACGAAGATGAAGAAGGCCAACCCGATAAGAGTAAGCGTTACATCTCTCCCGAAGATGAGGTACGAGACTGGAACCGACAATCCCACGATGTGGAGGGACTTACGCTTTAGCTCGCTTTTCATGCTCATTTTTAATCACCTCCAAGGCCTCCAGCAGATCATTGACAGTGTAATCGGCGTGTTTTGGGCGCCTTCCCTTAAAATAACCCCGCTTCACGAGGATGGTTGTAGCCCCAATATCTTTGCCGCCCCTCATATCAGTGTCGTCCCTGTCACCGACCATATAGATCTCCTCTTCGTGGGGAAACATACTCCTTGCTAGGCGGAAGTTGTGGGGGTCAAGCTTGCTGTGGCCGGTCTCGCCGCTGATTATGAGTGCATCGAAGTAGTCCTTTATCCCGAGATACTCAAGCTTCTTCCTCTGCCAGTAGCTCGAGGAGTCCGTTATGAGCACTATCTTTGCCCCCATTTCCTTGAGTCCCTGAAGGAACGGAAGGGCGTCAGGATAGAGCTTAAGGTTCGAGAAGAAGACTCTATCAACGAGGTCCATTATCTCCTCAAACTCCTCAGGGGTTATCTTTGCGTAAACTTTTCCGAGAAGCTTCTCAACGATTTTGTCAAGGTCCATCATGTGAAACTCCCGTGACTGCTCGAGCTCCCTATAGCGGGCAGTGACTATGTAGAAGAAAGACTTGAACTTCCTCCTTCTGAGAAGGAAGGGTATAAGACGGAGAAGCGTGTACTTTCCGGCATCCCAGGTGTTGCAGAGGGTATCGTCGAGATCAACGAGCACAAGCATGTTAGAGGATTTGATGGGAGTGTTTTAACCCTTTGGGTTCCTCTGGGTTAAGGTTTAAAAGAGGAAAAGAAAGCTCCTAATGTATGGACAAAGGAACCCTGCTCATAGCACTCGGCATGGGAATGATATTCCTCGGATTCCTCCTAGTCTTTATTGGGACTCTCTTCTCGGCTATGGGCGGAGAGGCAGAAGTCGAAAGCGGCGGAGTGATAATGATAGGCCCCATCCCGATAGTCTTCGGCACCGGTCGAGGTGCAACGCTGGCGATGGTTCTCGCGATAATTATGATGGCACTCTGGATAATAGGAGCTCTGCTCGCAAGGAGGGGATGACGTGGACTTTCTAGCGGCGCTCGCGATTCTGCTCGTGACTGCCAAGAGCATCGAGTGGCTCTTCGAGAGAGTTGGGATACACCCGATTATTGCCCACGTGCTCACAGGAGTCGTGCTGGGACCCTTTGTTCTTGGAGTCATCGAACCAACCGAGCAGCTCAGCGTTCTAGCCGAGTTTGGGCTCATAATGATGATGCTCTACATGGGACTCACCAGCAACTTTTCAGCCATAGCCCAGAACACGAAAAAAGCCGTGGTCGTTGCCGTCCTCGGAGTGGCTTTCTCGTTCATTCTCGGCTTTACCACGGTAGAGTTCTTCGACAAAGGCACTTCGGCGGCTATCTTCGTCGGCGTTACCCTCGGAAACACCGCCATAGAGGTAACGAGCGGTGTCCTCGTTAAGGAGCGCGTTAAAAGAGAGATTTCATCCATTCTCATAGGAGCTGCATTCGTTGACGACATACTGGCGGTTTACCTGATAGGTATAATCACCGCAATGGCCAAGGGGAGTCTCGACGCGCTTTCCCTGGGAATACTGACCGTCAAGATATTCCTTTTCATAGGAGCTACCTTATTAATCTCGGAGTTCGTCTTCAAGCGCTCCCGCTGGTTCTACTCAATAGTCAAGAACCTAAACGTCTTCTTCACCTTCACGCTAATATTAACTTTCGCCCTGGCGATAATAGCTGAAAAGGTCAGTCTCAACCAGATAATCGGCGCCTACCTTGCGGGACTGACGATAAGTAGACTGCGTGAGAGAAAAGATCCTCTCGTTGTGACCAGAATAAAGCTCAACGAACTCATCGAAGATCTCCAGGTCGTTCTTACGGAGTTCTTCATTCCGCTGTTCTTCATCTACGTCGGGCTGATGTTCAACCCACCGCTGGCTAGAATAAGCCTTGCCCTGATAGGAACCCTCTACCTCGCGGCAGTGCTTGGGAAGCTTCTCGGCTGTGGGCTGGGGAGCAGGCTCTTCGGCCTGAGCTGGAAGGATTCAATCCTCGTTGGCATAGGCATGGGTGGCAGGGGAAGCCTGGAGCTGGCGATACTCACCTTCGGCCTCAACACAGGGCTCATCGATCAGACCATTTTCGCGAGCGTCATAGTCGTCTCCATGATGACAGCCTTAACGACGCCCTTGTTCTTTAAGACCTACATCAAAAGGGCAAAAGCTTAAATTGAAGGGTGTGGAGTAGTGCCAGGCTGGTGAGACCATGTTCCCGAGGAAAGGCGCGAGCGAGGAAGAAGTTTTAGCGGAGCTGGAGGAGAAAACGGCGGAGGATTTAACTTTTGATTCCGGCCGGATTTTAGGCTCAATGTGCACCTACCCTCATCCCTTCGCGAGGAAAGTAATCTCCATCTACATCGACAGAAACCTCGGAGACCCTGGCCTTCATATAGGCAGCCAGAAGATTGAGGAGGAAGCCATTCAGATGATCTCCAACCTTCTCGGCCTTGAGAAGGGCTACGGGAACATAGTCTCCGGAGGAACTGAAGCCAACATCTTGGCCGTTAGGGCCTTCCGCAACCTCGCCGACGTCGAAAAGCCAGAGCTAATCCTCCCAAGAAGCGCCCACTTCTCCTTCCTCAAGGCAAGCGAGATGCTCGGCGTCAAGCTTGTCTGGACCGAGCTTAAAGAGGACTACTCCGTTGATGTCAATGACGTCGAAAGAAAGATAACGGACAACACGATAGGCATCGTTGGTATAGCCGGAACCACTGGTCTAGGAGTAGTTGACGACATTTCTGCCCTGAGTGACCTAGCCATTGACTACGGTCTTCCTCTGCACGTTGATGCAGCTTTTGGAGGCTTCGTCATACCCTTCGCAAAGGAGCTGGGTTATGACCTACCCGACTTCGACTTCAGACTTAAAGGCGTTCAGAGCATAACCATAGACCCCCACAAGATGGGTATGGTGCCCATCCCGGCAGGTGGGATAATATTCAGGAAGAAGAAGTTCCTAGAGGCCATAAGTGTTCCTGCCCCCTACTTGGCGGGAGGCAAAGTATGGCAAGCAACAATAACCGGAACACGGCCTGGAGCAAACGCTCTGGCTGTGTGGGCCATGATAAAGCACCTCGGCTTCGAGGGCTACAAGGAGGTAGTGAAGAGGGCGATGGAGCTGAGCAGATGGTTCGCGGGAGAGCTGAAAAAGATACCCGGCGTTTACCTCATCAGGGAGCCCATGCTCAACATAGTCTCCTTTGGCACAACGAACCTGGAAGAAGTCGAGGAGAAGCTAAAAAGACGCGGCTGGGGAATAAGCGCCCACCGTGGTTACATTAGGATAGTCATGATGCCCCACGTTAGGAGAGAACACCTAGAGGAGTTTCTAAGGGATTTGCAGGAAATCATCACTCGGTGACTCCCTTTATGTCCACATGAACGAAGGCCCTGTCAACGTCCTCTATCTCCTCGATGCGCTCCCTCACTTCTTCGCTGATGTCATGAGCTTCCTTCAGCGTCAGCTCAGGCGGAACCTCTATGTGAAGCTCGACGTGCAGCTTGCTCCCAACGTAGTGGGCTCTTAGGTCATGGACTCCAAGGACGTTGGAAACGCTTAAAGCGCGTCTTTTTATCTCCTCGCAGACCTCAAAAGGTGGTGCCTGACCAGTCAGGTAACCCACGTTCTCTAAGATTATATCGAGTGAGACCTTCACCAGGAAGAGCGTCACTATAAGGCCAGCCAGTGAATCGCCGTACTGGAAGCCGAGTTTTTGAGTCTCGAGGCCAGCAAGAACCGCGACACTGCTGAGAGCATCACTCCTGTGATGGTACGCATCGGCAACGAGAATCTGGCTGTTGAGCTTTCTGCCGACGTGAACGGAATAGCGGAACATGGCCTCCTTCGTGAGGATCGAGAGAATCGTAACCGCTAACATTACGGAATTGACCTCGATGACTTCCCCACGAAGCATTCTCCCAACAGCATCCCGCCCGATCTCGTAGGCGACTATTATTAGGGCCTCACCAATGAGAAAAGCTACGAGAGGCTCAAAGCGAGAGTGGCCGAAGGGGTGACTCCTGTCGGGGGGCTTGGAGGATATCTTTATGCCGAGGTAGCCGATGACGCTTGTCACCACGTCGCTGAGGGAGTGAACACCATCCGACATGAGGGCTATGCTCGAGTACAGGAAACCCACGATTAGTTTGATGAAGGCAAGAAGAACATTGCCGATGATGCTGACCCATAGCGGCTTGTAGATTTCCTCCAACATATCACCCCAAAGTCACGCATATGAACACAACATTTGAACATTTCCATTCCGGATCAACATCAAACTTTATTAGGTTTTCCAATTTTATTCGGGAAGCCTAATCAAAGAACCATAAAAATAAGACCTGCGGTCAGTCCGTCACTCCATCATCACGAGCCTCAGACAAGGCTGAAATCATCATCCCAGAAAAGGTAGGGGATAGACCTTAAAAGGGTTGCTCAGCGATCACCTTTCCTTCCTCATCGGTCGGTTCGCCCATCAATCATCATCGCAGCATAACATACGCCATAGGAGTTTTAAAGATACCTCCCATCGAAAGTTTTATACGGCCTAATTAAATTTAATTAAATGTCATTAAAGCCGGAGGTGTGTGGAATGGCCGACGAAAAGAAGTACACGACAGTTTCCATACCAAAGCCCCTCTATGACAAGATTAAAAAGAGAATAGAGGGCACTGGTTTCACTTCCGTCTCAGATTACGTTACCTACGTTCTCCGCGAGGTTCTGGCGAGCCTCGAAGAGGAGGAGAAGGAAGAAGTCTTCACAGAGGAGGAAGAGGAGAAGGTCAAAGAGAGGCTCAGGGCTCTGGGCTACCTCGACTGATTCCCTAAATTTTTGAGGTGGTAGCATGGTCTCGAAGCCCCATGGAAGCAAGTTAGTCAGAAGGCTCGTCGCGGAGAGAACCCGCGAGAGAATTCTGAGCGAGCAGAAGGAGTATCCCTCCGTTAAGATCGACCACGGAAGGGCGATAGACCTCGAGAACATCGCCCATGGTGTCTATTCTCCCCTGAAAGGCTTTCTCACGAGTGATGATTTCCAAAGTGTACTCGACCACATGCGTCTGAGCGATGATACCCCTTGGACTATCCCGATAGTGATCGACATTGTGGAAAAGACCTTTGATGAGGGAGACGCGGTTCTGCTCTACTACGAAGACATACCCATTGCAAGGATGCACGTTGAGGAGATATATACCTATGATAAGAAAGAGTTCGCCCAAAAAGTCTTCAAGACCACTGATCCAAATCATCCGGGCGTTGCCAAGGTTTATTCCCTGGGTAAATACCTCGTCGGCGGTGAGATAGAGCTCCTCAATGAAGTTCCAAACCCCTTCGCCAAGTACACCCTCAGACCCGTCGAGACGAGGGTCCTCTTCAAGGAGCGCGGCTGGAAGACCATCGTTGCGTTCCAGACGAGGAACGTGCCGCACCTTGGCCATGAGTACGTCCAGAAGGCAGCACTCACATTCGTCGACGGTCTCTTCATAAATCCCGTCCTTGGAAAGAAGAAGAAAGGGGATTACAAGGACGAGGTCATAATAAAGGCCTACGAGGTTCTGTTTGAGCATTACTACCCGAAGAACGCCGCAACTCTGGCGACAGTGCGCTATGAGATGCGCTACGCAGGCCCAAGAGAGGCCATACACCACGCAATAATGAGAAAGAACTTTGGTGCAACGCACTTCATCGTAGGGCGCGATCATGCAGGTGTCGGCGACTACTACGGGCCCTACGAGGCCTGGGACATGTTCGATAACTTCCCCGACCTCGGCATAACGCCGATGTTCATCAGGGAAGCCTTCTACTGCAGGAAGTGCGGCGGAATGGTTAACGCCAAGATATGCCCGCACCCGGAGGAGTTCCACGTCAGAATCAGCGGCACCAAGCTCAGGAAGATGATAATGGCCGGCGAGCAGCCGCCAGAATACATGATGAGGCCCGAGGTTTACGAGGTCA
Source organism: Thermococcus sp. GR6 (assembly GCF_012027415.1). Taxonomy (NCBI): domain Archaea; kingdom Methanobacteriati; phylum Methanobacteriota; class Thermococci; order Thermococcales; family Thermococcaceae; genus Thermococcus; species Thermococcus sp. GR6. Next base: position 230,043 of record NZ_SNUM01000002.1, read on the forward strand.
TAAGGAGCTTTGAGAAGCCCTTCGTGGAGTGAGCTCCTTTTATTTTTGCGGGGTGAGTTAGGTGCATCTAATAGTCCACCACTGGGACACGGACGGAATAACTTCAGCGGCTTTACTCGTCAGAGCACTCTGTTTAGAAGACTTCACAAATATGACAGCACCAATAGGCGAGTTCCGCTTCGATGAGAGGATCTGGAAGGCAATAGAACAGGCTGAAAAGCTCTACGTGATGGACTTCAACGTTCCGGGTGAGGTGGAGAAGGTAAACGTCGAAACACTCTTCATAGACCATCACACACAGCCGAGGATAAGGAACCCGAAGGTCAAGCAGATTAACCCCTCACTCGACGATGAATATTATCCATCGGCCTCGCTGGTGGTTTCCGAGTACTTCGGCCTCTGGAACGCCTGGAGCGCCCTTGGCGCAGTCGGCGACATCGGGGAGAGGGCTTTTGAGATTCCTTGCGTTAATGAGCTCCTCGATAGGGAAGGCCTATCACGGGAGGAAGCTTTAAGGCTCGTCGAGCTGATGGACTCGAACTACATAGCCGTGGACAGAGAAGCCGTTGAAGAAGCGGTTGCAGTTCTGCTCAGTCAAGAAACTAAAGAGCTCCTTGAATATGAGCCGTGGGTGAAGCGAGCGGATGAGATAAGACGCACAATAGAGGAAGCCCTCTCAAGCGTGGCTGAGAGGAACGGCTTCGCGATAGTCGAGTTCGAGAGTCCGTTCAACATAATCTCCAAGGTTGCACGGAGGCTAGTCTGGGAAATGGGCTTTAGAGGTGCCGTCGTTGTCAATAAGAACTTCCATGGGAAGGTTCAGCTCTACTTCAGGGTCTCAAAGGAGGAAGCCGAAAGGATAGACATGGCAGAAGTCATCGAGAGGCTCCGCGCCCTCGGAACAAACACTGGCGGCAAGAGGGAAGTCCTCGGTTGCGTATGTGAGAGGGATAAAATCGAAGACGCGCTCAAAATCGTTGAGGAATACCTGAGGTGAGAAGTATGGAGTTTGAGAAGAAGGTTGGGGAGAGTATGGCGGAGACCAAGAAGGTCTTTGTGATAGGCCTTGACTCGGCCCCGCCGGAGCTCCTCTTCGGGCGCTTTCTTGACGACATGCCCAACGTCAGGAGGCTCCTTGAGCGCTCAATTTACGGCCCCATGAAGACGGGCATCCCAGCAATCACGATCCCCATGTGGATGGTCATGGTCACGGGCAAAACTGCCGGCGAGCTCGGTCTCTACGGCTTCAGGCACAGGACGGGCTACAGCTACACCGACTACTGGATAGCCCACAGCAAGAAAGTTAAGGAGCCGACCGTGTGGGACTACCTCGGCGAGCGCGGAAAGAGGTCGATAATAGTTGGTGTTCCCCCAACATATCCGCCAAAGCCGATAAAGGGCCATCTAGTTAGCTGCTTCATAACACCAGATGCGAGCGTTGATTACACATACCCGAAGGAGCTAAAGGGTGAGATAGAGAGGCTCGTCGGCGAGTACATCTTCGACGTCCCCTTCAGGAAAGAGGCCAAGGACGAGGTCAAGGAAGGCATCTGGGAGATGACGGAGAAGCGCTTCGAGGTGATAAGGTACCTCCTCCAAGAGAAGGAGTGGGACTACTTCCACTTCGTCGAGATAGGCCTCGACAGGCTTCATCACGCCTTCTGGCGTTACTTCGACGAGAAACACCACCTCTACCCGGGGAAGGGAAACAAATACGAGAACGTCATTCCGGACTACTACAAGCTACTGGATAAAGAGATAGGCGAGACGCTCAAGCTCATAGACCTCGACGAGACGGCCGTCTTCATAGTTTCCGACCACGGCATAAAAGGCATGCACGGCAACTTCGCCGTCAACCAGTGGCTCATCGAAGAGGGCCTGCTGAAGGTCAGGAACCCGGAGGTTATCCACAGCGGTAAGGTAATCCGCTTCGAGCAGCTGGACGTGGACTGGAAGGAGAGCACGGCCTGGGGATGGGGCGGCTACTACTCGCGTGTCTTCCTCAACGTCCTCGGAAGGGAGAAGGAGGGCAGAATACCCCTATCAAAGTTCGAAAGCGTCCGCGATGAGGTTGCGGAGATGATAAAGTCCATACGCGGCCCGAATGGCGAGAAGTGGGACACGAAGGTCTTCTACCCTGAGGACATCTACCCCGTCGCAAAGGGAAGCAAGCCTGACATTATGGTCTACTTCGACAACCTCAACTGGAGAGCAGCAGGAACCCTCGGCCATCCGAGCAACTATTTACCTGAGAACGACACTGGTCCAGATGATGCGAACCACTCGGAGCTTGGAGTGTTTTCCATGTACCTGCCAGGCATGGACGAGTCAAAGCACACCCAACTGACCATCTACGACTTCGCGCCGACTGTGCTCAGGCTCTTTGGAATAGAGGAGCCGCTGGTGGGGATGCATGGGAGGAGCATCCTCTGAGTTCCCAAATTTTGACCACTGAAATCGGGGGAGTTGAAATGTCTGAGTTAAGGAACCTAGAGAAGGGCTTTACAATCTGGCTCACGGGGCCAAGCGGTGCCGGAAAGACTACTCTAGCTGTCAAACTTGCCAAGAAACTCAGAGAAATGGGCTACCGCGTGGAAATACTCGACGGCGATACGATAAGGAAGACGCTCTATCCGGAGCTCGGCTTTTCTAAGGAAGCGAGGGAGATGCACAACAGAATCGTCATCCATATGGCCAAGCTCCTCTCAAGAAACGGCGTTATAGCGATAGTCTCACTGATCTCTCCGTATAGAGCAGTTAGAGAGCACGCAAGGAAGGAGACAGGAAACTTCATAGAGGTCTACGTCCACGCCCCGCTGGAGGTCAGAATACAGCGCGACCCGAAGGGGCTCTATGCAAAAGCCCTGCGCGGCGAAATAAAGGGTCTCACCGGCTACGATGGCGTTTACGAAGAACCCGAGAACCCGGAGGTAAAGGTGGACAGCTCGAAGATGACGCCTGAGGAAGAAGTTGAACTCGTTATTCAGAAGGCCAGGGAGCTTGGGTACCTGCCGTGACACCCACGGGGGAGGGGCATGGAGGAGCTGATAATCTTCGTCGGTCTGGGCCTCCTCGTGGGCTTCCTCGTCGGGTTAACCGGCGTAGGTGGGGGAGCCCTAATGACCCCCTCCCTTATCTTCCTCGGCGTGGAGCCGCTTATAGCGGTCGGAACCGACTTGCTCTACGCCACTGTAACGAGGGTTTTTGGAGTGTTCTTCCACCACAGGAGGGGCAGGATAAGGTATGACGTATCACTGAGGCTTTTCGCAGGAAGTCTGCCCGCGATAGCCCTTGGTGGACTGATACTCAGGGAGATAAACAAGGAGGTCCTCAACAGCTACCTAACACTTCTCCTCGGCCTTATTCTGGTCATCAGCGCGGTTCTGAGCCTTCTCAAGGGCGAGCTTCACGTTCCGATAAAGCCGAGGTGGGCTTACGTTTATCTCCTCGGCTTCATCGTTGGACTTACCGTGCAGTTCACCTCCGTCGGAGCTGGCGTCATAGTGAGCTTCACGCTGATGAACGTGGCGAGGCTCGAGCCCAGGGATGTTGTCGGCGTTACGATAGTCTATGGGCTAGCCCTCTCGACCTTCAGCTTCCTCAACTATGCCCTCCTGGGAAGCGTGGATTACCACCTTGCAGCTGCGCTGATCCTCGGTACGCTGCCCGGCGTTTATTTTGGAACTCACGTGAACACGATGACAGAAAGGGAGAAGCTTAAAAGGGCGATAAACATCATAATCCTGCTGATAGGCATCTTCACCCTTCTCAACAGGTGAGGAATTTGGACGAAGTCAACCGGGCACTGCAGAGAATAGCCAGGGGCACAGGGATAGTGTTCACGGGGACCGTAGCGACGATGCTGCTGACGTTTCTAAGCAGGGTGATAATAGCGCGCTATTTTGACAGGTACCAGTATGGTTCCTTCACGTTAACCATAACGATCCTGAGCATAGCCATGACTGTTGCCATAATGGGCTTTCAAAGCGGCATTCCAAGGGAACTCTCGCGGTACAGGATGGAGGCACCCGAGAAAATCAGCGCTCTTATATCAACGGCCCTTCTGATGACCTCAGTAACATCCCTGATTATGACCACCATTACAGCAATCCTAGCACCTCACCTCGGCTTAATGCTCAATGATATTTATCTCCCTAGAACCCTCAGACTGGCCTCACCGGCCCTTCCATCCATGGTCCTCCTGATGATTCTCGTCGCCATTTCTAGAGGTTTTGGCAGGGTGAGAGAGAACCTTTATTACAGGAACATCCTCTCACCCCTGCTCTTTCTCACCATCCTCGTCGCGGGACTTTTTGCAGGGCTTGGCTTTACCTTTGTTTTCATTGCTTATGTGTTTGCCCAGTTCCTAACAACGGGAGCACTAGCGTTTGAGATGATCCGCCTAGGATTTTTACCAAAGAGGTTTACCTTTGACCGGGAACTTGGAAAAGAGCTGTTCATATTTTCTCTCCCGCTACTGCTGACAGGGATACTCGACTACGTCATGGGATGGACCGACTCAATCATGCTGGGTTACTACTTTAACCCCGATGTCGTCGGCCTCTACAACGGTGCGGCACCTATAGCCAGGCTTATCCCCCTGTTCCTCAACTCGATGGGCTTTCTTTACATACCAATAACCACGACCTTCTTCACCACAGGCAATATTGAGGGCCTGAAAAAGCTCTATCGAACCACAACGAGGTGGGTCTTTCTTCTGACGTTTCCAGTCTTTGTTTTTATCTTTGCCTTTCCAGAGGTAACAATAGGGCTATTTTTCGGTCCCAAATACGTCGAGGCAAGCACAGCACTGAGAATTCTGGCAGCAGGTTTTGTGTTCCACACTCTGTTGGGCCTGAACGGAATGAGCCTTACTGTGATCGGGGAGACAAACGCCAACCTCATCGGCAACTTCTTCGCATCAGTCGCCAACGTGGTTCTTAACGTCCTCCTTATACCAATCTACGGAATAGAGGGCGCGGCAACGGCAACCGCCGTCTCATACATCATCGCGAACATCTTCCGCACCTCATGGCTCTACAAAAAGACAGGGATACACCCCCTCAGCGGGAGCTACCTCAAGCAACTCTTTGTTGGGCTCGGTATGATCGTCATTCTCAAACTCGCCAACGTATCCGTCTCCAGCATATGGGCCGCGTTGGGTGTTCTGGTGGCATTTTTTGTTGTTTATTTCGCGCTGATACTAGTCCTCAGGAGCGTCGAGAAGGAGGACATTGAGCTCCTCTTCGCGGTAGAGAAGAAGTTTGGGATCAGCCTTGGAAGGCTGAGAAAGATATTGGAGCGGTTCGCCTAAAACGGTTGACGCCAGTTCAGGAGGGTCTCGTAGTCCGGCTCCGGCTCCTCCGTGTAGAAGTCCATGCCAAACCACAAGACAACCCCAAAATTGCATCAATTTGCTGTTTGGTAAGCTTCTCACGCCATTTGATGAGCTTTTTTAGAATGCCGATATAGGTCTTCCCATAAGTTTTGCGCGTAACCTTGCCCGGAGCTTCTGAGCCTTTTCTTTCCCCTTCAGGTGTTTCCTGGTTGATATAGCTGAATTATCCTAGTTTGCTACTTAACGCTAGAGGCAGTTTCTTTTTTAATTCAATTAAAAATAAACGCTTCAGAGACGAACTTCCAAGACCATAGTTCAGTGACACGACGCCTTTGAGATTCCATTTTTTTAAGAAGTATTGCCGGGACCGCGATATTCTTTTTTTATTAAACCTATATGAGTTCAGATATTTCTTGTCTCCTCCTGGAAAATGGAAAAAGAAAACTGACGGAACGATAGCAAATTTCCACTTTCCGAGTTTTTTGTGAGATAAATAAAAATCAAGATGCTCAAATCCAATTTTGTAACTGGGATCCCACGAATAGTCTTTCAAGACTTCTCTCCTCAATAGAATAGCATTGGGCACTAAATCAAACTCAAAATACCCAATATTGCCTGAGAACTTCGGTTCAAGAGGAGGATCATACTTTATTAAATATTCATTTTCAATCTTTAAATCGCATGCAAAACACCTGTATTTTCCCCTCTCTATTAAACACCCAGCAACACCGCCTAAATGATCTTCCCTTTCAAGGACTTTTTTTAAAATTCCCACATTATTAACCGTCATATCATCGTCAATTATCAAAAGATATTTAGATTTAGAAGCCTTCACAGCCTCATTTCTTCCATAAGCTAAACCAGAATCGTAGGGAAGCTCAAGAACTTTTAAAGGAAGGTTATCTTCAAATTTTTTGTACACTAAATATTTTGATCGATCTCGCTCACCATCATCCGCAACTATGACTTCTCCAAATCCTTTCCCAATTAAGGAACTCAATACTAATTCCAATTTATCAGGCCTATTAAATGTTTTTATAATTACACCTACATCGCTAAGATCAACCATAATCATCCCTATATCCTAAACACGCCAATTGTACAAAAACTTTATTATCACAGCATCAAGAAGAGAGATAGGGAAATAAAATGAAAAGGAGAATAGTCATATTGGGAATTGATGGCCTAGAATATAATCTTGTCGAAGAATGGAACCTCAGATATATAAAACAGAAAGCCTACACCAAAACAGACCTCTCAGATTTTGAGGTCATTGTTACCCCGCCGATATGGGCTGCGATGCTAACCGGAAGAAAAATCTCCGAGATAGAAGAACCATTCATAAAAAGACATAGATTCATTGCCCACAAAGGTAAGTCCAGCAAAGTAAAAGTCCCATGGTACGTAAGGCTGGGTTCAAGGATATTGCCCCTAGGAATAAGGAAAAAAATAGGGGAGGCAATAATAAAAAGAGTGACTGGAGATCCATTTTTAGCAACTTATGATTACCTTCTCAGGACGAATAAGCACAAAACTATCTTTGACTACTTCGACAAGACCTGGACGAACGGTGTCCCCTCCTACGGGAGTAACGTCTCGAATCCAGAAGTAAAGGCTGCCATGACAGAGGCCGTTAAGGGTAACCTCAAACCCCTCGTGGAATACGCAATGAGGACTTACGAGCAGGATAGAAAAGCCCTCTTTGAGGCGCTTGATGGGGACTACGAGCTCATCTTCTGGTACACACCCTTCCTCGACGAGATTTCCCACTTCTACATCAGGAAAAAGCTAAAGCTGATGAACCTCTACTTTGATGTGAACAAGCTTGTCAAAGAAGTCTCAGAGAAGCTGGACGAAGGTGATGTGCTTTACATAATTTCCGACCATGGAATGGAGCCTATTCCCGGCGACCCGCGCGGTGGGGATCACTCCGACCACGGCTTTTTCAGCAGCAACACTGGGGAGCTTATAGAGAAGCCCCAAGATTTGTTTAAGCTGGTCGTTGAGAAGGCGGAGGGGAAGAAGTGAGAAAACCGAGAAGTTCCCGAACAAATGGCTACATCATCGTAACTCCAGCAAAAAACGAGGAAAAAAATCTGCCTCTGTTAGCCAGGAGCGTCATCAACCAAAGCGTTAAACCAAAGCTGTGGCTTATTGTGAATGACAACAGCACAGACAGGACGGGAGAGATAGCGGAAGAGCTCTCAAGAGAGTTCGATTGGATTGAAGTCCTCCAACTCAGGGATAAAGTCACCGGCTATGACCTTAGATACAGGTATTCCATTGTCGTTAGAAAGGGATTCAGGCATGCACTCAAAATGGCCATAGAGCGAGGAACAGTCTTTGGCTACATCGGAGTTCTCGACGCGGACTTCATCCTCGAGAGAAGGTTTTTTGAAAAGCTGATTGACGCGTTCCACAAAAACAACAGACTCGGAATAGTGAGCGGGGGAGGGTACTACATTAGGAACGGCCGCTTGGTATGGGAGGGCACCGATCCCAAGAGACCAAAAGGAAGCCCGAGACTTTTCAGAAGGGAGTGCTTTAGAGAGGTCGGGGGATACAGAAGGGGCCCGAGTCCGGACACGATATCCCATTACCTCGCGAGGTTCCTTGGATGGGAGACGAGACAGGTAGTGGATGCAATCGCAGTTCAGCTCAGGGAGACAGAGGGCAGATTCGGCTTTTTGAGAGGTTACGAGATGCTCGGATGGTCAAACTACAAGCTCGGCGCCGCGTTTACCTATATACTTGCAAGGGCAGCTTTTCTCATGCTGGAGAATCCAGTAAAAGCCTATGGTCTCATAGCTGGATACCTAAAAGCGTTTAAAGCGGGGGAGAGAAGAATTGAGAACGGAGACCTCAGGGAAATGATAAGACGCGACCTTTCATTTAGGAGCAATCTCGAGAAGCTGAAGAGGATAAAGACAGCCACGCGAGATGTTCCCGTTAAGGAGAGTGGCCTCCGTGGATAAACCCTATGTGATCATAATAGTCCTCGATACCCTCAGAAAGGATTACTCCAAGGGAATAGAGGATAAACTGGTGAGAGAGTTCGGGTTCACAGGATACGAGAACGCAATAGCTCCCTCACCATGGACCATCCCGAGTCATGCATCGATGTTTACCGGTCTGTACCCTATATATCACGGGGTGCACGAGGGCAAGAAGAGGAAAGTGCCCGACGTGAGGTTCAGGGAGGATGGGACGTACCTGCACGAGGTTTTAGCTTCCCTCGGATATACGACATACCTCTTCACTGCAAACTTCTTTATCGGGCCAGACTTTGGGATAAAGGGCTTTTCCGAATTCCACGACACGCTAAAGCCCCTCATCGAGGATCGGGACAGAGAGGAGCTTAACAGGGTGCTCAAAAAGTATCAGCCCAAAAATGGGCTGGAGCTTGTCAAAGCCTTGATGAAAGAGAAGGAGTTCGTCCTGCCCTTCAAAGTCCTCTGGAGAATCATAAGCAGGTACGGAGAAGGGTGGCCAAAGGATAAGGGTGCAAAAGTTACGAACGAGCTCCTCAAGGAACTCAACTTTAAGGCTCCATCCTACATCTTCATCAACCTGATGGAAGTCCATGAGCCATATTCCCTTTTTGAAGGATTCACGGACGCTCCGGTGGTCAACAGACTCCTCGGGGAAGAGCCCGAGCTGGTGGAGAAGTGGAGGAAAGGGTATCCAGAACAGGTTAAATACCTTGAAAAGAGACTCGTGGAGATGCTCAACATCCTTCAGGAGAAGGGGGTACTCGAGAACTCCATAACCATAGTGACCAGCGACCACGGCCAGCTGCTCGGGGAATATGGGGGAAAGCTCGGGCACGGCGTTTTTCTCCATGACGAGCTTTTAAGAGTTCCTCTTCTCATCAGATTGCCCAATGAAGAACCCCCCGAGAAGGAAAACGGATACATCAGCCTTGCAAGGATAAAGCCCCTAATTTTAAGCACTATTCAAGGCAAGGAGTTTAGTCTTACATCAGAGTACGCCATAGCGGAGAGCTTTGGCACCCACTATCCGTATCCAAACCTGGCGGAGGATAAAAAGGAGCTCGTCCAAGAGCTTGAGAAGTACAGGCTGAAGCTCTACCACAGGGATGGCACGGCTGTCTTCAACGTTGAGGACTGGTGCTTTGAAGAAATAAACGCGGAGAACGAAGAAGAGTTCAGGAACATCGCCAAAAAGCTCATAGTCAAACACCTAAGCCTTTTCGCAGGCAAGGGGGTGGCCAAGTGAGGCCAGCTGTTTCCATCGTTATCCCCACATATAACCGAAACAAGCTCTTAACGCGGGCCATCGAAAGCGTTCTAAGCCAGGGATTCGACGACTTCGAGGTTCTCGTAATAGACGGTGCGCAAAGCAATTCAACGAGGGAACTCGTGCGCTCGTACGGGGATGGAAGGCTTCGCTACATTCCGCAGAGAGGAAAGGGGATAGCCGACGCGAGGAACCTCGGCGTTAAGAAAGCGCGGGGAGAGTACATAGCCTTTCTGGATGACGACGACCAGTGGCTTCCGGAAAAGCTCGGGCTCCAGATGGAGCTTTTTAAGAGCTTACCCTCCACATACGGCCTCATATACACGGCATTCAACTACTACTATCTCGAGAGAAACAAAATCCTTGGAACTAAAAAGCCAAAGGCTAGGGGCAACGTTTACCGCCACCTGCTGAAGGATAACATAACGGGAACGTCAACGATTATGGTGAGGAGGGAGTGCTTCAAACGGGCGGGCCTATTCAGAATGAGCTTCCCAACGTGCGAGGACTGGGATATGTGGCTCAGGATATCGAGAATATGTCTCTTCGAGGCTATCGACAAGCCTCTCGTGAACTACTCTATACACACTGGCCAGTTCTCCTTTGCCAAATATCTGGCCGGCAGGTACAGAATGATAGAGGCGCATGGGGACATAAGGCATGACCCTCAAGTTTTGAGCTACCACCTTCTCCAGATAGGCATTCTAAAGCTGTTCAGCGGTGACAGAACGGGTGGAAAGGATGTACTCAGGGCCTTCAAGCTTAACCCCACGATGACGGGCAATCTCCAAGATGTTCTCGGCTCTATTTTCGATGTGAGAACAAAGATATACATCCTGAAGTTCCTGAACAGACTGTGAGTGCGATTACTTTTTAAACTCAGCTCGAAAACGCTTTATTAGGTGACTCAAATGAACAGCACGCTCATCATGATAATCATTGGCATCCTAGCATTTTGGGCCGTGCTCTACGCCCTCTTCGGGAGAAAATACGATGAAGAGAATGAAGAGGGCTTGGCTGTTGACCTTTTCATAGCCATGTGGCGAACAAAGAAACTGTTAGGCTTCATAGACAATCTCGCCCATAGATGGAAGCGCTTCTGGAGGGTTTATGGAGATATAGGAATAGCCCTCGGCTTCCTTGGCATGGCCTATGTCTTCTACGCCCTCCTAAAGACCGCGATGAATACGATACAGACCGGAGGCGAGCAGGCTGGAGTCCAGCTTGTGATACCAGGCATTACGATTCCCCTCTCATACGGCCTGATAGCCCTTGTAGTTGTCATGGTCGTCCACGAGCTGAGTCATGGAGTAGTCGCAAGGGCTGAAAATCTGCCCCTAAAGTCAGTCGGCTTGGTTCTTCTCGCCGTAATCCCCGGTGCCTTCGTGGAGCCCGACGAGGAGGCCCTTGAGGAAGCCCCACTGAGAACGAGGCTGAGGGTTTACGGCGCAGGCTCGCTCGCCAACATAGTGACGGCTCTGATAGCGGTTCTCATAATCAACTTCGCAATAACCCCAGTTCTCCAGCCGGCAGGAATACTCGTCTCTGGAGTCCTTGAAGACGGTCCCGCTTACGGCGTTCTCCAGCAGGGGGATGTAATAATCGCAATGGACGGTCAGCAGATCAAGGACATGGAGCAGTTCATTAATTTCATGAACACGACTAAGCCAGGCCAAGTGCTGACAATCACCGTATTGAGGGACGGGAATGAAATAAACCTCCAGCTGAAGCTCGGGGCGCATCCGGATAACCCGGAAAGAGGTTATATTGGTATTTATCCAGCACCACACTACGTCTCAAAGGTAGGACACGAGGACATAATCTTTCCGCTGTTCTTCACGTTCTACTGGATATACGTGCTCAACCTTGGAATCGGCCTCATGAACCTTTTCCCACTCGTTCCATTGGACGGCGGCAGGATGCTCGATGATGTAGTCAAGACGTATCTGCCGGAAAATGTGGCCAAGCCCGTAAGGTACTTCACGATAGGAGTCGGATTGTTCCTCCTAGCGCTGAACCTGTGGCCGGCCTTAAGGGGTATTATGGGCTAAGATATCCTTATTTTACCTCCTTTTATCCGGAATTTATAAGCTCCCGGCTCAAAGTCAGGTAGTGGAGATTTTCTTATGATCATCTCTTCGTATTTCAGGTCACCAGAACGAAACTCGACAATATACTGACTGTACAATGCCAGCCAAGACATGTATCGTTTTGACACACGATCTTTGTTTAGCAACCAGATATTTATTGGTCTCTTCCTGTTTTCAGTTATTCTCGCGGTTTCTTTTAATGCAAAAATTTTCTGATTTATGCGGATTGAAGTACGTTCCCCCATTAGAAATCCAAATCCGTCGGATGTTACCACTAAACCCACCGGCCTCCTGTCCTTTACATCTTCCTTGAGCAACTGCCTGTAAGTCGCAACATACTTTGGAACGAAGGTAGATACATCCAAATTTGGTAAAGTACGCACGTAACGATGAGGGTATTTTAACTGGTCATATGACGCAAAGATGTCAATAACACCCAAATTTCCACGTTCTCCCTCATGATATATATCGATACCAGCAAAGTTTAGCTGCATATTGAGAGCAGAAAGAGGGAGGACAGTATTTATTATTACCCCAAAATCACCCATGTCCATCCTATTTTTTAGAATCTTAGCACCAAGGGTCCATCCGACAGAATATGTATCATAAACAATCAACAAAACGGAGTCTTCTAAAAGCCCACCACCTATGAGTCTATCAAGCTTCTCTATACCAGTGCTCAACACCGCCCCCACCAATACTTTTTTGATTTAAACGATATTAAATATTTTGATAGAGTAACTCCCAATGTGAATTTTTTTAAGCTCACGAGATTATCCACTTGGGGATAACATGAGATGCTCTAAATGCGGGAGACCAGCCGTCTACCATGCACGCTACACGGGAAGGTACTACTGCAAGAAGCACTTCAACGAGATGGTAGAGAAGAAGTTCAAGGAGACCGTTAAGAAGTACAGACTCGTAGAGAAGGGTGAGAGGATAGCCGTTGGCGTGAGCGGCGGAAAGGACAGCGTTGTTCTTCTCCATCTCCTTGCTAAGCTCCAAAAAAAGTTCCCCTTCGAGCTGGTGGCAGTGACGATAGACGAAGGAATAGCCGGCTACCGTCCACCGAGCGTGGAGATAGCCAGGAGAAACGCGGAGAAGCTTGGTATAGAGCATCGTATCTATTCGTTCAAGGAATACATAGGATTCACCCTCGACGAAACAGTTGAGATAATGGGAAGCTTTGAGAAGGGTGAAAGAGTCGGGGCCTGCTCCTACTGCGGAGTTTGGAGGAGGTGGCTTCTCAACTACGCGGCCAAAGATGTGGAGGCTGATAAGTTAGCCGTCGGCCACAACCTCGACGATGAGGTTCAGATGTTCATAATGAACATACTGAGGGGAGACATTGCCCGCTTGGGCAGAACCGGGCCTTACTACGAAGAGATCCATCCTGAGCTTGTTCCAAGAATAAAGCCCCTCCGCGAGATTCCCGAGAAGGAGATAATACTCTACGCAGTGCTGAACGAGATTGAAGTCGATTTGAGCGAGTGCCCCTACGCTGTCGAAGCCTTCCGCGCCGAGATAAGGGACTGGATCAACGAGATGGAAGAGAAGCATCCAGGAACAAAGTACCAGATTCTCAGGAGCTACGACAAACTCTTCCCTCTCATAGCAAAAACCTATACCAAACGGACGAGCGAGCTTAACCGCTGCAAGATATGCGGCCAGCCGACAACGGGCGAGATATGCAAGGCCTGCCAGTTCAGGTTACAGGTAGAGAGAAAGGCTAGGGAGAAGGGGCTGACCTTCAGGATAGAACAGGACTAAATACCATCCAAATTTGTGTGGAGAACTTTTAGTTGTTTTTCTGAATTTCAGAGTTTCGACCGGTTATAAATAGTTTCACCACCTAGTTCTAATCGAGGTGATGGATATGGAAGAGGTTCGGGAGCTTAAGAGTGTGCTTGAGAAGGTAGAGCGAAAGCTGATCGCCGCCGGAAAGATGTACGGTGCCCTGAACTTCGCGGTATGGTTGGCAATAATGCTCCTCTACTACGACATCCTGGCACTCCTTGATATACCATGGCAGTTCAACCTTGTCTACTGGCCGATTGCTTTTATCGTGGCGATAACATTCACAGGAAGGGTGTGGAAGAGGTTCGTCGAGATAGCAAAGGCAACCGGCAGAGAGGTGGAGTCCTCAAAAAGGGAGGGAATGCCCATTGCCTTCTCGTGGATTCTCGGGATAATTGTAGGCTGGATAGCAATTCCCCAGACGTCAATAGCAGTTAACGCAGAAGCGAGGCTTGCCGTCGGTTTCTTGAGTTTCATAACCATATCGATTGCAGGGATGTTCGCCCTCGTCATGAAAGGCGAGAAGGAGATGATTCCCGCATTCCTCATTCCGGGAATACACATTCCCATCGTCTGGAACATGGAGAACGGAGCCATGATTCTGGCCGGCTTCGTCGTGGCTTTAGGCTTCGCGGTCACAATACTCATCTACATCCACAACGCCTTCAAGGCCATCGAGTAGGGTGATAAAATGGAGCCCCTGCGGGAGCTGACGAAGAACCACGTCCTTGGAAATCCGATCAGGCTAGGCATCATGCTCTTTCTTCTGCCCAGAGAAAAGGCCTTGTTCCGAGATCTGCTCGAAGTCCTCGAGATAACGCCCGGAAACCTTGACTCACATTTAAAGGCCCTTGAAAAAGCCGGCTACGTTGATATCTACAAGGTAATCGCCGATAGACCTAGAACTGCAGTTAAAATAACGGAGAAAGGAGCAAAGGAAATAACAGAGTACCTAGCGACGTTGAAGAAGATCCTCAGTAGGATTTAGACTCGTCCTCAGCTTTTCTCATCAGCTCTTTGGCCCTCTCAATGCGGTATTCCTCGATAAGGCGGAGGAACTTTTCAGTTTCCCTCTCGCGGTCTTCCTCCCCCCACTTCGCCAAGAGTCCTTCGATGGCCTTCTCCAGTGTTTCCCTCTCCACGACGGCAAACTCGTCAACCCTCTTGACGTCCAGCTCTTCAGAGGTGAAAAATGGTACGTGAGCTTCTCTGAGAATCTCAGCGACGGGTTGAGGCAGGGGCTTCTCGGTTATCAGCGCACGGATTTTCTTTTCGATCAGAGACTCCGCTATGGCTTTTCCAGCTCCAGCGGGATTAACCACGAAGAGGACGTCACCCCTCCTTATGCCTATCTCCCTCTCAAGCCTCTCGAGCTCGCGCCAGCTGAGAACCTCCATGACCTTGAGCGGAACTGCACTTCCCCGTATCTCAACGACGTTCATCCGCTTAACTTGAGCCAAATCCCTGCTCAGCCTTTCAATTATCGCCTTGGCCTCTCTAAGTTCCCTCTCAAGCCTCTCTATGCGCTTGACCTTAGCCTCAAGCTCCCTCTCGCGGAGAACCTTCCTTCTGACCTCCTCGTCATAGTCAACAAGCCTGCGCTCGAGCCGCCCTATCGTCTTCCTCTGCTCCTTTATGATTTCCCTCAGCTCAGCGTTTTCCCTCTCGAGGAACTCAATCCTCTTTTCAAGCTCGCGAATTCTCTTCAGGTAGGGTTCGAGATCAACGCTCGGCTTTTCCTCAGGCTTCTCCTCTTCCCTCTTCGGCCTCTCACGGAGGGTTACGCGCTGCATAGCCTCGCCGAGGTTGTAGCCCTGAATCACAAGGGCCTTGACCTCATCCGCCTTTTTGGTCAGCCCTGCCTCCCGGAGCTTGGCCTCAACGTGCTCCAGCTTGGGTTTGAGGCGGAGATATGCCTTGTATGCCGCAGCCAGGGCGTCGCGCTGGTGATCGTCCTCAACGCTTACACCAAGGTTTCTCAAAAGCTCGTTTTTCTCCTCCACGCGGAGGCTCTCCCTCGGGACGAAGAGCTGGGCCTTGAAGGATCGAGCTATCTTCTCGACGAAACCCGGGGCTGGATTAACGTCGGTTGCCACTATCACCGGATGACCGACGTCGCTTATGAAGCGGAAGACCTCGCCGACGGGCATGTTCCTCTCGCTGTGGAGCGCCACTATGTTTCCGCTTAAATCAATAGCCGCTATTCCAACGGTTATTCCCGGATCTATGCCGACTATTATGCTCCTGCGCTCCTCTATGGCCCTCTCGCTCTTCAGAGGAGCAAAACCCAGCTCGGCCCTCTCGACAGGGTAAATTCTAACCTCGACGTCGCCGCCGCGCATGGGTCTTATTAAGCCAGCCAGCTCTTCCCTGCTGGCATAGACCTTGAACTCACCCTTTGCCAGGCCGTAGTCCTTCTCTTCAACTTCTAGATCAAAGGGGACATCGGCCCTCCTCAGCCTGTCCTCTATCTCCCTAACCTTGTCTCTAACCAGGTTGTGGACACGCTTTCTATAGCGATCCTGGCTCCAGCCACCCTTACCGTGGCTCCTCCCTCGCGTCACCTTGATTATGACCTCGTCCTCGAAAGCTAAAACCTCATAACCTATTCCTTTCGAAGCCAGAAGAGCGCAGACTTTGGCTTCTTCGTAGGGATCGAACTTGTCGGTTATTCTTATTCCCTGCTCCCTCGCGAGGCTTGAGAGGGAGCGCTGTTCTCCGGGCCTCCCGGTCACCTGGACGAGCTTCGTCCCGCTGGGTAGCGCCCGGAGGAACTTTCTCAGGTCGTCACCCAGCTCGGTAACGCTGTCCATGGCAACTATATCCGGTCTCTTGCTCTGGATGAAGCGGATTAAGCGGTATAGAGTGAACTCACCCTTTCTCTCTAGTCTGCCGTTGAACCAACTCACGACGGCAAACCTCTTTGGGTGCTCACTTATTATGTCAATTCCGAGGATTAGAATAGGCACCACCCTTAAGGGGTTTTGTAAAAAGTTGGAGAAGGGCCTTAAAAAGGTTATCAGGCTTTCAGCGAGGTTTTAATGATAACCTCATAGGCCTTCACTACCGTTTCTAAGGCCATTGAAGGCCTCGGCTTGTCGAGGGCCTGCTCATGGATGAAAGGCACGTGGATGAAGCCGGCTTTGGTTTCCATTCCTGCGACGGCTATCGTATGGAGGGCAGTGTACATAGCCGTGTTGCAGACGTAGGTTCCGGCGGTGTTTGAAACGGCTGCGGGTATCTTCGCCTCCCTCAAAGCCTTCACGATGGCCTTTATCGGAAGTGTGGCGAAGTATGCATCCGGTGCCCCCTCGAAAATCGGCTCGTCCTCCGGTGTGTATCCCTCATTGTCGGGCATCGTCGAATCCATGACGTTTATTGCAACTCGCTCTACTGTGATGTTCGGCCTTCCGCCGGCCTGGCCAGTCAAAATGACCACGTCGGGTTTCGTCTCCACTATGAGCCTCGGCAGAATTTCCCTGGCCCCTCTGAAGGTGACCGGGAGTTGGCGCTTTACCAGCTCGGCACCAGCTATTTTGTCCGGCAGCCTCCTGACTGCCTCCCACGAGGGATTTATTTCCTCCCCACCAAAGGGCTCGAAACCAGTAATCAGCACCTTCATGATGACCACCGAAAAGGTTAGGTTTTTAGGTTTAAAAACACACTCAGCTTGAGGGGTGAGAATGAGGTACGACGTTCTTATAATCGGTGGCGGACCCGTTGGCAATTATCTCGCTAACCTGCTCGCTAGGGACTTCAAAGTAGCGATGGTGGAGAAGAAGGGCTCCTTCGGGGGAAAGGCCTGCACCGGGATAATAGGGGCAGAGAACTTCGAGAGGCTCGGTCTCCCGGAGGAGGCTATCATCAACAAGCTTAGGGGGGCAGTCTTCTACTCCAGAATACAGAGCTTCGAGATAGAGAGAAAATCACCGCAGGCTTACCTTGTCGACAGGAAAATCCTTGAGAAGAGCCTCGCCGAGAGAGCCGTTAGGAGGGGAGCCGACTATTACATGAGCACAACTTTCTTAGGCTTCAAGAACGGAAGGGCAGTTCTTCAGAGGTTCGGCGAGAGGTTTGAGATCGAAGCTGGCTTCTACGTTGGCGCCGACGGCGTGAGCAGCACCGTGGCAAAAGCCATTAGAGCTCAGACAAAGGCGGAGTTCCTGAGCGGCTACGAGGTCGAGGTCGTTGGTGAGTTCAAGCCTGACTTCGTAGAGGTATGGGTGAACAAGGACATCAACGAGGAGTTCTTCTTCTGGGTGGCGCCGGTAAACGAGAGTCTGGCCAGAGTCGGAACCTTCGGAAGCCTTGAAGCACTCTACAAGTTCCTCAAGATCCGGATGCTCAAGCCGACCTCAGTTGTTGAGTTCAAGGCGGGATCGGTTGGCTTTGGAGCAAGAAAGCCATGGGTCCGGGGCAACATCGCTTTAATCGGTGACGCGGCACTCCAGATAAAACCCACAACTGCTGGAGGAATAGTCTTTGGGATGATCTGCGCCCATGCCCTTAGAAGCGCCCTTCTCGAAGGCAGGCCCGAGGAATATGAAAAGCTGTGCAAGAACATAAAGAGACAGATATCCTTCGGGCTTCGCTTCAGGAAAGTCTTCAGGGGCCTGAGTCAGGACGACATCGAAAAGATTTTTGAGGTTCTCGGAAGTGAGGAGGCAAGGGAGGTAATAGAGAGTCATGCTGACTTCGATGACCATGTTAAGACCACCAAAGCCATACTTAGACGGCCAAAGCTCCTCGCGAAGCTCCTGAGGATAAGCCCGAGCATCGTCAGGTACCTCGTGTGAGGTGGGAGTATGGTAACGTGGAGAATGGGTCTTCAGGAGGAGTACCTCAAGGCGATAGCCGAGGGCAGAAAGAAGGTCGAGGGAAGGCTCTACGACGAGAAGAGGCAGGGGATAAAGCCGGGCGATACGATAATCTTCGAGAACAAGCTCATGGTGGTCGTGAAGGACATCAGAGTTTACTCCTCCTTCAGAGAGATGCTGGAGAAGGAGGGTCTTGAGAACGTCTTACCAGGGGTAGAGAGCATCGAGGAAGGTGTGAAGGTTTACAGAAAGTTCTACAGCGAGGATAAGGAGAAGAAATACGGTGTTGCGGCGATAGAAGTCGAGCCAATGGGATGGATCGGAGAAGAGAATCCATAACCCATGAGAAGTACGTCAATCCAAAATTTCTTTAGAACTCAAACACAAACAGAAAAAGAAAGGAGAAACCTCAGAGGTACCTCTCCTTCACCCAGCGGACGAAGTACTCCGGGTTCAGCTCCTCGCCGATGGCTTTCTTTAAGAGCTCCTTCGGTGGGTAGATGCTGCCCCAGCGGTGTATCTTCTCCCTCAGCCAGGCCTTGATGGGCTCGAACTCGGCTCTGGCAACCTTCTCCTCGAAGTCCGGAATGTCCCTCTTCATGTGGTAGTATATCTGCGCTGAAAGGAGCGTTCCTATGCTGTAGGTCGGGAAGTAGCCGACAGTCCCGTGAGCCCAGTGGATGTCCTGGAGTATTCCCTCGGTGTAGGTCTTGGGCCTTATGCCGAGGAGCCTCTCCATCTCCTCGTTCCAGAGCTCGGGGAGGTCTTTCGCCTTGACGCCCTCGTTGAGCATCATCCTCTCAACCTTGAAGCGAAGGAGTATGTGGAAGTTGTAGGTTACAACGTCGGACTCTGTCCTGATGAAGTCCGGCCTGACCATGTTGAAGTAGAGGTAAACATCCTCGGGCGTGTAGTTGGCCATGAACGGCAGGTTTTCCTTGAGCACGGGGTGAATCAGCTCGGCGAACTCCCTGCTCCTTCCGATTACGTTCTCCCAGAACCTGCTCTGGCTCTCATGGATTCCAAGGGAGACACCTCCAGCGATTGGGCTGAACATGAAGCGCTCATCCTGCTGGAGCTCGTAGAGGGCATGACCGAACTCGTGGACGGTGCTCAGTATGGTCCTCCTAAAGTCGTAGCCCTCGTATCTGGTCGTTATCCTGACGTCCCTTATGCCAAACTCCGTGGTGAACGGATGGGCCGAGACGTCAAGCCTTGAGCGGACGCCGAGCGGAAAGCCGAACTTCTCCAAAATCCAGAGGTTAACGCGCTCCATCTGCTCCCTCTCGTACTTCTCCTTTTCGAGCGGGTGGCTCTGCGGAACCTTTCCCTCATCCATTATCTTTTCGAGAAGCGGCTTAAGCTCCTTCTCCAGCTTTTTGAACATCCTTTCGACGTCTCTGGTGGTTGTTCCCTCCTCAAAGAGGTCGAGCAGAGCATCGTAGGGCTCGTCCTCGTAGCCGAGATAGTCAGCGGCCCTCTTGGCGAGGTCTATGATTCTGTCGAGCCAGGGCTCGAACTTGGAGTAGTCGTTGGTTCTTTTAGCCTCTTCCCATGCTTTCGTTGCCTGGCTCGTTACCTCGCTCATCTCCCTGAGGAACTCGGGTGGGAAGGACTTGCTTATCCTGATTGAGCGGTCGAGAACGCGAACGACGCCGCGCTCGTACTCGTTGAGGTCTTCGATTCCCTTCGCCTTCTCGACGAGCTCGACGAACTCAGGCTTGAGGAGGAACTCCTGGCTGAGAACGCTCAGCTCGCCCTGGGCAACAGAGCGCTCGAGTATGCCCTCTCTAGGCATGTTAACCTCCATGTCCCAGCCAAGGACGCTCCGGGCGTGGCTAATGGCCCAGATGCGCCTGTACCTGGCGAGAATCTGCTTGATGGTTTCGTTCTGGAAGATTTCCTCCATGGCAACCACCCCACTGTCTTTGATTCAGCATTGGAATTAGGCTCTTTTAATCTTTTCGATGAGCATCTAAACGAATGGGTAGAAATCGATTACTCAACCGGAAATCGCTTAAAGACCGGTTCATAATGATGGCCAAAATAAAAAGAGAAAATGGTGATGAGGATGGACCTCGTCGTGCTCGGTCATGTCTCAATAGATCATCTCAGGTTTCCGGGCAAGGAGGAGATACTCCTTCCGGGAGGAGCTGCAGCGGCAGTGGCGACTTCTGCGGCTCTAGCAGGGGCTAAGGTGGGCCTCGTTACCAAGGTGGGGGAGGATTTCCCGAAGGAGTGGCTGGAGAAGCTCTCATTGATCCTTGACGTTAGAGGCGTTCAGGTTCTCCCGGGAAGGACGATACATATCTACATGATATACCATGAGGACGGAAGCGTGGATGCACCCGTTGACATGGGAGTTGCCCAGGCCATGGGGGAGACGCCCATTCCCGAAGAATATCTCAAAGCCAAACTCTTCCACATAGCCCCCATTCCCCCAGAGGAACAACTGAAAGCCATCAAAAGGCTCGAAGGGAAAAGGATAAGCATTGACTTCAACCCGACCTACATGGAGGACTACAAGAGGAAAACCAAACTTATGAAGGAGATAGTCTCGCGCGTTGAGGTTATCTTCCCCAACGAGAGGGAGGCGTTAACGATAACGAAAGCCGAGACCGCGGAGGAAGCCGCAAAGATTCTCCACGACTGGGGCGCGAAGCTGGTGGTCATCACAAGGAGCGAGAGGGGAGTTTTAATCTACGATGGAACCTTCAAAGAGTTCCCGGCACTCCCAATAAGTCCCGAGGAGATAGTGGACCCGACCGGGGCTGGAGATGCATTCGCGGGTGGCTTCCTGGCGGGATACTCGAAGGGAGCACCGCTCGAGGAGTGCGTTAGAACGGGTCTTGAGAGAGCCCGCGAGATCCTCAAAAAGATGGGGAGCTGGAGCATAGAGGTTTAGCTCTCAGCAACGGCCTTCGCGAAGACGTACAGTGCTATGAGCAGGAAAGCGGCCAAGGCAGTAACCTCGAGCCTCGGAAGGGCAGGGGAGATGCTCTCCATGAGGAGATAAGTTGGAAAAGCCAGCACCACCGCAGCTAAGACGACGAAGTAGTGCTCCTTTGGAGCCCTCTCCCTGTCGAGGTAGCCCATCTCGATGGCCAGAAGGGTTAGGGCAATTATCGCGAGGCCGTAGAGACCGCCGGTGCGCGTGTATATCAGGAATGCTCCAATGGTCACGAGGAAGAGAGAGCCAATGAAGTACCACTGGATTCCCATGAGGCCGAGGGGGATCAGGAAGAGGATCCTACCGTCAATCCTCACCAGCAGCGCAAAGAGAAAAACCAATGGAATCATTGAAAAGAGCCGCCTCTTTATCTTCATAGGCTTATCACCTCTGCTATCGCGGACTTGAGAGGCTTCCTGACGTCCCAGTCAATTACTATTCCATAGGCTGCCATCTTTCTGAGCATGGCCTTTCTCTGAAGGCTGAGAAGCTTCAATGCGAGCTCCTCTTCCCTACTCTTTGGCTCAAGGGCCGTGTATGGGTTGGGACTTATGACAACGACGTTGTAGCCGTACCTTGCCATGATTTTAAGCGCCTCCCTGCTCTCTTCTGCCAGGAGGGGCGAGAAGTATAGCAGCTGAGCCCTCGCCGGAAAGCGGGACTTTATGAGGTGCTCAACCTGGTAGGCAATCAGGTTGTTCTTGTCCGGCTTTGCAGTGCTGAGAAAATCAACACACTTGAAGAAGTGCCTCTTTCCGTAGTCTATCCGGACCCAGAGGGGGACTTCTTCAGCTAAGAGCAAACCGAAGCTCGTGCCGTTGTTGAGGGCATTGAGCATAAGCGAGGCAGCAGCACGGACGAGATAGTCGAAGACCAGCTCGCCCGTGTAGGAGGAGTCAACGATGAAGATGACGTCGACTTTCCTTTCGCTCTCGTACTCGTTGGCCATTATCCTTCCAGTCCTTGCAGTGGCCTTCCAGTTGATTATCTTGAGCGGGTCACCGGGCTGGTACTCCCTTATAGCGTGGAACTCAACGCCTTCGCCGACTCTTGGCGATGGCAGTGGACCGACAGTTATCTTCGTTCCCCTCGTGGAGTATGGGGTGGGGACGTCCTCTATGATGGGGACGCCAACGATTTCAGTGTAGAGTTCAATCTTCTTATCAACCTTGAAAAAGCCGAAGGGATCACGGTAGCTGAGACCGACCCAGTTGAACTCGTGGATACCCCTCTTTACCCTAACTCTATATCTCAGGATTCTCTCCTCACCCTTCTTTAGGGAAATCACATACTCCTTGCTACCCTCTACAAGCTCAAGCCCTTCTGGTATGTTCTCCACAAGCTTAAGGCTCGGAATCCTCTCGCGGGACTTTATCCTGAGCTGGATTTCGACTTCGGTACCCTCCAGAAAACGGTCGTGGGGAATAATACGCTCTATCTCAACGTTCAGGCTGGGCTTGAAGAAGAAAACGGCTATGAAGAGCAGCCAGAGGATTGGAAGAGTAAGGTAAACCATCTCCCAGCGGAGCAAGAGAAAGGCCAAAAGAACGATGAGCCACAGAGCTATGAGTATCTCCTCAGCCTTCTCTGTGGGCATCATTCTCCCAGCTAGTCCTGCAGGCTTTTCCCTGCCCTTGACGTCTATTGGGGTCTGGAGTATTATCTCCTCAGCCTCGACCACTCTTCCACCTCACTCGAACTTGGGAACGGGAACGCGCTCAAGGAGTTTCTCCATGATGCTCTCCTGGCTGACCTTGGTGTACCAGAGCTCGCGCTTGAGGATAAGCCTGTGGCTCAGGGCAGGAACAGCTATAGTTTTAACATCATCTGGAATCACGTAATCCCTACCCTCGAGTGCGGCATAGGCACGGGAGAGCTTGAGGAGGGCAAGGCTTCCCCTCGGAGAGGCGCCAACCTCTATCTCCTTTCTGTCCTCCCTAGTGGCGATGACGATGTTCGTTATGTACTCAAGGATGGCGTCGCTGACGTAGACATCTTCGACTACCCTCTGCATCTCCACGACTTCCTCGGGAGTAAGGATGGAATTTATATCTACCTCCTCCTTCTTTCTAGCCATCCTCCTGCGGAGTATCTCTATTTCCTCCCCCCTGCTAGGGTAGCCAACGCGGAGCCTGACCAAGAACCTGTCGAGCTGGGCCTCTGGGAGCGGGTAGGTTCCCTCCTGCTCTATCGGGTTCTGCGTTGCTATGACGATGAAGGGCTTGGACAGCTCGTAGGTCTTACCCTCCACTGTGACCTGTCTCTCCTGCATTGCCTCAAGGAGCGCACTCTGGGTCTTCGGTGGGGCACGGTTTATCTCGTCAGCGAGAAGGATGTTGGTGAATACTGGCCCCTTCTTGAACTCGAACTCGAGCGTTTTCTGGTTGAAGACGCTCACGCCAAGAATGTCACTTGGAAGTAGATCTGGAGTGAACTGAACGCGCTTGAAATCAAGACCCAAAGCCTTGGCGAAGCTCTTCGCCATCAGGGTCTTTGCGAGACCCGGAAGATCCTCGAGCAGTACGTGGCCATCAGCGAGTATCGTTGTCAGGATTAACTTGAGCACCTCGTCTTTTCCTACTATGGCCTTCTTGACTTCTTCCAAGACCAGATTACCCTTCAGGCTTACCTCTTCTACCTTCATTTAGATCAGCCTCCACAATCGTTAGGGCCTTCTCAAGATTATCAAGAAAGTCGCCCTCAGAGCGGAGAACCCTGAGAGCCTCGTTGGGGTCAGAGTTAAGGTGGAGGTATGTCTGATTGTAGTCCTCTGAAAGGGTGGCGTATATCTCGATTATCTTCTCTTCTATGAGGGCCCGCGCCACCTTCCCGCTCTTGGCCTTCTCTATCAGGGCAACGGTTCTCTCAACGTCCGTTTTCCTCTCAACCTTCTTAACCCTCTTGAACTCCGGTCTTGCAACCTGAAGCTCAACGCCAAAGAGGAAGAAAGCGAGCAGTACACTAAGGAAGAGCACGGAGAGCCACCTAACCATATACGAACCGGCAGTTACTGCAATCAGTACTGGGATAGCAGCCAGCGGAACGAGGTATTTATTGAGCCTCACTCAGCCCACCCCTCATCTTCCTGTAAACATCAAGCGCTCGTTTTGCATCGTCCCAGGTTACCTTCTCCGGAGCGTACTTGGCCTTTTCGAAGAGCCTCGTGAGCTCGACGAAGGCGTCGTGCATGTATTTAACACGCCCGGCGTGCTCCCAGTGAGTCCAGCTCTCCCTGTAGGGAATACCCAGAACCTCAAGCCAGAGAACGGCGTTCTTGTATATACCAACAACAGCCTCCCTCGGGTCGCTGAACATCTCAAGGCCAATTTCGTCGAGCTTTTTATCGAACAGCTCCGCCCTGAGCTTCATCTCTTTTCTCTTCCTCTTCTTGAGGGCATCTCTATAAATGAGCACAGTTGTGTAGACAAAAACAGCGATCCCTGCAATGAGCACTAGGTAGAGGACGTACTGAGAGGGGAGGGACTCCCTAGCAGGGGTGAGTGTGGTAGTGTTGTTGTAATAGATGGGGACAGGTGAGGCGGCCGAGCCATTGACAGTGGTCGTGTTGTTCACTGGAATCCTGATCCTGGATATCTCCCTGATGTATCTGCCGATAATCAAGGTCCCCATCCCGGCCAGTGCCCAGACTATGTAGTAGATAAAGGACTTTCCAGGACTCCTCTTGAAAACGGCGAATGGATCCTTCCAGCTCAGGACGACTTCAATCGCGAATATCAACACCAAAAACGCAAGAACAACCCCCAAAACACCCGACCACTGAGCTTCACTACCTCGAGAAATCTCCGAAGTGGCCGAGCTGTAGTTGAGCATGAAGGTCATCAATGAAAATAGCAGTCCAAAGAGGGCTAGGAATTTTACCCTGGTGGACATTTTTATCGGGCGTAGTATGGAGGGCAGGTTTAAAAACTTTTACCCCCAGGTAAAGGTCAGGTGATATGTATGGAAAGGATGCCAAAGCTTTACGTTGAAGCCCCCAAGGAGGTGTGTATCGAAAACAACAAGGCTTCGAGGGACTGTCTCATCATAATGAACAACGTTGAGGTATGGTTGAGGAAGGGCGAGAGCGTTCCAGAGTTCATCGACGTCGAGAAGGCCAAGCTCCTCGCCAAAGAAGTCTACGACAGGTTCTACCTTTACGTGAACAGGCTCGAGGGCAGGATGGAAGTGGATGCCGTCCTTGTGCTCCCAGACGGGAGGACAAGAATATACCTAAGGAAGGGCGACGAGCTTCTCCTTCTCCCGGTCGAGGGCTACACTAAGACCCTCATAGCCAACGTGGGCAATCGCGTCAGAACCGGCGACGCCTTCGCAGCGGTAACGACAAAGAAGGGCGAAGTCCACTATCTCAAGCCTCCCAAGACAGGAACGGTTGTCTTCATTGACGAAATAACCAATAGACCGCACTACGTCTACTACATTCTGCCTGAAGAGTAGTTCCTCCCTTTATCTAAATTTTTAGACGTTGGTGGAGGTTCACTCTTCCATCCCAGCTATCATGGCGTCTATGCTCGACTTAAGGGCAAGTTTTATGCCGTCCATTGGATCCAGACCTTTGATGGTTCTCGTATTGTTTGCGCTTGTTATTATGAGGGACCACTGAAAAATGCCCTTCTTAAGCGGCCGGCTCTGAAACATGGCTATAAACTTCTGCTCATCTTTCGAGACTTCAAGAATCTCAACATCTGTGTCTCCAAGCTTTGTGGCGTAAACCTCCTTGATCTGGAGGTCCTTATACTCCTCCCGGAGTCTATCTGAAAGACATCCCATTTCGTATACCCCAACTTGGAATTAACTTGTTATTCTTTATATATATTACCTCGCTTCGTTAATAGAAATCGTTATAAGGGCGTGCGTCCACTCCTACTGAAGCACTTTTGGAGTTGAAGGAAATGAAAGTAGAAGTTGGAGATTTTGTGGTGTTCAACTACATCGGAAGATTTGAGGATGGAGAAATTTTTGACACGAGTTACGAGGATATCGCAAAGGAGAACGAGATATACGTGGAGGAGAGGGAATACGGGCCCCTCGGAGTTAACGTTGGTGTTGGTGAGATAATACCCGGTCTCGACGAGGCACTTATCGGAATGGGGATTGGTGAGAAGAAGACCATCACCATACCACCCGAAAAAGGCTACGGCATGCCAAACCCGGAACTAATCATTGAGGTGCCCATAGCCGACTTCTCAAGCGCTGGCATAGAGCCCATCGAGGGCATGTACGTAATGACCGATTCAGGAATAGCTAAGATAGCAAAGGTTGGATCGGATAACGTTACCCTCGACTTCAACCACCCGCTCGCGGGCAAGACCCTTGTCTTTGAGGTCGAGATAGTGGACATACAAAAGGTTAAAGAATCAGAGGCCTCCGATCTGGAAGTTTGATGCTCCTTGGAATATTACAACGCCCATTACCACAAGCAGCAGGCTGTATTTAAGGCCTGCTGAGAACTTTCCTTCTCTTATAACGCCAATTCCAAGGCCAGAGACTATCGCCTGTAGGATGACAAAGCCAAGAAGTATCGTTTTTATAGTGTCTATTGGGAATGTAATTTCTCCAGTGCTCATAGCTCCCATGACCTGAGAGACTATGCCAAGGATTAGGGGGCCTATGAATCCACTCGTGACTATGAAAAACATCACCTGCATCCCTGTTGAGGCCTTACGCTCCTTTTTGATTCTGAGTATTTCTCTGACGTCGTTTCCAACGAAGACAAGGATATCACTCATAGGGGCACCCCTTTCAATGGCCTCAATGATAATCATCATGGATCTGTAGATAACAGTGGACTTCCTGTTCCTTATGGCAAACGCTCTGAGGGCTTCGACAGTTGAACGGCCCTTCTTTATCTCGGCAACAGTTTTCTTGAACTCCTCTGTTAATGCACCAAACTTGGCCGTAGTGAGCTCCTCAAGTGCCTCAGAGAAGGATATACCCGCCCTGAGGGAGCTTGCCAGATAGAAAAATGCATCCGGAAGCATCTTCTCCATTTCCTCAATACGCTTGGTTATTTTCCAGTAGGGATAACCAAAGGCCATCCCAAGAAACAGCGCCAAGAACGCAGCGAGTGCATAGAGTTTAGTAAGGAACAAATCAACCACGAGGGCTCCAATTATCCCTACAAGGAAAGACACAACTAGATACTCGACAGCCAGGAAGTTTATTCCAGCGGAGTATATAAGTACTTCATAGCGCTTCAACCACATCTTTGGAATAAGCCGTTCAATAAGTCGTGTTGAAAGTGATGACAGTCTTCGGGGCATCTTTTTCACCTCGGCTCTCCCTTCTTAATCATATTGACTATGATGAACGACAGCGCCGGAAATGCAAACAGCAAAATCACTGCAAGGGTCTCCGGCGGCATTATGAGCGCCTGTGCCATTACTGACCCCGCTAGGATTCCGACGACGAACATCGTTGGCATGACTATGGTTATGAACATGTAAATGAAGGCTATACCGTTGACCCTCTGAACATACTCTATCAGCTTCATCCTGTACTCAAAGGCGAAATCTTCTGCCATCTTGTAGAGGACTTCCGATAGGTTTCCACCAAACTTCACAGCTCTAAGGATCTGTTTAACAACCCTGCTCACGTTTTCTGAACCCATCTTCTCGTCGAACTTCGTTAAAGCCTCTTCAAAGGAGGAACCTGTCCTCATGTCTCTGAGTATAAGCTCAAACTCCTCAGAGATGACACCGTAATCAGCACGTGCAACTGATAGTATTGCCTCGGATATACCAACTCCCGCACTAAGGAGTGATGCCATGTGTCTAAGCGCATACGGCATCGCTCTCTCAACCTCGACGACCCTGCGTTTCCACACCATTTTAGGGTACTGCCTCATGTATATGAAGCCACCAATGAAACCAAGAATGCCAATTAGAATGGATGTATCTATTGGCATGTAAATGAGGTATGAGAAGAGGAACCCAAAAATACCCGAGAATATTGCAACACCAAGCATAAGGGCAACGTACTTATCCTTGGGCATCAAAATGCTGGCCCTGTATAGATCCTGATCGAGGCCTTTAAAGAAGCTTGTGAGCGACTCTATTGGACCTCTAAAATAGCGGAGCATTGTTTCTGCGAGCCTCTCCGAGAATGGTTTTTGGATCTCCTGTTTTCTCCATTCGAGAATTTCTTCTATTTCTTTTTCCTTGTCTACTACCTCTGTCCTTTCCTTTTCAATCTCTTTTTGAAGCTCCTTAAGGGCCCTCAACCTTTCCTGAACGCTCTTACCTTTTGGGATTCTTCTAATAGGCTTTTCAGTTACTTCAATGGTCTTTCCACCTAGTCGCTCCAAAAAGTCTGCGAACGCTTTAACGATGTCCACGATTACCACCCTTAGATCAGATTCCTAATCTGCCTGCTGGTTTCAACGCCGCTCTCAGCCTCAATCTTCTTGAATAACGCCTCTTCATCGACATAGAACTGCCTTATGTAGTATCCAACCTTCTCAATGCTCCTGATGCCCTGTTCAACCATCCAGTCAAGGATTATTTTTCTCTTTTCTTTTTCCAACTCCAGCTCTGCCATGCTCATTCCAGTGTGGTGAGCGAGTGCGTTGAGGGTCTTGCTCGGAACACCTGTAGGAACGAGCTCATCCTTGGCAGGATCATACTTGTACAACTTGTTCAGTTGAATATTTTCCCCTTCTACACCCGAAATCTCTGCTATCTCTGTTATCCTTCTGATGGTTCCCTTCTTCCTGCTGTGGAACCTGACCTGCATTATGATAATGTCGAGGGCCGGAATCATTATCTTAGGGACGTTCATCGGTGGACTCTCGAGACGGACTATAGTTTCCCTAG
Source organism: Thermococcus sp. GR6 (assembly GCF_012027415.1). Taxonomy (NCBI): domain Archaea; kingdom Methanobacteriati; phylum Methanobacteriota; class Thermococci; order Thermococcales; family Thermococcaceae; genus Thermococcus; species Thermococcus sp. GR6. Next base: position 259,127 of record NZ_SNUM01000002.1, read on the forward strand.
CAGAGTTAGCATGGATTGTGCCCATACAGCCATCGTGACCCGTGTTCATTGCAGTGAACATTGTTCTTGCCTCTGGGCCACGAACCTCACCAACGATGATTCTATCAGGACGCATACGCAGGGTGTTCTTAACGAGATCATCCATGGTTATTTCTCCCTTACCTTCAAGGTTAGGGGGCCTCGTTTCAAGACGCACCCAGTGTTCAACTGGAAGCTGGAGTTCCGCGGTATCCTCAATAGTGATGACACGCTCGCTCGGGGGGATGAACATTCCAATGGCGTTCAGGGTAGTGGTCTTACCCGAGCCAGTTCCACCGGCGACGAGTACGTTGGCCGGCTTGACTCCAAGACCATCAACGAATATCCACAGCAGAGATGCTATGTCAGTGCTCATAGTTCCGTACTTGATGAGGTCTATAATCGTGAGCGGATCTTTCTTAAACTTACGGATGGTTACGGTGGGTCCATCAAGACTTATCGGAGGTATGGTGGCGTTCACACGGCTTCCATCAGGCAAACGGGCATCGAGAAGAGGACTTTGCTGGTCTATCCTCCTGCCGACCTCTCTAGCTATGCGCTCGATTATGTTGAGTATCTCCCTGTCTTCGGGGAAAATTATGTTAGTCTTACACATATTAAAGCGCCGATGCCAGACATAAACGGGTCTTTTGGTTCCGATTACCATAATCTCCTCAAGGTTGTCGTCGCGGACGAGCGGGTCGAGTTTACCGTAGCCTATCATTGACTGGACGATCATCTCCGTGAGTATCTCTATCCTACCCTCCGAGAAGTGTGGTGCATCCTCCTTTATCATCTTTCTAATGGCGTTCATGAACACCCGCCGGCGCTCTTCGGGGTCTGGAAATGCCGTAGGATCTATCTGAAGCTCTGTTATTGCCCTCTCCTTGATCCTCCTAAAGAGCTCCTCCTCATCGCGAGTGAGTTTGGGAAGACGAATCTCATATATCGGAACTGGCTCTCCCTTAACCTTGAGAATACGGACGTTGCCATAGGCATCGAGGACCTCAGCCCTTCCAGCATAGGTTGTCTCCTCTTTACTGGCGGATGAGCCAAGTATGTCCTGAAGTGTTGAAGGAGGCTTGGGTTTTGGCTTTTCAACAGGTGTGGGTTTTTTCTCCGGGGTATCCTTGGTGAGTATTTCCTCAAGGATATCAGCGCCAGTTGGTCTGCTCTTCAGGGTATCCTCGGAAGAAGGCTTGCTAAGAATTTCCTCTAGATCAATGCCACCTTTCTCATCCACAAAAGGAAGCGACTCCTCTTTTTCTTTTTTCTTTTCATCCCTGAGCATGCTCTCAAGGAGATCATCCTCTCCGTTAAGTATCTCATCTATCCATGAGAGGCCTTCCTTCTTCTTTTTCTTCTCATCCAACACCAACTCTCACCGCCCCTCTTTCGTCCAGCTAACGTGATAGGTTATATCCACACTTCTCCCCATGAAGATTATCCAGACCGGGAAGTCGAATCCCGCCTGCTGCGGGGGAGTGATTTCAGGTGTTCCTACTGAGATACCACTTATCAGCGTGTTCGAGAGCTGGAACATTCCCGGGAGGGATGGAGCCGGTTGCGGCTGAGGAGTCTTCTGCGGTGAGGTGAGACCTTTGTATCTCCAGACGAAGTCCTCCATGTACTCTTTGTAGGTCATGGTATAGTTAGGTACGAAGTCGTAGGTCTTGGCACCATCGAAGATGACAGGTATCGATGCTGCGAAGAACGTGTTGAAAAGTCCGCCTTCGTTGGGAACGTTAGTGAGGCGGAAGGTGACCGTTCCGTCGTACTTAAGGATTTTAATGTGACCATCAACTATTGGAAACATACTTTTCAGATATACGACCTTGGGAGTGTTTATGAGCTGTGGGTATATAACACCACAGCTTATTACTGAGATATCATCAAGATCCCCTATAACGCCACTAACCTGACTTCCATTGTACTCAACAGAAGTTATCTTAGCCTGATCACCACAGACAGTTTGATAATTCACGGTTGGGACGATGTAGGAGTAGTGGGAGGTTATCCTGAAGTTCACAACAACCGTTTCATAGGGCATTATCCAAAAGCCAGTGTAATAGTTGAGGGTCGTCCTCTGGATGTTTGAGAGGTTATGAATTACACTATCCCCAAGGAAAAATGCCTTCATCGCCTCACTATTGTCGAGCCTGTAAACTGTGAAGTCATAGCGCGGATTGACCACTATAAACTTCGGGAAGGGGGCTGTGTTGACTATGGTGACATTTAGGTCTATCATTACCTGTCCCATTATACCGATGTTGTTGTAGGTGTCCCCGGGAAGAGTGTAGGTCGCTGCACTAACTAGAGACGAAGCTAACAAAAGAATAAAGAGAGATGCTGCAAGGCGCTTCATGGTTAATCACCTCAGCTCGCAACCTTCGCTATGTAAAGGTACTGCTGGTTGGAGAGTATGTCTGGTACGAAGATCGACGGAACTCTAACGATGACGAGGAACTGGGTGTTCGGATCGAGCACGAGCATGCCCGACTCCTTCTCCAGGTCGACTATCTCCCATCCGTATGCCCGGAGCTGCTCTTTAACATCCTCGCTGGCCTGTATCTTTCCAGCCGCTATTGCCTTGAGTATCTCAGTGAGATCGACGGTGTAGGTGTAGCTCGCCGAGGCGCTCTGGGTGGCCGTCTGGGTGTTCGTGTAGATATCGCTGATGGCCTGGCCGTTGGTTATTGAAGTGTCTCCTGGCGTGTATGTGGTCGTGTGATCCTCGGTGTACTGGGTTGAAGAGGAGCTGCTTGAAGAGCTGGTCTGGCTCTGGGCCTCGTTGACCGATATGGTTCCGACCTCAGTCGGTAGGAGGACGAGCTGGACGTAACCCTCGTTCACTATCTCCTTGAACTGGGCGTTGGTGGCGTTCTTGGCGAATATCATTATCTTATCTCCCGGAGCAAGGAAGGCGCCGTTTATCTTGTCCCTCGAGAGGACGAGGGCAATATCAACAAACTCAACCTTGTAAATCCTGTACTGGATGAGCTCCCTGTAATCCATTATTCCCCCGAGAATGGACTTAGCCTCAGTCTTTGTGACGATTCTCTTGAGGTCACCCTTCTGCAGTATAACGTTCTGAGTTGGTATAGTGTCGATGAGGTAGTAGTAATAGTCCCTCCAGAGCTCGAGAAGGTACGGCGATGTTGTGATAGAGTTGACTTCCTCTATCGTGGTTGCGCTCGCAACCTGATCTTCAAGACTCTTCATGGAGTCAATAACATTCCTTTTGAGGTCGTCGGGCAGAGGCATCGAGAGAAGCGGCTGGAACTCCATCTCTATGCTCTTTATCTTTTCCTGTTTGGTCTGGTTAAGCTGCCTCTCGTATTCGAGACGCTTCTGCTCTGCAATGTATGCCTGATACTCCTGCCAAGCCTTTGCATAGGCAGCCTTAACGTCTATTGCGTTGACTTCATCAACGGACTGAGCAGAGTTGATCTCGTTTATGAGCTCTTGCTTAGTATGCTGACCAATGGTACTGTTCATTATCTCTCCTTGGAAGTACTGGTTTACCTCGGCCAGCTTTTTGGCCTTAGCCTGCGATAGCTGCTCTGCTGCACGATTTTGGAGATAGACATATGCTCCAACAGAGATTACAAGAATGATAACGATGAGAATCGCAGCACCAGTAAGAATTCTCTTCCGTCTCTCCCTTTCCCTAATGCTCCCCACTGAACGGGGTTTTTTAGGGGTTTTTTGACTGGGGGTTTGGCCATTTTAGGAACATCAGGTTCCGCACTGGCCTTACCTAGTTCCCTCAAACGGCGAATCTTCGCCTCGATATCTTCGGACACGTTGAGCACCACCATCAACTGTTATCATAATCAGCTTCTCATATCAAATAGTTTTTTGAACCTCAAGCTTTATTTAGATTTCGGTGGTGGTATGGAGCGGTTAGAGATTCGAGTAGTGGAAATTCGGGGAAAATGTCCCGTTTTTCGTTCCGGGGACAAAATCGTGATTGACGGCCCAACCATCAACCTAGAGGAGACAGACGCACTGTGCACCCATGCTCTTGCCTCGCTACTGCCGTACATAGTTGCACTGCGAAAGGGTATTAAGCCAAAAGAACTTGGGCTTGGTAGGGGAGAAAAAGCCTATGTGCAGTGCCTTGATCCTGGACCGCCCTACACAGATGGAGGGACAGTAATCTTTGAGATAACGGTGGTGCGAGATGAAGCAGAGAAAAGCTTGGCGGGTTGTGAGAGAGGTAATTGACGAGGCCGATATCATCGTCGAGGTAGTTGACGCGCGAGACCCTATAGGAACGAGGAACAGAAATCTAGAGAGACTCGTTAAGGAGGAGGGAAAGCCGCTCCTTATAGTCATGAACAAGGCCGACCTCGTGCCCAAGGAGTGGGCCGAGGAGTATAAGAGAAAGAGCGAAATTCCGGTCGTTTTTATCTCCGCCCGCGAGAGGAAGGGAACTGGAATTTTAAGGAGGGAAATCAAAAAGCTCGCAAAGGGCCTGCTGGACGAGCAGGATAAAGTCAAGGTGGCCCTCATAGGCTATCCCAACGTCGGCAAGAGCACGATAATCAACACGCTGAAGGGCAAGAAGGCTGTAGGAACAGCCCCTATTCCCGGTTACACAAAGGGGAAGCAGCTCATAAGGCTGAGCAAAAAGATATGGCTCCTCGACAGTCCCGGAGTTGTTCCCATAGATGACTTCGACGAGCTAGTCATCAAAGGAGGTTTTCCTGCAGACAAGATAGAGGAGCCAGTTAAGCCGGCACTGAAACTCATCGGCAGAATCCTGGAGACGAGAAAGGAGGCGCTAACGGAGAAGTTTGGCATTGAAAACTTTTCCAGCGAAGAAGATATCCTTAGGGAGATAGGAAAGCGCAAGGGCATAATCAGGAAGGGCGGTGAGGTTGACCTTGAGGAAACGGCTCGCTGGCTCCTCCGCGAGTGGCAGACCGGAAGGTTCACCCTCTTTGGAAAGGAGAAAGAGAAAGGCCAAGAGTTCGTCTGGGACTTCGAGGATGTTCTTGATGGCATCGAGAAGGATTTGCTCCTCGACCCAAGGAGGATACTCTGGAAATACGGCGAAGAGCTGAGGGAAAAGCTTGACAACACGAAGCGGGTTGGAATAAGGGAAATTGAGGGGTTCACCGTCGGCATCGCGACGGGCTTCAAGAAGTGCGACGGCGGAATAAAGCTCCTCGAAAAGCTCACCGGAAAGCACGCCCTTGCGAGTGAGTGCTTTGGGAAGAAGTGGAAGGGTGTCGTTGCGATAATGGAGTGATGAAGGATGAGACTGCTACTCACGACTTCTCAGGGAATCGAAGATTTAGCAAAGGCCGAGGTAGAGAGCCTTCTCAGCCAGCTTGGAGTTCCGTTTCGGGTGGAGGAAAAGCCGCTGGGTGTAGAGGGTAGAGTCCTGGCCGAAGTGGGCGAGGCTTTTTACACCGACGAGAAGGGCAGAAAGAGGGAGCTGAGCGTTGCGACATATTTAAACGAACGCTCAAGACTGCTCCACCGCGTCATAGTTGAGATAGCGAGCGAGAGGTTCGAGGGAATAAGTGAGGACGAATCAGAGAGGGCGTTGAAGAGAATAGAAGACTTCGTGGCTTCCCTTCCAGTGGAAAAATACATCAAGGTCAGTGAGAGCTTCGCGGTTCGCTCCTTCAGGAAAGGAGAACACAAGATAACCAGTGTTGATATAGCAAAAACCGTCGGAAAGGCAATTTTTGACAGGTTGAGCAGATACGGGACTCCAAAGGTTAACCTCGACCATCCAGCGGTTATCTTCCGAGCGGAGCTGATTGGTGACGTATTCTTCCTCGGGATAGACACCACTGGTGATTCTTCCCTCCACAAGCGGCCTTGGAGAGTCTACGACCATCCAGCACACCTCAAGGCTAGCATAGCCAACGCACTCATAGAGCTGGTCAAGCCAGACGGTGGGCCCTTCATCGACCCCTTCTGCGGAAGTGGGACGATTCCGATAGAGCTGGCTTTGGGAGGCTACGGAGGCAAAATAATTGGCCTTGAGAAGTACAGAAAGCACCTCCGTGGGGCCGAGATGAACGCCCTGGCCGCTGGAGTTTATGACAGGATAGACTTTATACTCGGCGATGCGACGAAGCTGAGCGAATACGTTGAGAGCGTTGACTTCGCGGTGAGCAACTTGCCCTACGGCCTCAAAATCGGGAGGAAGAGCATGATACCAAAGCTCTACATGGAGTTCTTTGCTGAGCTGGCCAAGGTTCTTGAAAAGCGCGGCGTTTTCATAACGACGGAGAAGAGGGCCATAGAAAAGGCGATAGGGGAGAACGGCTTCAAGATTGCCCACCACAGGCTCATCGGGCACGGTGGATTAATGGTTCACACCTACGTTGTTGAATAGCGCAACAACAAGAAGAAAAGAAGGGAATCAGACCCTCAGGCTCTTGATGGCCTGGAGGGTCTCCTTCAGATCCTCGTAGCCAAAGCGCAGGTACTTTCTTCCCTCTTCCTCATAGCCGTCGGCGAAGGCACTCCAGGCTCTGTTAAGGGCCCTCTCGCCCCTGCTGAAGACCGTCATTATGGTTCCATAGGTCATGAGGCCTTCTATCCTGAGGGGCTGGGCCTTCTCCGCGAACTCTTCGAGCTCCTCCAGTACGGCGGTGAGTTCACTGAGAACCTTATCCCTCGGGGCGTCCATTATGGCCTCGAGCCTTGAGAGACTCTCGGTGAGGAGCCTTTCAAGCTCCTTGACGCCGCCGGTTCCGCTCTGGGCAGCTCTGTGGAGCTCCTCTTTGGCACCCTGCCTTCTCAGGACTATGCCAACGGCCATGACGCCGAGCGAAACCGCCAGGCCACTCCACATTGGCGGTATCCTGGCAGCCGTGATAGCTCCCCCAACGAGACCAATGGTGAGTATGACGTTGCCTATGAGCTTCTTCATTTCCATCACCTCATGGGTGAAGGACTCCCAGCACGGTGAGGACCGCGAACAGGAGGGTCATCGCGGCCTCTCCCACCATCAGACCAGCCGCCACTGGGAGGACCTTCTCCGTAATGAACTCGTGTCCCTTCTTCCTCTTGGCGACCTCGTGGACGATACAGCCTATTCCGTAGGGAATGATGTAGAGCATCGGCAGGTACATCGAGAGTCCAACGAGGACTCCAAGTCCTGGAATGCCGCTCATCGAAAGGGCGAAGCCGAGGATTCCACCGGCGATGAACTTGTCCACCGGAACGTTTCCTCCGAGGATGGCCTCGACCATCGACTTGAGGGCCATTGCCTGCGGCGCCGGAACCATCTCGTTTCCTATTCCGTAGGCCTTCCAGATGAGACCGACGACGGTCAGGGCTATTATCGGCCCTATCCAGGCGGTGAGGAGCTCGACCTTCTGCTGCTTTGATGGAATGCCTCCGACGAGGTGGCCCGTCTTGAGGTCCTGCATCATATCGGCCGCTCCAGAGATAGCGACTCCGACGGTGGCGCCAAGGAGTATCGTGAGCGGGACGTTCTTGCCGGTCAGGTAGAGGAGTATCATGACCGAGACGAGTGAGAGACCTGAGACTGGGCTCCAGTCGGTCATTCCAGTGGACATTGCAACGAGGAGCGAGGCGACGAAAATCCACGCGACGCCGACAAGGGCCGTGAGCAGGCTCCTGCCCAGGCCGAGGTCTCCAAGCTGGTAGGTTGTCACCAGCAGGAGGAGGAACGCCAGGGCGATTCCAGCGTAGAGGTAGCTTATCGGTAGCTCCTCGTTCCTAGCCCTTGAGCCCAGCTTACTGGCTCCAGCAATGCTCTTGATGGCGACGATGATAACTGGGAGCGAGAGTATGAGGCCAGCTATCGAGCCTCCAAGGAGCATTCCGATACCGAGGGGCCTTGTCATGTTGGCGTAGACGAAGGAGCTTATCGCACCGTCGGTGACATCACTCGGAAGCCATCCAAGGGCCTTGACGAGTGGGGTGATGATGTAGTACGAGAGCACTCCACCGGCAAGGACTATGAGACCGTTCCTTCCGGTTATGAGTCCCATTCCGAAGACCATGAGAGAGAGCGCTATCGTGAGGTTGACCCAAGAGGGCAGGTGGAGGACAGAGCCGAGGTCAACGTACTCCGGGATTATCTCCGGAAGGCCGAGGATGGGGAACTGCTGGACGAGATAGACTCCGGCACTGACTATCATTCCAAGGAAGAGCAACCTGGCCTTCTCGATTCCGCTTCCTGGGGTCTTGAGAACGGTAGCGACTGCAGTTCCCGTCGGGAACCTGAGGCGGTCTATCTCAATCATCTGCTTCCTCAGGGGGATTATGAAGGTGATTCCCAGTATGGCTCCAGCAGCCGTCGCGATGAAGAAGTAGGGCATGTTGATTTCCTCGTTGAGACCCATTATGTAGAGCGCCGGTATGGTGAATATGACTCCGGAAACCGAGATGTTGACTGCAGAGGCTATTGTCTGGACGATGTTGTTCTCGACGATGGTTCCCTTCTTGAGCAGTCCCCTAAGGATTCCCCAGCCGACTATAGCGGCTATTGCAGAACCGCCGGAGGTGAATCCCATAATCATCCCGGCGTAGGTGAAGCTCGCAGCCATGAAGGCGCCCCAGATTACACCGAGTATTATTGCAGCGGGAGTGACTTCGCGATAGGTTCCCTTTTCTCCACTCATTTCCCAACCTCCTGCACAATTATGAACATTCATGTCCACATAGGTGTTGGAAGTTTAGGGCATAGGTATTGCTTTTTTTTGAAATATAAAGTTTGTTAGAACGCTAAAATTCAAGAACGAGAATTTAAAACCAATAAACAGCCAAATTAAGCCTTTATGGCAGTTTTTGATATTTCATGAATAAGAATTCATCAACAGCATGTTCAAATAGACACCAGCGCACATTACGTCATTACAGTATCGAAGAGTCTTTGAGGACAGATGGAACAAAACGAACGATGACCCGTCGGAGAAGAGGACTCAAAGCAACTTAGAAGAAATTCAAAAGAAAACGAATGAAAGTCGACTTATTAACCCCTCAGTGTCATACTTAAAACGGCTTTTTTTGTCGTTCGGGTTGTGTATGATGAGCTTTCACTTTCCTTTGGGCAGCTCAATCACCGTGTCTATGTGCTGGATTTCTCCAAAGTCCTTCAAAACTTCGCCGTCGTTTGATACTATCTTCACATCTACCGGAATGTCGGAGTCAATCTTCACCGTTAGGTTAGAGGGGCCGGCAAAAACTTACTCCAGAGTTTCTCCAGAACCCAAGAACTTCGTCTTGCTGTAAACGAACTTGGTCTCAACGCAGCCAGCAGAGAGAACCAAGAACCCAACGAGGAAAATAGCAAGGCACTTCATCCACACAACCGGAAAGAGTTATGAAAGAAAAAGTTTCTCAGCAAAGTATCGAGTCCTCCGCTATGACGTCCTCTTCGAGCGTTCCTATCCCCTCGATCCAGGCCTCTATTCTGTCGCCGTGTCTGAGCGGGCCAACGCCGGCGGGCGTTCCAGTGGCTATTATATCGCCAGGCTCAAGGGTCATCACGCTTGAGATGTACTCTATCAGCTCGGGAACTTTAAAGACCATTTCGCTCGTTCTGCCGAGCTGTCTGAGCTGGCCGTTTACTTTCAGACCTATTTCGAGGTCGCTGATGTCGAGTTCCCTTTTATCAATGACCCTCGGGCCTACGGGGGCGAAAGTGTCGAATCCCTTGGCTATCGCCCATGGCATGCCGCTTTTCCTTGCTTCCGCCTGCAAATCTCTCGCCGTAATGTCGAGCAGTATTGTGTAACCGAGGACGTAGTCCATCACCTTCTTCGCAGGGACGTTCCTCGCGCGCTTGCCGATTATCACAGCAAGCTCGACCTCGTGGTCAACGCGCTTGCTCATCCGTGGAAGGACTATCGTTGAGTTGGGACCGATTAGAGCCGAGGGCGGCTTTAGGAAGAAGACTGGCCTTTCGGGGACGTCGCTCTCCATCTCCTTTGCGTGCTCCGCGTAGTTCTTGGCGAGCGCTATTATCTTGGTCGGCCTGATCTCGTAATAGGTGTCACGGAAAGGGAGACGGAGCAAGGGCGCACCCCCTCAGCCCTTCAGCGCCTCCGGAACGGCTTTATCCCACTGCTCTCTAGCGAGCTCACCGGTGTACTTGAATTTCTCAACCTTCTTCTCGGCTTCCTTACGCTTCTTCTGGTGGTCGATGAGGAACTCCTGCACCTTCTTGATGAGGTAGCGCTTGCACTCGCCGCAGGTCAGCTCTCCAGCCTTACAGGCGTGGTAGCGCTCCATGAGCTTCTTATCGTCCTCCTCGAAGAATATCTCCAACCACTTGAAGACGACACACTTCTCCGGGTTGCCGCCCTTCTCGCGCTGCTCCTTTAGCGTTGGCTGGCCGCCGGTCAGGGCGTACTTCCATATTTTCTTGCCAGCCTCTTCCGGATCGTCAGTCAGGTAGATGGCCGTTTCCGGCTTGCTGGCGCTCATCTTTCCTTCGAGGCCCATAAGTCCCGGCACGAACTTGCTGTGCAGAGCCGCCGTCTTGTAGTAGCCAAGACTCTCGGCAAAGTCCCTTTGCAGTCTCCAGTAGGGGTCCTGGTCTATGGCCGCTGGAATCAGACAGCGCTTCTTCTCGAAGAACGTCGGCGCAGCCTGGATAGCCGGATAGAAAATCATTCCAATCTTACTCTGTTCGGTGAAGCCGAAAACAGCTTTCGCCATCGAGAAGTTTATCTTCTTGGCTATTGGGATTGCCATCTCGTAAATCTTGGTGAACTCACTGTCCTGAAAGATGAAGGTCTTGTCCGGGTCGAAGCCGACCGCTATTATATCAAGGATGTTCTGATAGGCCCAATACTTGGTGTCCTCAAAGGTGAGCTTGTCCTTGAACAGGAACTTCTCGTCGTCGGTTATCTGGATGTAGAGGTTCACGCCGAACTTCTCCTGGAGCCATTTCGTCGCGAAGAAGGGTATGATGTGGCCTATGTGCATCGGCCCGCTCGGACCCCTCCCGGTGTAGAGGAAGAAGCCCTTTCCGCTCTCGTAGTCCTGAAGAACCTTATCGTAGTCCCTGTGGGAGAAGAAGAACCTCCTCCTGAAGTAGAGCGGTAGCTCGCTCTTGGTCAGCTGGGCGGTCTTCTCAAGCAGCTCGTCCGTCAAAGGACTCGTTCCAAACTCCTCTATCAGCTTGTTGTAGTCCACCAAACCCTCAACGTCCCAGGGGGTAACCCTAAACTCGTCCATTCAAAGCACCTCCATTTCCAGTGGAAACGAAACTCCAGACTAAGCAGGGGCAGAAGAGGAAGGCTTCACCAAGGCCAAAAACAATCACCGAGCATGGGAAGAAAAAGGAAGGAAGAGGATTTAAAGTTTTCCATTCTCCCTAAGCCACTCGCCGTATCTGACGAGGGCATAGACGGCATCGACGCCGTCCTCAACAGTCTCGTAGACCGGAACGCCTTTGAGCTCGATATTCCTTGCCATCTTGTGCGGATAGTCTCCTCCCGGGGCGACGAAGACTATAGGCTTGCCGTATTCCTGCATCTTTGCAACAGCATCAACGATTCCCTCGTCGAGAGCGGGGCTCTGGAAGAGTGCGATAACGACGAGAACGTCAACGTTCGGATCCTCAAGGGCGTAGCGCATGGCCCTCTCGTATCTGTTGGATGGGGCGTCGCCAATGACGTCTATCGGGTTCTTGTAGCTCATGTGGTGCGGGAGCTTGTCCTCCTCTATGTCCTTCCTAAAGCGCTCGTTGGTCTGCTCGGTGAGCTCGGCAAGCTCCATTCCACGCTCAAGCAGGCCATCGCTCATCATGACTCCAGCGCCACCACCGTTTGTGACTATGGCAACATGATTGCCCATTGCAGGCTTCTGCATTGCCAGAGCCTTGGCGTAGTTGAAGAGCTGGCGCATGCTCTTCGCCTCGAGAACACCGGCTTGTTTGAAAGCTGCCTGGTATATGGCGTAAGAGCCGGCAAGTGAGCCTGTGTGGCTCGCTGCCGCCTTAGCTCCGGCCTCGGTCCTCCCACTCTTGAGGATTATGACAGGCTTCTTGAGGGTGACCTCTTTAGCAGTGTTAAAGAACTTCCTTCCGTCCTTGACACCCTCGATGTAGCCGGTTATGACGCCCGTTTTCGGATCCTCACCGAGATAGGCCATGAAGTCGCTCTCGTCAAGGTCAGCCATGTTGCCGAGGCTGATGAACTTGCTCATTCCTATCTTGTGACTTGCCGCCCAATCAAGAATGGCAGCCCCAAAAGCACCACTCTGGCTCATGAAGGCTATCTTGCCAGCGGGTGGCCTAGCCTGTCTTTCTGGAGGATTGAAGTTGCAGTCAAAGCCGTTCTCAAGGTTTGTGACGCCGAGACAGTTCGGACCAACCAAGCGAATGCCCCACTTTCTGGCTCTCCTAACAATTTCCTCCTCAAGGTCTGCCCTTCCGGCTTCCTTGAAGCCAGCAGAAATGACGACTGCGCCCTTAACACCCTTCTCGCCACACTCATCGATAACATCAGGAACAAACTTGGCCGGAACGGCGATAACTGCCACATCAATCTCATCGGAAATTTCCTTAATGCTCCTATAAACTGGGAACTTCTTTCCATTGACCTCTATTTCGCCACCCTTGACGTTGACAGCGTAGACCTTACCCTCATACTTGAGCGTTATCGAGCGCATTATCGCGTTTCCAACCTTTCCTGGAACATTTGAAGCGCCTATGACAGCCACGCTTTTCGGATAAAACATGAAGTCCAGTTTTGGTGCCCCCATCTCGTTCACCTCCGAAATTTTTTCGGTCAGTTCTATTTAAGTTTTCCCTCCCTAAAAATCAAAATGGATAGAGGAGGATTATCAGGAGGTAGAGCGCTATGAAGAGGGGAATTTCTATTATTGCTCCCGCCCTTATGTAGTCCATGAAGCTATATTCCCCAGGACCGAAGACTATTGTGTTGGGTGGCGTTGAAACCGGCGTCCAGAACCCTATTGATGAGGTCATCGCTATCGCCATTAGGAGCGGATAGGGGCTTATACCAGCAGACTGGGAAATGCTCACAGCTAAAGGTGATAGTATGGCTGTTGTAGCCGTGTGAGACATGCTGTTGCCGAGAAGGAAGGCTATAACCATTATCGCCAGCAGGAGAATATAAGGAGAGTGAATATAGCCGGTGACGGCCTTTCCTACCATCTCCGCTGCCCCAGTTACTTCCATCGCCTTACTCAGCGGGAGCATTCCAGCGAAGAGGAAGACAGTTGTCCAACTGACGGAGTTGAAGGCCTCTTTAGCAGAGATTATACCAAAGGCCACCATGAGGACGGCCCCAAGTGCTGCAGCCGTCTGATACGGAAGGAGCTTGAGCATCATGGCGAGTATGGTCAGTACGAAGATGACTATCGCCAGCCACATTCTGTCATCCTGGACCTCTTCGAGTTCTGAGATAGCCCTCCCACTGAATGACGCTTCTGAACTCGGCAGAAACATCCTTCCAACTGTTACCGCCAGGGCTATACCGAGTATCGTCAGAGGAAGTCCTATTTTTCCAAACTCAAAGAAGCCAAAAGGCTGAAGGCTCATTTCTTCTAAAACGCTATTGACTATTCCGTTGGGTGGTGTTCCAATGACCGTGAGAGTTCCGCCGAGCGAAGCAGCCCAGGCCAGCGGAAGAAGCATTCGCTTGGGACTTATTCCAGCCGAGCGAGAGGCAGCAACGACAATTGGCAGTAAGGCGACAGTGGTTGCGGTGTTGCTGAGAAAACCGCTGAGGATTGCCGTAACTATCATAATGAAGAGCATAAGACGAACCTCGCTCGCCCCGGAGATTCTGACGACGAGCTCACCGATTTTTTGAGCCGCGCCCGTCCTAAAGAGGCCTTCCCCTACCATGAACATGAAGAGGAACACTATGACCCACTTGTAACCGAAATAGGAGAAGGCCGTATTTGCGTCAAGAATTCCTGTTACGGAGAGCACCACGGGGACGAGGACGGCGGTAAATGCAATAGGGATTATCTCAGTGAAGAACAGAACGAAAGCCACACCAAGTAGAAGGAGAGACATTTGAGCAGACGTTAAAACCTTCGAGAGAACGTAAAAACCCAAAACAACCGCCGAAATTATGATCCCATGGACAAGTTCTTTGCGCTCCATGCCACTCACCCATTGGATATTTTATCCGCAAATCTTATCAAGTGGAGGGCAGCCTTGACATATATAAACCTACCGCCGAAAGCAAAAGGGTTATATGCCATAACGTTCAAAGAACCGTTAGAACGTTTAAATTGGGTGGGAGCGATGGCAAAGATTAAGGTCATAACTGACCCAGAGATAATAAAACTGATGCTCGAAGACACGAGGAGGAAGATACTTCAGCTACTCCGCAACAAGGAGATGACAATTTCCCAGCTCAGCGAGATTCTCGGTAAGACGCCACAGACAATATACCACCACATAGAGAAGCTCAAGGAGGCCGGTCTCGTTGAGGTCAAGAGGACGGAGATGAAAGGCAACCTCGTCGAGAAGTACTATGGAAGAACGGCGGATGCCTTTTACATCAACCTCTATCTCGGCGATGAAGAGCTCCGCTACCTTGCCCGCTCGAGGCTCAAGACCAAACTCGAGATATTCAAGGCCCTGGGATATGAATTCGACGACGATGAGCTCCTCGACGTGATGGACCACATCCTCGAGAAGGAGCACGAATACAAGACGGAGATATCCAAGGAGATAGAGGTAAACGAGGAGAAGCTTAAGGACTTCTCCAACGAGGACATAATCCACGCCATAGAATGGCTGGCAATGGCCAAGATGGGTCGCGATGAGGAAGCGATGGAGCTCCTCCGGAAGCTCGGGAAAATACTTAAAAAGTGAGGGTGAAAGGGGAAGCGATGGACTATGGCAAAGGGGATAAGGCTTCTAGTTCTAGACGTGCTTAAGCCGCACCAGCCGATAGTGACAGAGCTGGCTTTGGGACTGAGCGAGCTCGAGGGGGTAGATGGAGTTAACATAACCCTCGTAGAGATAGATAAGGAGACGGAGAACGTCAAGATAACCATGGTCGGAGACAATCTGGATTACGAAGAGATAGTCAGGACTATCGAGGAGTTCGGCGGAGTTGTTCACAGCATCGATATGGTCGCAGCCGGGAAGAAAATCGTTGAGGAAGGAGAAACCCCCCAAGACAAGTTGGAGGAGTACTGAGTGAAAGGAGTTTTGATCATAACAGAACCCGAGAAAGTAAAAGTCCTATCGGAGGAGACACGATTCAAAATCCTCCAATTACTCAGAGAGCGCCCAATGACAATTATCGAGCTTAGCAGCGCACTTGGAAAGGACAGAACAACCGTCTATCGACACGTGAAGATGCTCGAGAACGCGGGACTCATCAAGGAGCTCGACAATGACGGTAACGAGAGGATATACACCAGGACAGCGAGGCTCTTCCTCATAAAAGCAGACCCTGACGAGGTCATAGAAGAGTTCAGACAGGCCTATCTCCAGGTAGAGGCTGAAAAGCTCATCCAAATCCTTGAAAAAGCAGGCGCCAAAATAAAAGACCGAGAAAAACTAAAGCATCTCACCAAGACAGTGCTCAACGAAATTGAACTCAACTCCCAGCCTATACTCAAGAGAATATCCCAAGCCAAAGTGGATCTGACGGAGGTAGAGCTCTTCCACCTTCTCAACATGCTCGTTTTCCTTCAGAGCTGCGAGCTCTGCGAGAAAGCCAAAGAAGTAAAGAAGCTCGTGGAATTCTGAGGCTTCTTTTTATCATTCCTGATAAAACATGAAGTTTCATTTTCATCGCCCAGTGGATGAACGATTAGGTTCTCCAATGCACATTGGCGGCAAAGTTTAAATATTTCACCATCGGTGATATATTGTGAGCAGCTTACCCGGGTGGTAACATGGCCAGAAAAGCAGCCGTTGCAGTTTTGATAGCCCTTCTGATTTCCATGAGCCTGTTTGCAGTTCCAGCTAGGGCGGAAACACTGGAAAACGGCGGAGTCATAATGCAGGCCTTCTACTGGGATGTGCCAATGGGTGGAATTTGGTGGGATACAATAAGGGCTAAGGTGCCGGAGTGGTCACAAGCGGGCATAGCCGCAATATGGCTACCGCCGGCGAGTAAAGGCATGAGCGGCAACTACTCCATGGGCTACGATCCATACGACTACTTCGACCTCGGCGAGTATGACCAGAAGGGAACGGTAGAAACGAGGTTCGGCTCAAAGGACGAGCTCATAGCCCTAATCAACACGGCACACGCCTACAACATGAAGGTGATAGCGGACATAGTCATAAACCACAGGGCGGGCGGCGATTTAGAGTGGAACCCCTTCGTCAACGACTACACCTGGACGGACTTTTCTGGTGTTGCCTCAGGCAAATACACCGCCTGCTACCTCGACTTCCATCCCAACGACGTCAGCTACGCAGATGAAGGCACCTTTGGAGGTTTCCCCGACATAGACCACGACAAAGAGTGGAACCAGTACTGGCTGTGGAAGAGCAACGAGAGCTACGCTGCTTACCTCAGGAGCATTGGAATTGATGCCTGGCGCTTCGACTACGTCAAGGGCTACCCTGCGTGGGTGGTTAACTCGTGGCTGAGCTACTGGGGAGGCTGGGCCGTTGGAGAGTACTGGGACACCAACGTCGACGCCCTTCTCAACTGGGCCTACGCGAGCGGCGCCAAGGTCTTCGACTTCCCGCTTTACTATAAGATGGACGAGGCCTTTGACAATACTAACATCCCGGCTCTCGTCGATGCACTCCAGAACGGTGGAACTGTTGTCTCTCGCGACCCCTTCAAGGCTGTAACCTTCGTGGCCAACCACGACACTGACATAATCTGGAACAAGTATCCGGCATACGCTTTCATCCTCACCTACGAGGGTCAGCCCATGATATTCTACCGCGACTACGAGGAGTGGCTCAACAAGGACAAGCTGATAAACCTCATTTGGATACACGACCACCTCGCAGGAGGGAGCACAACTATAGTCTACTACGACAGCGACGAGCTCATCTTCGTTAGAAACGGTTACGGCGACAAGCCAGGATTGATAACATACATCAACCTAGGAAGCAGCTGGGCAGGCAGGTGGGTATATGTGCCCAAGTTCGCGGGCTCATGCATCCACGAGTACACAGGCAATCTGGACGGCTGGGTGGACAAATGGGTGGACTACAGCGGATGGGTTTACCTCGAGGCACCGCCGCACGACCCTGCCAACGGTTATTACGGCTACTCCGTCTGGAGCTACTGTGGTGTTGGCTGAAGTCTTTCTTTTTATACCCATTTCTCGGCAAAAAAGGAGAAGGAGCTCAGAACTCCACCACCCACCTGACCGCGTGCGGGACTTTTTTCGCAACCTCCAGTGCAGTGAAGTTCTCGCCGAGCTCTTCCTTCACCATATCCCCAGCGAGGCCGTTGAGGAAGGCGCCAACGGAAGCGGCCCTTAGCGGCTCGTTGCCCAGAGCCAGCAGGGCCCCAACGAGGCCAGCCAACACATCTCCAGTTCCTCCGGTGGTCATTCCCCTGTTGCCGGTTCTGTTGTACTTCCAGGTTTTTCCGTCACTTATGACGTCGTAAGTACCCTTGAGCAGGATAACGCCGCCAATTTCCCTTGCCTTTGTCCTCACGAGCTCTGCTTTTTCCTGGAAGGAACCCTCGGGCTTGACGCCAAAGAGGACCTTGAACTCGCCACCGTGGGGAGTTAGGACAAAGGTCTTGCCCTTGAGAACGGTCAAGTCCTCGGCTATGGCCTTTAGGCCGTCGGCGTCTATAACCAAAGACTTTTCGCAGCGCTTTACAAATTCCCTGACGAACTCCTTAGTTTCTTCCCTTAATCCTATGCCAGGCCCTATGATGACGGCATCAGCCTTTTCTGCCAGTGCCAAGACTTCTTCAAGATGCTCTTTTGTAAAGTTCTTTCCTTCGACAGGCCTCAGAATAATATCTGGGTCGGCTATGCGCCTCGCAGGATATTCCGGCATCACTAAATAAACCAAGTCCACAAGATATGCAGCAGCTTTTGCCGCCAAGTAGGGCGCGCCGAAGTAGTCCTCGCTTCCGCCGATTATTAACAGCCTTCCGTTCTGACCCTTGTGCTCGCCCTTCTTCCTTAAAGCGAACTTCGCATCACCGGGGCCAACGAGGTGGTAGAGTTCCTTGGGATAGCCTATCTTAACCACAATGCGCTCGAAGCCATCATACTCCTCCTTGTCCCACTGAAATGTTACGGCGAAGTCGGCCTTAACTTGAACCTTTGAGGGATAGCCGCTCGGCAGGTCAACGCTGACTATCTTGGCCTTTCCGGCGTATTCGTTTATCTTCTCGATGGCCGAGCGGATCGGCTCGCGCGGCTCGCCCTTTGTGCCGGCTCCAAGAAGGGCATCTACTATGACATCGAAGCCAGACAAATCGAGGGCCTTAATGTATGTCGAGTCCTTGAGGATCTTGATTCTCACGAAGTCGAGGCCCTTCAGGATTTCCCAGTTATGCTTAGCTTCCTCACTTCTAATTTTTATCTCATCGCCAACAAGAAAAACGGTTACATCGTTCTCAAAGCTCAGGTGACGGGCAACAACAAAGCCATCTCCACCGTTGTTGCCAGTTCCAGAGAAGACGGCTATCTTGAGGCCTTTCCCAAACTTTTCCTCAATCGTTCTGGCAACTCCAGCGCCAGCATTTTCCATGAGCTGGAAGGGTGAAATTCCGAGCCACTTGGCGTTGATGTCCCAGATGTAAACGTCCTCGATTCTCATGGGCACCACCAGTGGAGTAATTGAAAGCGAACGATAAAAACCTCACCCAAAGTCAAGGGCTTTCCTTGCAATCTCATAATCCCTCTCCGAATAGAGCACGAGGTAGACCTTCTCGACGCTCCTCGCTTCCCGCGAGAACTCTTCCACTGTCTCCCGGAAGGTTCTCACGACTCCCTCAAGGGGACAGCCGTAGATTCCCGCACTTATCGCCGGAAAGGCTATCGTTTTGACGCCAAGTTCCTCTGCCTTCCTCAGAGCGCCGAATATAGCCTTCCTCAGCTTTTCCTTTTTATCCTCATCCCAGCGACCGCCGCAGTAGGGGCCAACCGCGTGAATGACGTACTTAATCCCGTATCGCTCCAGCCTCAAAGCTGGTGTTACAACGACCTCGCCGTGTTCTATCCAGTCTTTTCCGAGCTGCTCCCTCATCGCTTCCTTACTTATCCGTATATACTCGCGGGCATCGCCGGCGGCCGCTTTGGCTATCGCGTAGGCGACACCGCCGCCGTGCTCCAGATACCTGTTCGCCGCGTTGACTATCGCCTCGGCCGGGAAGCGGGTGATGTCTCCACGGACGATTTCGAAGGAGAGCACCCCAATCACCGTCTTGAGAATTACTTCCACGCGATTTTAACCCTTGCGCGAGAGATTACATTCCGAGACTAAAGCATCAATACAACTAACAGCAGTAATATTTAAAAAGCCTTCTCCTTAAGCAACCCAGGTGATGGGATGAAGGCGTTCGATGCAGTGGGAGATGCCATAAACTCAACTGCAGAGAATCCCAAAATATGGAGGTATCCAGTAATAGCCTCCGGGATAGCGGCCGCACTCATTGCACTGACCGGAATAGGAGATGATGCAGCCCTCATCCAGTATGAACCGGACTTGCCGGTGGCGGCTATCGTAGCAATGATACTAATCGCGCTCTTCCTTAAGCTCACGGTGCTCTACTACCCCACCAAGGCTTTCTACTACCACAAAAAGGGCATCCCTTTCAAAGAAACTGACCTGATAAAGGAATCCATCATAGGCGGATTTATGGTGATTCTGGTGAGCATAGTCTACGGCATTGTTTTTGGAATAGTCGCCGTCATCCTGCTGCTTCCCGCGATAATAGCCCACTACGTAATACCAGGAATCATTGGGGATGTTACCACAGTTGCTCTTGCCCTCCCATCTGTTCTCTTCCTCGCAGGGGTGCTCTTCATGATGATTCCTGCGTACATCTGGACTGACGACTTCGGCGCCGGCCTTGGCGTCATCGGGATCGCGTGGGAAAACAAGAAGGAAACCACAGTCTTTGGCATGGTGATGCTGCTCGCGCTGATTGGACTGGCCGTTGCCGCCGCAGGAATTGTGGAAGTCTTCTCGTGGGTACTCGATGGGGCCGTTGGCGCCCTCATAGTGGGCCTCATAGATGGCTCAATCACAGGCCTCATGAACGTTGTTTCGAACACCGCGGGGGCAGCCATGTACAACAGGCTCTCGGTGGTGATAGAAAGAAGAGAGGCAATTCCGCCTGAGATCGACCCGGACTGGCTCGCTAGCCTTTAGGCGAGCTTTTCTATAACTTTTTCCACATCATCGAGTATCTTCTCCTCGTCGAGAGTGAAGACCTCGCGGTCGAGCATCAGGATCTTTCCGTCCACTATCGTCGTCTCGACGTCGTTGCCATTGGCGGAGTAAACCAGGTGGCTGATAACGTTATTAATCGGCCTCAGGTGAGGTTTGTCGAAGTCTATTATCGCGATGTCGGCCAAGTAGCCCTCCTTGATTATGCCCGCTTTGAGCCCTAGTGCCCTCGCACCGTTGACGGTCGCCATTCTGAAGACGGTCTCTGCATCGGCAACGGTGGGGTCGAGGTTGTGAACCTTATGGAGGAGAGCCGCAAGCTTCATCTCGTCAAGCATGTCGAGGTTGTTGTTGCTCGCTGAACCGTCAGTACCAAGGCCGACGTTAACGCCCGCATTAAGAAGCCTCTGAAGGGGCATAACGCCGCTGGCGAGCTTCATGTTGCTCGCAGGATTGTGGGCGACGGTAACGCCGTGTCTCGCCAGAATCTGTATGTCTCTGCTGTCTAGCCAGACGCCATGAGCTATTATGACATCCCTTCCAAAGAAACCGATGTCGTCAAGCAAAACCACAGGGCTCTTGCCATAGCGTTCGGAGATCTGACCTATTTCAGCCATTGTTTCGCTTACATGGATGGTTATGAGCTTGCCGTGTTCATTCGCGAGTCTTCTGACCTCTTTGAGGAGGGCTATCGAGCAGGTGTACGGGGCGTGCGGCCCGAAGACGAAGTGAACTCTATCTGAGTCAAGTCCCTCTATGAATTTCATTATCCTGAGAGCTTCATTTACCTCCTTCTCCGTCTTCTCAGGGTCGCCCAGGTCGATCATGCCGTAGCTCAGGTATCCCCTCAGACCGCTTTCGAGGGTCACCTCGGCGACCGCGTCCATGAAGAAGTACATATCTAAAAACGTCGTCGTCCCGCTTTTTATCATCTCCAGCGCGCCAAGGTAAGCGCCGACTTTGGTGTACTCCCTTGTCAGCTTAGCCTCTTTCGGCCAGATGTGGTCCTGGAGCCAGTCCATCAACGGCAGATCGTCGGCGAGGCCGCGAAAGAGCCCCATTGGAGAGTGGGTGTGCAGGTTGACGAAGCCTGGAGAAACAACTTTTCCCTTGGCGTCTATGACAGTGTCGGCGCTCTTGTTGATGTTTTTGGCAACCTCTACTATTTTATTACTCTCGATGAGGACGTCCGCTTTGATAACTTCAAGGTTCTCGCCGTAAACCACGTAGCCGTTCTTGATTAGGATGCTCATAACTACCACCCTCTTTTTTAAGAGGGGATATTTAGAAGATAAGTTAAAAAGATGTCGGGAAAGAGAGAAAAGTCAAAGGGGAACCCAGAGAGCCCATTCGTAGGGGTTGAACTCGTTATAGTGATCCCAAATGTAGGCGTAGCCGTTCTCAACCAGCCACTCATTGACGTTGAGAGCATAACCGTCGTCCCAGTAGGGAAGATAAACAACAGCGACAACACGGTCGTATGGGTCGGTTTCGTATATATCGTCGACATCGATGTAAACGTACTCTCCAAGTATCAACCTGGTAAGGGCACGCCATGCCTTTTTGCCATCGCTTGTGTAAATTTCCGGCGCGTTTATGTCCGCAAGGCGTATCTTGAACGTCTCTCCAGCATGGTAGCCACTGTAAGACTGGAACCAGATGGTATCGCCGTCAACAACATCAATCACCTTCCCATAGGCCTCAAACTCGTAGGCACTGACAAAACCAGAGACAAAAACCACCATAAGGATCACGGATGTAAGGAACAATGCACTCCGCCCCATGGGAATCACCGGAGAAAAATACAAAAGAAACATAAAAAGATTTTGCATATATGTTAAAATTCCACAAAAAGTAGAAATATTATATTATCTCAAACACCAAAACTATATAGTCGCACAAAGGACAACATAAAATAAAAAT
This sequence comes from Thermococcus sp. GR6, assembly GCF_012027415.1. Lineage (NCBI taxonomy): Archaea > Methanobacteriati > Methanobacteriota > Thermococci > Thermococcales > Thermococcaceae > Thermococcus > Thermococcus sp. GR6. The sequence continues at coordinate 281,361 of NZ_SNUM01000002.1, forward strand.
GAAAGTCAGACAAACATGCTCTTCAGCACCTCGGCGCAACCGCACTTCCTCTCCTCCGGTATGCGCGGAATTCCCTTCTTGAGAAGCTCCTGAACCTTATAGTTGTTCTCAGCCATGACCTTCATGACTTCCTGGGCATCAACCGGTTTGTCTGCCCAGACGTCGTAGTCGGTAACGGTTGCGATGTTTACGTAGCACATGCCAAGCTCCCTGGCGAGGTTTATCTCCGGAACGAGCGTCATGCCGATGATGTGAGCGTACTGCCTGAACATAAAGCTCTCGGCCCTCGTTGAGAACCTCGGCCCCTCAATACAGACGTAGGTGCCCTTCTCATGGGCAGTGAAGCCGAGCTCTTTAGCCGTCTCGTAGAATATTTTCCTCATCTCGGGGCAGAAAGGATCGGCCATGCTGATGTGGGCGACCCTCGGTCCATTGTAGAAGGTGTAGTCGCGCTTTTTCGTGAAGTCAATGAACTGGTCGGTTATAACTATGTCCCCTGGCTTGTACTCCTCACGGAGCGAGCCGACGGCTGTTACGCCGATGACGCGCTCGACGCCAAGCTCCTTGAGAGCCCAGATGTTCGCCCTATATGGAACCTCGTGCGGCGGGAACTCGTGGTGCTTGCCATGGCGCGGTATGAAGGCGACCTCGACGCCCCCAATCTTCCCGATTTCCACTGGAGCCGAAGGCCTGCCGTAGGGAGTGTGAACCTTGACGGTCTCTTCTGGATCAAAAACGCCGTAAACACCGGAACCGCCTATGATACCTATCCTCGGCATTTGGACATCACCCTGTAAAAATCAGGCTTGAGTTATTTAAGACTTGCCTTTCCAGTGGAAATAGAGCTCCGAAACTTTAATAACCTTTAGAAACTAAAAATTTCCTTGGGTGAGAACATGGAGAACGGGAAGCCGGTCAAGATAGTTCTGCCAGAGATAAAGAACCCCATTCTCATCGAGGGATATCCCGGAATAGGCCTGGTCGGCCACATAGCGGCCAACTTCTTAGCGAAGGAACTCGGAATGGAGATGGTAGGCTACGTGGAGAGTCCATTCATCCCGCCGATGGCGCTCATCCTTGAGGGGAAGCCCAACCCACCACTCAGGTTCTACGGAAAAGACAACATAATCCTCGCCGTTGCCGATATCTACGTGCCTCCAACCCTGGTAAGCGAAATAGCCAAGGAACTGGTGAGGTATCTGAAAGATATGAACGCAGCGAAGGTAATTTCTCTTGGAGGCATCGGTATCGGCTTCTTCAAGGAGAAAATGGACGTCTGGGGCGTCGGTGCGCGCGAGGAGCTCAACAAGGAGCTGGAGAACCTCGGCGTCAAGATACTCCAGTACGGCTCAATAATGGGCATGAGTGGCAAGCTCCTATGGGAGGCAAGCAGAGAAGGTTTGGACGCCTACGTTCTCCTCGGCGAGACCTTTGGGGACAGACCAGACCCGAGGGCAGCAGCCAACGTTGTTGAGGTTCTCAAGAAGCTGACGCCCATAGAGGTCTCCACGGAGCCGCTTATCAAGGAGGCAGAGATGATAGAGGAACAGCTCAGGAAAATGCATGAGCAGATGGAGCAGGCGAGGAGAAAGACCGAGAAGCAGTACGAGAGCATCTACCTGTGAGGTGAGAGCATGGAGGCGGTGACCTTAGCTGGAATCGCAAGACGCGTTCTGGATGAGCTCCTCAGAAGCCCCTACAAGACGCTGGAAATCAGAAGCGCGAGGAACGTCGTAGCCCTCGAAAGGGCGCGCGAGCTGGGAAGGGTCTTTCTCACATACGAAACCTACCAGGATATAACCATCGGAACGGAAGGACTCCTCGCTGAGTTGCTAAAACTCGAGAGCATGGAGCAGCGCATTCCATGGGAGGAGAGTGACGAAAGGGAAATCACAGTCTGCAGGGCGCAGGTGAGGCTGCTGGGACTGGGAAGAATCGTAGAGATAAGGAAGAAGAATACAATTCTGCTCGTCAGGGTCAGGGAGATGCTCCCGCAGGAGATGGACATTGGCTAAAACAGCGTCGTTTGCCTGCCCTTAGCTACGCTTTCCCTCTTGGGCGGCTGAACCCTTCTGAATTCCAGACCTTCTTTTTCAAGGAGCTTCTTAGCGCCAGAGGTAAGCGAAGGTGCGACGAGAATTCCCCTGACGGCTGGGTGCTCAGCCCTCAAAGCCTCGACGTAGCGCTTGAGCTGACTCACCGCGTGGAGGTCTGCCCTCCTGCGCTTGAGCTCCAGAACCACGAGGTTGCCCTCCCTATCCCTTCCAAGGATGTCCACTATGCCGTGGCCAATGGGCTTCTCGCGGAAGAGGGGCTTGAAGCCAGGCTCAATTAGCTCGGGGTTTTTGAATATCATCTCCGCCATCTCAGCCTCGCTGCCGGTTAATGCCAGCTCCTCGTAGTCCTCGGCCTTAAAGAGGGAGGCGAGGTAAACCTCCTCCAGCTCAACTTCAAGGATTTCTTTGGGCTTCCTTCTTACGGATCGGAGGACAATAATCCCATCGCGCTCCTCGACGGTTACGAAGCTTCCAGGCGGCTGCCAGTTGACAGGCTCACGCTTCTTGCTCTGGTGGATGAGAAAAGCACCATCCGGCTTGACGATTATGACCCTATCCCCGGAGCCGAGCTCGCTCTTAGCCCTGCCGTCGTAGTGAACCTTACACCGGGCAAAAATCGTCAGCATGGCCTCCTTTGATAGCGCGGAATCGATTATCCCGAGGAGTTCCTCGCGAGAGGGGTTCGTCACTGCCTCAACTTTTGACATGGGAAGAGGTAAAGAAGAGGGGTTTATAAAAGTGAAGTCTTAAAAAGGAACTTTAAACAGTGAACGCATATAGTTACCTACCACCTTTGGATAATCCAAAACTCACAACAGTCCATCCGACTAAAAAGCCAAAGATACACTATTAAGGGTAATCCTGAGTTGATTACCTTTGACACTAACAAATAAACCCAGTGCACTACCAATGAAACCAAGTAATACTCACGGAACGAACCAGAATTTTTAAAGCTGAACCATTTTAAACTCAAAAAATCAGCTTCCGTTTATTTTCGTGGTCTGACTGATTATAGTCCTGGAAAGTTTCTCCCTCTGATTTGTTAGTCATTCCCTTTCTTCTTACTGTAAGCAACATTGGAATCACAGATACCACAGCCAATGTATTAAGCAATTCATCGACAAACAGATAAAACTGAATGATATTAAAATAAACCGCAGTGCTGTATATTCCCCGAACCGACATAAAAAGAGCCGCAAGTACTGCCCAGGTTTGAGGCTTCCCGAATTCCCGAGATTTTACGGCCGAGATTGCATAATATAAAAGCAAAGGAAACATCAGAGCCGAGATTATATTTCCAGCCAACGTAAGATTCATGGTATCATCACCTACGACGGTGTCTCATATCCTGACCCGAAACTGCTCAATCCCGCTATGGTTAGACTACCCAAACCTACAAACGCCAACATTAAAAACAATAAGGAAACAAATTAATCCTCGACGCCCTTGTCGGTGATGCGGAATATTGCCTCTCCCTCGGGCAGGTGCGGGCTGTCTATGAGCCTGGCGACGCGCTTTCCAGCCTTGCCCTTCCTGAGGTATATCCTCAGCGTCGCGGAGTGTGCGAGTATATGACCTCCAACGGGCCTCGTCGGATCGCCGAAGAAGGCGTCGGGTTTCGCCTGGACCTGGTTGGTGACGAAGACTGCTATGTCGTAGAGGTCAGCAATGCGGTGAAGGTCTGCTAAGTGCTTTGCCAGCTTCTGCTGCCTCTCGGCGAGAGTTCCTCTTCCAACGTACTCACTTCTGAAGTGAGCCATAAGCGAATCTATGACGAGCAGCTTGACGGGCCTCTCAGTCTCGGCCTTCTCCTTGATTATCTCCTCTGCTCTCTCGACAAGAAGCATCTGGTGGTTGCTGTTGAATGCCCTTGCAACATAGATGTTCTTGAGGACCTCCTCCGGATCGAGACCGCGGTTTTCAGCAATCTGCCGTATTCTCTCGGGCCTGAAAGTGTTCTCCGTGTCTATCCAGATGACCGAACCTTGAAGTCCACCTTCCTCTGGCGGGAGCTGAACCATTACTGCCAGAGTATGGGCCAGCTGGGTCTTACCGCTTCCAAACTCACCAAAGACCTCGGTTATGGCCTGGGTTTCTATACCGCCGCCGACCAGCTTATCGAGGCTCTTGCTCCCGGTGGATATCTTGCCTATGGTCCTCCGCTTTTCCATGTACTCGTCGGCGCGCATGAAGGTTCCTATGTTGGCTGCTTCTCTGGCAGCTTGGATTATCTTGAGTGCCGCCCCCTCGCTTATGCCGGCTATCTCTTTAAGCTCCATCGGAGATGCAACGGCTATGGCCTCAATGCTGTCGTAGCCGGCCTCGCGGAGCTTCTCGGCAGTGGCAGGACCAACGCCCGGAAGATCCTCTAACGTCTTAATCTCTTTCTGCTTCTTCTTGGTTGAGCTTGATGATGACTCCTCAACAACGTCGAGCTCCTCAAACTCCTCGAGCTCTTTTATTTCATCCTCAGCCTTCTTTTTCTTCGGCATCCCACTCACCCGCTACGACTACCTTCCATAGGGGTAAAAAACTGGAGGGTTATATACTTTTCTCAGGGAAAGGAACTTTTAAGATTTTGGTTCTAAAGCCAAAAGACCATCAAATTGGCCAAATTTGGTGGAGTGAGCACAGGACAATAAAGCAAAAGCCCAAAAATCCCAGGAGTTCAGCCTTTTCCAGTGGAAACAACACTCCTTATCACGAGCAGTTTTGCCCCCTCCGGGATGGGTTCATTGAGATTGGGTCCGAGGATAGCCCTATCAGTGTAGTAACCGACGAGGAAGTAGCCCTCCGAATAAAGCTTCTGAAACGCCTCGATGTAGGGAACACCCCAGAGGTCCTTCCTTACAATGGTGGATATGTCATAGCCCCGGGAGGTGGTCGTCAGGTCATCTATGACATCAACGACTTCGGGTTCGAAGACTGAACTCGCTAAAAGCCTGCCCGCGAGGCTCCTGCTTGTTATAACCCTGTCGGCACCTGCCTGCTTAAGCAGCTCGACGCTCTCTGGCTTCAGTGCTTCCACGAAGACTTTTGCATCAGATATGCGCTTTATCATTAGGGTTGTGAAGACAGACTTCGAGTCGTCCTCGAGGGAAAGTATCACATAGGACGCATCCCCTATCTTGGCCCTCTCAAGAGTCTCTCTATTCGTGGGGTCGCCAATGAGAACCTCCACCTCTTCCGGAAGTTCCAGTTTTTTGCGCTCCTCTTCACTGGGGAGAACAACGACTATCGGTCTTGCATCAGCATCTCCAGAGGAAATCGCCGACATGAGCTCACTCACACAGCTGGGAACGCTACTTCCCTGACCTATGACAACGTAATGTCTAGAATACCTTACGCGGTGCATGCCCGTCATCCTCCTCAAAGACGATGAAATGAAGTATTCAGCTAGAATGGAAACCAGGGCGGTGAAAGTCGAGATTCCAGCGACAGCGGCTATCATAGCTACTATCCGGCCGGCTTCGGTTTGGGGGATTATGTCCCCATAGCCGATCGTGGCCATGGTTATTATTGCCCAGTAGAACGCGGTAAAGAAGTCCACACCCTCCAAATACATGAACAGACCCGCAAAAGCTAACGCCAGTCCCAGAACCACAGTAGCAATTAGGAGAAGCTTGTTCCTGCTCACCCGAATCTTGAGCTTCAAGAGTCTTCTAACGAGGGGTACTGGAATCATGTTGTACACTATCGTTGGCAGGTTTAAAAAAGTATCATTAATGCTTTGTGGTGTCCAGTAATGGAGTTAGATTTCCACTGGAAACAAAGGTCTTTTTCGATGATTATCTGAAAGACCCCCCAGAGTTTCATTTCCACTGGAACCCAATTTCGGAGAATGGATGGATTACATGCCAGAAAAAACAGAAAGCCCAATTTATAAAGGACATTACAAACATAAAATCAACAGATTTTAAATCTACTCTTTGAATATTTAGACTAATTTTCATAACCTTTATGAGTTTGAGATTTTTTATGAACATTGTTCATGAAAAAATATAAATATCAGGAATTGTAAAGAAAGCGGGAGAGTTTCACCAAGAACAGAAGAGCAGCATGGGAGTAGCCAAAGTCCGCCTCCACCGGAAACAGAACTCTGGGGGACTACAAAACCGTTTAATGTTATGTCTTGTGTTTAATACACATGTTTATCAAAATAGTACAATTTGGAGCGTCAGTGTACATGATTTTCTGTCCAAAAATGTTCATTCTTCTTTCAGTGGAAATGCCCCTCTGGATGCTATTGTTCATTTTCGAATGTAAATATTTGATGCACTATTATGTTCTTTGACCCCTCCAGTTTCCGCTGGAACGATACCGTTATTAAGTTTCGAATCGAAAGTTCCCTTGGTGATTCCAGTGGAAGATATTGAGAATCAAGTTCTCAGCTGGCTTAGGGATGGTGACGACAACGCTAAGGACATTGTGGATCTCCATTGGGTCATAAAAAACGTCGGTCAGAACGCTTACGTTGCTGAGCATCCCCGTATGCCATTTAGCCTTATCGTGATGTTCTCTGATGACTTTGTCCATCTGATAGTTCCTTTTCGTCTGGAGACCATTTCCATGACGAAAGACGAGCGCTTGAAGATTTACCACACGCTTCTCCTGCTCAATGATAGAGTCAACCTCATGAAATTCACACTCTCCGGGATGAACGATGAGATATACCTCCGTGTGGACCTCGACAAGAAATCCATGGGTAAGGCCGAGTTCAATGATGCCCTGACGTCACTTCTGATAGGTCTTCAATCGGCCGTCGAGGCCCTTGGCTTAGAGGAGGCCTTTGCCCAGGATGTGTTTGACCGCATTGTCTGGATGATCTTCGAGAGGCTTCAGAAAGGGGCTACACGGGAAGAACTTCTCCGCTTCCTGGTGGTTAAAGTCGGAATGCCTGAAGCCGATGCCAAACGGCTGCTCAAAGAGATATTCGAGGCCCAGGAAGAGGCTAACTCTCGTGAACAGGACAACACAATATATCTCTGACGATTTTTCTGTTGGCCCTCTATTCTTTTTACATCCCTCTGTTCAACAAGGCATATAAACCCCTGAAGCTCACTACCTACGCTTTCCTCTGTATCCGGTGCTTCCTGTGGAGCACATGTTTAGCGTTCATGATCACAATGATGAAGTCGTATGATTTACAGTTATTGTCTTTAAAATTGTCATACGTTCCAACTGTGATTCGGAGCTCTGTACAATAATCACGGCTGGAGCTGGATTTCCAGTGGAATGGGTGGTGCTGATGGACGACAATTACCTTGATTCAATCTTCGAGAAGTATCTTCATGCCAAGAAGATTTTCAAGAATAAGGAGGTTTTAAGGCATAGCTATACGCCCAGAGAGCTTCCTCACAGGCGTGAACAGATTGAGAACCTTGCGCACATCCTCGTTCCGGTTCTTAGAGGTGAAACTCCTTCCAACGTTTTCGTCTACGGCAAAACCGGTACTGGTAAGACCGTCACCATAAAGTTCGTCACAGAGGAGCTGAAGAAGATATCCCAAAAGTACAACGTTCCCGTTGATGTTATCTATGTCAACTGCGAGATAGTCGACACACAGTACCGTGTTCTTGCCAACATCGTGAACCACTTCCGCGAGGAGAGTGGCGTTGAAGTTCCGCTCGTAGGATGGCCGACCGATGAGGTGTACTCCAAGCTCAAGGCGGTCATAGATGCCAAAGAGCGCTTCGTCATCATAGTCCTCGATGAGATTGACAAACTCATCAAAAAGAGCGGTGACGATATTCTTTACTCTCTCACGAGGATAAACACCGAACTTCACCGGGCGAAGGTTAGCATAATTGGCATATCCAACGACCTCAAGTTCAAGGACTACCTGGACCCGCGCGTTCTCTCAAGTCTAAGCGAGGAGGAGGTTGTCTTCCCACCTTACGACGCCAATCAGCTGCGGGATATACTCATGCAGCGTGCTAAGGATGCCTTCAACGAAGGTGTTCTCGATGACGGTGTAGTTCCCCTCTGTGCTGCCTTGGCAGCCCGCGAGCACGGTGATGCAAGGCGTGCCCTCGACCTGCTCCGCGTCGCTGGAGAAATAGCCGAGCGCGAAGGGGCGAGCAAGGTAACCGAGCGCCACGTCTGGAAGGCCCAAGAGAAGATAGAGCAGGACACCATGGAGGAGGTCATAAAGACTCTTCCGCTCCACTCAAAGGTTCTCCTCTATGCTATCGTTCTCCTGGACGAGAACGGCGAGCTGCCCGCAAACACTGGCGACGTCTATTCTGTCTACAAGTCCCTCTGCGACCACATAGACCTTGAACCGCTAACTCAGAGGCGCGTGAGTGATTTAATAAATGAACTAGATATGCTCGGCATCATAAACGCCAAGGTCGTCAGCAAGGGCCGCTATGGTAGAACCAAGGAGATAAGGCTCAACGTAACTCCTTATAAGGTCAAGAACATATACCGTCATGATCACCAGCTCCAGACGGTACTCACTATAAGCATGTCCCGCCAGAGGAGGCTGCTCTGATGGGTCTGATTAAGGATTTAATGGCTAACAACTATCTAATCACCCCGTCGGCCTATTACCTCCTCGTTGATGGCTATAAGAAGGACTTTACTCTCGCTGAGCTCATCAAGTTCGCCAAGGCAAGGGGTACCTTTGTAATAGACTCCACCGTCGCCAGGGAGTTTCTCATGGAGAAGGGCATGGCTCCATTGGAAAGTTCGATCTCTTCTTCTACAGAATCCCACCCCCATGTTGAAGAGCAAACTTCAGAAGATATGGCTTCTGAAGCTGAAATGCTTGTTGAAACTCCTGGAACTGTCGAATCGTCTGCTGTGGGTGGAGAAATACTCGAACTAACAACTGTGGCTGCTGTTCATAGTGCTGACAAAGGGACTTCTATTTCCACTGGAACCTCCTCTGAAAGCGGGGGTGATATGTCTGAAATGAGTTCGTTGGGGCAAGAAGAGCCCAACTTTTCTGGGGGGGAGAGTTATATTTCCACTGGAACTCTGGGGGAATCCCCCCTTATAGGTGACTCTGAATCTGAAACTGAAGTCATAGAGGCCTCCATTTCTGAGGTTGCTGATGAAACCCTTCCAGTGGAAGGGGGACTTTCAGTCGAAGAGGCTCCGACTGGAAACGACAATGGCAATGTCCCCAGCTACGTGAGCAGTGGGGAGGCCGATAACGGCGTCAAGCCGAGGATAGTCTACGGTGACTACGGTGTCCCGATAGCCTACGTCGAGGAGGTTCCTGAAGAAGAGAAGAGCTATTCAGTCTATTCTGACTTTAGGATATCTCCAAAGGAAGGCTTCTACTACAGGGCCAAAGAGATCCCAGAGGATTACGAAATTGCCTTCGATGTCAAGGACGTCAAGTTCACCATTCCGAAGGCCAAGGACGCCCGGGGCAAGGAGGGGGAGATAATAATCAAGGTCTATGCGGACTACTTCAGGAGCAGGCTCAAGAAGATGCGCCGTATTCTTCGCGAGAATCCGGAGATAGGCAGTGTGATAGACATAGCCAAGCTAAGTTACGTTAGAACCGATGATGACGTCACGATAATCGGCCTCGTGAACTCTAAGAGGGAGACTGCTAAGGGTTTCATGTTCGAGGTTGAGGACAACACGGGAATAATCAAGGTCTTCATAAACCGCAACAACGAGGACTCGAAGAAGTTCTTCGAGATAATGCCCGACGCTGTGGTGGCCTTCAGGGGTCGCTACTCTGGAAGGGGCATCTTCTTCGCGGATAAGATTTACCTGCCGGACGTTCCAAAGTTCAAGCGCGAAAAGCCGCCCCTTGAGGAAAAGGTCTACGCTGTTCTGCTCAGTGACATCCACGTCGGAAGCAATAAGTTCTGCGAGAAAGCCTTTATGCGCTTCCTCGAGTGGCTCAACGGAGATGTCAACAACAGGGCCGAGGAGGAGCTCGTGAGCCGGATTAAGTACATGATAATCGCTGGCGACGTCGTTGATGGCATAGGCATCTATCCCGGCCAGTACAACGAGCTTGCTATTCCTGACATTTTCGACCAGTACGAGGCTTTGGCGAACCTCCTCTCCAACGTGCCGGGCCATATAACAATGTTTATTGGCCCGGGCAACCATGATGCGGCCAGAACGGCCCTTCCTCAGCCGGGCTTTTACGAAGAATATGCCAGACCTCTCCTTAAGCTCAAGAACGCGGTCATAATAAGCAATCCTGCGGTGGTAAGGCTTCACGGCAGGGACTTTCTCATAGCTCACGGAAGGGGGATAGAGGACGTCGTCAGCTTTATCCCGAACAGAACCCACCACAGGCCTGCGGAGGCAATGCTCGACCTCCTCAAGCTCCGCCACCTTGCACCAACCTTCGGTGAGAAGGTGCCAATAGCTCCGGATCCGGAGGATACCCTTGTCATAGAGAGCGTTCCAGACCTTTTCCAGGCCGGCCACGTCCACGTTATGCAGTATAAGATTTACAACGGCGTCTTTTTGATAAACACCGGCACATGGCAGGCCCAGACGGAGTTCCAGAAGATGGTGAACATCGTTCCTACCCCTGCAAGGGTTCCAATAATCGATGTGGAAACCGCCCGTTTGAGGGCCGTTGTGCACTTTGACCAGTACTGTGAGGGTGTTTGACAATGGCCGAGCTGTATTCTGAAGAAATGAAGGCTTACTTTGAATCTCTCCAGCGCGAGATCGATAGGGCCTACGAGATAGCGAGAAGGGCCCGCGCCCAGGGTAAGGACCCGAGCACCGATGTTGAGGTTCCTCAAGCTACTGACATGGCCGGTCGTGTCGAAAGCCTCGTTGGCCCTCCAGGCGTTGCCGAGAGGATTAGGGCGCTCGTCAAAGAGTATGGAAAGGAACTGGCCGCCCTTAAGGTCGTTGACGAGATAATAGATGGCAAATTCGGTGACCTTGGGAGCAAGGAGAAATACGCAGAGCAGGCGGTAAGGACGGCTCTTGCTATTCTCACTGAGGGCATCGTTTCCGCCCCGCTGGAAGGAATAGCCGACGTTAAAATCAAGCGCAACGAGTGGGCTGATGGGAGTGAGTACTTAGCCCTCTACTATGCCGGGCCAATAAGAAGCTCTGGTGGAACGGCCCAGGCTTTGAGTGTTCTCGTTGGCGATTACGTGAGAAAAAAGCTCGGCCTCGACAGGTTCAAGCCGAGCGAGAAGCACATTGAGAGAATGGTTGAGGAGATAGACCTCTACCACCGGGCAGTTACGAGGCTCCAGTATCATCCGGAGGCAGACGAAGTAAGACTTGCCATGAAGAACATCCCCATAGAGATAACCGGCGAAGAGACCGACAAGGTTGAAGTTTCCCACCGCGATGTCCCTGGAGTGGAGACCAACCACCTGCGCGGCGGTGCAATCCTCGTTCTTGCTGAAGGTGTCCTCCAGAAGGCCAAGAAGCTCGTCAAGTACATTGACAAGATGGGCATAGAGGGCTGGGACTGGATAAAGGAGTTCGTCGAGGCGAAGGAGAAAGGCAAAGCTGAGGTCAAGGAAGAGAAGGTCGAGAGCGCCGGTGAAGAAGCTCCCACTGAGAAAGTTGAGGAGAAAATTGAGAAGGGCTTCTACTACGAACTCTACGAGAAGTTCAGGGCCAATATCGCCCCCAACAAGAAGTACACGAAGGAGATAATCGGTGGCAGGCCGCTCTTCGCCGAACCCTCCACTAACGGTGGCTTCAGGCTTAGATACGGCCGTTCGAGGGTTAGTGGCTTCGCAACCTGGAGCGTCAATCCTGCAACCATGCTCATCCTCGACGAGTTCATAGCCATAGGCACGCAGATGAAGACTGAACGCCCCGGAAAGGGCTGTATCGTAACCCCCGCAACCACCGTCGAAGGCCCGATAGTCAAGCTCAAGGATGGCTCGGTTATCAGAGTTGACGACTATCAAACCGCCCTCAAAATCCGCGACAAAATCGAGGAGATACTCTACGTCGGCGACGCCCTTGTCAACTTCGGCGACTTTGTTGAGAACAATCAGACTCTCTTGCCTGCCAACTACGCTGAAGAATGGTGGATTCAGGAGTTTGCTAAAGCCATCGCGGATATCTACGAGGTCGAGCTGAAGCCCTTCGAGGACAACCCACGCGAGGCGGTAGAAGAGGCCGCTGAATACATCGAGCTTGATCCTGACTTCCTTGAAAGGCTACTTAAAGACCCTCTCCGCGTCAGGCCGAGCATTGAAGAAGCCATACACATCTCCAAGGTTCTCGACATTCCCTTCCACCCCTACTACATCCTCTACTGGAACACACTAAAGCCGGAGGAAGTTGAGGATCTCCAGAAGGCCCTTCTCGGCGCTCAAATCGAGTGGGACGAGCACATGAAAAACAAGTTCGCGAGAAAAGTCGTCCTCGACAACGACTCGAAGATAAAGCGCTACCTCGAGCTTTTGGGCCTTCCGCACCGATTGGAGCGGACGGAAGATCGGAAGAAGGTTATCGTAATCGAATATCCCTGGAGTGCCGCATTACTGACTCCCCTCGGCAACCTCGAGTGGGAATTCAAGGCCAAGCCCTTCCACACAGTAATTGACATCATCAACAAGGGCAATAGGATTAAGCTCCGCGATCGGGGTATAAGCTGGATCGGCGCGAGAATGGGCAGGCCCGAGAAGGCCAAAGAGAGGAAGATGAAGCCACCTGTTCAGGTGCTCTTCCCGATCGGTCTCGCCGGTGGAAGCTCCCGTGACATAAAGAAGGCCGCCGAAGAAGGCAAGACTACGGAGGTGGAGATAGCCTTCTTCAAGTGTCCAAAATGCGGCCACGTTGGGCCAGAACATATATGTCCGAGTTGCGGAACGAGGAAAGAGCTTCTCTGGCACTGCCCGAAGTGCAACACCGATTACCCCGAGGATGAGGCCGATAACTTCGACTTCCGGTGTCCGAAGTGTGGGATTGAGCTCAAGCCCTATGCTAGGCGGAGGATAAAACCCTCTGAGCTTCTCCGCGCTGCCATGGAGAACGTCAAGGTCTACGGCATAGACAAGCTCAAGGGCGTCCAGGGAATGACCTCAGGCTACAAGATGGCTGAACCTTTAGAGAAAGGCCTCCTCAGGGCCAAGAACGACGTCTACGTCTTTAAAGATGGTACAATCCGTTTCGACGCCACCGATGCCCCGATAACCCACTTCAAGCCGCGGGAGATAGGTGTAAGCGTTGAGAAGCTCCGTGAGCTCGGCTACATCCATGACTTCGAGGGTAAACCGTTAGAGCGGGACGACCAGATAGTCGAGCTCAAGGTGCAGGACGTAATCCTCTCCTACGAGGCTGGCAGATACCTCCTCAAAGTCGCACGCTTCATAGATGACCTGCTTGAGAAGTTCTACGGACTGCCGAGGTTCTACGACGCCGAGAAGATGGAGGATTTGATAGGCCACCTCGTCATCGGTCTTGCCCCCCACACGTCTGCCGGAATCATTGGCAGGATAATAGGCTTTTCCGACGTGCTGGTTGGTTATGCTCACCCGTATTATCATGCCGCGAAGAGAAGGAACTGCTTCCCGGGCGACACAAGGATACTCGTCCAGATTGACGGAATGCCAATGAGGATAACGCTTAGAGAGCTCTACGAGCTCTTCGAGGATGAACACTACGAGAACATGGTTTACGTCAGGAAGAGACCGAAGGTTGACGTTAAGGTCTACTCCTTCGATCCGGAGAGCGGAAAAGTGGTTCTTACTGACATCGAGGATGTCATAAAGGTGCCGAGTACTGATCACCTGATAAGGTTCGAGCTGGAGCTTGGAAGGGAGTTCGAGACTACCGTTGACCATCCAGTTCTAGTCTACGAGGGTGGAAGGTTCGTAGAGAAGAGAGCCTTTGAGGTGAAGGGGGGTGACAGGATACTCGTTCCAAGGATTGAGTTTGATGAAGTTGAGGTTGAGAATCTCGACCTCCTTGAGGCCTTTTCCGATGAGAACTTTGGGCCGTTGTGGGACTCGATAATGGTTCGCGGACTCTCGCGGTGGCTGTCCTCGATTGGGGCTGGGGTTAAGTCGGACTACCTCAGGCGGGATTCAGTACCCCTAAGTGAGCTTTTCAAAGTGCTGAAGGAGAAGGGTCTAAAACTAACTGACGTTCCGGACTGCAGGCTCGCTTTCAAGCGCGACAGGGTTGCGATAAGGAGATTCGTCCCGGTAAAGCCCCTGATGCGGGTCCTTGGCTACTACCTCGCCGAGGGCTACGCGAGGAAGAGCGACAGCGTTTACCAGATAAGCTTCTCAATAGCCGACGAGGAGGTTCACGACGACCTGAAAATGGCTCTAAGGGAGGCCTTTGGCGATGGCTTCGGAATCTACGAGCGTGGAGAAAAGGTAACCGTCGGCTCGCGCATCCTGTATCTCCTCTTCACCGAGGTTCTCAAAGCCGGAACGAGTGCACACACCAAGCGCGTTCCCCCAATCGTCTACACCCTGCCCAGAGACGCCGTTGCAGAGATGCTGAGGGCCTACTTTGAGGGGGACGGAAGTGCCCTTAGAACCGCTCCAAGGGTTGTTGCCTACAGTGTTAACAAGTCCCTTCTGGAGGACATTGAAACCTTACTTCTCTCGAAATTCGGAATCAGAGGATATTACACCGTTGATAAAAACGCCAACCGGGGCAACGCCAGGGGTAGGCTGTATCATGTACGGCGTGGACGTGAGCCTCCGGTCTCTACCGTCTATGCCCTTAACATTGCCGGTGAACATTACCACAGGTTCTTTAGGGAGATTGGGTTTATCAGTGAACGTAAAAATGATGTTTATTCACTCCATGAGACTAAGGTTAGCAATCAGGATCGCTACTCGAACGAATATGGCTGGGTTGTAAAGGTCAAACGCATCGAATACCTCAAACCTAAAGATGACTTTGTGTTCTCATTAAACGCTAAGGACTACCATAATGTTCTAGTAAATGAAAATATTGTAACACACCAATGCGACGGCGACGAGGACGCGGTAATGCTCCTCCTCGATGCCCTCCTGAACTTCAGCAAGTACTACCTGCCCGAGAAGCGCGGTGGGAAGATGGACGCGCCGCTGGTTGTTACCACCCGCCTTGACCCGCGCGAGGTGGACAGTGAGGTCCACAACATGGACGTTGTCAGGTATTATCCGCTCGAGTTCTACGCGGCGACTTACGAGATGAAATCGCCCAAGGAGATAAAGTTCATCGAGCGCGTTGAGGACCGCCTAGGAAAGCCCGAGATGTACGAGGGCATAAAGTTCACCCACGACACTGATGACATCGGCCTCGGCCCGAAGATGAGCCTGTACAAACAGCTCGGCGACATGGAGGAGAAGGTCGCCCGCCAGCTGGCTTTGGCGGAGCGTATTCGCGCGGTTGACGAGCACCACGTTGCCGAGACGATAATCAACTCCCACCTCGTTCCAGACCTGAGGGGCAACCTCAGGAGCTTCACCAGACAGGAGTTCCGCTGCGTCAAGTGCAACACGAAGTACCGGAGGCCACCGCTTACCGGCAAGTGCCCCAAGTGCGGCGGCAAAATCGTCCTGACCGTCAGCAAAGGTGCAATTGAGAAGTACCTGCCGACGGCCAAGATGTTGGTTACGCGGTACAACGTGCTGGACTACACGAGGCAGAGGATATGCATGACAGAAAAGGACATCAAGAGCCTCTTTGAGAACGTCTTTCCGGAGAGGCAGAGGACTTTGATGGGCTTCTCCGCTGACATCTGCGAGAAGATGATAAAGGCTAGGACCGGCAAGTCCAACGGCAGGAACGGCTACCTTGACGAGCTTAAGGCCAACGGGAAGCTCAAGAAAAAGGCTGAGAAGTCAAAAGCCAAGACGAAAGCTGAAAAGAAGTCTAAAAAAGCTGAGAAAAAGACCAAGCCTTCTGAAGGTCTTGAGAAGGACATCAGGAAGGAGAAGTCCAAGATGAAGAAGCCCAAGAAGGGCATAAGCCTGGACGAGTTTTTTGGTTCCTAGCGTTAATCATATATATTATTATGTCGCCCTTTTTTTGATGTACGACCAGTTCAAACTGCTCCCCAGCGTCGCCTACCTCCGCGTGCAGAAGCAGGTCTTCCTCGGCTATTCCATGCCCCTGGCCGGATGGGTAGGGGAGTATCTGATAAATTACCAGAAGCTCCCGCGGCCGAACTTCCTAAACCGTGCAATGGCCAAACTGGGCTTTTCTCTGGCGGGTGAAGAAAGGGACGACGGTTATATCACTCAATTCTTTACGAAGGGTAGCGTCTCGATAAGCGCGAGCTGGGACGTCGAGCAGGAAAATCTCTTCCTTCAGATTATCCCCCTCCGCTCAAGGCTCTCCCGCGGCTTAACGATCCGCGCGGAGCACATCGAGTTCTACGATCAGTACGTGGTCAGTATAGAACCGACAGGAAAGCTCCCGCCTGGTGTTAAGAGCATCGGAATAAACGCCCTGATTTTGGAGGACTTTTATCCCATCGAAACGCCCTACTGGGGCATGCTCCACGAGGATTGGGAGACAGAACTCAACCTCCTTGTGATGAAGGATGATGTCTATGATTCCCTCCAGCGCGAGGAGTACCGCTGTCCGGTCTGCTTCTCTCCGCTGAGTGAGGAGAACGGCGTTCTTAAGTGCACCCGTTGCGGCTTCGTTTACGCTCCGGAGAACGACTTCGAGAGGGTCGTGGAGAGCTTCAGCGTGGAGGAGTTCGCCTTCTAGCAAACTTTTCTGGCGAAAAGTTTGATCAAAAAGTTTGCCTCTATTTCAAATGCGGGAAAACTGAGGCGTACAATCTTAGAAGAAACAGAGTACAATCGCACACTAATCAAAGTTTGGGGAGCAAGGAGTCGGGGGTGTTGGCTTACTTGTGGGCTTAAGGTTTATAAGCCCTTTCTTAGCTTTTTCTATCGGGCAGCCCCGTGGTGTAGCGGCCAAGCATGCGGGACTTTGGATCCCGCGACCCGGGTTCGAATCCCGGCGGGGCTACCAATACAAACTTCGCCTTCGCGAAGTTTGATCAAGGTTCATAGCTCCTTCTCAAAATCCTATTCCAAAGCGTGATTGCTGTTAGATTGGTCTCTGGAGTGTTGGAATCCATTAAAGCCTACTCTTTCGTGAGGAGTTCACTTTCAACCGACGCCCGAAGGGCGTCAACGGAAAGAAACTCCTTTTAACTCGCAGGTTGAGAAGATTCCAAGTTAAGAGCGTCCTACCAAGAAGTAATCACACTCAAATACCCAAATTTTCCAAGAGCTACAAACTTTTGGTGAAGCTTTTCCCAAAAGCTTCGGCACTGGCGGAAAAATTCTGACTGCTTCTAGAAATACTGATTTGAGTGTGCACTCCTTCAAAAAGGCGATTTAAGTTGGATTTCTTCTTAACTGGCCAATTTTCAAGAAGTCTCTCAAAGTACGACGCCCAAAGGGCGTCAAAAGAAAAGTAGACTTCAGATTAAAGTCTCCTGTTAAATGGAAATCCTCTCGAACTTGCAGAATTTGGGGGTGCACTCATCCAAAGGGACATTTTATCAGGCAGTTTCAACTTTGGTCAAGCTTTGCTCGCGCAAAGCTTGTTCGCATCGGCGTTGAAAATTTTAAGAGAAAAGCTTAGATTATCATCGACACCAAATCCCTTATCGCCTTCTCCGGGTCTTTTGCCTTGGTAACGCCGCTCGCGAGGAGAACGCCAACGCTTCCGAGCTCTAAAGCCTTCTTGACGTCCTCTCCAGTGGAAATGCCCGCGCCGGTCAGAACCTTGACCTCTGGGTTTACCCTCCTGACGAGCTCGACGGTGTAGGTTATGACTTCCGGCTTGGCCTTGCTGACTGGAATGCCCGTTCCTATCAGCTCAGGCGGTTCAACTGCGACGTAATCTGGCCCCAGAGCGGCGACAGCGGCACTGACTGCTGGATTGTTGGAGCAGACCATTGTCATCAATCCAACTTCCTCGGCGCGCCTTATGGCAGCTTCGAGGTCCGCTAAAATCATTCTGTTCTCCGAATGATTGAGGAGAGTTCCGACGGCCCCGGCTTCTTTAACTGCCTCCGGGAGGACGTGACCGGTGTGGCTTCCCGGTTTAATCGGGTCTATATGCTGAGCAAAGACCGGAATCTCGACCTCCTGGACGATCCTGTAAAGGTCAGCCAGCTGGGGGGCAACCACGATGGTTATTCCAGTCTCCTTCCAGACCTTCTCGGCGGCCTTGGCGATCTCAAGGGCTCTCTCGCCCGTGGCCTCGATGTACGTCTTGAAGTTTATCGCTATTATCGGTTCCTTCAGCTTCGTCATAGATATCACCAGGAGTGAATTAACGCTCAACTCTTAAATTCTTTCCTGGTGAGGAACTTTTCCTCAGACCCGGTTGGGACTTTTAATATTTTGAGAAAAAGGTTGCTGGGAAGATGCTCCTGAATCCGGAGGGGTTATTCTCCTTCAGGTTGGAGGGTAATAGGGGAGACTCTCCTGAGAGTCAAGATGCCAATCCTAAGGGGCCTTATTGAAGCCTACCACCCTTTCTGCCCGCCGAATATGGGGTTCCTCGTTGGAGCCCTCACCCTCAGGATGGGGAGGAGGTCAGATGGAGTATGTATCAATAATATGGGGAGCATTACGGTGAATCTCTCTTCCTAGGGTTTCCGAGCGGGTCGATGAGGCCTGCCCTGATCAGGGAGGAGCTTATCTTCGCCCCGAGGCTGCTCCTTATGATCCTGATGGTCACTATCTCGAGGGGCTTCAGGCCCCTCTCTTCTCTGGCTCTGTTCACTATGAGTGCCCCTTTGTAGGTCTCCTCACTGACGACTATGGCATCGAGGCTTTTCATCTTATCCGCGAAGCCTATGGCCGTGTGTATCTTGATGATCCTGTAGTTGGAGTAGCCGTTAACCTCGAAGAACTTGAGCAGATCCCTCAGGCGGAGCTCGTAGGGAAGGATTTTATCTGCGTGGGGCTTGTTTCTCACCATCTCGTCGGCAGTCAGTCCAACATAGACGTACTTTCCCACCTCGAAGGCCTTCCTCAGCAACGCCTTATGTCCGAGGTGGAGCCTATCAAAGGTTCCTCCGACGACCACTTTGCGGTACTTTTTCTTCATGGACTAAAATTAGGCTGAAGAACCAATAAGCTTTTTTATCAACTTCCAGAGATTTTTTCCTGGAGGTGGTAGAATGAAGAAGCTCATCGCGTTCATTCTGACGATTCTTCTTCTCACGCCCTTGGTCAGTGAGGTCAATGCCGCCGGGAACTCACAGCCCCTTTTCAAGATCGAGATCATGATTCGGGTCTCGCCGGTGGTCATAAACGGCTCTTCCACCTGGATGGGCCAGTTCAGGATATATGCCACCCTCGAGGATCCGGGTTACAGGGCCTATTTTGACTATCTCGCAGCAAACAACACGACGAAGGCAAACGAGGAGTTCAGGTCATTCGTCAAACAGCTGATTTACGATAACCTGAAGAACAACTTCAAGGATCGTTTTGAGGCCAAAGGCATTAACAGCACAATTTACCTTCCCTCAGGAGGTCCGGTTAAAGTTCTCGACAACTGGTCTGCTGTCGTTACCTTTGCTCTCTCAAACTTCCTTGTCAGCGATGGAAAAATCATCAGCTGTCCTCTTAGCGGCCCGATGGACTTCGTCTTTAAGGGCCACGTTTTCGACTACAGCTGGGACAAGCTGACGCTCGTGCTTCCGAAGGACTACGAGGTGAAAAACCTTGCTCCTGCTCCTGACGACTTCAGTAACAACGTTGCCGTCTGGACCAACGGCGACTTCATACCCCTGATAGAGCTTTATACACCCGTGTATTCTTATTTGATATTTCTGAACTCGACCAGGAAGGAGATATCGCTCCAGTACGATCCCCATGAGGGCTACGTTCAGTTCAATGCCACATTTACCGGTGCCAACGCAACGCCCGTGGTTATCGATCAGCTCCTCTCGAGCTTCAAGGCCACGATGGACATAATAAGTCTGGACACCCGCGAGGAGAACGGCACCTTGGTTGTCATAGGTGTGGCAAAACCCAAGGTGGCCTACAGGGAGACCTCCTCCGAAAGGATATGGGAGGCCCTTCTTAAACTGCCCGGGTCGTTTGACAGGGTTTCAGTGGTGGGCGGCACCTACAATATGGCCCCTGACAACACCATCGTAATCACTGTGACTGAGAAAAAGACGAGCCGTCTGCCTTACATCTGGGTGGGCCTGATTCTGGTTGTCGTTCTCGGAATATTCTGGATCAAGAGGCGTGGGATATCTTCAGAGGAGCCAGAACAGTCAACTGGAGAAGAAAGTGGGGCTGTTGAAGATGGAAGCACTGAAAATGAAAAAGTCGAGGAATCAAGTGATGAGACCTCCGAACAGGGAGGTGAGTGAATGGACTTCTTCTTTTATCCCAAGAGCGTCGCAGTCTTTGGCTCCTTCAAGGAGGGGGCAATAGCCTACGAGGTCCTCAGGAACATCGTTGAAGGTGGCTTTGATGGGAGGATAGTTCCAGTCAATCCGAAGGGTAGAACCGTTGAGATCGCGGGGAAAGCCTTTGAAATTCGCCCGAAGCTGGAGGAGCCCGTTGATGCTGCCATAATTGCCATTCCGGCGAAGTTCGTTCCATCGCTCATAGACGAGATTGGTGAACTCATCAAGGGTGCTGTTGTCATAAGTGCCGGCTTTTCCGAAGTCGGAAACGTTGAGCTTGAGCGCGAGCTCGTCGAGAAAGCCAGAAAGCATGGCATTAGAATCATCGGCCCTAACTGCGCCGGCATCTTCGGTGTCCACGGCAAGTTTTTCGGCTCCTTCGAGGTTCGCGTTAAGCCGGGTGGTCTAGCGCTCATAAGTCAGAGCGGCGCCTTCGGCGGTGCCGCTTTAGCGATGGGCAACGACGAGGGGATAGGCTTCTCGGCCTTCGTTTCTTATGGAAACGCGGCTGACCTGAACGAGAGCGACTTTCTGAGGTATTTTGCAGATGACAAAAACACGAAGGCCATAGCACTCTACATTGAGGGCGTTAGGGACGGGAGGCGCTTCATGGAGGCCCTCCGCTATGCAGCTGGCAAAAAGCCTGTGATAATCCTCAAGGCTGGAAAGAGCAAGAGTGGTGCAAGGGCAGCCGCTTCTCACACCGGTTCGCTCGCCGGAAGCTATGAGATTTACAGGGCGGCCTTCAAGCAGGCCGGCGCCATAGAGGTTGAGGAGATGGAGGAGCTATTCGACGCAGCGAAGGCCTTTGAGATGTACGAGAAAGCCGGGAGGCGCGTTGCCGTGATTACCAATTCTGGCGGGCCCGGTGTTCTCGCTACCGACAAGCTCGAGAGTCTTGGCCTCGAAATAGCTCAGCTAAGCGATGAAACCGTTGAAGAGCTCCGCTCGTTCCTTCCACCGCAGTGCTCGGTTAAGAACCCGATAGACCTCATAGCTGATGCGGACTACGAGCGCTACAAGAAAACGATTGAGGTTGTCTGCAGGGACGGGAACGTCGATGCTTTGTTGGTAATCTGCGTCCCGCCGATATTCATCCCGAGCGAAGAGATAGCGAAGGCCGTAATCGACGCCGAGTGCGACAAACCAGTGATAGTAAACTTCATGGCCGGAGAGCTCGTTAGGGATGGGGTTAAGCTGCTGGAGGAAGGTGGAATAAAGAACTTCCCTACACCGGAGAGGGCAGCCAACGCTTTGGCGTGGCTCTCCCGTCGATGAGGCTTTTAACTTTTTTAAGGTGAAGCCCAATTCATTTTTGGTGGTTCTCATGAAGCCGTACCGACTCCTCTATCCTTTGAGGACTTACCTCATCGTGGCAGGAAATGGTGAGGAGACAAACGTAATGGCCGCCGACTGGGTCACGATAGTCTCGTTCAGGCCCTTCATGGTTGGTGTTGCCATTTCTCCTGAGAGGTATACATGGGGACTGATAAAGAAGTACCGAGAGTTCGTCATCAGCGTGCCGAGTCTCGATATGCTCCGGGACGTCTGGATAGCCGGCACTAGGCACGGCCCTGAGAAGCTGAAAGAGATGAAAATAACCCTTGTTCCATCGAAGGCTCTTGAAACCCCCAGCATAAAAGAGGCCCTTGCGAACGTTGAGTGCAGGCTCGTGGATGAGAGGGACTATGGCGATCACACATGGTTCGTTGGGGAGGTTGTAGATAGCTCATACCGAAAGGATGCCTTCGAAAACGACAGGCCAAATCTTGACGCTAAATTCCTTGCTCATACTGCATGGACGGATTTTGTGACCTTCGAGAAGCACATCCATCGTCCTCCTCAAGTCCACTCTCGATAACCTTTTATACTATTTTTACACTCCCCCCCTGATGATAGCTCTTGGCATAGAGGGGACGGCACATACCCTTGGCATAGGCATAGTCACCGAGAAGAAAGTTCTCGCCAATGTATTCGATACTCTCACTACTGAAAAGGGTGGAATCCACCCAAAGGAAGCCGCCGAACACCATGCAAGGCTTTTGAAGCCTCTTCTGAGAAAGGCCCTTGACGAGGCAGGAATAACTATCGAGGACGTTGACTTGATAGCCTTCTCCCAGGGGCCAGGTCTCGGGCCTTCTTTGCGAGTTGTTGCCACGGCTGCACGAGCTCTTGCCATAAAGCATAACAAACCGATAATCGGTGTGAACCACTGCATAGCTCACGTTGAGATAGCCAAGATGTTCGGTGTTAAAGACCCCGTTGGCCTCTACGTGAGCGGTGGAAACACCCAGGTTCTGGCGTTGGAGGGAGGCCGCTACCGCGTCTTCGGTGAAACGCTTGATATTGGCATAGGTAACGCTATAGACACCTTTGCGCGCGAGATTGGGATAGGTTTCCCTGGGGGACCCAAGATAGAGAAGCTTGCCCTGAAGGGAGAGAAATACATTGAGCTCCCCTATGCGGTTAAAGGTATGGATTTGAGCTTCTCCGGAATACTCACTGAGGCCGTCCGGAAGTACCGCACGGGCCGGTATCGGGTTGAGGATCTTGCCTATTCTTTTCAGGAGACGGCATTTGCAGCGCTCGTTGAGGTCACTGAGAGGGCCGTTGCCCACACCGGCAAGGATGAGGTCGTTCTCGTTGGAGGCGTCGCCGCGAACAACAGATTGCGGGAGATGCTTAGAATAATGACTGATGACAGGGGGATAAAGTTCTTCGTTCCGCCCTACGATCTCTGCAGAGACAACGGGGCCATGATAGCTTACACTGGATTGAGGATGTATCTTGGCGGTGTTAGGTTCAATCTCGAGGAAACTGTGGTAAAGCAGAAGTTTAGGACGGATGAGGTGGAGGTTGTATGGAGTTAAAGGTTTCAATCTGGATCTTTTTTATTGATATCGTACTGTTCATCGTTATCGGATATTCCGCGCTCTTCGCCCTCAGAAGGATATCACGTTACGGTGAACCCCTTAACAGGTTCATCGTTATAGTGGCAGTTTCCATGTTCACGGCTGCGGCAGGAAGGGCACTTGATATCGTTGACGATTTCACTGGAGAAGTGCCCATTATTATATCTCTAGAGCAGATTCTCTACTTTCTTTCGATAATCGGTATAGCATATGGACTGTTGAGCTATATAAGCCATGTTGAAAAAACTATTCTTCCGATTCCTGCAAATGCCGCTGGGAACGCAAGGCTCTCCCCGGGAGGTTATCTCTACACGGGAGAAGACACAGGAGATCTTGTAGAGTTTATTTCTTCAATTGACGCTCCAGTGCTTGTAATCACCAGGAGTCCTTGGATGTACGAAAATATCGGAGAGCACGTTCAGACGCTCTGGATAACCCCTGCCGTTGACAGGGGGATAGGACCAACGAAACTTCACGTGATCATGGAGAGTGCAGTGAAGTTTCTCCGGGGAGGAGGCAGATTGATAGTGGTGGACTGCTTGGAGGCCTTTATCCTGTACAACGACTTTACGGCCACCTTTAGATTCCTTTCGTCTCTAAAAGACTACGCCGTTGAGGCAAAGTCCACCCTGCTCCTGGTTGTCGTTAAAGGAACCATTGGGGAGAAAGAGCTGAAGATACTCATGAGGGAGTTTACTCCGGTCAAGAGTCCTAAGAACCTCCTCAAAACTTCCTCTTGATCTTCATTGTGTACTTTGGGTAGACCTCATTCGTGAATCTTACGAACTTTGTCTTTCTCGGGGAGAGCCTTATCGTTATCTCCGTTTCAGGCTCGAGGTAGGTGTAGAACTGGCCGTCTATCGCCAGGATTATCTCTCTAGTTAAGGCTAAGTTCCTAACATCTATTTTGGTGTAGGAGGGTACTATCATCGGCCTTGAGCTCAAAGCTATCGGTGCAAGAGGGGCTATCACTATTACGTCGAGCCTTGGGTCTACGAAGGGACCTCCTGCGCTCATGGCGTAGCCAGTCGAGCCCGTCGGAGTCGATACTATGAGCCCATCCGCCCGGATTTCATCGGCGAGGCCTTCGTCTATGTAGTAGCGCAGATGGATTATCTTGCCCGGTATACCGGTCAAGATGGCAACCTCGTTGAGGGCATCGGGAACTACGTTCTCGCCGTTTAGATATGTCCTCAGCTTTATGCGCTCATCTATGTGGTAGTCACCTTCAATCAGCTTGCTGAGGGCAAAAAAGGCCTCGTGTGGTTCAACCTCCGTGAGAAAACCGAGCGTCCCCATGTTGATGCCCAGCAAGGGTATTTCCTTTTTGGTCTTGTGCTCCACCCTGAGAATCGTTCCATCTCCCCCGATAACGATGATGAAATCGACGTCGAAGTCCTCCAGCGGGAGAACGTCCTCCTCATGGAACTCGGGAAGATATTTGTACGTATCGGTATCCACGTACACCTCATAACCGCTGACCTTGAGGAAGTCGTAGACCCTGTATGCGAGCTTGAGGGCGGCCTCTTTATCCCTTCTGGCCACTATCCCGAACTTCATGGTTACCCCTTCTCCTCTTCATCAGTTAAATTTTTCTTTTTCTTCTCCTCACTGACCTTAATGCCGAAGTGAGTTGTTATGAATCCTCCGAAAACCGTTGGAGCCCAGTAGGATACGACCCTCTCGATGAGTGTTGCCGTTACCGCGAAGTTCTTGTCTATGCCAAGAAGGACATAAACACCTGAATTAATAGCCTCGATGAAGCCTGCTCCGCCTGGAATTATGCTGAGCAGCCCGACAACTATGCCTATCATCTGAACGACCATTACGTCCATCAGTCCAATGGGATAGTTTATGCTCAGAAAGATGAAGTATGCGCGGAGGATGGTCAGAAACCAGAAAACGAAGGAATAAGCCAGGGCCAAAAAGAAGGTCTTCTTATCCTTCAGCAGGAGCCTGAAGCCCTCCTGAAACTTGGGAACGCTGACCTCTATATTGTGAATGAATTTCTCCTCGTACTTCTGTGCTCTTTTGGGCATGATTCTGGAGACCAAGTTGAAGAACCAGTAAAGTATCTTTTTCGTCCTCCTCTCGTTGAGGAGTATGACGAGGGTTATGACGATGAGGAGGGCAAGGAGGAAGTCGAGTATGAGGAGCATTATCGTTAGGGATCTCGAACCGAGAAGGTAAACATAGATGGTGGAGGCCATAAGCATTATCACCACGGGAATGAGGTCGAGTATCCTGTCTGCCATGACTGTGGCAAAGACCGGACCGTAGGCTCCGTTGGAGCGTTTAGAGAGGTAATACATTCTAATGGGCTCGCCACCGCCTCTCGCTCCCGGCGTAACGTTGTTTACAAAGATGCCGACGAATATTGCCCCAAGGATGGCCTTGAAGGGTGCGTTTATGTCGAGGCTCTTAAGAAGTACACGCCAGCGAAGGGCCCAGATGAAAACTCCAGCTATATAAGCGAGAACGGCGAGCAGGAAGTAGTCCAATCTGGCCTTTTTTAAAACGTCCAATACCTCCTCTACCCCTACCCATCCAATGAGGAGGGCAATTATGAGCAGTCCGAGGGTGAGGAATGCTATTTTTTTCCAGTCCATTCTCACACCTTCCTGAGCTTCGCTATGAAGAAGCCCTGAGTTAGATGTCTGTTCGGATAAAACCTCTGCACTCCGTCGAGGCCTATGCCGTGGGAGCCTATGAATAGGCTCTGCTCCTCGAGCTTTAAACCTTTGCTCAGCATGTACTTAACGTTCGCCTCGTTTTCCTCATAGCTGAGCGTGCATGTAGAGTAAACCAGAACGCCACCCTTCCTGAGGGATTTGATTGCCGCGTTGATGAAGTGTCTCTGGTAGCGCGCCGTCGCCTCGATGTCCTTTGGCGTCCTGCTCTCCCAGAGCTTTGGCCTAATTCCCAAGGCTGTACAGGGAGCATCGAGGAGTATCTTATCGGCCTCTATTCCGAGCTCGGGCAGCTTCCTTGAGTCCATGTGGATCAGTTTGACATTTTTGACCCCGAGCCTCTTGAGCTCCTTCTCCATTTTCCTCAGCCGGTTCTTTGATTTGTCGATGGCTATTATCTCACCCCTGTTCTGCATGAGCTGGGCGATGTGGCTCGTTTTTCCTCCTGGAGCGGCCGCCATGTCGATTATCAGCTCCTCCTCGCTCGGCTCTAAAATCCTCGCAACGACCATTGAAGGCAGGCTCTGGGCGTAGAAGAGCCCCTCCTTAAAGCTCTCCAGTTCGCTCAGGCTGGGAAGCCTGAACTTGGGCAGGGTGACCTCTACCGCTATACCCCTCGTCGAGACGATCATCTCTTTGGCGCTCATCCTCGCTATTCCAATTCCAACGAGGAGGCCCCGTGGATCGCGAATCTCGACCTCGTCGCCGGGCTTGATTTTCTTGTCCGCCTGGAGGACACCGGGTGCGTAGAGCATTGCCCCCTGATAGACGCTCTCGCTGGCGAACTTGTTTGCCCTTACAACGTGAAGGCCGGGCTCATAGTCATCAGGGAAGTTTGGGCCTTCGCGCTCGAAGTAGATGCCCTCCTCCAGATAGGGACTCCTCTTTGGTTTCAGACCTTCCTTTCGGAGAATTCTCATCAGCTTTGAGCGGCTCGTCTTGAGTGTGTTAACGCGGATGTAGTACTTCTCAACCGGCGTCCTGAGGGAGGCCATTATCTCCTCGGCCTCTTCGCCAAAGAGCCGCCTGTAGTACTCCTTCAGCTCCGCTGGAAAGGCCTCCTCGTAGCTCATCCAGACACCTCAGAGATCGAAGATTTCAAAGCGCTTCCCGATATCAATGAGCCTCTCAATGCCCTCCCTGAGGGTCTCCACGCTCTCGAAGTTGGCCTCGAACTGGAAAATCTTCTCATCGCTTTTCTCTATGCGCGCCATTATCTCGCTCGGAGAAATCCTCCCGTCGCACCTCCAGTTGTATACGTCGCTCAGAAAGTCCTCCGCCCCGTAGATGAAGCTCCTCGGGAAGAGCTCCACGAAGAGGCCAACGAAGTTCTCGCTTATCCTTTCCTTTGGAACCGCGACCACGAAGTAGTAAGCCTCTGGTGTTGCCCCAACTTCTATCTGGGGCTTTATCTCGAAGGCCGGGTGTGGGTACTTCATGAGCCTCCATTCGCCGTCGAGGAAGATGTAAGCGCCAAAGACCTCCTCCACGTCCTCCACTTTGAAGCCCTTCTTGGGAAGCTCGGCCTTAAGTTCCTCGTTGAGCCTGAAAATGCTCTCCCACATCTCGTTGAGAAACTCATGAACCTCTCTCACGTTCATTTCTCCCACCAGAAAGGAAAAAGATGGAGGGCTTAAAAACTTTGGTTACCTCACGAGCCCCTCCAGCATCCTGTTGAGGTCTCCCATTATGTCCGTCCGGACGGTCTCATCTACCGTCGCCAGCTCCATCTTGAACTCCTTACCAAGCACCGTGACGTCGAGGTATATCTCCGCTTTCACGTAGCTAGTCTCGTTGTTCTTTATGTGCCTAACCCAGGCCTCTGGAAGGGCGTTTGTGTCTATGAACGTTTCAACATCAACTGTTCCGTAGCCCTTCGCCGGAAGGACGACGCTCTCGACTATTGTGCCTTCACCTATCTTGATCCCGTTCACGTAGAGAGTGTAGCTGACTCCGGTGATCGGGAGGGGGAAGGGATTGGGGTTGTAGAGCTGTAGGTGGTTAATTATTACCGCCTTGTTCCCTCGCACTCCAGCCCACTCTGTCTCTGTCTCGACGAGGGCGGGAGTTTTGGCTATGCCAAGGTCCCTGCTCTTGGCTTTTACATCGAGATAGCTCAGTATATCCTCGTTTACCTCTTCGCTGATGCTTCCCTCCACCGGCACCACTCCGAGGAGCTTGCCTTTGAGGTGGATGGTGAAGGCGCCTCTTTGCCCGTTGTTCAAGTAGTTTATCATGGCCTTCACGAGGTTTCTGTTGTCTATGGATATCGCGAGCGTCATGTCTTTTTTAGTTGCCCCGTAATCGAACCTCTCCACCCTTGCCACAGGGACATCAGCGAACTCGAGGCTAACGTTCTCTATGGATGCCGGAACGAGCAGAGGCTTGTTGAGGTGGGCGTTTATCCAGATCTCTGTGGTGCTTTCGTCCACGTAGCCCCACTGGGCGTTGATACTGGGCTGAAGCGTGAGGATGGCATAGCCGACGTAACTGCCCCACAGTATGAACGCGAGGAGTACTGCTAAGACCGCTATTTTCCAGTTCATTTCTCTCACCTTCCTATTTGTTATCTGTGGGGCGTTTAAATGTTTCCTATTTTCTCAGCTGGCCCTTCTTCTGTGGATGTAGATTACCACGATCACCACCAGTACTCCCACAACCACGGCGAGGTTCCTCAGATTGGTTGAGGTCTTGATGTTCTCCTTCACCGTTACATCTACGGTCCTTTCGAAGACGTAGACGTTGTCGTCGCCCTGGTTGGGGTCTCCGACGGCCCTTATCCTGAGCTGAATCTTGTAGTCTTTGGGTATGGCATCGCGGTCTATCCTGAGGATTATTACACCCTCGCCAGTAGCTCCAGGTGCCAGATCACCAATGTAGTCTGTCCTCTTGTCGAGGGTGAAGGGCTGGTCGGCCTTAACCACACCTTCGATGAGCACGCTCGTGGCCTTCTCTCCGCCCGTGTTCTTCAGGGTGATGTAAACCTTGACTCTCTCTCCCTGGAGGGGCTCGGGTTCAAACCTGATGTCAACGACCTCTATATTCGGCTTGGCGCCTATGATGATTGGAACCTTCAGTGTGATGTTCTTCTGTACCCCAAGGCTGTTGGTGTACATAATTAGGAGCGGTATCTCGTAGGTTCCGGAGCTCGCGTTCTCTGCAACGTTGACCCTGAAAGATGTCTGGGCCGAGTCGCCCTTGTTTAGGCTTCCCAGACCTATGACCTGCTGGCTCGTTTCGCTGAGCTCAAACGGCCAGACCGGCTGGGGCTTTATTATGACTGTCCTTGCGGTTCCGGTTCCGACGTTGTCTATCTGAATATTTACCTCCACGTTGTCGGTTCCCGGCAAAATCTTGCTCGGCGAGGTGGAGACCTTTGAGAGGATCAGCTCGGCCCTTCCTGTGACGTCTATTCCCACCAGCCTCTCATCGGTTATTTCCTTCTCGTCCGGCTCGCTGAGATACTTGAGCTCTATCCTGAGAGGGTATATGCCGTTCTCGAGCCTGTCGTTGGCCTTAATCCTGAACTCCAGCGTCGTGCTCTGTCCCGGTTGGAGCTCGGCCACATACTTTACGTTGTCCTCGCCGATGGGCAGGAATGCGTCAATGTTCTGCTTCGCCAGCTCGCGCATTATCTGGTTGAGCGACGTCTGAAGGTTCTCGCTTAGAGCCTCGCTCCCCTGGATTGGCAACTGTGAAAGGGCTGAGAGGTCAACGTTTTTGATTTCCCCTTGGACCGGGACCTGGTAGGAGGTTATCTTCAAGCTGAGGGCCTTGATGGGCTCGGCTCCGGTGTTTTCCACCGTAAACCTCACTGTGAAGGTATCCCCGGGGCTTATCTCCCCTGGAATCGTCTCGACCTTCGTTATCTCGACGAAGCCCTCCCTGCTCTTTTTGACGGTAAGGGCGACGAAGTTGTAGCTCTGAAGCATTTTCATGTTAGCCCCCAGGCCCGTAAAGTAAACCACCCCAACGTAGAGCGGATAGGTGCCGACGTCGGCGTTGGGGTTTATCTTTATCCTGAACGTCAGTGTTGTGTTCTCCTTGCCGTCGAGATACTCTATGTACTGGATCGCGCTTCCCTCGGGGTAGAATGCACTCTGGGATAATCCGCTCTGACTCAGTGCCATCGATACCGCGCTCGCTATGGAGGAGCTGTCGTTGAAGCTCACCGGCGCTGGTGAAACGAAGACGTTCAGATAGCGAACCTTCAGCGCTCCTTCGTTCCTCAGGTGGACTTTTATCGTGACTGTATCGCCTGGCTGGACAGTTTCTGGCATTTCAACGCTTGAAATCACCACTCCCGGGGCGGTTGCTGCTCTCCACTCGGGTGGCCCGCTGATGCTTATCTTTATCCCGTTCGGATATACTTCGAGGACGGTCACGTAAACTGTCTGATCATCCACATCAACTTCTACCGTTTCTCCCTCCCGCACGGGAGTTATGTCTGGATACGTTATGGGCATTAAGATGTCTTCCTTGTTTATCCCGAGCTCTGGGTGCTCCTCGATGGTTTTCACGACCGCGTCGGCTATCTCCTTCGGCGATGCCGTGTTGAGCCACTGGTAGAAGCCGAAGGCGTTGGCCATCAGGCATGCGTTGAACGCTGTAGTGTCGTTGACGTACTGGGAACACGAGCTTACATCGTAGCCCTGAGTTTCGGCAAGGGCCAGCAGGAACTCTGGGTCGAGGAGGAGCCTCTGGATCTTCTCGGGGTCGGGTACGTATATCGTCTTATACTCGGCGTTGAGTATCTTTCCATCCTTCATTATCACTAGGAAGGCGTAGTACTCGCCGTTCCCATAGTCCTTCTGTGTATCTGTCAGCGAGATTATGAGCGGCCCAACCAGTGTGGCCTCGCCCCTGCTCAAGTAGCCCTCGAAAAGCGGGCTTCCCGTCGAGGCGCTCACCGCACTTCCGAGCAGACCCGTGATGAGCATCAATCCGAGCAGGACAACCTTTATCTTTTTCATTCCACATCACCCCCAATTTTCTTTCCGTAGAAGACCTGCAGCAGTGCAGGCGTTACAAGGTAAGCGGCAAACATAGAGGCAAATATTCCGAACGCGAGTGTCAATCCAAAGTCGTGTATCGTCGGCAGCTCTCCGGCCAGGAGCGCCAGAAATCCTCCGGCAGTCGTCAGGGCGCCGGCAAGTATGCCCGGGCCCACGCTTTCGACAGAAGTGACTATCGGGCGCGGGTTCCCTTCGTTCACCTCCTCAAGGAAGCGGTGGGTTAAGTGCATCCCGTAATCGACGCCCAAGCCGACTATCATCGAGATAACACCAGCCAGTGTCTGGGTGAAAGGAATGCCAGCGAGACCCATGAAGCCGACCGTCCAGAGAGCACCGAGGAACATCGGCGTTATCATCGCCAGGGAGACCTTTGGGCGCCTGAAGAGGAGCAGGACTATTAGAACGACGAAAACCGTTCCATACATGGAGATGCGGTTTATTTCCTCGTTTGTGAGCTGGTCGAGGACGTAGTTGAGGTAGATGTCACCCGTCAGGGAGAGGCTCACTCCTGGTGGGAAGGCGGCGTTCTGGACTTCTTCTTCAAAATAGCGTATTATCCTCCTGAAGTCGTCTATACTCGAGCCGCTGAAGTCCCCGGTGAATTTGATTATCGTCATGGAGTAGTCCGATGAAACGAGCTGAGCTCCCTGGTAGTCCTTCAGAGCTTCCTTTATCTTCTCCCTGTCGTCGGGGATGTAACCGTACTTCTGAACAACGATGTCGGCTATACTCTCGGAGTCAAAGACGTTGTTGTAGTAGGTGTCTGCCTTTATCTGGTTCTCGAAGCGGTAGATGCTCCTTACTACGGTGGGATCCCTCACGTCATCCGCTTTTACGAGAACATAGAGTTCATCCTGGCCTCCAAAATCGCTGCGTATGTCAAGCAAAGCTTCTATCTCGGGCATTCCCTTGGGAACGAACTTCTCAAGCCTGACCTCGGTAGTTACCTGTGTCATACCGTAGCCAAAGATGAGCGTTATCAGAAAGACTGCACCGAGAAACGCAAAGGGCTTCCTCCTCACGGCCTCGCCCAGGGAGCGGAAGGCTTTCCCAACGAAGCCTGAATGGGAGCGTATCTCCGGAACCTCGTAGTGCCCCTTGAGCTTCTTCATGACGTCTTCCTCAAGGATTATCACAGAGGGTGTTATCACGACCGCGTTCAGTGCCGCCAGACTCAGTCCTAGGATCAAGGTCGTCGCCAGGTTGTGGAGCATCGGAAGGCTCGAGAGGTACATGGCAGCAAAGCCGGCAACGGTCGTCAGCGCCGCTCCGAGCAGGGCCTTTCCCGTCTCGGCTATGGCCTCCTCAGCGGCCTCCTCGATTGTCCTTCCCCTTTTGCGCTCCTCGTAATAGCGGTTCGTTACGTGGATTCCGTAGTCTATGCCCATTCCTATGAGCATCGCACCTATGGTGGTCGTCGCAAGGTCGAGGGGAATGCCGAGGAGCCCCATTGCACCCAGGGTCATGGCTACACCAAAAACGAGCGGCGTTAGGGGTATCAGCGCCTTGACCGGCGAGCGGTAGAAGTAGAGGAGCAGGGCGAGAACGATTATGAACGATATCGCCATGGTCTTGTTGAGGTCGCTCTGGAGGAGTTCCAGTATGCGGTAGGTTATGCCTATGTTGCCTGTCTGGATAACCTCGACGTTCTTCGGGAACTTCACGTCGTTTATGTCCTCATGAATCCCCTCATAGACTCTGACGAGGGTTTTGGAGTTCTTCTCCCTGCTTATGGTCACCACTATCATCGTCGTCGTGTAATCCCTGCTCACGAGCTGATTCCTCGTTTCCGGTGGGAGCACGTCAAGGACGAACTTTGCCTCTTCCTCATTTTCCGGGAGCCTGCCAAGAACCTGCATGTAGATGTCGGCGATACTTATAGTGTCCGTGACGTACTCCCTCTGGAGGAGCCTCTGTTCGAGTTCATAAATGGCTTGAATTACCTGGGGATCCCTCACGTCGTAAACTCCACCCGGCTCGATGGAGCTCACTTTGACCACTATGATGGTGCTGTCGCCGCTCTGGAACTCATTCTGAAGTGTGGTATAGTCATCTATGGCAGGGTGTCCTTCGGGAAGCATGCTTCTCAGGTCGCTCTCAAAGCGGAGGTTCTGAATTCCGTAGATGGAAACCACTAACAGGAATATCGCTATTAGGGCAAAAGCGACCCTGTACCTCACGATTATCCTAGCGGTACTGCGCAGCGCTTCCATTATTTTCCCTCCGAACTTTCGGAAATTTCCGAAAGTTTTAAATATGTGAAGCCTTAAAAACCTTTTCCCGAGATTACTATTATCACTGGAATCGAGGTGCTGGGCATGGGAATC
Organism: Thermococcus sp. GR6; assembly: GCF_012027415.1. Classification (NCBI taxonomy): domain Archaea; kingdom Methanobacteriati; phylum Methanobacteriota; class Thermococci; order Thermococcales; family Thermococcaceae; genus Thermococcus; species Thermococcus sp. GR6. The sequence continues at coordinate 314,693 of NZ_SNUM01000002.1, forward strand.
GAGGAAGCCCGTCGAATAGTTATGGAACACTTCGCAAACGCCGCGAGAAGATTCGGCTTTAGTGAGCTTTATGGCTACATCTACGGTGCTCTCTTCCTGGCTAAGGAACCAATGAGCCTGAGTGAAATAGCCGAGAGGACGGGCTATTCGCTCTCTCACGTGAGTACTGCCCTGAAGTCTATGGAGAGCCTCGGCTTGGTGGTTAGAATCAAGAAGCCTGGCGATAAGAAGGCCTACTACAAAGCGACAAAGCTCCTCAAGGACTGGAGACAGGCTGCCTACTACAGCAGGATTCTTGAAGACATTCAGCAGATGAAGGAGAACCTCATGCGTGCTTTGGAGGAGCTTGAAGGTGAGACCGGCCCCGAGGCGGAGTTCATCAGGGAAAGCATCGAGTTAGCCATGAAGAGGAACGATCTTGCCGAAAGGATACTCCGCTTTCTCATGAACCACGACGATAAGGAGGTTCTTGAGAGGCTCCTTAAGTGCCTTGAGGGCGAAGAGAAGCGGTAGCTTTAAAACCAGCTGTTGGTAGTCAAATTGGGGTGGAGGAATGTCGCTGTCGTCGCTGCTGTGGGCATTCTGGTATATTCTTCCCGCTTACTTCGCCAATGCATCGCCCGTCCTGGTCGGTGGTGGAAGGCCGATAGACGGCGGCAGGTACTGGAAAGACGGGCGGAGGGTCTTTGGGGATGGTAAAACCTGGCGCGGCTTAATCGGAGGAGTTGCAATTGGAACTGCAGTTGGCGCTCTCCAGTACTTCATTACCCCTGAGTTCTACGGTTCACTTGAGAAGGCCCTTCTTCTTGCGTTCCTGCTGTCATTTGGTGCCCTTTTTGGCGATTTGGTCGGGAGCTTCTTCAAGAGGAGGATAGATCTTCCGCGTGGCTCTCCGGCGATAGGTCTCGACCAGCTCGGCTTCCTGATTTCAGCGCTGGCCTTTGCTTATCCAGTCAAAACACTCGATTCTGGCCAGATAATCTTCCTCCTCGTCGTTTCGCCCTTCGTTCACTGGGGGGCCAACTACTTCGCCTACAAAATGGGCTGGAAGAGCGTGCCGTGGTGATGAGTGCTCTTTCAGATTTTTCCGTTTTTTGCATACTTATCCTAGTGGTGTATAAAATTTGGACAGAAAATATTTTTAAACTTCAACTGGTTTTAGTATCTCGGTGAAGTGCCTATGAGGAAGGCGTTAGGATTGTGGTTAATAATAATGATTTTTGGTATGACAGTAAGTACTGGAATGTCAAGTAATTACGTGGTAGCGGTAACGACCGGCGATCCCTATGAGGCATTCTGGGACATCCTGAACAAGGAGGCAGAGCTCGTGGTTGGCGTTGAAAACGGCAACCTCAGTCTTGTATCAGATCTGATCCAGAACTCTCGCCTTGGCGCTGAGAACGCGGCCAATATTTCGGCCTTAATCTGGCAGGCCTTGGAAGAGCTGGAAGCCTCCGGGATCAAAACTTATTACACCGCTGAAGAACTCCAGGAGATGGCTCAGAACATTAGCGAAAACGGTCTGCCACAGGAGACTGTTGATGCTCTTAAGGAGCAGGGCTGGACTGACGAGCAGATTCAGGCCCTGGAGGAATACATTGTCCAGAACGGGGCAAACATTACAGAGGACTTTAACATGACGGCTTTCCTCAAGGACTTTTCAGTGGCATTCGTTGAAGTAGGCTTTAAGTACAATCATTATGAGGCCTGGGCATTGGAGAAATGGAAGTGGAGTCAGCCTGCTGAGGCTCCGACAGCGAACAATGGAGAATTGATAAACCCTGTTTTGGCAGATTCATGGGCTCAATTTTATCATGCGTACGCTGTGAGTGATTACGTGAGAATGGAAGAATTTATTAAGTCCTTAAGAGATTCCACGTATAATTTCTTGACGTATCAGAAGAGATTTGTTAGTTTAACCTTCTTGTGCAATAGGAGTGTAATCACGAAGACTGGAACACTGGATCATGTTAACTGGAGTGATAATGGTTCAATGGTGTTTACCACGCTAGTCACTTCTCCGACTGATGGGGGATTTATACTTAACACCACAACTTACTATTGGCCAAGTGCATTGCAAGCTTATGAGTTGATATCCAACATAATGACTCTCGTAAAGGCCAGGAATTATGGTAATAACAATTCGGAGGTTCAGTGGATTCTTAATCAAAAAGTTTCAGAATTGAGAAATGCACTTAAGGTAATTATCGTGAGTACGGGCACTTCAACTGTATATGTCTCGGATGAGCCCGTTTATCCAATAGAACCAATAGACCCTATATATCCAATAGAACCAGAATTGCCAGTACTGCTCGTTTCAACGACCTCTCCGGAAGAGTCCTCAACACCGGAACTTTCCGAGAGTACAACCTCCATAACTCCTGCTGACGAGATTACACTACTGGCGCTTGATCCCAACAACGAGGAAGGACGTCTGGTGGTTGACAGTGTTGACGTGGAAGTGGTTGAGGTAACCTTGGATTACGTCACATACAAGGTTGTAGTTTATCTCCATGTTGAGGATAACGCAGTCTCAAACGTAAATGCAGAGTTTCAGGGAACTGAGTTGAGTGACTCTCAATATGTGGGCTTCTTGTATCCTGATGATAGCCTTGTAGTGGAAAGTACCGTTAGTGGAAAGGTGTATGGTAGCGGTCAAGTGACGGTGAGCGGAACTGTTAAGATAACGTACACTCCCAGTTCTGGCCCAACACCGAATAGTGTGGAGCTGGCAAGTGAAGAGCGTGAAATAACCAAGAGTTACTCAAAGACGATAACGCTGGAGGATGACGTTGATCCCAGTAAGATTTATGTAAGCATTGCGACTTATGATGAGAATGGTGACGGAACAGTCACGGCGGACGAAGACGTTACTTTCAAGGTTGTAGTGAGGAATGAGAACAGCAATGCTGATGTTTCAGGAGTCTGCTGGATTAACGTGGTTTATCCGATAAGCAGCAATGAGAGGGGTAATCGGACTTTCAGCGTTAGCGTTAATGCTCCCGCGGGCGGTAGTGACGTTGAGACTTTTGGTAGTGTGCATTATGCCTGGTCCGGAACCTTCATGTACACTGGAAAATGCAGTTTAGATCAGTACACAAAAAGCTTTGACGGTTACGTGACGGTGGTAACTGACACTTCACCAATGAATCCTAGTAACTCCCTATTTAGTGTCGAGCTAATAGCATATCCGACTGAGCTTGAGGGTGGTGGAGAAGTGTATTTGCAAGTAAAGGCTTGGAATTACGATGGTTCGTTGATTCCTGTTATGGGATACATTGAGATTGATGGGGACAGGAGAAGCATTGATGCAAAGATTCCAGCAGATGAAAGTGGAGATTCCCTATTAACGTTCACTTACAACGTCATTGGAGTCGGCAATCACACGTTTAAACTCTTCTTAGACAACCAAGATGGAGAACCAAACGGGATAGGAGAAGAACACTGGAGCGAAGTGACAGTGGAAGTGAAAACTGGTGACCAACTTAAACAGGTAACGTCGGAGTGTGATCCACTGTACTTCAAGTATAATATGGGAAACTATGAGGCGACCCTCACTTGTCGATTGACGATTTACAATGGATACGACTATGATTTAAAAGTGACAGGAGACATCGTTTCGGATATTGATGTTTCGATATTAAACAAGTATCTGCAACTTCAGGCAGGGAGCTCTTCACCAGTGGTTAGCTACATTGATCCCACCACAATACCAACGGGAGGCTACTCCACCATAACGTCTATCGCACACTTCAAAATATCAAAACCTGACATCCTTGTTATTGGCGACATATTCCCTTATTGGGAAGATGCATGGAATGATATTCAGGTGGAGGGAATTTATGGGGCGATGGTTCCAGTAGAGATAATCCACGACGTGCCTTTTGATAAACTCGGGATTCAGCGCTTTACTCTTCAGAGCAGTGTTTACATAGAAGTAGATCACATAGCAGTAGTTGCAGACTTAGCCACCGATGCATACTTAACGTACAAACTTGGATCAAAAGTTATGCCTGTTGCTAACATTAAGTTTATCAAAGATGCCCTCACTAGGCTTCCACCAGAAGTTAGGGAAAAGATAAATCCAATTATTGAACAGATAAGCATCAATTGGCTTGCTAATTGGATAAAGGAAAGGGCTATAACTTGGTGGAGGGGATGATGGATGTCAGAAAGGGTGTCCCTTAAGGGGATATGGAAGTCCCTCTTTTTATTTATTCTTTCACAGTTAGGAATTGCAATTCTCTTGCATCATGAAGGTGCTCCTCCAACCAAAGTTCTGGGATTGTTGACAGTGCCTGTAATTCTAATCCTGTTTTTCTTAGCATACGTGGGGGATGATCCCAAGTTTGCCGGATTTTTCTTTTATTGGCTAGGTTTCTTGATGGCCGTCAGCATAAAGGCATCACTTCCTGTTAGGATACTTATTTTTGTTGGTTTGCCGGCATTCTGGTTTTTTGTGTATTTGGATTTAAAGAACGTACGCTGGACTTTGCTCTTGGAGAGGGTTTTCAATATAGGCAAAGTTGTTCCCCTGCTTCTTGCGATGATAGCCATCGTAAGCCTTGTGGGGATTAATTACAAACTGTTCATCATCTCAGAGGCATCCGTGTCTAGGGTTTTCATCATTATCTGTGAAGCAATAGCATTTGTAGTCCTTTACAAATTAGCTAACTCACAAAATGAGGCCACTAAGAAGAAAATCATCAAACTCACACCATGGGTTTATATATTCCTGTACGTCCAATTAGTTCCGACTACAGTGGACCTTTGGATAGGCCTTTTACTGCCGATTGTCGGTTCCATTGCATGGGCATTTCTCTTGGCACTTATGTTGATGCATTCACCAAAATTTAAGATCCTCAAAGTTAGCAGTAATTAGGATGAAAATATTGTCTTTCTGACATTTTATTTTCTATTTCAAAATAATTACTGAGGTGATTAAGAAATGATGAGGTTTCCTGTTTGCCCTGTAGTTTGGCCTGGTACGGCTCGTCTTGGGGATTCCGTTGGATTTGATGTGGATTTGGTGAATACGTATTCTGTGGATAAGTCTGTGAGGGTTAAATTAGAAATTGATGGAATTGTTGTTGATGTTGTTGAGACTACAATTAGTGCCGGACACTCTGCGGGAGTACTACTCCACTGGAATGTTCCGGATGACTTTTCAGTGGGCGAACATACTGTGAAAATACAGGCCTGGTCAAGAGACATAAACTCTGATGAAGACGCTCCCTGGAACCCAGAAGACAGCGAAACTGGGCCAATTAACGTTGAGCGTCCAAAGGATTTACTCTTCGGCAAACTTGTGCCGAATGTTGATGACATTGTGGTTCAGGGTACCGTGGTTCACTTTGACGTGATTGTGGAGAACAAGAATGTCTCTCCAGCTTATAACGTGCCTATTAGGGTTCTTTACACTTACCAGGATCCAAATGGTGAGTTCAGCGACTCCAAGGGGATATTCGAACGCAAACCTCGTCAGATTGACGGACTTGGCACTAACATTACTTGGTTTGAAATTACCTTGACCAACCCAGGAAAACACTACTTCACGCTTTACGTTAACGGCGAAATAGAGGATGAAAAGATTATAACGGTAATCTCGAACAGTAGCGTGGTGGCGTGGATGACTTGTAGTCCGGAGTTCGTCAGCGAGGACGTGGATTCAGTGTCGTGTCGTATTGAAGTGGAGAACTTAGACAGTATGCCAGTAGACATCTGGATAACGGACATTTACTTTGCCGGGGGCAAGATATACGACCGTACTGAAGGCGATAATCTAATAGCCTCAAATCCAGAAAGCTTGACGTTAAACCCAGACTATTCAGAAATGTTCACTTTCACAATCCCCATTAACGGTGAACTTCAGAAGAGAGTGCCAGTAGACTTAAGCGACATAAACTTGGGAACACCAATAGCAATCCAGGCCTACTTAAACCAACTAAAAGAACCAGTAACGTACGTGATAGAAATGAATCCCCGGCCTGTTACTGCAGGGGACGTGGCAGAAGCTATGTATTCTGGGGCAAAATGGGTAAAAGACGAAATCGTCGGAACATTCACAGACGTAAGGAGCATCGCGGGAGGAGCTGGGGCTACCAAAGGTCTCGTAAAGTTTCTGGCAAAGAGGGGGATTGAAATTTCCAGTGAAAGTGCAGGAATGATCTTTGGAGCATTTGCTCTGTACGTAAAACTCTGGATATATGTCTTAGAGAATCCAATACCCGGGGATGATCCAGGAGATAATAATCTAATAATAGGAGATTAACGGGGGGATGATGATTGGATCCACTTGCAGAGCTTTTCCTGCTTTATCTTCTCCTAAATTCTGTTTTTATTTTAGGTCTCCTTATAGGCAATATTGCCGGTTTTCCTAAGAATCGTGAGAATTCAGTAAATCCTGTTCTGTCTGCAGTAACTAGCATGGTTCTCTTCCTAACGGTGGGATTGATAAATCTGTACTTGGGGCTGATTGTTTTTTTAGTGTACGTATTTACTTGCGAGAGGTACGAAGATAGAGTATTCGCCAAACTCCTAACTCCATCAAGAAGCACTATGTACATTCTCTGCCTACAGGTGTTGTCCTCCATTGAAACGTACCTGGTTACCAGGGATACAAGTTTGATGGCTATTGTAGGAATATTTCATCTGATCTACATTGCTCTAGTGTTACATTCATTCAGAGTCCCAACATTAGAGGAATGGGCTACCAACTAAGCAGGCAAAGAGCGTGGTGAAAATGACCCTAGGGAGTTAATCGGACTTCAAGTACCCTCAGAATTTGCAATTTGGCTTTATGAGCTAAAAGTCGGACTCTTTGATCCTATACCTCCAAACGACCCTGGTGATAACAATTTGATAATAAGTGATTCCGGGTGATGCCAATGGATCTGGTGGATGTATTTCTTGTTTACTTTGTCCTCAACTTTATGTTTATTGTTGTACTAGCCTATAAGATTATGGTGGTCGAGATACCTAAGGGCTGGAGGAATTGGAGTGTGCCCATACTTTCCATAGCGACTGCCATGACTATTTTGCTGGTTCTTGGCTTGGTATATGAAACCGTTGGATACATTTGGACATTTGTTTTTATACTGCTGGTGGGGAAAAGAAAGCAGGAAGTCGGCGAAAGGCTGTTTGGCAAAATCTCAAAAAGTCCAGCATGGTCTGTGGTTTATCTGATCTGTTTATCCCTGCTTTCGTTTGCAATGGTTTACTGGAAGCTTGATTCAGCAAATGCTGGAATTCCATTGGGTGTGGTTTATCTCGTCTACTCAGTTCTAGCACTTTACTCTTACAAAACGCAAAAATCAACGTTATCCAACCCGGACCGGTGAAGCCGACGATGACATGCCCTGCAGTTGTTGGTCTAGGTGGCTCAGCTCAGTGTACTATACATTTCAAGCTGGAAGAGCAGACGGCATTAACGCTTAACTTGGAGAGACTTGAATTTGGTGGTAAGATGATATGATCTTATCCATCCAGTAAGGGACATCTTAATGTCCAAGGAGTTGGAACTTTGGTTCCTTGTCCAGCAACCCTTTTTAACTTCCATTTCCCAACTCCTTCGGTGGTGTAAAGATGAAGGTAAAGGTCAGGTACTTTGCCCGCTTCCGCTCTCTCGTTGGCACTGGTGAGGAGGAGCTGGAGGTTCCGGATGGGATAAAGGTTAGAGAGCTCATCGATATCATCAAAGAAAGGCACCCGGTCCTCAAAAACGAGGTCTTCGCGGAGGATGACGATTTGGCCGACGTCAACGTTTCTCGGAACGGGCGCTATGTGAGCTTCGACGAGGTTTTGAAGGACGGTGACACGATAGCGCTGTTCCCCCCGGTAAGTGGTGGTTGATATGCTGAGCGAGAGGGAACTGGAGCGCTACGACAGGCAGATCATGATTTTCGGAAAGGAAGGTCAGGAGAAGCTCAAGAACTCCAAGGTGGCCGTGGTGGGAGTAGGCGGTCTTGGAAGTCCGGTCGCCTACTACCTTGCTGCTGCTGGAATAGGGACACTCCTCCTCATAGACGAACAGACGCCGGAGCTCAGCAACCTCAACAGGCAGATACTCCACTGGGAGGAGGATTTAGATAAGAACCCCAAACCGCTCTCCGCCAAATGGAAGCTGGAACGCTTCAACTCTGACATAAAAATCGAGACCTTCGTGGGACGTCTAAGTGAGGAGAACATCGATGATGTTCTCGAAGGCGTTGACATAATCGTTGACTGCCTCGACAACTTCGAGACGCGCTTCCTTCTCGATGACTATGCGCAGAGGAAGAAAATCCCCCTCGTCCATGGCGCGGTCGAAGGAACCTACGGTCAGGTGACGACGATAGTTCCGGGCTTCACCAAAAGCCTGCGCGAAATCTTTCCAAACGTAGGGAGAAAGAAGGAGAAGTTCCCTATTTTAGGAGCTACCGCGGGGGTCATCGGCACGCTTCAGGCAATGGAGGTCGTTAAGCTGCTCACCGGTATCGGCGAGCCGCTCCTGAACAAGCTTCTCATAGTCGATCTGGCCTTCAATACATTCGATGTCGTGGAGCTCAAGTAGAGGGCCCCTCCACGCTTTTCTTTTCGTTGATGCTCTTTATCTCGATGACCTCGTTCCAGGATCCCTCCTGGGTTATCGTCATGGTGCCGAGCGTTGGGTCGTCTATCACTGTCTTGGAACTAACGGTGTAGCTTATCTTTCCGCCAACGAGCTCTCCGTCCTTGAAGTAGAGTTCCAAAATGCCGTTGTCAACGCTTATCTCCGTGTCTGGAGTGGTTGCGAAGTACATCCTTGCCAGTAGCTCGAGATCGGAGCTTCTGAGGTAGTACATGAGCGTTAGAACGTTACCCTCCTCGCGTTCGTCGGGGTCTCTGGTTAGATACTTCCTGGCGAGGCTCACGAGATTGTATTCCCAGAGGAATTCACTGGTGGTACTATCGTCCGTCTTTATCCATCCGGCAATCGTCCGGATGTAGGTCACGTTGCCCACAATTACCTGTGAGAAGTTGGTGGAAGCCCCATCCGGCATGCTGACGGTGGTGGAATTTATCCACGCGCTCCACGATTCAAAGTCCATGTAACCTTCCTCGACTATGCTGAGGTTCACGTGGTCTTTCTGGGTGATCCCTTCCTGCTCCACTGTTACTACCATTGAAATCGTGGCGTTGCTCACGTAGGTAAACTGCTTTATCTCTGAGACTGCCTGTAGGAGCTCAGGAATGTCATACCTTCCCGGGGTCTCCGTTGAGGTTGGGGTTTCAGTGGGGGTGGTGGTCGTAGGGGTACTTGTGGTTGTTGGGCTCAACGTCTGGGTTTCAGATGGAAGGGACTCGCTCGATGTCGTGGTTGAGCCACTGGAGGATATGCAACCCGCCATGAGTCCAGTGAGCAAAATGAGGATGAGCACAAGCGCGTATTTTCTCATTCCCTTCACCGACAACTCCTGAGCTTGAAACCACTTAAACCTTTTTATTAGCCCGACAGATTTAATTGGGTGAAGCTTTAAGTTCCATGGGGGATGGATATGAAGGTTAAGATTACTAAAGAACCCTTCGATCTCAATGAGGCGTTGAGTTATCTTCTCGTTCCAGAGGCCGGTGGCTACGTTTTCTTCTTGGGGAAGGTCAGGAACGAAAACCATGGCAGAAAAGTCAGAAAACTCATCTACGAGGCCTATGAAGAGATGGCCATTGAGGAGATGGAGAGGATACGGAGGGAAGCCCTTGAAAAGTTTCCCATACTGGACATCCTGATATGGCACCGCTACGGCGAGCTCAGTGTGGGCGAGGACACGATACTCATTATTGCCAGTGGCAAGCACAGGAAGGAGGCATTTGAGGCCTGTATGTGGGCAATCGACGAGGTCAAGAGGCGCGTCCCGGTTTGGAAACGGGAGGTAACTGATGAGGGTATCTTCTGGATTGAGGGGGATAAGCTGGTACCCGACAAATGAACATCTATGTTCTCTCCATTTTTTGCGAACTACTATTGGTGGTATGCAAAATCGGAATAGAAAAAGTATATATACAATTTTGTCCCATTCTCGGTCGGTGGGCATCAATGGAGAAGGTTGTATACAGTGTCGCTAATTCAGTTGATGTCGGAACGTCCACAAACATTGTCTCCGTTGGAAAGCCGCCATGGAGCAGCCAGTCCCACAGCGGAAGGCTGGAGAGACTCATCCTCCAGCTCGGCGCTGGAAGTGGGAGGTTCTCCGAGATTACAGGTATCCCCCGTTCGATAGGCTGCATCGGTAACAACTCATTTCTACTCCGGCGGGAACCCCTCAGCCCCGAGAGGGTGAGGGAAATAATAAAGGATTTCATAGATATCGGTGGAAGGGAGCTCTGGCTCACAAACTACGATCGTGTCGAATACCTCACCAGCATCGCTGCATATGCCGTTGAGATAGGCGTCCCCGAGGTGTACGCCGTCGTTAAGCTCGAGGACCTTGGATCAGTCCATCCGGTTGAGGGAGTTCGTTTCATCGCCGAGCTCGAATACTCTGAAGAGAACATTCAGAAGCTTGAGGCTCAGGGCTGGCTCCACGGAGCTCTTGTAATGGCCACCGCAAAGCAGTACGATGAACTCAAGGGCCTCAAGATCAGCTTCTCCGGGGAAATCTACGTTGATATACTCTACCCGGGCTCGGCCAGGAAGCTCGACTTTAACGTCATAGAGATGAAGAGGGTTCTTAATCAGAGCGCCGAGATGTATCATGACTGCCTTGCAGGAACCCTTGCAATAACCGCCGAGGGGTACGCCCTTCCGTGCCCGCTCCTCAGGAATTACATCGTGGCTGACGTTAAGGAGGTCGGACTGAGGAAGGCCCTCAGGAAGAAGCGCCTCAAGGAGTTCTGGAAGATGACGAAGGATAAGATAGAGGCCTGCAGCACCTGTCCCTTCAAGTACATCTGCCACGACTGCAGGGCTCTGGAATATCAGGCGACCGGGGAGATAAAGGGGATCGAGTACTGCCAGATGGGGTTTTAGAAGTCCAGTATAGAGTGGTACCCATCCCCATCTTTTTTAACCATGCCGGAAAACCTTCTGTTGTATTTCATGTCGTTCAACTCCTTGAAAGTGTCGAAGTACTCTATGAGGAGCTTGTCCACGTAGTTGCTGAACTCGAGTATCTTGCTTCCCAGATCTTCCTTTGACGAGAAGAACCACTCAAGAAGATAGCCGTAGGATGGCAGCACGCCCACGGTTATTTCGTACTCTCTGAAGCGCTCCAGCACTTCCTCGTTCAGACTCTTTGTGAGCCCTATGACACCTCTGTCATGGATATTCATATCGATCATGGGGTCAAAATCAACGAGAATACCTTCCTCTTTGAGCCTGTTTATCATAAACTTGACCGTTGGCCTGGTCTTTCCAAGTCTTCTGGCTATTTCAGTTATCGGGGTTCTGGCGTCTACCTTGAGAATGTCCATGAGAACGGCGTAGTCGTAGTTGAGGGTCCATCTCCCAAAGTTGTCGTCTCCGCTGTATGGATAGGCTCTAACTTCGTAGTATTCATAGTCTTGGGAGTATCTGGAGATAAGGTCGTCTATCTTATCGGTTTGATCTGCCGGGACGTATATAATCAGCGACAGTCCATTCTTAAAGCCAAAGGCGGGATTTATGTAGCCTATAAATGGATTTGTCGCCATTCTGTTAGCTACTTCCATAAGCTCATCTGGGGGCACGCTCAGAAATGCGACGAAACTCTTCAGTCCAATGAGTCTTAGATTGTACAAGGCGCTTACGGTTAGATACTTCCCGTAGTACTTGTCGTATAGCCTTTTGAGCCTGTAGTAGTCTATGCCCTCGCTCTCGGCTATCTTCTTCAGGCTGTCTGTTGGATGCCTATTAAGGATTTCAACCAGGAACTCGAGCTCTTCCATCACAGGCTCGACCATTCTACCTCACCGATTTATACCTAGGAAAAAGTTAAATCGTTTTGATATTAAATTCTTCCGGTGATGACCATGGTGAAGATAGAGGTTGTGGATATCGAGAAGCCGGAGGGCGTTGAGGTAATAATTGGACAGGGCAACTTCTCCATATTCACGGTTGATGACCTTGCAAAGACGCTTCTCACAACTGTCCCGGGTATAAAGTTTGGTGTGGCCATGAATGAAGCAAAACCCCAGCTTACGCGCTTCACCGGCAACGATGAGGAGCTTGAGAAGCTTGCCGCCAAGAACGCAGTGAAGATAGGAGCCGGCCACGTCTTTGTGATTCTCATGAAGAATGCCTTCCCGATAAACGTCCTCAACGCCGTCAAGAACCACCCTGCCGTTGCCATGGTCTACGGTGCCAGCGAGAACCCGTTCCAGGTTATCGTTGCCGAGACCGATCTTGGAAGGTCTGTACTTGGCGTCGTTGACGGCAAAGCGGCAAACAAGATAGAGACCAAAGAACAGAAAGCTGAGAGGCGTGAACTCGTCGAGAAGATTGGTTACAAAATAGACTGAAAGTTTTTTATCGTCTTTTCTTCCCTATCCTCCGGTGGTTATATGAGGCTGGCGTTCATCACTTCTAACCTGGGGAAGGTTGAGGAAGCGCGAAAGTACTTTGAACCCTTGGGCGTTGAAGTTTATCAGCTCAAAGTTGAGTATCCAGAGATACAGGCAGATACGCTCGAAGAAGTTGCCCTCTTCGGCTTGGAGTGGCTGAGCAGGAAAATCGATGAACCGTTTTTCCTCGACGATTCTGGTCTCTTCGTTGAAGCTCTGAAGGGATTCCCTGGTGTTTACTCTGCCCACGTCTACAAGACCCTCGGCGTTGACGGCCTTCTGAAGCTCATGGAGGGCGTTGAGAACAGGAAGGCGTACTTCAAGAGTGTCATCGCTTACTGGGATGGCGAAGCTCACATCTTTACCGGTATTGTGGAAGGTGAGATAATCCACGAGAAGCGCGGAAACATGGGCTTCGGCTTCGACCCGGTATTCAAGCCTTCGGGTTTCGACAGAACTTTTGCCGAAATGACAACCACCGAAAAGAACAAAATATCACACCGAGGTCAGGCTCTTAAAGCTTTTTCAGAGTGGCTAAAGGAAAACCTTAAATAAGCTCATCCTCCCAAAAATTATGATTGCAGTTGTACAAGTGACGAAGGGGGTCGCGATGGTAACTTCACTCGATGCCACTGATATGAAGCTGTTGAAGGAACTTAAGGAAAACGCCAGGGAGAACATAGCCTCGCTCAGTAAGAAGCTGGGCATCCCGAGGACCACCGTCCACTACCGCATCAAAAAGCTCGTTGAGGAGGGCGTGATCGAGAAGTTCACGGTTAAGCCAAACTACAAGAAGCTCAACCTTGGTACTACCGCTTTCATACTTGCCAGATACGAGCCAGATTCCGGCCTGAGCCAGCGGGAGGTCGCTGAAAGAATAGCCGCCCTCGAAGGGGTTTACGAGGTCCACATCATAGCAGGCGAGTGGGATCTCCTCATAAAGGTGCGCGCCCCCTCATCGGAGGAGGTTGGCAAGATAGTCGTTGATAGGCTCAGAGAAATCAAGGGCGTCGGCCAGACTGTAACTATGGTGTCGTTCGTCACCGTGAAGGAGGAGCTGTAAAGCTTTGGGGCGATGATTGGCGTTCTCCTTTCTGATTTTATGATGATGCGAGGAAGGATGAGCCCGCGAATTATAAGTTAAAGGAATTAGAGAGTGTCTTCAGCTACTGTTTTCTCTGTTTTATTGCCTCTCCGATTATGGCCAGTCCTACAAATGATGCTGTCCGCAGGTTTTGTTTTCTGGTTTCTGGGGTGGTTATGATTATATTCCACTCTGTTGTTCCATTTAACCAGTATTCCGGACGGGGGAATTTAACGGTTCTGGCTCCTTGTGAATGCATTTTGAAATAGACAAGACTTACGGTGATAATAAAGACAGAGAAGGGCGATTTTTGGACTCTTGGGAATCATGTGTTGTTTCACCTCCACCTTGACATTAGCTCTGAGTTCCATAACATTTGGCTGTTGATAGATTACCGATTCTAACCGTACACTCCTTGATATTGAGTCCCGGCCCACTCAGTCTTGTGAGCCTGAAACCCTTGATGGTTTCTGATGTTATCACGTATTTCTCTATTCCACTGCGGTGCCAGCCTTCTCTTATCTTTTCAAACGTGGCAATAACGCTGCTGTTGAGCTTGAACGCTGTTAATCCGGGAGGAATACCCGCCTTGGTTGATACCTTTACCCCTCCTGGATAGTTGACTATAATCGTGCCGTTGGGAAGTCTATACAAAACTGCTCTTATCGGAATCAGGATTCCCTCATCAATGGAAGTGTGCTTTGTATCCCAAACTATGACCTCCATAACTGTAAGGTTCTCCGTTAGTTTGGGAGAGCCGATATCGGCAGCTTCATGCCATTCCCCTAGGAACAGGATTGCATGAGTAGTGTTGGGAACTCCCTGGAGCCTCTCTGGAAGGACTTTGAATGAAGAATAATCCATGGGAGTCCCCTTGGATATTTCCAGCACATCCCATTTTTTAGTCGTGTTTGTGACGTAAACAGTTAACAGCAGGAGCTCCTTTTTTGAGGGGGAATAGAATGTGAATAGGTGGAGGTGTGAACGGCCGTTGTTGAATTTGGATTCCTGAACTATCTCTAATGGTGGCTTGTAGAGCTGTCCATCGGTGGGTTCCCATTTCCCCGTGGGAGGCTCTATAATTTCTGCTTCGATTAGAACGGCATCAGCACTCCAGTTCTCTGCGCATGGCTTTGCAAATAATAAGTATGCATCATAGGGAGAAAGTTCTTGGGGAACACCTGAGGGCCTGTTATCTTGGGGTGAAACTATAAGCATTAGTGCTAAAATTACAAAAACAAAAAAGAACAAATATTGTATTAGTGACCTTTTTGGCATTGTGGTCACCACTAGTTTGGCTTATCAGCTTACCTTTTCCCGTCTTATCAGCAGGGGAATTAACGCCAACCCAACTAGCAAAGCTGGCCCGCAGGTTTGTTTGTTTTCTGGTTTCTGGGTGGTTGTGGTTGTCTTGGTGTACCTCATGTCCATGCCGCAGTCGGCGAATGTTTTAGGTTCGACTTTGCAAGTGGTGTTACACGTCATATCTAAGAACATTGGGCATTTGCCTAGGAAACAGTCATCACAATGAAACTCCATCTCAAGTCCATTCTCCGTGATCCTTCCAGTCATCCGAGTATACTGCTTAGGGAGTGTTGAGCCTAAGAATTTGTAGGAAGTTAGGTTCTTGATGGTTTCGTTTACCGCGCTCCAGTTGATGTTGTTGATTGTGAATTGTGTTGAATTCCTGGCTGGGATGAGTTTTTGCCTGCTTTCGTTCCCGGTTATCGTGATTTTGACGTCAGAAGTCTCATTGTAGGGTTTTATGATGGTCAAGTTATCGACCATGAACCATTCTTCTGGCGTGCAGTTTGAGTGGCATTCGAAAGTTACCAACTTCACCGTCTCATTGCCCGGCAGGTGGTTGAACAGGTTAACCTTTCCAGCTGAAGCCAAAGGAAGGAAAAGGAGGAAGAGCAAGGCCAGGGATAAACCCTTCTTCACCGCCCACGCCACCTCCTGGCCAATATAGGGACTAATGCTAATCCGACCAGTAATCCTGGTCCGCAGAGTTTTTCTTTTTCTTTTGTCGTGCTTGTTGTCGTATCTTTTGGCCCCCATGGAGGGGTTATTACCTTAAAAACTGGTTTTCCCCACTGACAGGTTACATTGTTTTCTTCTCTCCGGCATTCGAAGGTGATGTACTGCTCGCACTCGCCACAGTAGCCGCCATAGAGGGTCACTTTGAACGTAGTCGCGTTGAGTTCGACTTCCCATCTGGTTATTGTCTTGTTCCAGTAGCCTTTGCTCCAATGTTCTCCGGTGACGTTTGGGAGGTAGTTTTTGACCCCCTGCTGGTACTCTTTGATGATTTTTGACAGGTTCCAGTCGGAGAGGTTGAAGGGCACTCTGGGGGTCCTGGGGTAGTATGTGTCAAATCTTTTTATCGTGTTTCCGGATGGATAGTATGCTAGAGTTTTGACGTGTGTCTCATTGTGTGGGAAGATAATGTATATTTTGTCAATTCTTGAGTCATTAAGCGGGTTTAATGGAGGGGAAGTAGGGTGTGGACCACCTTTATCTAGAATGTACACCCATAATACGGTGTCATTTTCTTTGAGAACATCCCAGATACTGATGGCATTTGTTTTTGGTAGTACAATAAGAAGGGAAAAAACGAAAAGAACAAAAGCGATCCTTTTCACCTCTCATCCCCCCAGTGGACTCTTAGATAGTAGCCAACTCCAGTGTACGGGCCAACCTTTGGAATATAGTCTACCGGCAGTGTTGAATCTGGGATCCCGTCAAAGTCTAAGTCAAGATAGAGTTTTGCATCCTGATCATACACTTCGTTATAGGATAAAGTATGATCTATCACAAGTAGGGCGAATACAACTTCCCACGCTGAGGTCATGTTACGAGGTATCTGATCAATAATGTACGTTCTGTGCCAGTGAGTTGGCATCATCTCTTCTAGTTTGTTCAGATCGTTAGGTCCATTATGATCTGTTATGACCTTAATTAGTCCGTATCCAAACTTTTCTCTCAGTTTTTTGTCGTATTCGAGAAGTTCGTTGTAGAACCAGTCATAATCGTTCTTTTGGTTTGGATTGCCTTTTGTACTTAGTTCGGTGGCTATTTTTGAATCGTCCATGATCGTTCTTATTCCCTCGAATCCGTATATCCCGTACTCTGTTTCGAGCACATATTTCAGTTTATCATACGTGAATCCGTCCGTATCTCCGTCCATATCATAGTCCCATGAGAATGGTGCACCGTACTCGTCGTCAATGCCAAAGACAAAGTGTGCAAGCTCGTGAGCCACGCCCCTGTAATATCCAAGGTTTTCTGGGGTGCCATACCATTCCTTTTGAAGGTGAACGTAACCTTTTGGCACTGTTGAATCCTCTTTAAACCAGAGCCAGTACCTGAAACCATGACTAGTATAAAACCCGCCGGATTCTTCGATCCGTACCATTGAGTTCTTCCATTCTTCACTGTCCGGTAGGACGTTGTTTGTTATGTTAACCTCTGTTATCATCGCGTAGCCGTCGGTGTAATCGTAAACCACCTGGCTCGCCCTCTGGAAGCCTTTGATGAGTTTTTTGAGGTAATCCTCGTCGGCGTCCCAGCCAACGGCCACGGTAAGTTTAATACCGAGAACATCTCTCAGCGCGGGATCCTTCCCTATGAACAGCTCCACACTGTTTGGAACGCCATCTCCATCATAGTCGCCGTAGGCGTCCCTTTCGATCAACCCCCTGTAGGGGTCTGGGTCGTCAATGCCAAAACCGTCCGAGGGATCGAACCTCTCAGGGATTCCTCGGTTTTCTAGTTCCCTGTTCAGCTCAAGCTCCCTGTAAAATGGAATTCCATCGTCGTCGTTCGTCTTGATGAGGAACCATATTTCGGCGTCGTCTTCATCAACGTCCTCCGATGTTGCAACGACATCAAAGGTCAGTGAACTTGCCTCAGTCGAGGTTTCCGAACTCGAAACCGGCCCGGTGCTGGAGGGTTTAACGCTCTCAGTGCCCCTCTTGAAGGTGAACGTTGCCCCGTACCTGGCGCCCTTTCCGATTTCGGGCGTTGTGTTGGTTGTGCCGTTGCTCACGTTGGCGCCTTTGTCTGCTTCTCTTGTGGACATTGCACTCACGTCATCACTCAGCTTCATCGTCCTCACTTCGGCGTTTCGCTTGTTGATGATGAGGACCCTCTTTTGGGTTCCGTTGGAAATCCTCCAAGAATTAGTAATATGCCCAATAGTAATGCGCATATCCTTCTATTCATTGCCACCACCTAACACTGGGGTCTAAGCAATTAAGTTTGTATAAAAAAGTAAAAAAGCTTTTCGAATGATTTAAAATTTTGCCACTCAAAGTGATTACTTCTGTGAAAGCCCGCTTTTGGAACACAATAGCTGGAAAATTGCCCCCTAAATAGGTGAAACTAATTAGTTTCGGGGATTATTACCGCGAAGGGAGCAAATGCCTTGGGTGGTAGGGGAACCCTACACTCTTCTAACTCCGGAACGGTTAGTGGGTTCTCTTCGATGTTATCACATCACACAGCACTCGTAAATTATCTCAACTTCCCTAATCGTTTTTGCCCACTCAATGACCCTCCTCGGTGGGTTTGTCAGCCTATCAACGCCCGCCAAAACCGCCCCCCTGTCGAACTCAAAGCGCCATTTCCCAAGCGGTCTCATGCAACCTATGCTGAGCTCACCATCAAACTTTTCCCTAGCATACCTCACAACGTTGAGGCTCTCCTCGACGGAAGGTTTCGGAACGTTTTCCATCTCCGTTCCCTTTGTTGGGATGAGCACGTCGAGGACGATGACGTCTATAGGATACTGAAGGAGCATGTCTATTGCCTTGTACTCCCAGTGAATTCTGCCGAAGTCAAGGCCGATTGTTATGTGGGGTGCGACCCTAACACCGGCTTCGGTGAGCATATCGAGGATTCTGAGATAGTCTTTGACGGTCTTGTTTATCTTGTACACGCGCTTTATCACGTCGTTATCGCCGACGAAGTCGAGAGAAACGACGTCAACGTATTTGATCCACTCCACATCGCTCTCATCTATGAACCCAACGTGGGCGTTGAGCTTTAAGCTCGTTCTCCTTTTTATTTCTCTCAGCTCGTTTGCATACTTATCCAGTGGCACCTTCAACCTGGAATCCATACCGCCGCTGAGAAGGCAGCCGGTATAGCCTTCCTTTTCCAGATTCATACAGTAGTTAAGGAGCTCCCTTCGCGTGGGTTTTCTCATTCTCTCCAGGTAGTGCCTCCCACAGTGGGCGCAGTTGAGGGCACAGTAGTTGCCCGTGAGCGAGATTGAAGGAAATTTGATGCCGGGAATGTAGATTTTGAGTTTTTTGGGCATTCAGTTCCCTCCCTGAAGGTCGTAGGGGGCAGAGTCTACTCGGAGAGCTTGATAGTCATTCTTCATCGGTTGAGGCCTCCATAGGATGAGCCCACTCTGCTGGTTCTGGCAAGTTCAAAAAACGTTGAAGCCGAAGTTAAAAACCCTTGCTGGTCAGAAATGTAGAAAAGAGGGGGCAGCTCAGAAGAACGGGTTCCTGAACTTCCTGCCCGGATAGTACGCGATGCCCTCGAGCTCCTCTTCGATCCTGATGAGCTGGTTGTACTTGGCGTTCCTGTCACTCCTGGCTGGAGCACCGGTCTTTATCTGGCCGGCGTTAAGGGCAACGGCAAGGTCTGCTATGGTAGCATCCTCGGTCTCTCCGCTCCTGTGGGAGACGACGACGCCGTAGCCGGCCCTGAAGGAGGTGTAGGCGGCATCTATGGCCTCGCTCAGAGTTCCAATCTGGTTGACCTTGAGGAGGAGCGCGTTGGCGGCGCCCATCTCGATGCCCTTTCTTATCCTCTTTGGGTTGGTGACGAAGAGGTCGTCGCCGACTATCTGTATCTTGCCGCCGAGCTCTTTGGTGATGAGCTTGAAGCCCTCCCAGTCCTCCTCCTGGAACGGGTCCTCGATGGAGACTATCGGATAAGCCGAGACAAGCTCCTTGTAGAGGTCAACGAGCTCTTCCCTCGTGTACTCCTTGCCGGCAACGACGTACTTGCCGATGTCCGGGTGGTAGAACTCGCTGGAGGCTGCATCAATAGCGAGGGCAATCTCGTCGCCCGGCTTGTAGCCGGCCTCCTCAATGGCCTTGATGAGGGTCTCGAGTGGCTCGGTGACCTCTTTCATTGGCGGTGCGAAGCCACCTTCGTCTCCTACGTTTATTGCGTCCTTGCCGTACTTTTCAGCGATGACGCTCTTGAGGACATGGTAGGTCTCGCTGACCCACCTTATAGCTTCTCTGAATGAGTCAGCACCAACGGGCATTATCATGAACTCCTGAAAGTCAAGCTCGTTGCCGGCGTGAACACCGCCGTTGATGACGTTGCTCATCGGAACGGGCATGACGTAGGCGTTGGTTCCCCCGATGTACTGGTAGAGCGGAAGTCCGAGGGCGTTGGCGGCAGCCTTTGCAACGGCCAGAGAAACGCCGAGGATAGCGTTTGCACCGAGGTTGCTCTTGTTCTCGGTGCCGTCGAGCTCGAGCATCAGCATGTCAATGTCCCTCTGCCAGGTGACGTCCATGCCGATGAGCTCGGGCGCGATTATCTTGTTGACATTCTCAACAGCCCTTCTAACGCCTTTTCCGTGGTAGCGCTTTCCTCCGTCGCGGAGCTCAAGGGCCTCGTGGGTTCCAGTGCTCGCTCCGCTCGGAACCGCTGCCCTACCCATGCTTATCGGCGTGTAGACCTCGACCTCGACAGTCGGGTTCCCTCTGCTGTCCAGTATCTCCCTGGCAACGACCGCGGTTATCTCAAAGGGGTTCTCCATCTCAATCACCTCGGGTGATATTCTCCAAGCAGCATATAAAGCTTTTAGCTTCAAACCGCGCTGAAGCGATGGATAGGCGTATATATCCCAATGCCTAACTAACTTTGGTGAGATTATGAGAAAGGCTGTGGCTTTCATAATACTGCTTACCCTTGCGATAACCCCCTTTGTTCGCGCCTGCATGAGTCCGACAGATTCCTACGCCGTTGAGGTCGTTCTGAACAAGCCAGGGATAATTTACAAGCCGTATCCCGCTTTCAATGCTCTTCACAACGCGATAGTCGAGAATGATACCTTCATCTTTCGCTCCCACTACGACAAAAGGCTTGTAGTTGTACTGTGGAACGCCAGCGACGGTCCTCACCTGAGGATAGAGATTCCGGCAGAGTGGAGAGAGACTGGGTTGACTAAAACAGCCTTCAACGCCTCGCTCCTGATAACAACCGACGCACTTGAAAAGTTGAAGGCTGATGGATGGAAAACGAGGGACAATCTAACTTTTACCAGGGACAACGTCACGATAACCCTGACGCCGGTGGCTGGGGGAGAGTGCACTTCGGATGGGGACTGCGCCACGGGCGGCTGCTCCGGGGAAGTATGCGCTCCAAGGGAAGAGGCCGCCAAGATAGTAACCCCCTGCGTCTATCGCGAGTGGTACACCTGCCTTGGCCTGACGAGCTGCGGCTGCGTAAACGGGATCTGCACCTGGAAGCCGAACGATGCCTTCGAGTCCTGCCTGAGGGAACATGGGATTGATCCTGAGAAAGTTATCCGGGCGGGTCCCGTGAGTGTGGAGGTTGAAGCTTACAACATGGAGCCTGGAGAGGCTGAGGCTGCCGTTAAGGACTTCCTCTCGGCCTTTGGTATTGACTGCAACCCGGCGCTGACCTTCATGAAACCCATGAATGGAAGGCTCGTCCCCGTGGTTGATCCATCCGAAGTGAACTTCCCGGAGGCGGTAAAAGTCGAGCTCGAGTGGCTGAGGGATGTCGGGGTGCTCCAAATAAGCGACGAAGACATCGAAGCGATAGCTAAAGTTGCCGGACTTGGAAAGGCGGGACCCAACTCTCACATCGGCTGGTACGAGACAAAAGACGGCACTTATGCGTGGATACCCTACGATGAGAGCCTTAATCCAATGCTGGTCAGGTGCACCACCGATGAGGTGCCCACCTACGACATCCCGGACGGAACGGCCTATGTTGGTCCAACAATAACCCAGCCTCCATCCACAGATGTTACCCCGACAACGGAGGATTCGCCAAACGGCGAGATATGTGGTCCCGTCTTAATCGTTGGGCTGTCACTGGTTGCCCTCCTGCGGAATAGGTGAGCTTTTAAACTTCCCTCTCCAACTTTTCATCATGGACTGGAAAAGAGGGCTTCGCGAAGAGGGTTTTCTCGAGCTGGACGGCTTTAGGGTGGAGCTTACCTTAGACAACACTTTCATGGACTTGGACTACATACCGAGGATAGTCGTCTACGACTATGAGAACGAGAAATGGCATGTTCTGAGAAACGCCGTACCGAAAGGAAGGACACTCGAGGAGAACTGGGACAATGCAGTGATGGTTTTTGAGTGGATAGTCAGAGGTGAAGAGGAGCCACAGTTTGGTGAGGAGGGTGTTAAGGAGAGGTTTTTAAAGGCCTTGAAATTCCTGGGGGTGTAAGGTTGCCTTTCTAACGTTCGTTTGAATCTTCATTAAAACTTCCTCTGCCCTTTAGAAAAAAGCTCAAAAATTGTCAAAAATCCAAAAGGAGCCTTCAGATTTTCCGATTGAGTGCCCATTTTTGAGGGAAAATTCTAAATACATTCAGATGGAGTAGTAACCGGTGATGGGTATGAGCGATCACATCGATATCGCCAGGTATATCGACCATACGAATCTCAAACCTTACGCTACCGCCGATGACATAATCAAGCTCTGTGATGAGGCCAAGCGCTACAACTTCTACGCCGTCTGCGTCAATCCCTATCGCGTCAAACTCGCCAAGGAGCAGCTCAAAGGCTCGAACGTAAAAGTGGCCACCGTCATAGGATTTCCACTCGGTGCAACTCCCACAGAAGTCAAGGTCTTCGAGGCGAAGAAAGCACTTGAAGACGGCGCCGATGAGCTGGATATGGTGATAAACATCGGCGCGCTGAAGGACGGCGATTATGAGTACGTTAGGCGAGACATAGAGGAGGTCGTTAAGGTCGCCCATGAAAAGGGGGCAATAGTCAAGGTCATTATTGAGACCTGCTATCTAACTGAGGAGGAGAAAATCAAGGCCTGCGAGCTGGCCAAGGAGGCTGGAGCGGACTTTGTGAAGACCTCGACCGGCTTCGGAACCGGTGGCGCAACAGTCGAGGACGTCAGGCTGATGAGAAAGGTCGTTGGTCCAGACATGGGTGTCAAAGCATCCGGAGGAGTCAGGACATACGAGCAGGCAATGGCTATGATAGAGGCTGGCGCGACGAGGATAGGGACCTCGAGTGGCGTGAAGATTGTGGAGGGGGCAAGGGATGCGGGAGATTAAGGACATCCTTGATCGGGCCATTCAGGAACTCAGGGCGGAGGGTCTTGAGCCGGACATCCTCCTCGTTGGTCCCGGTTTCTTGGAGCACACCATCCAGGTGCTTAGGGAGTGCAAGCTTAAGATATACAAGATTGATGAGCTCGGCTACGACGCGGTGGTTGCTGACTCCAAGTACCTCGGCCAGATAAAGCGCGCCTCCAGAAGGATTTCTGTCGAGCCTCTCCTCAAGGAAAGTGAAATGTGGGAAGAAATAAAGAAGCTGGACGTTTAGATGAGGTCCTCGACCTCAGGATACCTCTTCTTTATTGCCTGTGCCAGTCCGGTGCCGACTAAAACACCTGTGACCGCCTGGACGATGTTGGGTGGGACTTCCTGGGCCGCCGCCGGAATTCCAAACATGTAGGCTTCGAACAGGAAGTAGCCGGTTATCATTATTATTCCACCGACTATTCCGGCCATGATGAGCGTCGAGACATTGTCGCTTCTCCTTGCCAGATAACCAACGGCGAGGCCTTCCAGTCCCTTGACGACGAGCGTTATTGGCGCCCATCCGGGATATCCTGCTATAACATCGCCAAGGGCAGAGCCGACACCACCTGCGAAGACACCAACAACGGGTCCGAAGACCATAGCTGTGAACATCACCATCGTGTCGCCGAAGTTGAGGTAGCCGCCGGTCGCCGGAATGGTTATCGTGACGAATGCAGTGGTGACACCCACTACGGCCGCCATCATTGCAGATATTGCCATAACATTGGCGCTCCTGAACTTCTCTCTGTTGGCCCAGAGGTAGGCGAGGTAGACTATGATCGCCCCTCCAAGTACATAGGGCACGTAGGGTTTTAGCATTTCAGTTAGGTCTCCCATGTTAACCACCTGAAGAATTTCAAGTTTCAACTTTAAAAAACTTGGCCCAGGAAAAGCGAGAAGAAAAGAATGGATTACTGGAGAGCGGCCTTGAGGCTCTCCTCGAATATTTCCATAGCCACGTCGATCTCTTCCTTGCTGATGGTCAGTGGTGGGATGAACCTTATGCTGTTGTCGCCGCAGCCGAGGAGTATAAGGCCGCGCTTGACGGCTTCCTTGACGATTTCGTTCCTGAGCTCTGGGTGCTTCTCCTTGGTGTCCTTGCTCTTGACAATCTCGACGGCCTGGGCGAGACCAAGACCTCTGGCATCTCCGATGACCTCGTACTTCTCCTCAAGCTCCTTGAGACGCTTGTGGAGGTAGTCACCGACATCCTGGACGTGTGGCAGGAGCTCCTTGACGATCTCTACGACCTCTATTCCAGCCGCTATTGCCACTGGATTGCCGCCGAAGGTCGAGGCGTGCCTGCCAGGCTTGTCGAACGCTATGTCGGCCCTGTGGACGACACCGGCGAGCGGAATGCCGCCGCCTATGGCCTTACCAAACTGGATGGTATCCGGGGCAATGCCAAAGTGCTCAATGGCCCAGAACTTGCCCGTCCTGCCAACACCCATCTGGACCTCGTCGTCCGCGAGGAGTATTCCGTAGTTGTCCGCTAACTTCTTCAGCTCCTTAAAGAAGTTCTTCGGTGGAACGACGTATCCACCCTCACCCTGTATCGGCTCGAAGACTATGGCGCCGACCTCTTCGGGCGGAACGTGGCGGAAGACGTACTCTTCGATGAACTCAATGACCCTGTTAACGAGCTCGTCCGACTCGGCGTAGCCATCAATGTGCCAGGGGTTCCTGTAGGGGTTCGGATAGGGAATGTGCTCGACGCCCGGCATGGTCGGGAAGAAGCGCTCCTGCTGGACCCACTTACTCGCGGTGAGGCTGAGAACGGCCTGGGTCCTGCCGTGGAAGGCGTGGTAGAAGGCTATGAACCTCTTCCTGCCGGTGCCGTACTTGACGAGCTTCATCATGGCCTCGTTGGCCTCGGCGCCGCTGTTCTGGTAGACGACCTTCTTCGGGAAGTCGCCTGGAGCCAGCTCTGAAAGCTTGTTGGCTAGTATTATGGCGTTCTCGTAGAAGAAGTCGTTCAGTGCGAAGTGAGTGAACTTCTCAGCCTGCCTCTTGACGGCCTCAACAACCCTCGGGTGGGCGTGGCCGACGTTGAGAACACCGACACCGCTTCCGAAGTCGTAGAAGACGTTTCCATCGACGTCGTAGACGAGTATGCCATCACCGTGGTCGATGACTATAGGGAGGGTATCGGGGTCCTGGGTGGTAACTGCCAGAGCCTCGAAGTTCTTCTTTATTATCTCCTGAGCCTTCGGCCCGGGAAGCTCCTTAACGTTTGGCCTAACTACCATCGTGCATCACCGATGGGAGAAGGAACTCCTCCTATATAATCCTATGTTCATCAATGAACACTTTTGGTCGAAAAATCTTCGGGAGAACGCCAAAAAGCGTGAGCCCATAAAAGACCACCGCCCGTGGGGACGCAAAGTTAATAAACTTGGACAAGTTGTAAGATTCGGTGAGCCTGTGGTGAGAGGAAAGCTGTTTTCATGGGGCATTCTGGTAGTTCTTGTGATGTTACCTTTGATCAGGATTGTGCTAATAGATTATCCTAATGTCTTTGTGGCTCCTTCAGTATCTGGAAACAATTTAACTGTCGTTCTTGGGGCGCACAACCCTTATCCATTTAATAGGGCGGTTAAACTTACCCTGTTTGTTGAGGGGAAAGATGAGAATGACAAAATTGTCCTGTTCAACGAAACTCTCTCCCTCTCCGGAGGAGAGGTCTTTTTCAGGAACTTTAGTACTCGTCTCGATGATGGCATGTACTCGATAGTTCTCTTACGGAATGGAGAGGAGTTGTATTCCAGAAATTTTGGGGTTGATAGATTTGTGGAGATCGTAGCTCTTAGCTGTACTGATGGAGTGTGCTCAGTTACTCTGAGGAACTCGGACGAGTTCCCAATCACAGGTTATGTCCACTGTATCTCTATTAATGATATCACGCTTTTTGATAGAAATTCTGGTCAACTGAAACCTTTCCCCGAGAGATTTACTATCAAGCCAAACTCAAGTGTTACCGTCATGTTTTCTCTACCTAAAACCGAGGAAATTGTTGATATTTCAGGGGATTTGGAAAGGTGGTTCCTTCATAGTTATTATGTCCCGGTATACATATGGTTCGTCCTCAACAGTAGGCATGGGAGTACCCTTTCTATTTCCAGCTCCGTGGTAGAGATTGATCTCCAGGATGTTCCAGGGTTTCCTTATTATATCTGGCTACTGGTCATCCTGGGGGTCTGGGGCATTACAGGCTTTGCCACCTATAAGCGGTGGAACCAACTTATTGCCCTTGAGCTTTTTGCGTATTCATTCGTCTGGACGTTCCTGTACATTGAAACCGATGGGTTCTATGCCATGCCGGCCTCCTTGGTTCTTGCCTCGATTCACGTAATATTGATTCCGATATCCCTACTAATCGTTGTGGTTTATATGCTCTTTCCGATTGATGATTACTTTGCCGGGAGGAGATGACATGGGAAGGAGGGATAAGATAATAATTCTCCCGGCGATTTGGGGACTTCTGGCGTCGGCAGTTTTGATTTTTATGGAAGCCGGGCATCAGTGGTATATAGCTCTGGAAATCCTCCCCAGGACTGCCATAGTGGTCACCATTGAGGTTTTTGTTCTGCTGACCGTTTTTGATAAGAACTTTCTTTTTGATACCTCTGATGATGCTGAGGAGTTCTGGTTTCACGATGCTAACTTCCCCTGAATGAAAATGATCCTTGGACTAATAAGACTGAGGACAGGGCAGACAAAGTTCAAGACATCGGCATTCTTTTGTTGAGTCTTATCTTTCTTTGGACTGGGAAAACGAAAAGCTATTTGGGTAACTCACCTAATGAACTCAAAAATGCCTTTGGAAGAAAAAGATACTGAGAAGCTCACTCCGCTGCCTTCCCGTTCCACTCCTCGAGGAGCTCCTTCGCTGAGTTGGCAGCGATGGCACCCTGACCGACTGCAACGGCTATCTGCTTGAAGACGTTGGTTATATCACCAGCAGCGAAGATGCCCTTGACCTTGGTGCGCATGTGCATATCAACCGGAATGTAGCCGTACTCGTCGGTTATGCCGAGGTGCTTGACGAAGTCCGTCTTCGGCTCGTATCCTATGAAGATGAAGACGCCGTCAACGGCCATCTCCGTCTCCTCGCCGGTCTTAACGTTCTTGAGCTTCACCGCCTCGACCTTGCTGGTTCCCTTGATCTCGGTGACGACGGTGTTGAGTATCGTCGGAATTCCGCTGGCCTTGAACCTGTCCTGGAGTATCTTGTCGGCCCTGAACTGGTCGCGCCTGTGGACGAGGGTGACATCGACGCCTATGCTCTTGAGGTAGAGGGCCTCCTGCAGGGCGGTGTTTCCGCCGCCGACAACTATGACCTTCTTGCCTTTGAAGAGCGGGCCGTCGCAGGTGGCGCAGTAGCTGACTCCCCTGCCTGTGAACTCGGCCTCGCCTGGAACGTTGAGCTTCCTTGGGGCGGCGCCGACGGCTATGATTATGGTCTTGCCCTTGTACTCCTTGCCGTTCTTCGTCCTGACGACGAACTTGCACGGCCCCTCGTAGTAGGCGCACTCGGTCGGGTCGATCCTCTCGACCTCGTCAAAGACTATGTCAACGCCAAGCTTTTTGACGTGCTCGTGCATCCGGGTGGTCAGCTCCGAGCCGCTGATGCCCTCCGGGAAGCCGGGGTAGTTCTCTATGAGGTCCGTCAGTGCCATGTTTCCGCCGAGGTCCTTGCTGATTATCAGGGTCTTCAGTCCGAAGCGTGCCGCGTATATCGCTGCGGTGAAGCCAGCCGGTCCCGCGCCTATGATGAGCACGTCCCAGGCCTTCTTCTCGTACTCGCCTCCGCGTGAAAATCCTCCCAGACTGAACATCTCTCTCACCCCCAGGCTTTTCTAACGTGGGCTATTTAAAAGCATTATTGCCCACAAATGTGTAAATATATTCACACGACAACCTTCACCTTGACCTCTCCATCAGGTACCCTTTCCCCGGGTTTGACCCTTAAAGTTGCCCTATCGTGAATGTCGCTCCCGAGGGGAACGTCGAGGGTGAGCTCTATAATGTACTCGCCGTGTCCTTCTAAGAGGACGCTCTTTCCAAGGAGCTTCTTGAATTCCCTCGGATCGACGACGTTCTTGTTGGATATTATCATGAGCTTCTCCCTCATGAACTCCCTGCTGAATTCAGTGCTTTCCCTTGTTTCAGCAAGCTTCTCAGTGACCTTAGGGTCTTTCCTCTTCAGCTCCATCCTCACTCCTCTGCACTTCTGAACGATGGCGTAGATCCATCCGGAAAAGCCCCACTCGGTTATGTCAATCCTTGCATGGGCAAATTCCATCTCCTTTGAGGCCTCCAGCGATTGCTTGTCGATCTCGAACCTGTAGGACGGAATTATAGGTATCAGCAGGATGTTTTTAACCTCTGGATCCATGAGGAGGTACGCTGGAACATCTATGAGGGTCTCCTCGCTCTTATTCATGATCAGGGAGAACCTCTCTGGCTTCAGTTCTATTCTGTCTGTTTCTAACTCCTCACTCTGAGTGAACTTCCTGTCGATATGGTAATGCCGTCCCTTTCCAGAGCTCGACCAGTACCCCCTAAGGGTGATTCTCCCCTTAACGAGCCTCATCCTCCTCGGGAGAACCAGCTCGTTTCCCTCGATCCTTACCTCTCCCCTGAACCTTTCGGCTTTCTGCCTAGCAGTCTCCCGCTGGCTATAGCCCCAGAGAATGATCGCTAAGATGATGAATATGATCAAGAAGAAAAAGAAAATTCCCGGATCCATAACACCACCGATCGGTGTTGTCTCCTGGAACGATAAACCTTTTCCTCACACCATCGAGACGTCCCTGTCGAGTACTAGGTGGAGCGTGTAGCCGCTGAAGGCCGCAAAGCCGAGGAAGACGGATTCTTCAAATGGCAGTCCAACCCCAAAGTTCCCGAGGGCGAATGCGATCAGGCCGTAAACGAAGGCAAAGAGCAGGGAGTGAATTATACCCCTGTGCTTTGGCATTATGGCCGTGAAGCCATACCATGCTATGACTCCTGCTATGGCCCCAATAACCCATGCGAGGGTGATGTTCTCCCACTCAGTCCCGATGTTTACAATGTCTACGCTCCTGAGGTAGACGACGCTGCCGACTGCAACTGAGACCAGCGGCTTCGTTCCGCGGTGGATGAGGGCGTTGGGATGATCCATGTCCGGCAGGTCGCTTCCCAAAACGTAGAGGGCGTAGCCGAGCACCATTGCCATTGTGCTGAGCTCAATCGGAAGACCAAAGTTTTTGAGGAGGGAAGCCACCGCGATGGCCAGGGGATACGTTATTATCCCGGCCAGCACGTGCTCCTCGTAGTTCATTCTGTCTCCTCCCTATTCGAAGCCTCCTCGAGGAACTTTCTGACGTAGTCTGGAATCTTGTAGTTGCCTTTTGGATCACCGACGAGGAAGCCGAGCCTTATTAGCTCGTTGAGCTGATCGTAGACCTGTATTCCGGGCCTCTTGACATGCTTCGCGACCTGTATGTAGCTGATCGGTCCGCCGTTGAACTCGAAGACTATCGCTTCGACGAGGTCCTTGTAGTTCTTAGGAATCCTTGTGAGATACTCTTCGAGGCTCTTGGGCTCCTCGAGGATAGTAGTGACCACGTAGTCGTCTATCGGATCGAACTTGTGCTTGGCAGCTTCGCTCAGAACGTAGTGAAGTAAGCGAAGAATCTGTCTCGGGTTGCCCTTTCCGAGCTCGTGGATGAGCTTTATGGCCTCCTCCGTGAACGGATAAAGCGGGTCGTCGGTGTCCCTTATCCTGACCA
Organism: Thermococcus sp. GR6; assembly: GCF_012027415.1. Classification (NCBI taxonomy): domain Archaea; kingdom Methanobacteriati; phylum Methanobacteriota; class Thermococci; order Thermococcales; family Thermococcaceae; genus Thermococcus; species Thermococcus sp. GR6. The sequence continues at coordinate 344,397 of NZ_SNUM01000002.1, forward strand.
TGTTGAGCCTCTTCTTGACGAGCTCGTAAGCCTCGTCGAGGCTCATCGGCCTCAGCTTGAACTCATAATGCAGACGCATGAAGAATGCGGGAAATATCTTGCTGTACTCTTCGTAGGCCTCGGGCACACAGGCGAAGGCCACTATACAACCCTTGGGCATGTTGCTTATAAAGTGCCTCAGCATCTCGAAGAACTGTATCTTCTCCTGCTCACTCGCGGTCTGCATGTTCTCGAGCTCGTCGAGGAGAAGGGCACAGTAGGGGTACTTGCTCATCTGCTCCGTCAAAAGCTCGGCTATGTCCCTGCTCTTGTATTCCTTGGTATCGCTTAGCATCTTTTCCAGTCTGTCAATAAAGCCAAGCTTTTTGCTCAGGTTCTCAAGGAAGATGTTCGTCCTGCTCTTTGGCGGCTTCAGTGCGTAGAATATGTCGCGCGTAAGTTTGAGGATGTCATTGGTATCAACCTTGACGTAGATGGCTTTTCCTTTATTTTCTTCAATGGCCTTTGCTATGGTTTTCAGCCTCTGGGTTTTGCCCATTCCAAGGGGGCCGACTATGGAGAGGGCTATGGAGCTTTTATTTCCTATGATCTCGGAGAGTATCATCTGCAGGCGCATGTCGATTTCCTGATAGACGTGAATGCCCTCGACGTCGGCTATTCCCTCACTTGCGAGTTGCTCAAAGGGGTTCCGAGAAAGGCCATAAACCTCGTATGACTGGTAGGGGTAAAGCTTAAGGCCGCCGGTTTCCATTTTAACTCACCGCATAGTTTAGGATTGTAAAATATAAAAGTTTGTCCATCGGTGAGCAAAAATGACAGTTCTGATCGTTACGGCACCTCAGGGCCGTGAGGGGGATGCAATCCTCGAGCTGGAATGGGCGCTGGAGAAGGTTAAGGTCAAGGGAACGGACTGGAAGGGTGTTCTCCTGGCCGAGACACCCCTGTCCCGAGAGGAAGTCCTCGAAAGGCTTAAGCGCTTCGAAACGCAGACAATACAGAGGGTCATCCCGCTGGAAGTTCTTGTTCCTGCTAGAAGGGAGGAGATAGAGGAAGCCGCCCTTAAACTTGCAGAAAAAATCGATGGAACCTTCGCCGTTCGGGCAAAGGTTAGGGGAAACAGGACACTAAAGGCGAGGGAGCTTGAGATTGACCTCGGCTCTCTAATCGTCGAGCGCTACGGACTCAAAGTGGATCTGAGCGAGCCGGAATATACCCTCGTCGTCGAGGTTATTGGAAAGAAGGCCGGAGTGGGGGTTCTCAAGCCCGACGAGATGCTCAGGTTCGAGGTGAAGGACTAATGGGAAACCTAAAATACGATTAAAGACCAATTCATAACATGGACTACCGACACGTCTCGTATATGGTGATTCTGCTCGTCATAGTCTCTTCGCTTCTGATACTTGTAAAGCCCTACCTTGGGCGTGGAGGAGGTGAGACCATCTCAGGCAAAGTCGTTCTACTCCCGGAACCTAGATTAACAGGTGAGATGAGCCTTGAAGAGGCCATAGCGATGAGAAAGAGTGTACGCTCCTATAGGAACGAGCCTCTAACCTTGGAACAGCTCTCTCAGCTTCTCTGGGCTGCTCAGGGTATAACGCACGGGAACAAACGAAGTGCCCCGAGCGCTGGAGCCACCTATCCCTTTGAGGTCTATATTGTCGTTGGAAACGTCGAGGGCCTTAAGCCGGGTATCTACCACTACGATCCCTTTAAGCACAGCCTGACGCTGGTAAAGGAGGGCGACTACAGGAAGGCACTACAGAAGGCTGCCCTCGACCAGAAGTGGGTCGGAAACGCTTCTGTTGACATAGTCCTCGTGGCCTTCTATGAGAGAACGACCTCATATTACGGCGACAGGGGAATAAGGTATGTCCACATGGAGGCCGGACACATCGGGCAGAACATATATCTTCAGGCCACCGCCCTCGGACTTGGAACCGTCGCTGTTGGGGCCTTCTATGATGATCAGATATCCGAAATACTTGGGACAGAAGGTGTTCCTCTTTACATTTTTCCGGTGGGTGTTCCAGGATGATAGACCACCACACGCTCGGCTATCTTACCTTTGCCCTCATAAGCTTGACGATGCTCAGTGGAGCTTTCATTTTCCTCTCGGAACGAAAGAACTTCTGGATCAAGGTTCACGTAGTCCTCAGCGTCGTGACGTACCTTATTATGGTAATTCTCATATGGTTTGTGAGGTGAACTCAAGGTTTTTAGTCCTATGAGAGTAGTGTTATTGTGATTGACCATGTATGACGTTGACGAGATAATTGAGACCCTCCAAAAATTGAACTACGAGGAGGTTCTGGCTTACTGGATAGAAAGTGAAAAGGAGGAGGCAAAATTTTACAGAAAGCTGACAAAAAGAGCCCGGGATCTTGGACTCGGTGAAGGGCTCGTGAAGACTTTTGAGAAGCTTGCTGAGGATTCCCTGGAACACGCAAAAGACCTAGAGGGACAGTTCAGAGTAAAGTACGGCAGAAAGCCGAGGAGTGAAGTTCCACCGCTTGAAGTTCTGCCCCTTCTCGATAAGTTTGAGAGGGCCGACCAGCTCGAGGAGATACTCAAAGCCGCGATGGAGAGCGAGCTGATAGCCCACGAGTCCTACAAGCTCCTTGCAGAGAGGGTTGGAGACGAAGAGCTAAAGAAACTCTATGCAAAGCTGGCCGAAGTAGAGTGGGGCCACTACGAGCTTCTCAAAAAGAGGTACGAAGAACTGAAAGTCAGAGCCATCTAACGTCAAAATATAGTAGAAAATCCTTCTTGTATTTTTAGATGTCCGTTGTTGTTCCGTTTTTTGTCTTCAAATGCCTTGTTATAGATAGCTGTGTCAAAGCGTGCATAAAAGATCGCGGCGTATGTTTCATAAGTGATGTTCTCATACTCCTGCTCCACTTAGAAGCTCTACTAGAAGGTCGTTAGGCCCCCATAAATGAGTACTCCCACTAGAACAGAATAAAAGAGGTATGAGGGAATAGCTTCACGTTCGCCTCCGGACTTCCGTACTTCCTTCACTTTTTGGCCTCTTTCCCTGCCTCCTTTTTCTCTGCGGCTTTCTTGGCAGCTGGGGCTGCCTTCGCTTTCTTTTGCTCCTCCAGTTTCTTCTTTATCTCTTCAACCTTTTCGGGCTTGAGCGGGATGAACTTGTCGTCGTAGTTGTTGTAGCTTGCCAGCAGGAACTCATCGCTCATCTGGAGGGCTGCGGTCGGACAAACGTCAACACACTGCGAGCAGTAGACACATCTAGCGGTCCACAGAGCGACCTTCCTTATCTCAGGTAGGAAGACGAAGACGCCGGCTGGGCAGACTGTGACGCACATCCTGCAGCCGACACACTTGTCCACGTTGTACTTCAGCTGGCCCCTGAAGTTATCTGGAACCGGCACTGGTTCAGTCGCAGGAAAGAGGTTGGTGGCAGGCTTTTTGAACATGTTTCTGAGTACGGTGGGGATGAGCGGGGAGAGCCTCACATTATCACCTCCATAGCGATAAGGAGTGCGCCGATGAGCGAAGCTAAGAAGACGTTCTTCCAGAGGAATCCGACGGCCTGCGTTATTTTGAGTCTGCCTGTAGTGGCCCTGAAGACACTCTGCACAGCAAAGAGCAGTATGAATACCTTAAGTGTATGGAAGAGCAGGTTTACGACGTTTGCTGGAAGTCCGGTGAGGTTGAAGTAATCTGCTATTCCCCAGGGGAAGAATATTGCTACGACGAGCGATGCTGCTATGTAAGTTTTCAGTGCCTTCGTGAGCTTTAACAGGGCCAGGTAGCGCCCGCTGTACTCGGCGAGCAGTCCCTCGGCTATCTCTTCCTCAGCATCTGGTATGTTGAAATATCCGACTTCTATTTCACTTGCCAGCCAAATGACGAAGACGTAAAGGAGGATTACAGCACCTACGAGGCTGAGCGGGGTACCTATTTCCCAAATGTTGTACTGGTAGAAGACCTCCATGCTGAATGGCTTGTTGACTCTGAGTTTTCCAAGACGCCACAGTATGGCGAATAGGGCTAGCATCATGGCAGGCTCTCTGGAAACCATTATTGCTGCTTCCCTTGCAGCTCCTATTTTTGCGTAGGGGCTTCCTGAGCTTATGCCACCGAGTATCTTGAAGAAGCCAATGAGGGTGAGGAGATATATGAAAACGATGACGTCTCCCTTGCTCGCGAGTAGTGGAGCAAAGCCCATCGGGGTGTAAGCGAGGAGTGCTATGGCCGTTGCCAAGGCGAGTATAGGTGCGGCTCTAAACATAAAGTTAGCCGTGTTGGGGATTATTGTTTCCTTGCTCGCTAGCTTGAAGAAGTCATAGAGGGGCTGGAGAAGCGGTGGCCCTACCCTTCTCTGCATCCTTGCGACGAGCTTTCTGTCTATACCTTCCCAGACGAGCGATGCCAGTGAGACGAAAGCGTAAAGGCCTATTAAACCTGCTACCGGATAAACGATGTTCGCCATTACGTCCATCCCCATCACCTCGAGCAGCCGAAGCCGACCGGTGTTGGGTCGCCTTTAACTTCGGGGTTTATCTCGCGTGTCTTCTTTATTGAGAGTCTCAGCAGGTCGGTCTCCGTAAGAATTCTCTTCTTTCCATCCTGTACTACGGCAACCCTGTCTGTACAGCTCAGGCACGGATCTATCGAGGCCACTGCCAGCACGAAGTCTGCCATCTGATCACCTGTCACACCCTTGGCAACTGCGAAGAGGTTCGGGAAAGTTGGCTCCCTTGGTTTCCAGCGGAGCGGTTTATCGGAGCCTTTCTTTCCGCGAACATAGTGTACCAGCTCGCCACGCGGAGCCTCGTACCTTCCGATTCCCTCTCCGTCAACCATAATCTTGAGCTTGGCAACCAAGACGTTGTCCTTTGGGAATGTCTTTATCTTACCCTCTGGCATCTGGTCTAGTGCGTGTTCGAGCATGTCGAGGCTCTGGTATATTTCTCCTATTCTTACGGCTGCCCTGTCGAATACATCACCGTGCGGCTTTTCTCCCGTAACGTCCTGTGGCATCACTGGCTTAACTCCTAGGTCAGGGTAAACACCAAGCCTCTCACTCCACCTGGCGTCGACCTTTAGACCAGAAGCTCTGGCAGTCGGTCCCACTGCACCCTGCTCAAGGGCGACGCGCTTGCTTATCACCGCACAGTCCCTCAAACGGGCTTCTATAGTGGGGTCATGGAGGAAAATCTCTTCTATCTGAGGCATTATGCTCCTGTAGTACTTTATCATATTGAGAATGAGCCGCTTCCCTTTTTCATCGATGTCTCTTCTCACACCGCCTATGGTTACCATCGAGTAGTTCACGCGGTTCCCTGAGATGGCTTCAAGAACATCCATGACCCTCTCGCGTGCCAGCCATGTGAGGTGAAGGACCGTGTCGTAGCCTATGTCGTGGCCAAGGACACCGAGGTTAAGCAGGTGGGAGTGAACCCTCTCGAGCTCGCCTATTATGGCACGGATGTACTCAGCCCTCTCTGGCACTTCTATTCCGGCCGCTTCCTCAACGGCTCTGGTGTAGGTGTGGTTGTGGGAGAACGAACAGATGCCACATATCCTCTCCGCGAGGTACATTATCTGGACGTAATTTCTCCTGTATGCTATCCACTGCAGGCCACGTAGATTGTAGCCAAGCTTAACATCAACGTTGACTATCCTTTCGCCATCGAGCGTAAGTATGAACTTCTCAGGTTCCTCTAAGCCGGGATGAATTGGGCCGAACGGTATCTTTATCCAGTACTCGACCTTCTTGGTCATTTATCTCCCCCCTTCAGGTAGTACGGGTGTCCAGCGTTCTTGACGATCTCTTCTGGTATGCCTTTCTCGTCGAGTCTGAGCGGGTAGATACCTTCTGGGAAGTCGTCCGGGAGGAAAAGCCTTCTACTGTCGGGGATACCTTCGAAGACTATGCCCATCATCTCAGCGGCTTCCCTTTCGTACTGGAGTGCTATCGGGAAGATGTCGCTGATATCGGGAATTACTGGATCGTCTTTGGGTACTCTAACATCGACGAGCAGTGAGACTGCTGGAGCATTGTCGTAGTGCAGGAGGATGTGGCTCATATAGCCTATCTCTTCCCCATAGTCCTGCTCTATTCCTATCGAATAGTGGGCCTCTGGATCGAGTTCAAGGAGGAACTTCATGAGCGCTTTGTAGTCTTCTCGTGGAACGATCACCCAGACGCGCTTCCTTCCCCACTTGTTCTCCCGTATCTCCACGTGAGCATTGGGGAAACGGCTCTTTATGGTCTCAGCGACAGTATCTTCCTTGGTTGGTTCTCTAACATTATCAACATTCTCCATGATTCTGTTATCATCAGCCATCACTCTTCACCCTCCGGAACTTCGCCTTTCAGGATTTTAGCCAGCTTTTCAAGGGCCAAAACGACGCCGTAGAGTATGGCCTCGGGCCTTGGTGGACAGCCTGGCACGTAGACGTCAACCGGAATGATGTTGCTCAGCGGCGCATTGGTGAATGGGCTCTCATAGAACACGCTACCGCCAGTGGGGCACGATCCCACTGCTATGACTATCTTTGGGTCTGGTGTCTGCTCGTAGACAAGCTTGACCCTTTCAAGGCTCTGGTCTGTGACTGGCCCTGTTACTAAGAGAACATCAGCGTGCCTGGGGCTTCCCACGAGCTTGACGCCAAAGCGCTCGGCATCATAGCGCGGGGTCAGGGCGGCTATGATTTCGATGTCACAGCCGTTGCAGCTTCCACTGTTTACGTGAAATACCCAGGGTGATCTTCCTATGAAGCGGCACAACTGGGCTATTCTCTTCTCCAGCATCTCGCGCTCACTCGTGGTTCCGTTTGTTCTATTCTGGTCAGCGGGAACCTTGATGCTCATTCAATCACCCCCAAATCAGTATCACTCCGAGCACGAAAGCCGTCGTTATGAGTAGGTAGCTTACGTAATCAGTGAGCAGACCTGTGTGCTCATTCCTGAGGAGGGCGAAGAACCTTTTGAGGGCGTATGTGAGACCCCACATGACGTTCTTGCCAGTGTAGTAACCTTCGTAATGCTCGAAGCCTGGGATTATCTTGTCCGGGTCCTCACCACTGATGAAGACTTTCGTGCCATCACCGGCTTCTCTCGTACCCATTCCAGACTTCTTGGCCCATTCGTTCAACATCCATGCTATGATGAGGCCGATAATAAAGATAAAGACAAAGTAAAGAGCGTCCCAGTATCCAAACATTTCACGCACCCCCAACAAGGCTCATTAGAGCGTTTATGTACTCAAACCTGAACTGCTCCAGCATCCTGGCTGCAGGTATCATGACCTTGTCGCTTATCTGCCACGGGAGGAGCCCCATGACGATTATTGCAAGCACGAGCAGGAGCATTGGGAGCATCATTGAGGTTTCTGGGTCTTTGGCGGCCATCACCTTCTCGCTCGGCCTACCAAAGAACGTGTAGAGCACCCTGACGTAGGCTGCCGTACAGAATGCCGTTCCAATGATGGCTATTGCACCAAGGATTGGATTGAAGATGGCCGAACTCTCATAGATGAGCCACTTGCTGGCAAAGCCGTTCAGTGGGGGCATTCCTACTATAGCGGCTGCACCTATAAGAAATGCAAACGTTGTTTTGGGCATGGTTTTCGCCAATCCACTCAGCTCGTTGAGATTCCTCGTGCCAAGCTGGTGGATTACGACACCCGCAACGAGGAACAAGAGGGCCTTCATGAGCGCGTGGTTTACAGTGTGGTAGATTGCACCTGCCAGGGCTATCTCGCCTGTCTGAGTCCCGTAGGCAGCTATACTTATTCCAAGGCCCAGGAGTATGTAACCTATCTGTCCGACGGAAGAGTAGGCCAACAGTCTCTTCATATCCGTTTGGATGACTGCCATTGCGTTGCCAATTATTAGCGTTAAGCACGCAAAAATGATGATGACCCATCCTATCGCGCTCATATTAATGTGGGGCTGGAGATACGCTTTAAGCACGATACTGTGGGCCATTGGAGTGTAGATGCTGAAGAGTATTCTCGCTATCGCATAGATTCCACCGATCTTAATGACTAGACCCGAGAGCATTGCCGAGATGCTGCTCGGTGCCGCGGGGTGTGCATCGGCGAGCCACATGTGAACTGGGGAGGCACCGCTCTTAAAGAGCAGCCCCGCTATGAAGAGGGCCAATGCAACCTTGGCAGTGACAGTGGGATTCTGCACGATTTTAACTGCGAGATACCCCATTGTGAGGGTTCCGTACTGGCCGTAGAGGAGGGCCACACTAAGGAGCACGAAAGCACTGGCTATCGAGCCAACGAACATGTACTTTATGCCGGCTTCGATGCCCTCCCATGTGTCATTCCTGAATGCCACCAGGGCATAGCTGGCTATGCTCATGATTTCGAGGAAGACGTAGAAGTTGAACAGGTCGCCGGTTATGGCTATGCCAAGCATTCCCAGCTCAAGGATGAGTATGAGTGTGTAGTATTTGTCGAGTCCGGTGTCGTGCTTCATGTAGCCGATGGAGTAGATTACTGCCATTAGCGAGACAAACGCCACAATGAACACCATTATTGCGCCGAAAAGGTCGACTTCCCAGACTATCCTAATTGGGAAATCAACCCCCTGGCCGAATGGTGTCTCTGCACCAAGGGTGTAAACTATAATTTCTCCAGTGTTCCAGATGTGGTAGAATATCACCGAACTTATGATGAACGTCAGCGCACTTATGAGGACTGCCCAAGCATCTCTCGCTTTTTTTCCTGCAAGATTCACTATGGGCATCGCAAACGCTCCGAAGAGCGGGATGATTATGAGGTAGGGAAGTATCGCTTCCCCGTTCATCCTCTCAACCTCCTGAGGGCGTTAACGTCGAGGGTACCGTAGTGGCGGTAGGCGTTTATCGTGAGGGCCATCGCAAGAGCCAGAACACAGACGCCAATGACGATGCTCGTGAGCACGAGAGCTTGTGGAAGTGGGCCAACCATAGGGCTCTTGAGCGTCTCGTAGCCTGTGTAAATTGGCGCGGTGGGGAGCTCGTTAAGCTCCATGCGGTATCCGAGGCTTACAAGGAGCAAGTGGATGCCGGAGTCTATAATGTCCAATGCGAGGATGAGCTTGATGAGGTTTCTCTTGTACAGGAAGGCGTATATGCCCAGAGCTATCATTAGGAAGGCTGTGATGAACTGGAAGGGTATCATGACTTCCACCTCCTGTAAAGTGCTATGGCAGCCATCGCGCTGACGAGGCCAGTGAAAACCTTCAAACCGACGGCTAGGTTCATTATTGGGAGGAACCCAGCTGAAAGAAGCGTTCCGGGCTCACCATTGAGGATTGGGCCGTTGTTCCAGAGTATGTTGTAGAAGAACGCCGTGCCTATGCCGAGCATTGCTGCGCCGAGGAAGACAAGTCCGCCGATTCCCTCAAGGACTGAGTAGAGGTGCTTGTTGTATGCCTTCTTCATCTCTTTCAGGCCGAATGCTATGAGGAAAAGTATGCCCGCTCCCGCTATGGTGGCGCCTCCCTGGAAGCCACCACCTGGCGTCAGATGACCGTGGGAAACCACGTAGGCTCCGAATATCCCGATGAGTGGAATGGTTGTCCTCGCCATGGTTTTAACGATGAGTCCCATATCATCGGTCATTCCTCATCCCTCCTCCAGGGCCTGAGAAGCACAACGGCTCCAGCGATGGCCGTGAACAGGACGGTAGCCTCTCCAAGGGTATCGTAGCCACGGTAGTCAAAGACTATGTCCGTAACGATGTTTGTACCACCGACTTCTTCCACGCCGTGGGTGATATAGTAGTCGTCAGTGTAGCGGAGGTTCTTCCAGTCATCCCCACCCAGCCCAAATTTGAGGCCGTAGTCAGGGTTGGCTATGTAGAGTAGCGCTCCGAGAATGAACAGCAGCGAAAGGAAAGCGAGGGTTCTCTTCATGATCCCTCACGCTCCCATCTCTCTGTTTTAGCGATTCCATACACAACTATGGCCGTAACAACACCTGCACCAACGGCCGCTTCAGCTATCGCAACGTCTGGCGCATGGAGCATGTAGAACTCCAAACTTAGGAGCAGGCTCATGGCTGCAGATGCAAGAGCCGCACTGAGCAAGTCCCTGAGGCGTATCGTGAGATATGCGGTAATGAGGACGCTGATAAGGATCCCGAACTGAATAATCTGGTCAATTGTGATGGGGTTCATTCCTCACCACCCCCGAGCTTCCCTTCGTAGGCGTCGATGACAGCTTTGACAGGTTTAACGCCGCTCAGGTGAGCGGCCTTAGCTATGGCGTGTGCGCCGGTCGGGTTGGTGAGTAAGAGCGCTATGAGAGCTACAACGCTGTGGAGTGTCATCTGGAGGTACTTTGGATCGCCGGTAACGTCGAGCCGGTAGAGGGAATGGACAACGACCGCTAGAACAGCGAATATAGTCCCGAAGGTTGTGCACTTTGTTGCCCCGTGGAGCCTTGTGTATACGTCGGGAAATCTGTGTAATGCAATGCTTCCCAGGAGGTTGAACGTTATGTTTATCGCGAGGAAGGCGTAGATAACGTAATCAACGGTGTTCATTTCAATCCCCCCTGCATGTAGCGGGCTATAGCGAGGGTTCCTATGTAGCTCAGAAGGGCGTAGACTATCGCGATGTCGATGTATATCGTCCTGTCATAGGCCGCCCCCAGGAGAACCATGCCGGCCACTACCAGCGTGTTGAGGGTATCAACTCCCACGACCCTATCTGGCACGGTTGGTCCGAGAAGAACCCTCAACACGGCTATGAATGCGCCGACCATTATTATCAGTGCTGAGTAGAAGAATACTGGTTCTATCATCTTCCCAACCTCCTCGCCCACTTCTCGAAAGATCCAGCCACAGGCTCGGAGCTTTCAGGCTTCTCAAGTCCCTCGGGAATGTCAATCCAGTGGACGTAGAGGGCCTTCTCCTCAGGACAGGCATCGATGGTGAGCGTTCCAGGTGTGAGTGTTATTGAGTTGCTCAGGATTGTGTACTGGGCGTCGTTTTCGAGGTCAACAGGAACGCGCACTATGCCTGGCCTTATCTTGCCGGTTATAACGAGCCAAGCGACGTGGAAGTTGGCCTTGACCATGCCCCAGAAGAGCGGGCCGATGGAGTAAACTATGAACTCAAACCATTTTATTGGGTTTAGGAAGCGGCCAGCCTTTTCACCAATGACGCCTTTGGTAGTGTATGCTATTACCGCCGAGAACACCAGACCGGCTATTAGTTCCTCGCTGCTCCATAATAGTCCGCTGCTGCCTGCCGTCAGCCCCAGCCAGAGGATGTAGCACCAGATGAAGGCGGCAATAAATGCCATCTTTCTATCACCCCACGTTTGGTTCAAAACACCCTTTTACAATTTTGTTTACCATTTCCTAGACCTAATTGGATGTTCACTTTTAAAAGAGTTTTTTGAAGCTTAGAATTGAAAATAAAAGTATGTAACACCCTGTTCTAAACCAAAGGTTCAGAAATTCCGAGTTTTCTCAGATCATCTTTTCTGTTCACGTTGAAAAAGCTTTCTCTCCATTCAGGGGGGACTTTTTCTATTGCTAAGTAGCAGACGTTGACTTTTTCTATGGCCCTCTTTATCTTATATTCTTCCAAAGCTAGTTGCTCCTCAATAATGTCCAAGAATCCCATAGAATATGCTGCATGCAGGGGTTCTATGTGCCCATTAATCCAGCGCGGGACGCAGACAGCCTTCCTACTCTTGTGGAAGTACTTGATTATATAATCTACAAACTCAGGCACTATACGGGGCATGTCCCCTGCCGTGACGAAAGCGTCCCCTAAGCTTAGAGCAGTATATATTCCTCCAATTGGGCCAACGAGAAGCTCATCAACAAGAACCTGATAGCCAAAGGTTTTCAGCTTTTCAGCGTTTTCAGGAGAGGCAACGATAACAACCTCATCTATTTCATCCGCTGATTCAAGTCTCTCAATTGTATGAAGGATTAATGGCTTTCCGTCGATTCTGTACAGAAGTTTGTTTCCACCAAAGCGCTTTGATCTGCCCCCCGCTAGAACCGCTCCGATCAACTCCTTCCCTCCACGTTGGCGCTTTAGTGTGCCTGAAGAATATAAAAAAGGATTAAAGGCCCATCTTCAGCTTTGCCGCGTATTCCAACGCCGTCTGGATGTAGAGCTTGTAGTCCATGGCCTGGCTTACAGCGGGGTTAATGTAGTGTTCGATGATGTATGGTGCGAAGAGTCCAAGCAGCAGGCAGATGACTGCCAGTATCAGCAGAACCCCGCTCATGCTGCCGTGTTCCCTGATGGTAGCATTCTCCTTGGACTTGCCGAGCCAGATCTCCTGGAACACTCTAACGTAAGCCACCAGTGCAATCACAGAGCTCAGCACTAGGATTAGGGCCAGGGCAGGGCTTTTCTCCATGAAGGCGTTGAAGAGCAGTAGCTTGCTGAAGAAGACGTTGAATGGTGGGATTCCGACGAGGCTGAGGGTTGCTATGGCCAGGCCGAAGGTGGCGACGGGCATCTGCCTGCCGAGGCCTGCCAGGTCTGAGATGTCCCTTGAACCGACCGCGTGGATAAAGGCACCCGCCGCGAGGAAGAGGAGGGCCTTGGCGATTGCGTGGTTAATGATGTGGAAAGCCGCTGCCTGAAGTGCCAGCTGGGTTCCAACGCCAACTGCCATCGCCAGATAACCCATGTGCATTACCGTTGAATACGCGATGAGCTTCTTCACGTCGCGCTGGACGTTCATCATGAGGGCACCGAAGAGTGCCGAAACCGCTCCAAGAGTTATCAGGATAACGCTGAGTGTATGGATAACCCCACCGAGCGAACCGCTGAGTTCGCCGCCGTAGACTGTGTAGAGGAATCTGATGAGTGAGTAGACACCGACGTTGACGACTAGTCCTGAGAGTATGGCTGAGATTGGGCTTGGTGCTGCTGGGTGTGCTTCTGGGAGCCAGAAGTGGTTCGGGACTATGGCAGACTTAATCAAGAACGCCCAAGTAGCCAAAGCCAAGGCAACGCCTGAAGCTATCGCGATATTGCCGTAGGTGGTGCTCGCTATCGGGAAGCTCAATCCGTGGATTAATGCGCTCAAGTTGGCCATGTTCAATGTTCCAAACGCCCCGTAAAGTGCCCCAAGTGCGAGGAAGTACATGGTCGTCCCGAGAGCGCCGATAAAGGCGTACTTGAGGCCAGCGCAGACTGAATCGCCTCTGTCCCTATAGAACATGACGAGGGCGTATGCTGCGATGCTGGTGACTTCTATCATGACGAAGAGGTTGAAGGCGTCGCCTGTGAGGAGAACGCCGAGTAAACCTGCCTCAAGGCCGAGGTAGAGGGTATAGTACCATTCTAAGCCCTCCTCGTGCTCCAGGTAGCGGTAGCTGTAAATCGCAATCAGGAACATCAGCGCAGCAGTAACCAGGGCGAAGAGGGCGCTCATCCTGTCAACTTCATATATTATTCCCACTGGGGCGGCCCAACCGCCGAAAGTGTAGATTAAAGGCTTGCTGGAGTTATAAACTTGCCTGAATATCTCGTAGGAAGCGAGTAAAGTCAAACCCGTGCCTATTAGGGCGTAAGCTTGAGTCACCTTCCTGTTGCCCTTGACTATTATTGACGTGAGAGGGAGAGCAAAGGCGAAGAGTATTGGTATCACGGGGGTGAGTCCCACGATGTCCATTTTCCACCACCTCACTCGAATATTTTCTTCGCGTATTTCTCAAAGTCGGCGGAGATCTCACTTCTGGCTTCTTCTGGGTTTTCCGTGCTCGTATCAATCCAGTTCACATAGAGATAGTTCTCGTCCATGTCCACCACAACGGTTCCGGGTGTGTTGGTTATGGAGTTCGCCACGAGGGTCTTGGCGTACTCGGTCTTCACGTCAATAGGCACTTTGACTATTCCGGGCTCGACGTTTCCGGTAATGATTCTGAGCATCACGTCAATGTGGCTTTTGACTTCGGCGATTAGCATGTACCAGAGGAAGTAGGCGCCAAGCCAGAGCCACCTAGCCGGATTCAGCGCTTTAGTGTCGTTCTTCACGAGGAACTTGCCCGCTAGCAGTCCTATGGCGATTGCGATGATGGCTCCAGTTGCTAGGTCATAGGGCGTTGCGGAGCCGGTGAACATGATGTAGGTAATGAACGCGAGCATTGCGGTGGGAATCACACCCCTCATATCTTCTCACCCTCCAGCGGCGATGAGCGTTTTACACCTATTTCCCTCGCGTCGAGCGTGCCATAGAGCCTGTAAATCTGAACGATTGCAAAGGCTATCAGCACGTTAACGGCCATTCCAATAACGACGGCGGTAATCACCAGCGCCTGGGGGAGAGGATCAACCGCTGTCTTTAGGAAGCTCCCAAGTGCGCTCTTCTCAAGGCTCGGGAGAATTGGTGGGGCCGTCGGATAGGTCAGGCGGTAGCCGAGCATAACCACGAGCAGGTTCGCGGTGTCTCCGATTATAGTCAGTGCTATGAGCTTCTTGACGAGGTTGGGCCTTCTGGCGATTCCGTAGAGGCCGATGAGCAGTGTTGTAATGAGTGAAATTACCACGAGGCTCCAGAGGAAGCCTATCATCTCCTCACCCCCAGGATTTTCTTGAATTTCCCCTCTGGAATCGCCAGGAGGAGGAATACTGCTGTAAAGCCGGCTCCGACAGCGAGGAACTCGAAGAAGTTGTAGTAAATCAGCGAACCGCCAATGAGCTGGCCGTTAATCTCTGCAGGGAATACCGGCTGATTCTGCATTATGTAGCCCTCGCTGAGGAGTGGAACTAACGCCACTAACGCTATTCCTAGGAGTCCGATAGAACGCAGGATTAACGCCCTGGTCTTGTCTAAGCCATTGTTTTCGAGGGCGTACTTAGAGTAAGCTGCAATTATCAGCAATGGAGCAACTGCTAAGGCTGAACCACCCTGGAAGCCACCACCGGGCGTTAAGTGACCGTGCAGGGCTATCGAAGCCGAAACGGCGAGGATCATCGCAACGATAACCTTTGTAACCGTCCTGATCGGTAGGGGGAGTGGTTTCACCTGCGTTGACTCCGTTTTAACATCCTTCTCCTGCTCCTTGGTGAGCCTGAAGATGGTCAGGCTGCCTATTATTGCGAGGAAGAACACTGCAGTCTCGAAGAGCGTGTCAATGCCACGGTAGTCCCAGAGGATTGAGGTAACAACTTCAGGACTTTTGGCCGAGTAATCCCCGAAATAGCTGTTTTCAAGGTAGAACTCACCGAGGGGCCTGACGTCCTCTGGCTGGGGGGCTTGGAAGACGTAGGCCAGCGTGATGACCGCGGTGAGCAGGAGGATGAGCGTGACCCAGCGCTTCATTCACACCACCTCGTACCTTTCGGTCTTGCTTATCACGAAGACAAGCAGGGCGGAGTAGATTCCTACTGCTATGGCAACATATGCCAGGACGATGTCCGGTGCCATTAGGATGTAGAAGGCTATGGCGTAAGCTATTGCCTGTACGGCGGAAAATCCGACCGCCTTGAGCAGGTCCTTCTCTGTGATGGCCAGGTAGGAGAAGACCATGCCGAGGACTGCGACGATTGCTAAGATCAGCAGGTGGATTTCAATCATTGCCCCTCACCTCTGCCAGGTGGTCGACCTTTGGCTTCCACTCCACGAGCCTGGCCTTATGGGCGGCGTACGCTAGTGCAGTAGCTCCCGCTGGTGCCGCTAGGAGGATGATTATTCCCGTGATGAAGCTGGCCCCAGCTATGGCGTACCTGTGGGGTAGGAAGTCCGCACCGAGGGCAAGCAGGGCAACGCCAAAGAGGGGAACCACCGCTCCGCCAATCGTTCCAACTGTTGCAGCGTGTAGCCTGACGTAGAAGTTGGGGAAGCGGAGTAAGCCTATGGCTCCGAACAGGTCGCAGATGCCGCCGATGATTATCATGACTGCTCCAAGGTAGAAGAGTATCTCGCTCATGCTCCCACCTCCCCGTTCGCCAGATACTTTGCGACGTAGATGTCCAGCAGGTACGCCCAGAGGGCGAGTATTATGGCCGCACTCACGAGGAAGGTGGACTTGAAGTAGACTGCCAGGATGGCCATAAAGGCTGCGATATCAAAGCTCATACAGTCAACGGCGAGGATAACATCTGGAATACTTGGCCCCTTAAAGGCCCTAACGGCATAGATGACGAACGCGGCTATGTAGAGGGGAATGATGAGCTTCATGAGCGTCATGAACGTGCTTTCGAGCATTTTTCTCACCTCTCGCGATGGATGGAAAAAGGAAAGAGCAGTCAGGCCGGCCTGGCCTTCTTGTAGAGAACGAAGGCACCAACGATGTAGTAGGCCGAGAGCACCAGCGGAACGAGGTACATGGCACCCTTGCCAAGGGCCTGGTCGAGGGCTATGCCGATTCCCGCTGGGACGAGCGCCGCGACGGCCCAGAAGGCTATGAAAACGATAAGGAAGTCAATGATCTCTTTGATGAGGCGGTCAGTGGTCAGCTCGGGGTGGCTGAGGTACCAGTAGTAGAAGGCCACGAAGAGGAAACCGCCAATGGCGTTACCGAAGGTTACTGGGATTATATTGTGGAAGAACTGGGTCCAGGTTATGGCGTAGTCACTGAGGAGTATGCCCGCTGGAATGGCCCACATGTTGGCTATGGCGTGCTCGAAACCTATGGCAACGAAGGCGAAGATCGGGAACCATATGGCGAGTATCTTGCCGGCACCGTCCTGAACCCTGGCCGACTGCCATATTGCGACGTTGACGAGCCAGTTACAGCCAATACCGAGGAAGAACAACGCCAGTATGTCCTTCGAGACCTTGCCGGTGGCTATGCCTACCGTAACCTGGCCGAAGGTGTTCGGGTCTCCAACGTGGCCGAAGAGTCCGGTCAGTGGAACGACCAGGAGTGCGAGGAATATCGAGCCTATGAAGTTTCCACCGTAGCTTCCGAACCAGTTGTAGAGGACACACTTGAAGTCGGCGTAGCCCTTCGCTTTGGCCGAGCTGAGGAACTGGACGTTTCCTGTCCAGAGGTCGGCTCCCGCTAAGATGACTGCTATGAGGCCAACGGGGAAGACCGCACCGAGGAGTATCTTAAAAGCGGATATGTTGCCGGTGTCTGGGAAGAGCTTCGGGCTATAACCGGCCGCTGCAACCACTGCCAGGAGGAAACCAAAGGCGATAAAGGCTCCTGCCATGAAGCCTGCGAAGAGCAGCCTACCCGGGGTCGTCTTGAACTTGGGGGTGGCCTTCTTTGCTACGGCCTCAAAGGTTGTATCTACTCCATACAGGATTTTTTCCTTTGTATCAGCCATCCAATTCACCTCCTCTCTATTTTGAGCCTTTCATTCTCCCTAAGGCCCCGGAGGGCCTCCAAGATGAGCCGCCTATCCCCCTCATCCAGCTTTTCGAAGGGAATCAGGGGGGCATCGGCGAGCGTGAAGTATGACCGTCCGAGGGATTTTCTGAGCAGATGGGCTGTCTGAAGGCTTATCTCCCCGAGTACTTCCTCTACCTCAAAGTCTCCCTCCGTGTGGGAGAGAGCACCCGCGAGGTAGGTCTTAAACCCAATATACGAACTCTTTACCAGCATCCAGGGCATCTTTGACCCTCCAGTACTCTCTTTCGAGAAGCATCATGCAGAAACCCAATCTAATGTCCCCGCATTTTGCAGCGTAGTCCTTGACGCGCCTGGCCAACTCCTCTCTGGGGTTTTCGCTCTTCTCGGCCTCTTTAACGAGCCCCATGAAATCCTCGAGGATCTTTTCCCTGTCGAGGTATCCCACGAGGTGCCTGAGCCTCTCCATAAGGGTCAGCATGATGCGCTCCTCCAGCGGCCCCTCTGGGAGCTTGAAGGGAACCAGCTCATCGCTGTACTCCTGATAGCTGAGCTTCTTCTCGACGAGTCCCACGAGCTGTGCTATGCCGTAGATTATCTCCTCCGGTCTCGGTGGACAGCCGGGGATGTAGATGACCGGACCGACCTTCTCGCCCTCGTCCCTCAAGTCAGCGATGAGCTCCGCTATACCTCCCCTCCGTGGATACTCGCTTCCCTCCCTGCCGCTCTCGGGCCTTCTGTAGACTGGATAGCCGTTGTAGAATATCCCTCCGCTGCAGGTGCACGTTCCTATCGCCACTATCACCCTCGGCTCTGGCGGCATCGCCTTTATGGTCTCCTTGGCGCCGTAGTAGGCCTGTCTCGTGAGCGGACCCGAGACGAGGAGTGCATGGGCGTGTCTCGGTGAGCCAACCAGTTTGATTCCAAAGCGCTCGACGTCGTAGAACGGCGTGAGCACGTCGATTATCTCGATGTCACAGCCGTTGCACGAGCCGGTGTTGAGGTGGAAAACCCATATGGAGCGGAGCTTCGGCTTTCCGCTCATAGAACCACCTCCTTGCTGGCTTCTATGGTTCCATCAACTGTCCCTTTCCTCCTGCAGTCCCTGCAGAGCCAGACCTTCTCTTCCAGAGCCTCCTCCTCGATGATCTCTTCGGGGAGAATCTGGAGGGCCTTCCTCACCTGCCTCTCAGTGAAGTCGGCGTACCTGCCGCAGTTCTTGCATTTCACGAGCCTGAGCCTAACAACCTCCACGTGGTCCATCCTGTCGGGTGAAGCGGCCTCGAAGAGGTTCGTGAGCTTGATCGCTCCGGTGGGACAGACCTCCTCACAGCGAGCACAGCGGATGCACCTTCCCACATCGAGGACGATTTCTCTAACTCCTCTGTTGTAGTCGTCTATCCTGAGGAGTGCATCTGGCGGACAGGCGTTAACGCAGGCACCGCAGCCTATGCAGAGGGTCGCGTCTATCTGTGGAATTCCCCTGTACTCCGGAGGAGCTTCAAGCTTCACGAAGGGGTACTTCAGCGTCACGGCCATCTCAGACCCTCCTTGAGGCCTTTATGGAGAGCTTGTTGAACTCCGTCTCGCTGAGAACCCTAACCTTCCCGCTTTCGACGTCGACTATCTGGACCCTCTCCGTACAGGAGTAGCAGGGGTCTATGCTTGCCACTATGAGCGGGGCGTCGGCTATGGTGTAGCCGCGCATCATGTCGGGAACAGCCGGCAGGTTGTTGTAGGTTGCCGCCCTGGCCCTGTACCTGTAGACCTTGTTGTTCTCGCCGGTCATGACGTAGTGAATGTTCTCGCCCCTCGGTGCCTCGGTCATGCCTATCGCTTCCGAGTATGGGGGTATCTCCTTGTACTCCGCCAGAATGTCTCCTCCGGGCATCTGGTCGAGAGCCTGCTCTATTATCCAGATGCTCTCGAAAACTTCCTCTATTCTGACGAGGGCCCTCGCCAGAACGTCACCCTCCTTGTAGACTGGGACCTTGAAGTCGAGGTACTTGTAGGCCGCGTACGGGTGGTCCCTTCTCACGTCGAAGTCCCTTCCGGAGCCCCTGCCGAGGGGTCCATCAACGTCCCACTCCTTGGCGACCTTGTAGGGCAGAACTCCAACGCCTTCAAGGCGCTTTACGAAGGTGCTCGTTGAGATTGCCTCATTGACGAGCTCCTCGAACTCGGTCTTTATCTTCTTGAGGACGTCCTCCAGCAGGGATTTTCTGTATTCCAAAAGGTCTCTCCTAACACCGCCGACGAGGAGCATTCCGTAGGTCTTTCTGTTGCCCGTCAGCCTTTCCGCGAGCCACATCACGTGCTCCCTTATCTTCCAGGCTTTCATGAAGCCGTAGTCGTAGCCAACGAGGTGGCAGGCTATTCCAAAGTTGAGCAGGTGACTGTGGAGTCTCTCTATCTCGAGGACTATCGTCCTGATGTACTCCGCCCTCTCCGGAACCTCTATACCCCCGGCGTTCTCAACCGCCTGACAGTAGGCTGTGGAGTGTGTGCAGCCGCAGATTCCACATATTCTCTCCGCTATGAAGCAGACCTGATCGTAGGTTAGCCTTCCCTCGGATATCTTCTCTATGCCCCTGTGGGCGTAGAAGCCGCGATAGTCAACGTCTGTTATGGTTTCTCCCTTAACATAGAGCCTGAAGTGTGCTGCCTCCTCAAGGGCCACATGATACGGTCCGTAGGGGACGACTATCTCGTCCTTCTTCGGCTCCTTGTAGGGGTAGAACTTCTCCCCTGGCGGGCTGTTCGAGTAGTGGAAGTCCTTCCTGAGCGGGTAGACGCAGGACGGCCAGTCGTCCGGAAGGACGAGCCGCCTCGGATCGGGGTGGCCTTCGGCGGTGAGGCCGAGCATCTCCATGGCTTCCCTCTCGTACCAGTTCGCACCCCTGTGCTTGGCCGCTATCGAGGTGAACCTCGGGTCGTCCTCCGGCAGGTAAGCCCTGACGCCGAGATAGAAGTCACCCGCCTTTCCGTTAACGCTGAGCCAGTAGGTGATGCTGAACTTGCCGTTTAGGGGCCTCTCGTCGGTGGCCACCATCGATGAGAGCTGGGTCTCCTTCCACTCCGGATGGTTGAGGAAGTAAAGGACTACCTCCGGGAGGTCTTCCCTCTCGACGGTTATGATCCACTGGTTGTAAGCGGCCTGCTTGACGTCCCTTATCTTCTCCCCGAACTTCTCGATAATCTCATCTAAGTACTCCCGCGTTACCTTGGCCTTTTCATCTCCCCGGTGTACGCGCTTCTTTTTCAGAGCCTCGTTAAACTTGATAACTTCAGACATGAGCACCACCTCACCATCCCAGGGAAGCTATCACCAGCGCGACTATTCCCGCAAGGAATATCACCGTGTTCTGCCTGATGGCTTGGATTACCTTCATACGGGCCGTCGTTGACTCTATGATGGCCGACATGGTGTAGAAGATCACTAGCAGAGCCAGCTGGGTGATCAGTGCTATTGCTCCACCGTATGGCGTCGATAGGTCGGCGAATCTGCTCACAAGAGGTAGTGCTATGAAGCTCGCGAACAGCCATATCAGGGCTACGCGCTTTATCAGCATGGCCCACTTGAAGATTCCAAGCAGCTTTCCGCTGTACTCGACGAGTGGACCCTCGAGTATCTCGGTCTCAGCCTCGGCTATGTCGAAGGGTATGAAGGCGCACTCGGTATAGACGGCGTAGGCGAGGAAGATGAAGGCGAGGACAACGGAGGGTGTGAGGCTGAGGTTGAGTGGAATCCCGCTCACGCTGAGCGAGTGGGTCTTGAGCGCGAGTATGCCTATCGCTATTCCCAGTATCGGCTCCACGCTGAGGATGAGCATCATCTCCCTGTTGGCACCCGCGTTTGAGTAGGTGTTGTTTACGAGGAAGCCCGCCATCATCATCGAGATCGAGAATATCGCCAGCACGTAGAGGAAGACGAAGATGTCCCCTGTGAAGGCCACTGGGACGAAGTTCCCGAAGGGGAGGAGCAGGGCGGCTGAGACTGCTGAAGCAAAGGCCACATAGGGAGCTATGAGGAAGCCCAGTCTGTCCGTTGGAAGGATCGGCTCCATTGAGAGCAGGCTTGAGAGGTCGTAGTAGGTCTGGAAGACTGGGGGCCCCTGCCTCTCCTGGACGGTAGCCTTGATCTTTCTGCTTATTCCGTCGAGGAGGGGCGGAAGGAGGATGATTATCATCAGTGAAACGGCCGCGAATGCAATTTTTTCGAGCGTCATCTTCACCACCTCACAGCACCATCAGTGCGAGTATAACTGCCAGGATTACCAGGGCTATTGTGAGCGCTGCGTTGGGCTTCATGAAGCCTTCA
This sequence comes from Thermococcus sp. GR6, assembly GCF_012027415.1. NCBI lineage: Archaea > Methanobacteriati > Methanobacteriota > Thermococci > Thermococcales > Thermococcaceae > Thermococcus > Thermococcus sp. GR6. The sequence continues at coordinate 365,971 of NZ_SNUM01000002.1, forward strand.
TCGAGGAGCACTCCCGAGACCCTCGCTATTTTGATCAGGGGGGCAAGGAAGTACTCGTCAAAGTATACCTCGGGGCACTTCCTCTCGTATGCCTTGCCGATCCCCGTTATTCCCCTGCTTATAGAATCGCATACTCTGTGGAGAGCCCTTGTTGTTGTGATGTACGCATTGGCGACTGCACCAATCAGGGCGGATCCGAACTCGCTGAGAACGTGGCCGGTGTGGTAGAGCGGGTGGATGTACTCCTCGAAGGGCTCGTAGTAGTTTATCGCCTTGAACTTGTAGTGCTCCATCGCCACGGGCTCACCGAGGGTCCAGGGTCTGTAGGTTTTCTTTGAGACCGGGAAGAGCAGGTACATGCCGAGGAAGATCCCGCCGAAGAGTGTCGCAAAGAGTAGCGGTTTGAAGTAGCTCTCTGCCCCTGTCGGCATAAGCGGAGCTTTAATCGTGACAAGCCAGTAGTTTGTGTCCGTCAGTCCTGAGACATCTATACCGGCTAGGGATGCCCCTGGCGAAAGCAGTATCGGCAGGATGAGGCTTGGAACCAGTCCAAGGAGGATGCAGAGTGAAGCCAGGAAGCCCTTGGCAATGAGCATCGGGGATGGGACTTCCTCAGCATCCTTCGTGAACTCCGTAGGTTCTCCTCCAAATGCGGTCGTGTAGAACTTGATGAATGAAGCCAGCGTTGCTGCGCTTATGAAGAGGGCCATCACTCCAAAGAACACTATCAGGCCGTTGCCCGAGAGGAATGTTGACTGATAAATCATCCACTTGCTCATAAAGCCGTTGAACGGAGGAGTTCCAGCTATTGACATTGCGGCTATGAATGTGAAGAGCGCCGTAAAGGGCATCAGTTTGGCCAGACCTCTCAGCTGGTTGAGATCCCTGCTGCGGGTTCTGTAGAATATTGAGCCCGTCGACAGGAAGAGCAGGCCTTTGAAGAACGTGTGGTTAACGAGGTGGTACAGACTTGATGCTAGGGCTATGGCCCCGAAGGCTGAGTACATATCTCCCCTGGCTATGAAAACTATCCCAACGCCCATGCCGAGCCAGATGTAGCCTATCTGGCCGATACTGTGGTAGGCCAAAAGTCTCTTGGCATCGGTCTGCTTCAACGCGTAGAGGGTTCCAACTGTCAGAGTTACTGTTCCAAGCAGGGCAACTGCATATCCGAAAGTCTCGTTTGGCTTCATGATAAAGCATGTAGTCCTTATCAGGGCATAGACCGCAACCTTCTCCAGTGCTCCAGCCATTAGAGCGGAGACGTTGCTCGGGGCGACCGTATAGGCCTCCGGGGCCCAGAAGTGCAGCGGAACAACACCTGATTTGCTTCCAAAGCCTATCAGGAAGAGGACGTAGAATACTGGGCTTAGTTTTAAGGCCGCTAGACTCTCAAAGTTAAGCCCCTCGATTGAGCTAACATCTGCATACAGCAGGGCGAGGGCGATTATCAGTGGCAGTGTGCTCACTATGTGCATGGTCACGAAGTACTTCCAGCCGGCTTTTCTGACCTCCTCTTTGTCGCTTTCCCAGATCGTCAGGAGGTACGATGTAAACGTCATGACTTCCCAGAGGAAAATGAACCAGAACATGTTGGCTATTGTGACTATGAGTATCATGGAGAGCATAAACACTGAATATATGGTTATGTACATCCAGCCTCTGCCCGACTTCTCGTAGATTGCCATGTATCTCGGGGAATATATTGACGCTGCAAGTCCGAGGGCGCCGAAGATGAAGCACATTATCAGCGAGAGCCCATCAATCTGGAACGGAATCTGGGCCACTCCTAAGTCATAGGTGAATTCGATGGTCTTCCCGCTGAGGACATCTGGTATTGACACAAAGGTAAAGGCTAACAGAGCTATGGAGGCTAGAGCCGTAAATATGTGGCCAATGCTGATTGAAGTCTTGAAGCTCCTTTTGAGGGCTAACGCTGCGGGTATGGAGAGGAAATACAGGATGACGGCGAGCGTAAAGAGTCCCTTCATCTTCACCACCTCACCCATATGTAGTCACAGATGAACTGGCTCACTAGCGAGAGAATTAGCAGTATAACCACTGACAGGGCTATGCTCCCTGCGAGCTTCCTTATCACATCTGGCTCTCCTTCGCTTAGGATGTATGCGTGGACAGCTCTGAGGAACAGTATGAACGCTATCACCCACTCAACGGCCGTAAAGTATGCCAAAGCTGGGCTCACTGTAAGGAGGGTTTTTATGACGTTGAGCTTGCTTAGGAAGAGGTTGAATGGCGGGACACCTTCGAGGGCAAATATTGAGGCCATCACTAATCCTGCGGTGAGCTGGTCTGCTTTCATCATGCCTTTGGTTTTCTCCAGGCTCCTCGTACCGAAGACGTAGAGGAGTGCGCCCGTTGATATGAACGCCGCCGCCTTCGCGAGTCCATGTGCCACGACGTAGTAGTCAATGCCCTTCTCCACTCCTGCAACGCCGAGGAGGCCTGCCAGGATGAGCAGGTACATCCAGCCCATGTTGTCTATCGTTGACCACGCGAAGAGCCTCTTGACGTCGTCCTGGAGAGCGTAGCTGAGTATGGCAGCCAGCATGCTGAGCACTGCCATTGCGCCGATGAGATAGACTATCCAGGTTGCGACGCTCCATCCCACGGCATCGAGAACCCTAATAGTTCCGTAGAGGCCGAGCTCAACCATGGCACCACTCATCAGAGCCGAGACTGGGCTCGGTGCGGCTGGATGAGCATCGGGAAGCCAGAAATGGAGCGGGAAGAGGCCAGCCTTGGCCGCAAAGCCTAGGAGGAAGAGAGCGACTATTGCGTTTGTGTATTCAGTTATCGGACCAAAGTTGAAAGTCCCGTGGGCGGCATAGTAGAGAGTAACAGCCAGCATCAACGGCGATGTATCGAAGATGTGCATGGTCACGAAGTACTTCCAGCCAGCCTTCTTGACGCTCTCCTCTGGCCAGTCGTAGATTATCAGGAAGTATGAGGCGAGCGTCATTATCTCCCAGAGGAAGAGGAAGCTGAGCCAGTCCTGGACCATTGGGATGAAGAGCATTGAGACTATGAATATTAGGATGGTCGGATAATAAGGTATCTTTGGCTTGAAATCGTATATCTCCAGGTATCTGAACGATGCCACGAGCGCCGCTATGCCGAGTATCGCGACGTTGAGTACGAAGAACACTGCAGTTCTATCGAGTGAAAGAGTGAGCGTTACGTCGAACATTTTTCACCACCCCACTTTGACGATCAGTGGATACGCTATGTACGGGGCCAGCACGGCCAGAACAAGCAGGATAATCATCACAGCCTTCATCAGTGGCGTAATCTCGACTTCTTCTCCGCCCTCGCTGAAGACCATGCCGTGTATCCTCTTCAGAGACACCATGAGGAACACTGCTGAGTCGAGGAGAAGTAAAACAAACATGGCAATGATGAGGACGCTCTCTTCCATTGCCTTGGCATTGCTGAGTATTCCCAGCTTTCCGAAGAACACGCCGAATGGTGGGACGCCAGCTAAACCGAGCAGGGCAAAGGTCCAGCTGTAGCCGACCACAGGGGATTTAATGAGGCCCTTTATCTTGTCCATCTCAAGGGTTCCCAGGGCGTAGCTGAACGTTCCAGCCGTCAGGAAAGCGAGACCTTTGATGTAGGCATGGTTGAATAGCTGGAACATTGAAGCCTGAAGTCCCCCCTGCAACCCGAGGACTGCCGTCGCGAGGGCCACGTACATCAGTCCAGACTCTGCTATTGTTGAGTAGGCGAGCAGCCTCTTCGCGCTCTTCTGGAGAGGATACATCAGGATGCAGATTATCTGAGTGGCGATGATGAGGGTTGCCATGACGTAAAATCCTTCTTTGGGTATGGGATTCATGAACTGGATGAATCTGGCCAGCAGGTAGACACCCATCTCAACCATCGCTGCACCGTGGAGGAAGGCTGAAGCAGGTGTTGGGGCGACCATTGCATCTGGAAGCCATGAATAAAGCGGAAACTGGGCACTCTTGGTAAAAGCAGCTATCATGACCCCGATAAAAACGACGAGTTTAAGGCTGTCATTGAGGCCAGAATATGCAAATATGCTCAGGTCGTGAAGGTATGTGATTCCTATACCTACCGCGGTGTATAGACCTATCACCGCTCCAAAGTTGGTAACAAGCAACGCTTTATATGCCGCCCTTTTGGCCTTTTTACCTCCATAATAGCCTGCTACACCCCAACAGGCGAGGCTCATAATTTCGAAGAATATCAGCAGCTGGAGAACCGACGAGGAGTAAATGAATGCGAGTGTTGCTCCGATAAAGAGCACCATCCAAGCGTAAAACCTACCCTTATCCTCATAGACTGGGTGCTCTTTGTTCTCCGGGCTCATATAGTCTTTTGCATAGATCATAAAAAGCAGTCCGGCTGTTATCACAACCAGGCCAACGCACACACTCATTGGGTCTATCAAGAGGCCGTAGATCTCACCGAGGGTTGTGGAGCTCATGAGAGTTTTGTGTATAGTAGGCATTCCAGATGAATAGAACTCATAAACTCCCGCGAGATTGAGTATTGTGGCAAGGATGACAGTGATGAGCATGAAGTAATCCGCTCTTTTACCGTCGAGTTTGAACAGTAAAAGGCCTCCAACCAGCGGAATTGAAAAGGAAAGAATAAAAAGCTCTTCCATGCTATCACACCCCCGTCAGCGGGATGCGCTCTGCAGTTTTGGCGAGTTCTATGGTTTTCTCCGTAAACTTCTCCCTTCTCTTCTTGACTATCTCGTTGAAGTCGCCGTAGATGAGAGCATCTGTTGGACAGGTCTCAACACAGGCTGGAAGCTTTCCTTCGGCTCTCCTGTGGGCGCAGAGGTCACATTTGCCCATTATCTTGTTGATGAGATCGAGCTCGGGTATTCCAAAGGGACAGACTATGCCGCACATGAGACAGCCGATACACTTCTGTGGAGCGAGCAGGACTGCTCCATCCTTGTCGCGGTAGAGGGCGTTGGTCGGACAGACCTCAACACAGGGAGCTTTCTCACAGTGGCGGCAGTTGAGGGCCATAGCGGCCATTTCCTGCCACTCAAAGACGCTGATGAATGACATTCCACTGTGTTCGCGCTCGCAAGCTACCTCACAGGCGCGGCACTCGATGCACTTTGAAAAGTCAATAAAGACTGTCTTTCTAGCCATTTAATTCACCCCCTAACGACCTCAATCTTGGGTATGAGTGGTGGAAGTTTCTCCATGAGCTTCCTGGCCTCTTCCTCTGTGATCTTAGCGACGTTACAGGCACAGGCTTTGGTTTCCGGTATCTTTGCTACCGGGTCGAGGGCATCGTTGGTGAGGACGTTTGCTCCCCAGTGCCATGGGACAGCTATTACGCCCTTCTTGACAGCCCTGGTGACCTTTGCCTTAATCGGATATGCTCCTCTCCTTGTGACGACCTTAACCCAGTCTCCACTCCTTATTCCAAGCTTTGCTGCGTCCTCCGGATGTATCTCGGCCAGGGGCTCTGGCCAGCGCTTTTTGAGTGCACAGCTCCTCATGGTCATAGTTGCGGTGTGGTACATTCCGACGTATCTGTGGGTCGTAAGGAGGAACGGATACTCTTCGTCTGGAAGCTCAACAGGCCCCTTGTACTCCGGAACGGCCGCGAGGTTGGCCTTTCCGCTGGGAGTAAGGAACTTCTCCTTGTAGAGAACCCTCGTTCCTGGGTGGTCTGGGCTCGGGCATGGCCAGTGGAGTCCTGCAAGGTTCTCCTTGAGCCTCTCTGGGGTTATACCGCGATACTGCGGAGTACAGGCGTTGATTTCCCTGAGAACGTCGGCTGCATCGTTGTAGACGAATCCACCGGATCCAGTCTTGTCAAAACCGATGGCCTTACCGACCTCGCTCAGAATCCACCAGTCGGGCCTTGCTTCTCCGGGTGGTTTTGCCGCCTGGAAGCTCCACTGCACGCGTCTCTCTGTATTGGTCAGAGAACCCTCGTTCTCGAGCATGGCCGCGGCTGGCAGGACTATATCAGCATATTCCATAGTTGGGGTCGGGACGATGTCCTGGACGACCATGAACTCGAGCTTCTCGAGGGTGTGCATCACGTGGTTGGCGTTTGCCTCGCTTATGACGGGGTTCTCACCCATGACATAGTAGGCTTTGACCTTGCCCTTGTCAGCGGCATATGCCGCCTCCACAGTTGTTAGTCCAACCTCGCCGCTCAGCTCAACACCCCAGAACTCCTCAAAGAACTTCCTCTTTTCAGGATCAGTGACGGCCTGATAGCCTGGGAAGACGTTTGGTAGGGCCGCCATGTCACATGCTCCCTGAACGTTGTTCTGACCGCGCATTGGGGAACAGCCGGCACCTTCTTTGCCCTGATAACCGCAAATGGCCGCGAGCGTTCCAAGGAGCTTGACGTTTTCAGTTCCGTGGGTGTGCTGGGTTAGACCCATGGCCCAGGTTATGACACCCTTTCCTGCGGTCGCAAAGGTCCTTGCAGCTTCAATGATGAGTTCCGCCGGGACACCGGTTACCTTCTCGACGAACTCGGGTGTGAACTTCTCGACGGCTGCCACAACTTCATCGAAGCCAACGCATCTTTCCCTCACGAACTTCTCGTCGTAGAGCCGTTCCTTGATGATGACGTGGATGAGACCGTTTATCAGCGCAATGTCGCTTCCCGGGTAGTGCTGGAGGAATATGTCGGCGAACCAGGCCGTCCTGGTGAACCTCGGGTCAGCGACTATGACCTTAGCGTCCCTCTCCTTGGCCTTAAGGACGTAGCGGAAGCCAACAGGGTGGGTCTCAGCGTAGTTGTGGCCGATGATGAAGATGACGTTTGCCTCTTCAATGTCCTTGTAGGTGTTGGTCATTGCGCCGGCACCGAAAACAGCCTTGAGACCCGTGACAGTCGGTGCATGGCAGAGCCTTGCACAGTGATCAACGTTGTTGGTGCCGAGCATTCTGGCCAGCTTCTGGATGAGGTAGTTAGGCTCGTTAAAGGTCCTTGCTGAACCAAAGAACATGAGCTGATTCGGGTCGTCCTTGGCGTAGGCCTTGAGCCTCTCGGCAACCTCCTTTATTGCCTCGCTCCAGCTTATCTCAACGAACTTGCCCTGCTCCTTGGCCTTGAGGGGTCTCTTGAGCCTGTCCTTTGCGAGAAGGTACTCAACGACGGCGTTGCCTTTAGGACAGAGCTTTCCGAGTTCGTTTGAGATGTTGGGGATGTCTTTGGCGTATTCTATGCCTACGGGATAGCCATCAACACTCCTGATGTAGAGCCTGCACCCTACACCACAGTAGGGGCAGACCACTGGGACGAGCCTTTCACTCATTCTCCACACCTCCACATTGGGGAACATTTTTGGACGTCAATGTACTCTATATTGCGTACTGTACATCATTTACTTTTCAACGATAGTTCGCTGTTTGGCTTAAAACACTTTTTAAATCGCTTGGTTTTTAACAAAAGGTTATATCTATGGAGAAACAGCGAAATAAAGCCCTCAGAAGGCTTTTTTTAAGTTTGTTTGTATACTGCCAGATACTGGAGTAAACAAAATCACTTAAGGTCATTTATGGACGTAGAACATTGAATTAAGAATGCCATTGATGGACATGTTTGACTATTCATCAAGCTTTGTCCTTCAGGACGGGGGAAGTTAGAACAAAACAGGAGTAAGTCTTAGAACAATAATCGATGCTCCCCGGAGTACACGTTGAAGCGCCTTCCCCTCGCGAAGCCTATTAGGGTTACCCCGTGCTCCCTGGCGAGCTCCACACCCTTATCCGTCGGCGGTGATTTCGTCACCACTACTGGAATGCCCGCGTTGACTGCCTTCCTTACCATGCCGTAGGGCATCCTGCCGCTCGATGCCAGGATAAGCCTTTCAAGGTCGAGTCCGTTGAGGACAGCGTATCCTACGACCTTATCGACGGCGTTGTGCCTGCCTATGTCCTCGCTGAAGGCAACGACATTGGCGTTCAAATCGAAGAGGGCCGCCCAGTGGGTGCCCCCTGTCTTTCTCCACGTCTCAGCCAGCGTTGTCATCGTGGAGGATATCTTCAATACGAGGTCGGGGGTTATTTTGACTTCCTCGCCCTTCCTGCTGAGAATTTTGCCCTCCTTCATTCTGTAGGGGTCGCCGCAGGGGGTGTGTTTCACAACCAGCTCGCCCGTGGTGGGGGTATCCTTCACCTTCACATAAATCTCCCTGCCCTCAACCCATACGTCAACTATGTCCTCAGGTCTTTCATAGCCTCCGCATACGACAAATCCGGCTCCAAGTTCCTTCAGCTGGTTGGGTGAAGCTGGAAGTTCGGCGATAAACTCTTCGTCCTTTTCGTGTACTGCGAAGATTTCGAAGATCTCCTCGACGCAGACGTAGTCCTCTGTAGGAACGAGCCCATCTTGCCACTTGAGAATTTTCACTTTCTTTATCAACCCAACCACCTTCCAAAAAGGATAACAGGAAAATGAAAAAGTTGTCCTCAGAGCAGATACATCATGTTCTTCTGCGCTCTCGCAAGCTTTTCCCTGGCCGCTTTGAGGACTTCTCCCATCACGTGGGAGCCGTCGCGCAGCTCTATGTATCCGTCCTTCTCGGCGCTCTTAACGAGCTCTTCTGCCTTAAGGTTGCGCGTTATGAGGACAGTCCATCCCCTCTCGCTCTCCACGAAACCGGCCGAGATGTCGCTCCAGGTTCCGGTGTAGTCCGTACAGACCAGACAGCCGGCTTGGAGGTACGAGTAAACCTCTTTTATCGGCAGTGAGAGCACTGAATCACCGTGGTATATCTCCAGGTAGTCTCCCTTAAGGACTATGTCCTTGATATCCTGGGCCATTATGCCGTGCTTCATCCTGAGGTAGTTGAGGAATGCCTCGAATGCGAATGTTCCTATGCAGAAGAGGCTGACGATGTACTTTATCCTCTCTCCGAAATCACTTTCCAGGAGTGGGAAGTCCCTCATCTGGCCGAAGAACTGGGCCTGGCAGGGGAGGCAGACCACGGCAACGTTCTTTAGGTCTTCCTCCTCTATCTTGGCCTTCATCCTGGAGGCGAAGGGCACTATGCTCCACTTGTTTCCGGCAGTTTCAAGGAGTTCTTCCCTTGTCCTCGCAACTACCGCCTGACCCTCCAACCCCTCTGTCCTTTTGGCCGTTACAACGCCATCTATGAGGCCCTTCTCCAGGGCGTAGGCTAGGAGGGCTGTAACCGCACCGCCACTGGCAACCTTTCTTTTGAGGATTTCCTCATCGGTTGCCCGCGCGAGATAAATTCCAAAGACGTTTCCCAAAAGGTTGTCTGTAACACTCATCATCTCGCACCACCCATGGACAGAATCTGTGAGGCGCGCGGACACCTTATATAGCAGGTGCCGCAGCGGATACACTTCTCCTGAACGAGGTTAGGCCTCTTGTCTATCAGCTTGATTGCGTTGGTCGGGCACGACAGTTCACAGGCACCACAGCCTATGCAGAGGCCCGTAAGCACTATGTCGTCTATCAGGTCAAAGCCGCTCAGCTTCTTTATGTCGGCGCTCACCTTGAAGAGCCTCAGCCTTCTCTCGTCACCGTTGATGTAGAACTTGAAGAAAGACTGGAGCATCTGCGGTGTTGGTGGGCAGCCGGGGATGGAGTAATCAACTTTAATCACACTGTTTATGGGTTGGAAGTTTCTGTGGTCAGGCCTTGGCTCCTGCCCGCCGCGGCAGAAACGCAATATTCCGCTGAAGGTTGCACACGAACCGAAGGCCACCACAGTGTGAGCTTTTTCCCTTATCTCCTTCAGCTCTTCAAGAATCCTTGGTTCGTTCATACATGCTCCACCGGTTATTATCGCTACGTCGTACTCGTCGAGCTTGCACTCATCCTTCCGCAGGTATGATATGTCGAGCTCTATCAAATCCATGAGCTTTGGATATGCGCGAATGATGCTGACATTGCATCCCTCACAACCCCCTACATCAACATGAAGAACCTTGAGCTTCTCCATAATCATCCCTCCAACCTCACAACGTGGGTCGTACATGGAATACATGGGTCGTATAGGCGCATAACGGCCTCGGCCGCTTTAACGCTCAGACCTTTTGCCATCTCCTCCATCACGGGAATGTTGAACATAGTGGGGACGATTATCTTGGAGGAGACCACCCTGCCCTCGTCTCCAAGTTCGATCAAGTGGATGAGCGTTCCCCTTGGCGCCTCGTAGACTCCAACACCCTTGCCTGGCCCGAAAACTATGTTCTTTGTTCTGAACGGCTCGTCCATCTTTATGCTGTCAAGGATTTCTTCGAGCCTCAGGAGGGCTAGCGTTGTATCCTGAACCCTCGCGGTGTGAAGGCCATAGAGGGAAGAATCTGTAAACTCTCTGTAAACTTTCATCCTTGCCCTTGGGCCAGCTTCAACATTTTCCTCGCCGTAGAAAGCTATGAGTGTGGTGGACTCCTTTGAGTGGGGGTTATCCTTTCTGTATTCATAATAGGGCATTGTCTCAATTCTCTCAGCGTTTATATTGAATCTGTCCCCGTAGAACAGGCTGCTTACCAGGTAGTTGTTTTCCGCTTTCTTTTCCCTGAGTTCATCGGCAACTTCTGTCTGGATATCCTCATCGGTCAGCAAGTGTGTTATCCCCTCCCACTGCTCCGTCAGCTTTGGAAGGCGTGCTTTGAGGTTGTTGAAGACGCTCCACTTGGGGACAGAGAACATTCCTCCCACGGTGAGGTTTGGGGGATGTGTTGCTGCGCCTCCCATCTTGAGAAGGTAGTCGCTGATCTTGGCGTGGAAGTCCATGAGCTGGAACAAAACTTCTTCCCTTTTCTCCTCGATTAGCAGGTCCCCAGCAACCATGAGGAACTCGAGCATGTGGCTCTGAATCCTGTTCACGAGGCCAAGGGCTTCTCTCATCAGTATTCCGTTTCTTGGCGGTGTTATTCCAATGGCATTTTCTATGGCCTCGCTCATCGCTATACCGTGGGACGCATGACAGAGACCGCAAATTCTCATGACAGCTTCGACCGCGAAAAGTGGATTTTTGCCTACTACAAGCTTCTCAAATCCCCTAATCGGGGCAGTGGCGATAAAGAGTGCATCTTGAACTGTTCCGTTTTCTTCATACAGCACGAGCTTCGCCTCACCAGCGATTCGGCACACTTTGTTGAGGGTAATCTCACTCAAATTATCACCTCCAGATGAAATCCACTCCACCTAATCTAAACTAATGGGCTTATGGATAAAAGCGTTTTCTGAACCTGAGGTTTAAAACGGAATCTTCGGTCGAAATCTCACTTTTTTCAGCTTGTTTTGGTGTCCCAAACATTTTTGTTTACTTTTTTGGCAAAGGTAACTCACTGGAACTGCCCAAAGGTTTATAAAGTATCAAACTAAATAGACTTGGTGCTCTTCTGGAGCCATCCAAAGGGTACCAAAGTTGAAAGAGTTGGTGTTAGATATGTATGGAAATGGATTTGACGGTGGCTACGAAGCCCCTGTTAAGGTTGGAGAAAGGTATAGAGTTAAGATCGAGGGCCTTGGAAAAGGTGGCGATGGTATCGCCAAGATAAAGGGCTTCGTTATCTTCGTCCCGAACACTCAGGTCGGCGACGAGGTTGAGATCGTCATAAACTCAGTCAAGAGAAAGTTCGCTTTTGGAGAGGTTATTTGATTTCCTTTCCCTCTTACTATTATACTTTTGGAACTCATTATTCATGTTTTTTGATTTTGTATCCACAGACCTGACCAGCATGCTTTTTAAACCCCCAAGCCCAGGCGAGTGCGATGATAAAGGTTCACGTTGAGACCTACGGCTGCACCAGGAACAAAGCGGACGCCGAAATAATGGAGGCAATCCTCCTTAGAGCGGGCTATGAGTTAGTGGAGACTCCGGAAAGTGCTGACTACGTTGTTGTGAACACCTGCGCCGTAAAGGACCCTACTGAGAAGCACATGAGGGAGCGCATAAAAGAGCTCCTTGATTCTGGTAAAAGGGTCATCGTTACGGGTTGCCTCACACACGTCAACCCTGATATAATAGACCCTCGCGTTTCTGGAATACTTGGAGTAAAGAGCATAGACAGAATAGCTGAGGCAATAGACCTTGCCGAGCGCGACGGAAAGCTGGTGAGTGTTGAAGGCTGGCGCGAGAGAAGTCTTGACAAGCTTGGGCTTCCCCGCCTTTGGAGAAGTGGCGTTGCCTTCGTGGTTCCGATAAGCGAGGGCTGCCTCAACGCGTGCACCTACTGTGCAACGCGCTTCGCTCGTGGGGTTCTCAGGAGTTACAAACCTGAACTCGTGGTTAGGTGGGTCAAGGAGGCTTTGGCGCGCGGATACAGGGAGATACAGCTTTCCAGCGAGGACACCGGCTGCTACGGCCTCGATATTGGGACCAACCTGGCGGAGCTTCTCGATGAGATAACGTCCATAGAAGGAGAGTTCAGGATAAGGGTCGGCATGATGAATCCAAACCATGCAATAAAGTTCCTTGACGAGCTTATCGAGGTATATCAGGACGAGAAAGTCTACAAGTTCCTCCACCTGCCCGTCCAGAGCGGGGACAACGAAGTGCTGAGGAGAATGGGGCGCACTTACACCGTTGAGGAGTTCGAGGAGATAGTTAACGAGTTCAGAAGGAAGATTCCCGGGCTGAACCTTAACACGGACATCATAGTTGGTTTCCCTGGAGAGACCGAGGAAGCATTCCAGAACACAGTGGAACTGGTTAAGAGGGTGAGGCCTGATAAGATAAACGTTTCCCGCTATTCGCCGAGACCTGGAACGATAGCTGCCAAATGGAAGCAGCTGCCCGGCTGGAAGGTCAAGGAGCGCTCTCGCTTGCTCCACAGGCTCAGACTCCAGATCGCCTACGAGATAAACCAGGACTACGTTGGAAGGGAGATTGAGGTTCTCATCCACGGCGAGGGCAAGAAGGGCGGAGTGGAGGGCAGGACTTTCAACTACAAAGACATAATACTTGATGATGGGGCACCGGGTGAACTGATAAACGTCAGGGTCACTTGGGCAGGTTCCACATATCTTAAAGGCACTGTTTTACACTGAGGTATTTTTTGCAGATTCTACAATATTAATTGTTGTGCATACGATAAATTTGCGGTTCATTTGTAGAACCTACAATATCCTACAGTGAACCAACATGGTTTGTTTTAGAAAACTATTTATATATCTCATTCAACCAAAAGTCACAAGGCTATAGTCAGCAGGGGTGAAGTCCCATGATGAGGAACAATAAGAAGAGGTTAATCCCACTCGCGCTGGCGCTTGTCCTGGCGCTGGTTGGTGCTGCGCTTGCTGTGCCTGTTATTACAGTGAACGTTCAGGAGCTTGGTCAGGGAAGCAAGACGATCACTAGCACTGTCACCACGGCCGATGTCACCTGGAACCTTAACGCCAACAATCCTGACTACGTAGTCAGTGCAACGGTTACCATAACCACTGATCCCGGAGCTGGAACCCTCTACGTCAAGCTCTACAGCGGCACGACTCTAGTTGCATGGGGCCAGGTTACTCTTGATGGAAGCGGTACTTATACTGTGACATTCACCAACGGAGCCAGCGCTGATGGTGTTCCCCTCAGCAGCTTTGACACTGTTTATGTGGTCTACCAGGGTTCATGAACTCTCTAGGAGGCTTTGAATGAATGCCAAGCGCCGTGATATCCTTTCCATTTTGACTTATGTTCTCCTGTTCTTAGTCGTCTTGGTAGTTGTCCTTAAGTTCGTCTTCGGCTTTCAGTACGTTGTCATCCTTACTGATTCAATGAAGCCAAACATCAATCCCAACGACCTCGTTGTTACATATCCCTCTCACAATGTTCACGTTGGTGATGTTATCCTATACAACATCGAGATTGGAAACTCCACTTATAGAATCCTCCACAGGGTTGCCGAAATCCGCACAGATGAAAACGGACAGATCTATTACATTACTAAGGGAGACAACCGTGAGAGACCTGATCCATGGGTGGTATATCCCGATCAGGTCATCGGCAAACCTCTCCTCGTCATTCCCAAAATCGGCGTCATCTGGTACTACACCCCGCTGATAATCCTCGGCCTCATTATTATATTTATAGCCTCCCTTGCATATGACCTCGCATGGGCGTTTCTTGAAGAACCCCCAATCCCTCCCAAATCCAGAAAAGCTGATTTTCAACTCCTTAGGAGAAAGAAAATAAAGGTCTATCACCACAAGCGCCGCTAGGTCCATTCGTCGTCTGGAATGGCTTCCCGTTTGGCCGGAATCAGACAGAGGAACTCGAAGGTTTCGCTCAGTGCCTTGTAGCCGTGGGGCTCATTGGGCGGGACGTAGAGGAAGTTTCCAGCCTTAACGTGGTGCTCTCCCTTCCCGTTGGTTATTATTCCTTCGCCCTTCATGATGAATATCTCGTGCTCCCAGTCATGACTGTGGAGGGGTATCTCAGCACCCTTCTTGAGGACGAAATACCTCATCGCGAAGTTCTTGGCCCCGAGCTTCGGAGAAACGAGCCATCTGATGGTCACTCCCTCAAAACCGGTGTCTTTCTCGGGCACCTCGGTGTAGTGTCCGACGAACATGGTATCACCCCATTCTCTTGGGTGAACGGATATTTAAATATGGTGGGTCAGAAAAGCGAATCAAAAGGGCTTTAAGGCCGTGTATCAATCTCCTCTTAGGTGAAGTCCATGAAGAAAGCCACTTTTGCAATCCTGCTCGTCTTCATTGTGCTGGTCTCGGGATGTATCGGCTCCAGCGGAACCACCGGGACAACGGGAACGTCGACGTCTCCAACTTCCACGCCTTCAGAGGGCATAGACTTCGATAGCTATGAGAAGGGCCAGGTTCTGACAGGGTGGTACAACCTTGCCGATGTCTCAAAGATCTACGTGAGCAAAGGCTATGAGGATTTGGCCAAGCACTACTTCCCGGACGCTCAGATTCTTCCAGCTAAGGACTATGCTGGTGGCGTCGCGATCCTCTCTCCCGCCGACGCAAGGGCTCTCCTTAAGGGTAAGCCGATTCTCATCACAGTCAACGACTATTTCGGTTACATCATCTACAAGCTCGGCATCAAGTTCGTTGGCAAGGATAAGGGTATCTTCGCTGTCTTCAACCAGGATGGGAAGGCGTACTACGTCTTCACCGGAACGAGCAAGGCCGGGGCAGGTGCTGCCGTTGAATACGCGCTGGAACTTAAGAACGGCGGAAGCGTTAGGACGGACGATGTTGTCAGGATGGGTGACTTTGAGGGAATTTTGGTTAAGGTCATAGGCGACAACAATTGGAACGGAATCCCGGACGAGGGCGAACACTGGTATCTTGACTCCTTCAAGATCAAGGAGCCGTTCATCTACTACTGGCGCGTCGTTGAGGGAGAAAACGTGACGGTCAAGGGTGGTTTCATAAGCAACGTGAACGGCTCTACCGTCTACATCCACGCTTTGAGCTTTAACATCACTGTTGAGGTAAAGAATGCCAAGGGCATTGAGCTAACGTACATCATTGAAAACACCAATCCGGAAGTCCTCCAGCTTCCGGAGGGTACCGAAGCGGAAAACACATGGGTAAAGTTCACCACGAGCGCAGATTCATTCAACATAGCTCCCAAGGAGCTTGGCGACTATAAGATTATAGCCTTCGGTGACCACAGATCGGACGGTGGCACCGAGATCCCTGAGGTGTTCCTCAAAATAATGGAGGAGATAAACAATAATGAAGAAGATGCTGTGTTCATCATAGACAGCGGTGACCTTATCTATTCGGGAACGGTTGACCAGTGGGCGGCCTTGCTTGATGAGTGGGAGTGGGAGAAGCCGATATTCATTGCCCCAGGTAACCACGAGTACAGGGGAGAGGGAATAAACATTTACCATATGCTCTTCGGTCCGACAGATTACTCCTTTGTTCTCGGGGATTACTACTACATCTTCATGAACAACATCGAGAACGACTACAGCCTGAGCGACGAACAGTGGGCCTGGCTCCAGGATGAGCTTGAGAAGGCCAAGGAGATGGGTAAGAGGCCCGTCATAGTAATGCATGCACCGCCCGTTGATCCCAGGCCTGAGGGAGACCACGGCATGAACCCAACCGATGGAAAGAGGCTCCTTCAGCTTATGAAGGAGTACAATGCCTTTGGAATCTTTGGCCACATCCATATGTTCTGGAACGGAACCATTGACGGCGTCCACCTCGTAGTTACCGGTGCCGCTGGCGCTCCGCTATATGCGGCTCCGAACGAGGGCGGCTTCGACCACTACACGAGGCTCTTCATGAGGACTGGCGGAGGCATTGATGTTGAGCCCGTCAAGGTCGAACCATGATTTCTCTTTATTCTATTTAGGCCTATATAGAACATTGCGGTGCACTATATTCTACTGCGGCAAGATATTTATATCCTTAGGGGAAGCGTTCTCTCGGTGATAAGCGTGGATCCATGGCTGCTGATAACCATTGTTCTTGGATTCGCGATGGCTTGGGCCATTGGAGCCAACGATGCGGCAAATTCTATGAGCACTGCCGTCGGCGCTAGGGCAATAACTCCCAAGCAGGCAGTTATCATCGCGGGTGTTCTGGAGTTCACCGGTGCATACTTTTTCGGCAAGAGCGTCACAGAGACGATAAGAAAGGGCATAATCTATCCCGACAAAATCACAGATCCAACGGTTCTGATATACGGTTCCGTCGCGGCCTTGTTGGCTGCAACGATTTGGCTGGTAGCGGCTACCAAATTCGGCCTCCCGGTTTCGACGACGCACTCGATCATAGGTGGCATAGTAGGTTACGGAATAGCCTACGCCGGCCTGAGCATCGTCAATTGGGACAAGATGGCGCAGGTCGTCCTCAGCTGGATACTGTCCCCGGTAATAGGTGCCCTAATGGCTTACTTCATCTTCAAGGCCCTGACCAAGAGCATCTTCGAGAGTGGAAACCCCGTGAGGAGTGCGAGGCTATGGTCTCCCTTCTGGATAGGGATGGCCTTCGTGGTCATCGGGGCCATGTTCTACATCAAGGTTCTCCACGGGAGTGACCTCAAGATGGGGGTCATTTTCTATGGAATACCTCTTGGCATAATCGTTTTCATCCTCAGCTACTTCCTCATAAAGGTCCGCTTCCCCTCGAGCGACCCGTACATTGGCGTTGAGAGCATATTCAAGAAGGTGCAGGTGGTCACCTCTGCCTACGTGGCTTTAGCTCATGGAGCCAATGACGTTGCCAACGCAATAGGCCCTGTTGCCGCCGTTTACGCCGTCGCAACGATGGGTCTGGCTGGAATGCAGGTGCCTGTTCCGAGGTGGATTCTCGCCCTCGGAGGAGTAGGCATAGCGGTTGGCGTCGCAACCTACGGCTATCGCGTCATGGAGACGGTCGGCAAGAAGATAACAGAGCTCACCAACACGAGGGGCTTCACCATAGACTTCTCCGCTGCAACGGTGGTTCTCGTGGCTTCCTGGCTTGGAATGCCGATCTCAACGACCCACACGGTGGTCGGTGCCGTCATAGGCATAGGCTTGGCCAGAGGAGTAAAGGCAATAAACAAAAACATCGTGAGAGATATAATAATCTCCTGGTTCGTGACGGTTCCGATAGCGGCCGTTGTGAGCGCCATTATATTCAAGGTGCTTATGGTGGTGGGGTGATATCATGCAGGTGTGGACCAAACTCTTCGCGAAGAGCCCGTTCAAGCCTCTAATTAAGCACGCTGATGTGGTCCTCCAGACAGTTGAGACCCTCGAGAAGGCCCTTCGCCTTTGGTACGAGGGGAACTTCGAGGAAATGGAGAGGGTGGCCATCGAGGTCGACCGCCTCGAGGACGTCGCCGACAGGATAAAGGAGGAAATAAGGGACTCCCTCAGCTCCAAGCTTCTCATGGCCGTCGCGAGGGAGGATGTTCTCGTATACCTCCACATGCAGGACAAGGTTGCCGACGCTGCTGAAGACACCGCCAAGTGGCTCCTCATCAAGAGACCGAATGGAATCCCGGCCGATATTAAGGATATAATCCTCCAGATGGGGACGGAGAGCATCAAAGCTGCTAAGCTTGTCCACGAGGCTATAGTCCAGATGGACCGCGTCATAGAGAGCGGCTTCACCGAGAAGGAAATCGAGAGGGAGTACGAGATAATCAGGGAGATAGAGAGCGTCGAGAGTAAGATAGACGGACTCGATACGAGGCTCATGCAGCTCGTCTTCGAGAAGGAGAACGAGCTGAGCTGGGGCGACGGTTTCTACATCCTCAACATAGCAAGAACTCTCAGTAACATATCCGACAAGGCCAAGGATTCGGCGGAAAGAATAAGGCTCATGATGAACAAGTGAGTCTTTTTTCTTTTCTCAGAAACGAAAGTAGGAAAATCGAGAGGTTCAGATGGCTATCATCGTCGAGGTCATCTGTATCTCGGACATTTTCCTTATCTTCTCAGTGATGAACTGGTCCAGATCCTTGAGCGTGTCGGTCTCAACCTTAACTACAAGGTCGTACTCGCCGTAGACGACGTATGCTTCTTTAACCTCCGGCATAGCGAGAAGCTTCTCCATAACTTCCCTTTCCTTTCCAGCGGCTGTAACCATCAAAATAAAAGCCGTCACCATGGCTATCACCAAAAGTATTTTATCGGCGGAGTATTTAAGCTTATCGAGGCCTATGTTCGACCACCTGATAAGCAGAGCTCAGCTGGAGCGCTTTTACTCTCACCTGGAAGGGTTAGGATTGGCCGAAATAAAGCCTTACGCCAAAGGGACGACGAGCCTTATTTTCAGAGCCAGATTAGAGGAAAAAAGCGTCATAGTTAAGCTCCAGCGTCCGGATTCTCCGAGGATGAACTTCAAGAGGGAGGCGGAGATCATCAAGATACTCGAGCCATACGAGGTAACGCCCCGGCTTGTAGACTACGGAACCTTTGAGGGCCTCGAATATCTCATTCGCGAGTTTGCAGAGGGTGAGATAATCTTCTACGCCGAGGTTGAAAAGCGCCATCTCTTCGAGATAGCCCATAAAACGGCCCTTCTTGACAGGCTCGGCCTCGATCATGGCCAGATACAGGGCGGAAAGCACATAATAGTTGGTAAGCGCGTCTGGCTTATAGACTTCGAGAAGGCCGGCTTCAGGAAGCCCAAGAACCTCACATCGGCGATGGCCATGCTCTTCATCAACGACAACTACATCTCGCGCAGGATAAGGGAAAAGTTCGGCGTTGGGGGATCTTTTCTAGACGAGATGAGGAAAGAACTAAGGAATTATAAGAGAACCGGAAACCTCTCAGGCCTTATGGGACTTCTTTCTCGCCTTTAGTCTGTCCGCGTAGAGAGCTAGGACTGGAATCACCACTGCCATCGCTATGAGGCCCATTCTCGGATCCCATATGTAGTTGAAGACAAGTATCACGACTATCGCTATGGCTATCATGAGGAAGAGATCCCTGTCGAAGAGCCTCGACTTCGCCAGTATGTTCTGTTCTCTGGCTACGTAGGCCAGGTAGAGCGGTATCCCTATTGCAGCGAGGACTACTCCAAGGTACGTCCTGAAGGCCAGTGATACGGCGAGTCCCGCTATGAGAATTATTCCAACGGCGTACTCATCTTTCATGTTTCCACCTGTCCACTGGGTTAGGCTTATATACTTTTAAGGCTCTCTACTAAATCGGTGATACCGTTATGAGCAGCATCGAATGGAACGAAAAGACCTTTTCTAAGTTTGCTTATTTGGGCGACCCCCAGATCAAGGGAGATAGGGTCGCCTACGTTCTGACCAAGGCCAACATGAAGGACAATAGGTACGAGAACACTGTGGTGGTTGAGGACATCGAAACTGGAACAAGGCGCTTCATCGAGAACGCTTCCATGCCTCGCTTTTCTCCGGATGGCAGGAAGCTCGCCTTCATGAGGCCCAACGAGGAGAAGAAGACTTCCGAGATATGGGTTGCCGACGTTGAAACGCTTAGCGCCAAGAAGGTTCTGGAGGCTAAAAACGTCCGCTTCATCCAGTGGAACGACGATTCCCGGCGTCTCCTTATTGTAGGCTTCAAGCGCAGGGACGATGAGGACTTCATCTTCGAGGACGATGTCCCTGTGTGGTTCGACAACATGGGCTTCTTCGACGGCGAGAAGACCACCTTCTGGATTCTCGACACCGAGAGCGAGGAGATACTCGAGGAGTTTGAGAAGCCGCGCTTCAGCTCAGGTATCTGGCACGGCAACGCCATAGTCGTCAACGTTCCTCACCGCGAGGAGGGCAAGCCCGCCTTCTTCAAGTTCACCGATATCTACCTCTGGCGCGATGGAGATGAGGAGAAACTCTTCGAGAAGGTTTCCTTCCAGGCGGTTGATTCCGACGGCAAAACCATCCTCCTTCGCGGCAAGCCCGAGAAGAAAAAGCTCAGCGAGCACGACTTCCTCTACCTCTACGACGGCGAGCTGAAGGCTATAAATGAACACCTCGGCAGGAATACAGGCCAGGCTAGGCTCGACGATGGCAGAGTCTACTTCACCCTCTACGAGGCTGGCAGTATCAACCTCTACCTGTGGGATGGTGAGGTTGAGTCTATAACCGTTGGCGAGCACTGGGTCATGGGCTTCGACGTCGACGGTGGAAAGGTTGCGATGCTCATCGAGACTGCAACGCGCTTGAGGGAGCTCTACCTCTACGACGGCGAACTTAAGCAGCTCACCGACTACAACGGGCCGCTCTTTGAGAGGCTCAGGACCTTTGAGCCGAGGCACTTCAGGTTTAAGTCCCTCGACCTCGAGATAGACGGCTGGTACATTAAGCCAGAGCTGAAGGAGGACGAGAAGGCTCCGGTCATAGTCTTCGTCCACGGCGGGCCGAAGGGAATGTACGGCCACTACTTCAAGTACGAGATGCAGCTGATGGCGAGTAAGGGTTACTACATCGTCTTCGTGAACCCGCGTGGAAGCAACGGCTATTCAGAGGACTTCGCCCTCCGCGTTCTGGAGAGAACAGGCCTCGAGGACTTCCTGGATATAATGAACGGAATCGAGGCGTTCTTCAGGCTTGAACCGCAGGCCGACCGCGGGAGGGTTGGAATAACGGGCATCAGCTACGGTGGATTCATGACCAACTGGGCGCTGACGCAGAGCGAGCTCTTCAAGGCTGGAATAAGTGAGAACGGCATAAGTTACTGGCTGACGAGCTACGCTTTCTCCGATATAGGTCTCTGGTTCGACAGGGAGGTAATCGGAGATGACCCGCTGAACAACGAGAACTACAGAAAGCTCAGCCCGCTCTTCTACGTCGAGAACGTCAAGGCACCGATACTGCTCATCCATTCGCTGGAGGACTACCGCTGCCCGCTCGACCAGAGCGTCATGTTCTACCACGCCCTCAAGGACCTCGGCAAGGAGGCCTACATAGCGATATTCAAGCGCGGTGCTCACGGCCACAGCATAAGGGGTTCTCCAAAGCACAGGGCCAAGCGCTACAAGCTCTTCATGGAGTTCTTCGAGAGGAAGCTCAAGAAGTACGAGGAAGGTTTCGATGTGGAGAAGATTCTGAAGGGCTTAGAGTGAGCCCGTTCATTTTGTTCTTTTCTCCGGCTTCCTCGCCACTACACCGAGCGCTTCCTCGGCCCTTCTAACACCAACGAAGCCTGCCTTTCTTAGGCGCTCCATCACGCCCTTCTGGAGGTCTTTTCTCCTGTACTTCTTCCCGGGGTTTCCAACGTAGTGGAAAAGCCTTCCACCGGGCTTTAGGATTCTGAAGAGCTCCTCATAAAACTCTCCGCTGTAGAGATGACCCGCCAGAGAAAAGCGCGGGGGATCGTGGATTATCACATCGAAGCTCCCGTCGTTGAACCTCTTTACGACCTCGAAGGCATCCCCGTGGATGATCTGAATCTTCCCGCCCTGGAAGAGCTCCCTGCTCCAGGGGTTTATTCTTGCCAGTTCTATGACGCTCTTATCCTTTTCTACCGTTATCACGTAAGCACCGCGTTTCGCGGCCTCTATCGATGTGTATCCGAGCCCCATGCAGGTATCTAGAACAGTTTCACCCTCCTTGGGTTTGACGGTATTCACCTTGTTGAGGGTGTCTTGGAGGGGGTTTATGTCCTTCGTCCGGTGCATCCTGATGCCGTTTATCTCTATCGTGGGCGGAACCGTTGGCACGAGCTTGTAGTAGTGCTCTCCGGCTATTGCCGCCTTGTAAACGCCCCCGTTTTTGACGAAGTAAACGCTCCCCTCGTCCCTCGCGACCCTTTCGATTACGCTCCTCTCAACGCGCGTCCCGTCGGGGAATATGAAATCGTTCCCTTCAATGGTTATCAGCCATGAACGCCCGGTCTTTCTCAAATCCAGGTTAAGCCTCGCTCCTCCTCTCGCGAAGAGCAGCCTTCTCGCGTCTCCTGCGGTTAAGAAGTAGACCTCCTCCATGGACTCACCGCGGATTGCTGAGAAAAAGAGGATAAAAAGATTCCGTCATCCGATAACCCTTTCAAAAAGGCGCTCGAGGTTCCTGAAAGTTATCGCTCTAACTTCTTTCGCGCTGAAGTTCTCGTTCAGCCTCTCGAGCAGCGCCGGAATCTTCGACTCGTCCTCAAAGCCCTCAACGCTCCTCCCGTTCCAGCCGGACAGGTAATACACGAAGTCGAAGCCGAGTCCTACGTGCTTGTATCCTGCCAGCTCGGCCATATAAGCGATGTGATCAACGTACTTCTCCAGCGTTGGCTTTTCCCTGTCTACAAAGCTCGGAATGGCAACCGCCCCGATAACTCCATCTCGCTCTGCTATGGCCTTTATCTGCTCGTCCGTGAGGTTCCTCGGATGATCGCATAGCGCTCTCGCATTGGAGTGCGAGGCCATAACGGGGAATGCGGTAACGTCTAGGGCATCCCAGAAGCCGGCTTCGTTTATGTGGTTGAGGTCTATGAGGATTCCCAGTTCCTCAGCCTTTCCGACGACTTCAACGCCGAAGTTGGTCAGGCCACCGTTTGTCCTCTCGAAGACACCATCGCCTATGGCATTGCGAAGGCTCCATGTGAGCGTTAGAACCCTCAGGCCGAGGTGGTGGAAAACCTCCAGCAAATCCAGACTGTCCCCTATCGGCTCTCCTCCCTCAAGGCCCAACCAGAGGGCAATCCTTCCTTCCTCGATGGCCTTTTTCATCTTCCCAACGCTTTTCACAAGCTCGAAGCGCTCGCTCTCCGCAACATCTTTCTGAAGGGCGTTGAGAACCTCCAGCCCGTATCTCAGGGCCGAGCCTCTCCTGTCCGATTTTGTCCAGATGGCCATCACTCGAGCGGCTACGCCCGGGGCAAAGAATTGGTTAAAACTTTCCTCGAGGACAAGGGTTTTTCCCTTCTTCCTCTCGTCATAGACAAAAGTAGGCAGGTCTGAATGGGCATCAAATATCATGCGGACCCCTCACTGGCTCCCCTCTATGGTCCCAATCTCGTTGAGTGCCTCCTCCTTTATCTTTGGATCTGGG
This sequence comes from Thermococcus sp. GR6, assembly GCF_012027415.1. Classification (NCBI taxonomy): domain Archaea; kingdom Methanobacteriati; phylum Methanobacteriota; class Thermococci; order Thermococcales; family Thermococcaceae; genus Thermococcus; species Thermococcus sp. GR6. Next base: position 389,369 of record NZ_SNUM01000002.1, read on the forward strand.
ATGCTTTCAATAATCTTCTTTACCTCTTCGAACTCCTTCCTTCTGACCAGCTCAAGGGCTATCGCCTTCAGTGCCTCGCTTCTCTTGTGGATATCCTGGATTTCTTTTGCGAATTTCAGTGCCCTTCTCAGGTTTCCAAGCTCGGTTAGGAGCCTTGCTATGTGCTGGACGTTGACGTCGGTGAATCTTGGGTTCTCGCAGCACTCGAAAGCCTTGTCCACAACGTCGAGGTATTCCATGTTGTTCACTCTTTTCATCCAGAGGGCAACTTCAAGCTCTCCAATGAGCCTAATAACACCGCTGTACTTCTTCTCTATAAGGGCCAGCGCGTAGTGGTTTTTCCCTTTGAGCAGGGCTGCACGTATCTGTGGAAGTCCAACGTCGTAAACCGTTTTTGCAAGCTCTATCTTCTTCTCGACCATCGCCGCACGCTGATTGACGTGGAGTTTGTCAAATATGTCAAATGCCATTTTATAAAAGTCCATGGCCTTGTTCGATGGCAGGGTATCTCCAGCCTTTTCAAGAAGATCTCCTATCCTCAGTATGCCGTCCACCTTGTGGGTATAGCTGGTCTCGGCCCCGATTATAGTATCGAAGGCAATGTTGAAGATCTCTAGGGCATTGTCAGGATAGCCTGCAATGGCGAGATAATAGGCAAGGGTCGAGAGAACCATGCCCTTCTCTATGGGACTCTCTATCTCGTTCGCCTCATCTATCGCCCGGTTGAAGAAGTCCATCGCGTCCTCTTCGTACTCCATTATCGCGAGGGTGGATGCGATTATGGAATACGCCACGGCCTTGTTAGCAGGGTCTCTGAGTTTCTTCGCGATGTACATGGCATCCTCTATGATGCTCGGAATCCACTCCATTGGGCCATCGTGCTGGTATATGGCTACGGCTATCTTGGTGAGAACCTGCACCTGGTCTATGGGGTCCTCAATCTCGTGAACCTTTTCAAGGGCCTCCTCATAGTAGCCCCTTTCAACAAGCAGGTTTATTTCCTCTGGCGTGGTCATACTAAATGTTTAGTCTGCTATAAATCCTTATAAACCTTTGTTGGACACTTTTTCAGAAGGACCATGTTGACTGTTGCGCTCTACAACACATACGACCCGAAGAAGCTGCACGAGGCCCATCTGAGGGCCATAGCTAGAGCTGGACCTATAGCTTACGCCTACGGTTTTCACCTAGCTCTGGTGGGATTCCCATTCGAGGGCAGGCCTGTTGATGTTGCCGAAGAGATAGCCGGCCACACCACCATAGGCGAGGGAGGGAAGTATCTCCTCGAGCTCGCCCAGAGAAACCGCTTCCATCTCCTCGAGTTCCCGAAGAGGGGATTTCCCCCGCAGTTCGGTACACCGGTTGCGACCACCAGAAAACCAAGCGAGGAGAAGGAGATAACTCCGCTTGAGCTCGCGGAGAGGGCGTTGAAAGGCGAGAGTTTTCTGCTCTTGATAGGCCTTGGAAGGCATGGCCTCCCGAAGGAAATATTTAAGATGGCGCGCTATCATATGGATATAACCGGGAAAAGGGTCAGCCTTGAAACATGCACCGCGATAGGTGCCATACCCGCGAGAATAAGCACTCTAATGGAGGCGTTGAAATGGATGAGTCGTGGAAAAAGGACATAGCATGGATCCTAATCGCGTTCATAGCAGTTTTTGCACTCCAATTCGGGCTTAAGATGGCCCTTCACACGGACTCACCGCTGGTCATAGTGGTGAGTGGCTCCATGGAACCCGTCTTTTACAGGGGGGATGTCGTCCTCCTGAAGGGGATAAGTGAAAACAACATAGATGAAATCCGCGTTGGCGACGTGGTCGTCTATAAGCGCCCGGGTTACGAATACCCGATAATCCACCGTGTCAGGGAGATAAAGGAGGTAAACCTTGGAGGGAAAACTGAGAAGTGCTTCGTCACATGGGGCGACAACAACTGGGCTCCCGACCCCGATTATCCAACGCCTTACGGGCCAATCCCGTGCGTTCCGGCCTATGCCGTCGAGGACAAGGCCCTGCTAGTTTTCCCGAAGATAGGCCTCATCCCGCTCGAGATAAGGGAGCGCCTCGGCCTGGGATGATGTGAGGGTAGGTGGCCGAGAGACCGATGAGGAGCTAATCGGCCCCTGACCGGCAAACTTTGCCTTCGCAAAGTTTGATCAAAGTTCGTATGTCTTTTTTGACTATCCTTTTCTTAGATGGTTTCAAACTCAAATTGCTGCTTGTAGAATGTTTCACTGAGAATACGGTGCTCAAAGAACACCGAAAGGAAATGGAAACTAATATCAGTGGTTTCCTTGATAATGAAACCAGCATAAATCCACACTCCTACCGAAGACATACAAACGCATTCCGGCAGTTAATCGGATCATACTTTTTGATCAAACTTTGCGCTAGCAAAGTTTGTTTTAGTGGGGCTTCGTCCCACAACCCCATTCTTCTCTAAAATCTGGGAAACTACGGTTTCTCACCTTCCTTTTTCTCTTGATCCACTGGAGGCTCCTCCCCCTCACCCTTGACCAAGGTTTGTGATTCTTGGTGAGTTTACCCAACTAAGTTGGTTTTTACTTGACTTGGGGGCTTTTGTGAGGAACTACCTCATAAGGGCCCGTTAGAAGGTTTTCTCTCCTCAGCGCCCGAAGGGCGCTTATCCAAAAAGCAAACCCCATCAAAAATGAGCGTTTGCAGAGTTCCACAAATCACGCAAGCTCAGAAAAAAGAAAACCCATTCCAAAAAGGCCCCCAACGAAGGAATCACGAACTTTGATGAAACTTTTCGCAGGCAAAGTTTCTTATCCGCTCAGTGGTGACCGCTTTCATCACCCGTCAGGAGGGCTTGGCGTCATCATCGCTGGGCTTAAAAACGTTCTTGATTTTTTAACATTGGTGATAGCATGAGGTTCATTCCGCTCATAGTTGCCAGGCCAGAGGTTCAGATGGCGATAGACGAGGCAATAATGCGCGCTAGAATCGAGGGCAAGGTCCCCGACACGGTGCGGCTCTACGCTTTCAGTCCCAGCTCGGTAACTATAGGCCGCTTCCAGAGCGTCAGGCACGACGTTGACCTCGATGCCGCCAGGAAGCTCAGAATTCCGGTTGTAAGGCGCATAACCGGTGGCGGAAGCGTCTTCCACGACGAGTTCGGTGAGATAACCTATTCGGTGGTCATTGGTGAGGACTACCATTCCGCCCTGAGGAACGTCGAGGAGAGCTATCGCTACCTGGCAGGTCCGCTCGTCGATGCTCTGAGGGAGCTTGGCCTCCACGCCGGCTTTTCCGGCCTGAACGATATCGTCGCCAACGGCAAGAAGATAAGTGGCTCTGCCCAGACGAGGAGAAAGGGGGTAATCCTCCAGCACGGCACGTTCATGTACGCGACGAGGGTGGATATACTCGCGAAGGTTCTGAGGATTTCGAAGGCAAAGCTTTCCGATAAAGGAGTTTCGAGCATCTGGGAGAGGGTTACGACGCTGGAGCGCGAAGGAATAAAGCTGAACCGCTGGGAGACCTACGAGCTGCTGAAAGACAAGTTCTTTGCCGCATTTGAGCTGGAAGAAGGCCAGCTGACGGACTACGAGCTCGAACTTGCAGAGAAACTGATAGGGGAGAGGTACGGAAACCCGGAGTGGAACGAGATGAGATAAAAAGCTATCCTCCCAGAGATTCTATCCCCTTTCTCAGCCTTTCCACCCTCCGATCCAGCATCCCGAGTGTAATGATGTTAGAGTAGTCTATCATGTACTTGGAGGCTATCTCGTAGAACAGCTCGTCTTCGCCAAGCTCCTTCTTCAGCTTTCTGAAGTTCTCCTCAAGGCGGGTGAGCCTGCCCTTCGAGCGCTTCAGCATCTCGTTGCCGATCTCGATGGCGAAGCGGAGGTATTCGTCGTCCACCAGGACCTTTCCATCCTTTCCAAGGGGAGCGGTAAGGTATTCGGTGGCGTTTATCTCAACGAGATAGCGCTTGGAGATTACCTTGAAGGTGGTGTACTTGAAGCCTGAAGCTAAGCCTAGCTCGTGGAGCTTCTTTGCCTTCTCAAGGTCTTCGGCAACGACGTGGAAGATGGGTGGCTGGCTCTTGAGGAAGATGATTCCCTCTTTGGCATTTTTCAGGGCTTCTTTTGCTTCTTCAAATTCTATGAGTCTGTGGACCTTTATCAGCCAGCGGGAGAGGGGCTTTGCCCCCAGGGCCGGCTCCTCGATGATTCCAATCCTCCCCGAGCAGGAGGATGTGGTGTAGATGCCCTTTATCGAGTTGATGAGAAGGAGAAGGCCTATTATGTCTTCGTCGACTTTACCCTCATTTATGGCCGTGAAGAGGCTCGCGAGCGCTTCTCTCTTGGCTTTCATCTCGAAACCTCCCCGTGTGGTTTGACGGTTTTCAATCTCTCCTCTGAGTTCGGTTATTGAATGTAAAAGGTCTCAGCTCCCTCTTTCAGCCCGTTCTGACGAAAACTTTATAAAGCTAACTCAAAAGGTTTAGCTGGACATGGCCGGGGTGGTGTAGCCTGGTTAGCACAGGGGACTGTGGATCCCCTAGCCCGGGTTCAAATCCCGGCCCCGGCCCCATAATTCTAACAAACTTTCGCCAAGCGAAAGTTTGATCAAAGTTCGTGGTTCCTTCTTGAAGCTCGCTTCTAAAGTGTGATTGCCGTTAAATTTAACCTCCAGAGTGTTGGAATCCGCTATAGCACGCCCTTTCGTGAGGAGTTCACTTTTAAACCGACGCCCGAAGGGCGTCAAAAAAGAAAAGTGGACTGAAATATACAGTGGTTTTTATGAGAAATCCTAGTATTAGAAGGTATGAATTTGGAGCATGCACTCTTTAGCAAGCAACATCTCAAAGTGGTCACAAACTGTGGTCAACCTTAGCTTCGGAATGAGCGGTTTGAAGTCGAGCTCGTCGAGCTTCTGTTGTTGAGATAAAATCTTTTGCCTTGGTAAATTCTCGACTTTACCTCTATGGAGATTACCTCGTTAAACTGCGTCTCTAACACCCATTTATTGTTCTTAATAAAGTTCTCAAACGCTTCTTCTTCATTCAATCCTTCACCAAATCCAAGCACTTGAAAGTTTTCCATGTCAGGATATATCTCGTTAGGGGACGAATATGTAGCTCCATCCGGTGTTATGAATATAAACAATCTTTTTCTCATATTACCACCTCTAAGGTTAGCATTCTCAGCAGTTCTTCGTAACTATATTCTGCCGATTTGTCTAGGTCATCAAAATAGTATCTAACTGGCAGGATTTTGGAATTATCAAAGGCAGATTTTGAAAAATCTCTGGCGATTAATATTCCCCCAACAGTTTCATTGCTAAATTCGCTTATGTATCCTGTTAATTGTTCTATGTCTTTTCTTTGTGCCCTCCCTGTCTTAACTTCTACGAGCAGATACTTATTTGTTCCAGTTGGATGTCTTAGCTTGATGAATATATCGACGTATCCCTCAGGAAGGGCTTTTTCACCAAGCACTTCAAATTCATCTGGAGACTTATCAACACCAAAAAATTCCAAAGCATCATCGAGAACGGAACTCTGGATTTTTCTTCTCACGAGGGACTGGAGTATAAGTTCTTTAAAGTAGAACTTTTCCGGAATTTTTTGGTTTTCTCGTTTGAAAACAATTTTGGGTTCAAAAGGCTCGGCCTCGAACTCTATATACTTGGTTTTGCCATTAAATGCGTTTCCCATCTCAGAGACATTGTAAAAGGTTATTGTATCGGCTTGAAAATGTGTCTTTCTATAGCCACCTCTCAAAAGCAAGTTCTCAGCTACGTAAGAAAATTCAGGCCTGACCATTGGCTCATTAAATTCTCTCTCCTGTTTTAAGAACAGCCTGAAAGGAAAATAATATGTCCTTTTTGATCTGAAGGTTATCGGCGGCCAAGGAGGAAGATTCTCCGCGTTTTTGTAGGCAACTTTTCTAACAACCCGGTACAGGTTTCTGACTCTTGCTCCGTACAGAAAAGAGACATAATCTCCAACGTTTATGTCGAAAAATGTCCAGAGACCATTTATATTGTTTGTAAAACCAGCAAGGGCGTATTCTATGCAAAGTTCTAGATTTCTTCTGTTTGAAAGGGATATTAAAAAGTAATCTGGCATCTTGGTTCACCCAACTAGAAGGTTATATGAGCAAGAATTTAACCCTTTCTTTAATTTCATCCAAACCCCTAAAAACCCTTGGCGATTATATCCACCCGGTGAATCCACATGCCCTGGAAAGACAAGCTTGGCTTAGTTCACATATACACCGGCAACGGGAAGGGGAAGACAACCGCCGCTTTTGGCCTCGCGGTGAGAATGCTCGGCTCCGGCGGGAAGGTGATAATCCTCCAGTTCATGAAGGCCGGGAACGTTTACGGAGAGCAGAAGAAGATAGCCGAATGCGGTGCGGTCATAGAGTCCTTTGGGTTACCGAAGTTCGTCCACGGCAAACCCGAGCCCGACGACATAGAGGCCGCCAAGAAAGCCCTTCAGCGCGCAAAGGAAGTTGTCTCGAGCGGAGAGTGGGACTTGGTCATCCTCGATGAGCTCTGTGTTGCTTTAGGCTTCGGCATGCTCGACGTCGATGAAGTCAAGGAGCTCATCAAAAGCAAAGCACCCCACACCGAGCTCGTCATCACCGGCCGCTACTGCCCGGAGGAGCTCTTCGAGTTAGCTGACTACGTCACCGAGATGAGGGAGATAAAGCACCCCTATCAGAAGGGCATCCTTGCGAGGAGGGGGGTCGAGTACTGATTTTCCTTCTTTAGTTTCGACGTTAACCGAAAAGTTTTTTAGTTAGGAAAGCTTAAGATAACCCGAGGAGATTTTAGTAACAATTCTTTAGAAAAGGGGGTGATAGAATGAGCGAGCTGATTCACCAGATTGTGCAGGTTCTCAAGGAGCAGGTCGTCCAGGACACTGTCGTTCCGAGGAACATTAGGAGAGCCGCTGAGCAGGCCATAGAGGTCCTCCTCGACGAGAGCAAGGAGCCGGCCGTCAGGGCCGCCGACGCGATAGCCATCCTCGAGGAGATTAGCGAGGATCCGAACATGCCTATGCACACGAGGACCATCATCTGGGAGGTTCTCGGAGCTCTTGAGCAGGTTAAGTGAGCGCTTTTACTTTTCCCGCTCATTTCCTGCGTTTTGAGGGTTCTCTTCTTCCGTGTGTTTGATAATCATTTTCTGAGCAGATACCACAGCTTTGCGCTCTCCTCAACCAGTTCGGCCTTGTAGAATGCTTCCCTCAGGCTCTTCCCGACGGTGACGATGCCGTGCTTTTCCATCAGAACTGCATCTGACTGGCATACGACCTCTGTGACAGCCTCTGCCAGCTCCTCCGTTCCGGCAGGCCTAAAGGGTACAATCGGTATCCTTCTGAGGTACAGCTCCGCCTCTGGAGTTATTACCGGGAGCTCTATCTCGAGCATGGTCGCTGCAATTATTGAATACGGCGGGTGGAGATGGGCTATAGCTTTAACATCTTGTCTCTTGCGGTAGATCGCCAGGTGGAGCCTGTACTCTGATGAGGGTCTAATCGCCGACAGTTGTTTTCCGTTCATGTCGATTACCGCCACCTGCTCCCTCGTTATGTCGTCCATGACGGCCCCGGTTGCTTTAATGAAGATCAGGTTCCCCCGTCTGATGCTCAAGTTCCCGCCGAAGGCCGCCGTAAGTCCCCTCTCATGGGCGAGGTGGGAGTACTTAACAAGCTGGGCCTTAACAATACGGCTCATTTTCTCACCACCTTAACCCCATAACCGCAGTCTGCACAGTAGGCCTTCTCCTTGCGCCAGGCCAGCTCGCCGCCGCATATCGGGCAGGTGTGAATATCGTCCTCCTCCTTCCAGCGCTCGTAGGTCTCACCGTCTATCACCAGGAACATCCCTTCCTCGTCCTCCTCAAAGTGGCCCAGAACCGGGCTGCTCTCGAGCTCAAGGCTCTCCTCGTCTATGATTGTTGGCTCGATGCCGATGTTGCCCTCGTATTCAAGGTCGTTGGTCGGCAGTATCTCCACCACGAAGGCCTCTATCTTTTTATCGTGGTAGGCTATCACCTCAAGCGCGTCGCTCAGCTCTCCGCTGGACGATATTACGTCGATGACGAGATTCTCGTTCCTCGGGAAGACCAGCGCAATTAAAAAGCGGCCCCTAAAAACGGCTAGACCTTTGTCCAGACAGATCTCCTCGAGGCCGAAACTCTTCATTGTTTCTCTAACGTCTTCGCCACTTGGCAGGTGGCCCCTCTCCATTATGAAGTCCCCTATCCACTTCGCGAGTGGCATTGCGAGCGTTATGGGTTCATAAAGCTTCATGCTCTCACCGAAGTTAAGTTGGGAGAAAAATTTATAAACCTACCCAGGGCATTATGGAACGGGCTGGCTGTAGGGTCCCGCGGTAGCCTAGCCTGGGAGCGGCGGCGGACTGTAGATCCGCAGGTCCCCGGTTCAAATCCGGGCCGCGGGACCACCAGAATTCTCGTGGCTTTTCTGGAGGGATAACTTGGCTGGAATTTTGCCCTCTCTTCCTAGATTACGTTGAAGTCTTGCCTTTGGTACGGAAAAAGTTTTAACCCATTGATACATGTTAAACTCTGGTGTTTAAAATGAGAAGTAAGAGCTTCCTAACGGAGCAGCAGATTAAGATCCTCCGTCTGCGCGCTAGGGGTTTGAAACAGAGCGAGATAGCCGAGCTTTTAGGCACGAGCAGGGCCAACATAAGCATTCTTGAGAGAAGGGCCCTTGAAAAGATTGAGAAAGCTAGGAACACCATCACCATCTGGGAGCAGATAAACTCCAAGATAAGTGTTGAGGTCAGGAAGGGGGAGGACATCTTCACAGTCCCTGACAAACTCTTCAAGAAGGCGGACGAGCTTCAGATCAAGGTTCCTTACAGCACGGCGGAGATAATAGCCTTCCTCGTCGAGCACGCGCCAATAAGCGACAGAATAGCCAAGCGTGACTTCACGCTGTTCCTGGACGCCAGGGACAGGTTGAGGATAAGCGAGTGCCTACTTGAGGAGTTCGATGAGATAGGGAAGCAATAGAGACGTGAAGACGCCGTTAAGGGCCATAGCCAATCCGCTCACCGCCCCGGCCAGCTCGTCGTCGAGGATTATCCTAGCCGTCCCGAGGCCATGGGAAGTAACGCCCATGGCTAATCCTCTCGCTATTCTGTCCTTCACGCGGACGAGGTTCAGCAGCTCGACCCCAAGGGCATTGCCGAGGATCCCCGTCAGGATCACCAGAACGGCCGTTAAAGCTGGGAGGCCACATATCTTCTCGCTTATTCCGATGGCTATTGCAGTCGTGACGCTCTTCGGCGCTATGCTGAGCAAAACCTCCTCGCTTCCCCCGAGGAGCTTCGCCATGTAGAAGGCACTGAGTATGGCTATCGTCCCTCCAGCGACGATTCCTATGGTCGTCTCCTTTGAGTATGCCTTTATCGTGCTCCGGCCTTTGTAGACAGGGATTGCAAGGCTGACAACAGCCGGTCCAAGGAGGAAGCTGAGTATCCTGGCGCTGTCCATGTAGTAGTCGTAAGAAATCCTTCCAGCTTTGAGGATGAGCGCTATCGTGAGTATCGACAGAAGAACAGGGTTCGTATAGAATGCCCTCTTTCTGTTGTGAAGCTCCGAGAAGATGCAGAATACAACCAGGGTGAGCGTTATCCCGAAGGGGTTCATCCGGCATCACCCCCTTTTCTTCCCCTTATCAACTCAACCGTTTTCGCCGTTGCCAGGAGCGTTACAATGAAGCTGATGAGGAGCGCCCCGAATATTGGCACCACTTGGCTCTTTATCAGGCCAAGGTATGTCACTATGCCGACTCCCGGCGGAATGAAGAGAACGCTCATGTTCCTGACGAAGATCTCCGCTTCGTTCTCGACCCATTCTAACTTTATCACCCCGCTGAGAAGTGCGCCGAGCAGCAGGAGCATCCCGAGAACGCTTCCAGGGATTGAAAGACTGAGGGTTTCGCTCAGCCACTCGCCCATGAGGAAGAAGCCGAAGATTATCGCCAGCCCGCGATACATGGTTTCCCCTACGGCGCGGGGGTATAAAAGTCTCCCGAAAGTTCAATAAGAGGAAAGCTATATTCAATCCCGGTGATATTATGGAGCTGAAGAACTACCGCTTTCCCCCGCGTTACGGCCCCGAATGGGGCAGTGGTGGAATATTTGGCCTTAAATATTACAACGGCGTGCTCTACTACACCTTGGCCTTCGAGGCCGAGGCTCACTTCGTGAGGGACGGCGAGGAAAAAACCTACGACTTTACCCTAGTCGGGGAAGGCCCCACGAGCGGAGGGGATACCTACAACGCCGTAACGGGAGTCGATGAGTTCATCTACTTCGGCGGCTGGGTTCACGCTCCGGCCGTTTACAAGAACCGTACCATAAGCTTCGTCAACAAATACTCCCACGTCCACGTTTACGATACGGAAAACGACTCTATACGACTCCTCTGGAAGGATTCAATCCACCATGAGACCGACTGGGCCGGGGAGATAAGCGATATCATCTACGACCCATACGGCGATAGACTTCTGCTCGCGAGGGAGGACGGTCACGCCAACCTCGGCGTTTACTCCCTGGATAGGAGAACCGGCAGGGCGGAGGAGCTGATAGGTGATCCTTCGCCAAAGGGAACCATCGTCCATGATGTGGCGTTCTTTGGAATCGGCAACAACTTCACGGAGGGGCTGAGGGAGTTAAGGGCTCTTGATTTGATAACCGGGAAATGGAATACCTTCAGGCCTGGAAGCAGCGTCGACGGGAGGCCCTATATAAAGGCAGAGCTTGGAGCCATGGCTTCCGCTTACAACAGGGCCTTCGCCTTTGTTCGTGGGGGTCTCTTTGCCGGCAACCCGCTCATGGGAGAGGACTTCACCTTCTTCAGGCTCTTTGACTTCTGCACCTTCTACGCGCCCTTCAGGGTGAACGCGATAAACGTGGGCGGTGGAATACTGACTGCTTTCAACGCCTATCACGACGCGGCTTATCTGCCATCTGACGAGTTCAACTGGGTCACCACCAACACGGTGGCCGGCCCCAGCGTCCTGGTTTACATAGCCCCGCCGATGGTAAAAATCGTTGGGGCCTTCGGGGCACGGATAACGAGCATCGAGAAGATGGATGGAAAAATACTCCTTGGTACCAACACCGCGCCCAATACCGGGGCAACCGAGGCCACCCCATTTGACACGGGGAACAGGGACATAGTCGTGCTCGACGAGAAGATTCTCCAGGACAGGCCGCCAGTGGTGAGCTTTTCCATACCCCTAGTCCTCCCGGGCATGGCAAGGAACTTCGGTGCAGGAACCTTCGGAGGAATCCCACTTGATGGCTACACCGAGCCGAGGGCGGTCTTCTACGCCAGCTCTGACAACAGGCTCACCGTTTACGAGTACGACCTCTCGTTCCCCCCATCTGGGGCTTACGCAGAGACCTTCGAGCTGAGACGCGGGAAGAACGTCCTGGACTTAAGCTCCTTCAGCGGGATAGTGTCCTTCGAGCTTGAAAAAGAGGACATGAAGGGAAAAGTGAGAATAGAGCTCCACTGATTTCTTTTATCCTCTCAGGACTCCATCCTCCCGAGTATATTGCCCCAGGAGTGGCTGGACTCCAGGAGCTCCGCAACCGTTAGGTGTTCCTCCCCGACAACTTCTGGCTCAAGCTCCTTGAGCTTTTCAAGGAGTTTCTCCCTGCTCAGCTTCTCCTCGTCGAAGACCACAAAGCCGTTCTTGGCGTAGCCGTTGATGAACGCTCTCCACACATTCGCGTTTTTCAGGAGTTCATACTGCTTGACCACTGCCATCTCCCAGTCTATGTTGCCGAATTTGAAGCTGAGCTTGGTGAGCCTCTTTTCCCCGTTCACGGTCATTCCTATCACCTCAGGCCTTGGTGTTTACCCCGAAGTAGTCCTCTATCTCGATGTAGGTCTTCCTGTAGAGCTCGCTGTTCTTCATCTTTTCGACGAACTCCTTGGTTCTAACGTACTTGTCCTTCTTGTAGTCCCAGTCCGGGTGCAGAGTCTTCCACTCCTCCCAGGTGTAGCTGAACTGTGCCTGCACCTTGTCCCTGTAGAGCTCCGGAATCACGTTGAATGTACAGAACGGCACTATCCTTCCGTCGGGCATGGCGTAGTGGATGACGCAGCGCTCAACCCTCTCAACGTCGTAGTTGTACTCGTCCATGAAATGCATCATTCCGAGGAAGAGCGCGTTTTTGTGGAACTTGCCCAGGGCGTCGTAGTTGCCGTGCATGAAGGCGTTCTTTATGAGGTCGAGGACGTCGAGTCCCTCTGGCGCGTACTTCTCATCGTAGAAGCTCTTGAACTTGATGAATATCTCAGCTCCGAGCTTGAGCTTCTGGAGCTTTCCAAGATGCTTCCAGTTCTCTATCTCATCAGTCTTGGTCTCGAGGTACTCAACGAAGCCCTCAACGTCGAGGAACCTGCTTATCGGCACCACCCTCTTCTTTTTCCTGTCGAGGAAGATGTAGGTTGCCGCTCCGCAGCAGTAGTGGCTCGTCATGTAGTACTTGCTTCCCGTGAAGGCTTCAAAGAACCTTGCTATGTGACCGGCAATTGGTATCGGGTACCAGTCCTCCATGGCTATTGTGCCGTTGGTCTGCTCCTCTATGCGCTTTATGGCACCTGGTATGGTTATCCTAAAGCGCTGGCGCTCCTTCTTGGGAACCCTTCCAACGAGGGAAATTGGCTGGAAGTTGACGCCGCGGACGATGTCGAGATGGTTGAGGCCGAAGTTGATTATAGCGCCGAGTTCGTGGTCGTTGACGTTCCTTATGGTAGTTGGTACGAGGACTATTCCTGGTCCGCCGGCCTTCCTAACGTTCTGGAAGATGAGCGGGATCTCCCAGTGGTTTTTCCAGTTGGTCTGGGGCGTCATTCCATCATAGCTCAGGTAGAGCGTGTTAACTCCAGCTTCTCTGATCTTCTTGACGAGTTCTGGCTCAAAGGCGAGCTTGATTCCATCGGTGTTGAGCTGGACGTGGTCGTAGCCCTCTTCTTTTGCTATTCTAATGATCTCGATGAGATCGTTCCTTAACGTTGGCTCTCCGCCCGTGAGCTGAACGGCGTTGGCCCCGATGGGATACTCCTTCTTCGCATTGCGGAGCATCATGCGGATCTGCTCAAGTGTCGGCTCGTAGATGGGCTGGCCTTCCTTGGCATAGAAGAAGCAGTACCAGCACGATAAATTACATCTGTTTGTCAGGACTATGTTCAACAGGCTCGTGTGGGAGCGGTGCCTGGCGCAGAGTCCACAATCGAAGGGACAGTTGACACCTGAATTCTCAACGTTGAAACTCATGAGGTTGAAATCGTACCTCCACTTCTGGAATCGATAGTACTGCTCAACGCTCTCATAATAAACATCGGTGATCAGGCCTTCGGGACAGCGCTTTGTTATCCAGACCTTTCCATCCTTCTCCCAGATCAAAGCGGGAACAACCTTCCTCGTCTCGGGACAGAGGGAGTACGTCCTGTGCGGCAACGGCCCACCATAGGCCCTGCTCGCATTCTTCAACATCTCCTCAAACTCCTCAGGGGTTATCTCTGGAAACTCCAGTACGTCCCTGACCCTCTTCGTGAGCTGCTCGAACTCTTTTTCGCCGCTGGGTACTTCACCAATGCTCTCGGCCATATGTGTTCACCTCTTCAACTCCAACTTCTAGTCATTTCTCCAATCCGCAGGTATAAAAACTTTTGCGTAAATATGCAGATTTTCCTTCATAGGTATGGCACGTGCCTGGGCAGCAGGCGAAGGCGTTAAAAGCCAAGGCTCAAACTTAATGCGGTGGTAGAATGCCGGCGAGAGAGATGAGGATGGAGATGTTCCTCCGCGCGCTCCTCAAGAGGGACTTCACCAAGGCCAGGGCTCACCTTGAGAAGCTCCAGAAGATGGCAGGGAGCGACGAGTGGGGAAGGGGTTACGGCAAGGCCATAAACGGTTTCATGAGCGCCATAAAAGACAACGACCCTGATGCACTGATAGTCCAACTTATAAGAGACCATGACCGGGAGAAGGCCGAGAAACTGCTCGAGCACTTTGAGGGAATCCTTGAGCACGAGTTCCGCGACGAGTATGAGAAGGGCTACTACACCGCCTGGGTCGAGTTCCTCAAGGCTTATCTAGCCCAGAAGACGCTCGCACTGAAGCGTTGAGGTGTTTTCATGGGCAAGGAAGAGCTGATGAATAAGCTCGAGGAGAAAATAAAATCCTGTCGGAAGTGTCCCCTTGGCGAGCTCAGAACTAACGCCGTACCCGGTTCGGGAAGCTATAACGCCAAGATCATGTTCGTCGGTGAGGCACCTGGCTACTGGGAGGATCAGAAGGGGCTTCCTTTTGTTGGGAGGGCAGGAAAGGTTCTCGACGAACTCCTGGCTGAAATAGGCCTGGGCAGGGATGAGGTTTACATCACGAACATAGTCAAATGCCGTCCGCCTGACAACCGCGACCCTACGGAGGATGAAATAAAGGCCTGCTCACCATACCTCGACAGGCAGATAGACATCATAAGGCCGAAGGTCATCGTTCCACTTGGGAGGCACTCGATGCGTTACATACTCGAGAAGTTCGGCTTCGAGGTCGAACCCATAAGTAAAATCCACGGAAAGGCCTTCGAAGCCCACACGCTGTTTGGAAAAATCGTCATAATGCCAATGTACCATCCGGCCGTGGCTCTTTACCGCCCAGCGCTGAAGGAAGAGCTCAGAAAGGATTTCCAAAAGCTGAGAGAGCTGACTGGAGAATCTTTGTGAAAATTTCTTAACTTCTCAATTACTCTTCTGAGTGACTTCTCCTTTCTGCCTTCTTTTAAGGTTTAGTTGTGCTTTTCTGAAGCTTTTTCTGGGAAAGGTTTTTATGGTATTAGTGAGCATTAATGTACTTGAGAGTCTCAATTAACGCAGAAATTCATGAAATTTGCCTTGGATGCAGTAACTAGGTCTTTAATGGGTGGAAATGTTCCAGAAAATTTTTCGAGAATAAGGCAATACGACAAAGG
This sequence comes from Thermococcus sp. GR6, assembly GCF_012027415.1. Lineage (NCBI taxonomy): Archaea > Methanobacteriati > Methanobacteriota > Thermococci > Thermococcales > Thermococcaceae > Thermococcus > Thermococcus sp. GR6. The sequence goes on from NZ_SNUM01000002.1 coordinate 404,385, forward strand.
ATATACAGAAAGCTTTATATTCTCTCCGTGTTCCTTTGCATGAAACACCTCAGGAGGTGAAAATGTGTCGGACTTTGGTGTGTTGGCATTGCTGCCCCCATTGGTTGCCATTATCTTAGCTATCTGGACAAAGAGGGTCATCCTGGCGCTGTTCGCGGGCGTCTGGATTGGTGGAGTGATGGTCGCTGGCGGTAATCCGGTAGTCGGGACCACCCAGACGCTGGAGTGGATTGTCAGTAGCGTTACAAGCGACTGGAACGCTAGGATACTCATATTTGACTTCCTGATAGGTGCGGGTGTCGGACTTATCTACAAGTCCGGCGCAGTCCACGCGCTGGCGGCTTCCCTGGTAAGGAGGGTCAAAAGCAGCAGAGGAGCCTCAATCCTCGGATGGATCCTTGGTGTACTGGTGTTCTTCGATGACTACACCAACACCATAGTCGTCGGAAACACCATGAGGCCCATAACCGACAGGATGAGGGTTTCCAGGGAGATGCTCGCTTACATAGACGACTCTACCGCGGCACCCGTGGCTGGTCTTGCGCTCGTCTCAACGTGGATAGGCTATGAACTTCTCATGATAGGCAAGGGCTTTGATAACGCCAACATCGTTTACGGAACTTATGATGCCTGGCTGTCTAGCGTGCCCTATAGGTTCTATTCGATACTGGCAATACTACTCGTTTTCATCGTTGCATACACCCACAGGCACTACGGCCCCATGCTGAAGGCGGAATATCGCGCTAGGACTGAGGGTAAAGTCCTCCGTGACGGTGCGAAGCCGCTCATGACCACCGAGGTTGACCTAGGCACGCCCAAGGAGGGCGGAAGCCTCTGGGACTTCGTGATTCCGATCCTCGTCCTCGTCGGCGTCTCCATGCTTGGTCTCTGGTATACCGGAGCGGCCAACCTTGAGGCATATAGTCAGGATCTCGGCTGGTGGACCGAGTTGGAGAACCCGTTCGGTGTCAACTTCCTCAACTACAGCTTCATTGAGTCCTTCCGTGAGGCCGACGCTGCCACCGCGCTTCTCTGGGGCTCCTTCTCAATGGTCGTCGTTGCCAGCATAATGCTTTTGGGCAGGAGGAAAATGACGGTGGAAGAGTGGGAGGACACAGTAGTCAGGGGAATGAAGCAGATGCTCTTCGCCAACACCATCCTTGTCCTTGCTTGGAGCCTTGGAACCGCCGCTGAAAGCGTCGGAACCGGCGACTACGTCATCAGCCTTGCGACCAGCTCTGGGGCGAACCTCGGACCATGGATGCCGCTGATAATGTTCCTCTCTGCGATGTTCGTTGCATTTACCACGGGAACCAGCTGGGGAACTTTCGCCATAATGGTTCCGCTCGGAGTTCAGCTCAGCCTGGCTTTCACCAACGGTCAGGTTAACGAGATAGTCTTCGCCACCATCGGAGCCACATTTACCGGAAGCATCTTCGGCGACCACTGCTCACCTATCAGTGATACCACCATCATGAGCTCCATGTTCAGTGGTTCTGACCACATAGACCACGTCACAACCCAGATACCCTATGCCTTCACGGTTGCGACAATTGGCAGCGTGCTGTACCTCCTGTTCGCCCTGGGAGTCACGAGTTGGGTGATACTCCTGCCGCTGGGTATAGTCCTCCTCGTCGGTGCGTGGTACGTCCTCAGCGAGTGGTACGGCAAGAAGTACGGCATACCTCACGGCAAGGTGCCCATCTACGTTGCCGAGGAGTGATTTCCTCTTTTTCCATCCTTCCCTTCACCAATTTTAAAAACATGAGAGAGCACTCTTCTTGGAGGTGAGAGTGATGCTGATTAGAGCTTTCGTTCCCGCCCACATCACAGCCTTTTTCGTCCCGCGCTTTCACGATGATCCGCTCAAAGCAGGCTCTCTGGGGGCCGGTGTGAACCTCTCCAAGGGCACGAACGTCTTTCTCAGTGTTGAAACCGGAACGCTGGAGAGACACATTCACGTGGCCTTCAACGGCGAGCCCGTGAAGAAGGACGAGGCCATGATAAGCTACTCCGTCGCTGAAGAGCTCGTTCCAATGGATTTCACAGGTGAGGTTGAGATATGGCAGTACTTCGACTTTCCCAACGGCTACGGCTTTGGCAACAGTGCCGGCGGGGCCCTGGGCACGGCTCTGGCTCTGAGCTACTCCTTCGGTGGGACGTGGCTCAGGGCTTCGCAGACGGCGCACAGACACGAGGTTCTCAACAAGGGTGGTCTGGGTGATGTCGTTGCACAGCTCGCGGGAGGGATAGAGGTTCGGGTTAGGGCCGGAGGTCCGGGGATAGGCCTGGTCGATAACCTGTTCTTCGAGGACTACAAGGTACTCGTCGTCCCACTCGGGAGGCTCTCTACCAAGGAGGTTCTCGACGGGGACGTCATCAACGCCATAGAAGCCGAGGGTTCTAAAGCCCTGGAGAAGCTTTTGGCAGAGCCTAAACCCGAGCGCATGATGATCCTCGCAAGGGAGTTCGCCGAAAGGACCGGTTTGCTGGACGGCGAGCTCCTTGAACTAGCCAGAGAGCTTGACAAAGTGATCTCAAACCCGAGCTCGATGATAATGCTCGGTAGGGGTCTCTTTGCCCTCCTTAAACCAGAAGAAGTTGAAAAAGCCCGGAATACCCTCACTGACCTGGAAGTTCCGTTCGATGTCGTCGATGTTTTCACGGGCAAGCCCGAGGTTGGCAGGTGGGTCGGATAGTCTTTTATCCCCTTACTTCCTATTCTCTTTGGTGGTGAGCATGGGAGACATGAAATACGCTGAACTTTCTGACCTTTACCGCAGGCTCGAGAAGACTACCCTCAAAACGCTCAAGACTAAGTTCGTGGCCGACTTTCTGAAGAAAACTCCAGATGAGCTGCTCGAGGTGGTTCCCTACCTGATTCTGGGTAAGGTCTTCCCCGATTGGGATGAGAGGGAGCTTGGTGTTGGTGAGAAGCTCCTCATAAAGGCCGTATCTATGGCAACCGGTGTTCCTGAGAGGGAAATAGAGAACTCCGTCAAGGACACGGGTGATCTGGGCGAGAGCGTTGCCCTGGCATTAAAGAAAAAGAAGCAGAAGAGCTTCTTTAGCCAACCGCTCACGATAAAGCGCGTTTATCAGACTTTCATTAAGATAGCCGAAGCGAGCGGCGAGGGAAGCCAGGACAGGAAGCTGAAGTATCTCGCCAACATCTTCATGGACGCCCAGCCGGAAGAGGGTAAATACATAGCGAGAACCGTTCTCGGCATGATGAGAACGGGCGTTGCCGAGGGCATACTTCGCGATGCCATAGCCGAAGCTTTCAAGGTCAAAGCCGAGCTCGTTGAGCGTGCCTATATGCTCACGAGCGACTTCGGCTACGTTGCAAAGGTGGCAAAGCTCGAGGGCAACGATGGCCTGGGGAAGGTCCACATCCAGATTGGGAAGCCGATAAGGCCGATGCTCGCCCAGAACGCGGCGAGCGTCAAGGAGGCCCTCCTCGAGATGGGCGGCGAGGCAGCATTCGAGATAAAGTACGATGGAGCGAGAGTTCAGGTTCACAAGGACGGCGACAGGGTTGTAATCTACTCCAGGCGGCTGGAGAACGTCACGCGCTCTATCCCCGAGGTCGTTGATGCCATAAAGACGAGCATAAAGCCTGAAAAAGCGATAGTTGAGGGCGAACTTGTCGCTGTGGGTGAGGGTGGAAGGCCAAGGCCCTTCCAGTACGTCCTCAGGCGCTTCAGAAGGAAATACAACATCGAGGAGATGATAGAGAAGATTCCGCTGGAGCTCAACCTTTTCGACGTCCTCTACGTCGATGGAGAGGCCCTGATCGACACACCCTTCCGCGAGAGGAGAGCTAAGCTCGAAGAAATCATCGAGGAGGGTGAAAAGATTAAGCTTGCCCAGCAGCTGGTTACGAAGAAGGTCGAGGAGGCCGAGGAGTTCTACAAGAATGCCCTTGAACTCGGCCACGAGGGTCTCATGGCGAAGCGGCTCGATTCCGTCTACGAGCCCGGAAACAGGGGCAAGAAGTGGCTCAAGATAAAGCCCACCATGGAGGATCTCGACCTTGTCATAATCGGAGCGGAGTGGGGCGAGGGAAGAAGGGCACATCTGCTCGGCTCCTTCCTGGTTGCGGCCTACGATCCGCACAGCGGTGAGTTCGTGCCGGTCGGGAAGGTTGGCAGCGGCTTCACCGATGAAGACCTCGTTGAGTTCACCAAGATGCTCAAGCCCCTCATCATCGGTGGTGAGGGCAAGTTCGTGGAGATTGAGCCGAAGGTGGTCATTCAGGTTACCTACCAGGAGATACAGAGGAGTCCGAAGTACAGGAGCGGGTTCGCTTTAAGGTTCCCGCGCTACGTGGCCCTGAGAGAGGATAAAAGTCCTGAAGAGGCCGATACGATAGAGCGCATCGCCCAGCTCTACGAGTTCCAGGAGAGGTTCAAGGCTAAAAAGTGAATTCTAAAGTTGGCTCCTCTGTTTCTTCTTCACTTTCTTCTTCCGGGGCGAGTTTCAGTGCCAGCCCGGCCGCTCTCTTCGCCATCAGCGGGGTTGCGAGCATGAAGGCCGTCGAGACTGCTCCCAAAATCGCCACCGCCCCGGCAGACAGTCCCTGGACGACGGCCAGCGGAGGCAGGTCGTAGAGGGTATGTGCCACCATTGAGAAGGCCAGTCCGTAGAACTTTTCCCAGCCACTTCCACCCAGCAGGAAGCCTATCGAGATCGCTGCCCAGACGGTGTGGAGTCCGATGAGAACCGCCCTAACCCCGATCAGGTATACATCCTCCCCAAGGACGATTATCCCCGCGATGTAGAGAATGCCCTCCATAAGACCGAGGAAGAGGCCAGTTCCAATCACGAGTTTCCACTTCTCCCATCCAGGGGAGTCTCTGAAGAATCCCAGCGGGAGGAGTTTGATAGTCTCCTCGACGAGGCCTGCTATAAAAGCCAGAGCCAGCCAGCTCTCAAGGAGAAGAACGGGGAGCTCGAGGAATGATGCAAGTACCAATGCCAGAAGTCCCATTCCAAAGCTTCTGCCCATCCATCCGACTTCTGGAAGTGCCCGCCAGGTTCTCAGTGTATGTTTTATTCCCAACGGGACGCTGAGACCCCCAACGATGATCACGACGGCAAAGTAGTACTCAATAACCCTCTCGACGGTCAGCATAATATTTTCTCAGCCTTTATCTCTTATTAACCTGACGCTAAGATTTTTAAACTTCGTGTCTATTTCTCCCTGAATCTATGTGACTATTAACATTAAGGTGTCCAAAATGAAGGACGAGCTCATCGAGATGATCTTTCGGGAGGGGGCTATACTCTTCGGGCGCTTCGTTCTCACCTCCGGAAAGGAGAGCGACTACTACATCAACGTCAAAAAGCTCATCACGAATCCCCGGGCGCTGAAGCTCATTGCAAAGCTGATGAAATCGAGGGCCGAGGAGCTGGGTCTTGAGTTCGATAAGGTGGCCGGCCCTGAGCTTGGAGCAGTTCCGATAGCCACTGCCTTAGCCCTCGAAACGGATAAGCCCCTCATCATCGTCAGGAAGAAAAAGAAGGAATACGGCACCGGTAGGCAGATAGAGGGCGAGGTGAAGCCTGGCGACAGAATACTCCTGGTCGAGGACGTCACGACCACCGGGGGTAGCGTCCTCAGGGCGGCAGAGATTCTTGAGAAAGAAGGTGCGGAAGTTGTTGCTATAAGCGTTGTTGTGGACAGGGAAGAGGGAGCCAAAGAAAAAATGACGGAGAAGTACACTTTTCTTCCGCTCGTTACGGTCTCAGAGCTTTTTGCCCGCAGGGATTCTGCCCCCTCGCAAATGAGAGAATAATGATTTGTAGAGCCTGTGGAGAGACCCTTCCTTTTTCTTTTCCCCGAATATCCACTCACTCATGATGTCGCCCGCCTCGACGATGGCTTTTGAGGCTTTTGAGTGAGGTGCGTAGTCAACAACTGGCCTTCCCTCGTTGGTTGCTTCTGGAACCTGATAGTCATAGGGAACTATTCCCACAACCGGAACATCGACGCTATACTCGAGGAACTCCACTATTTTGTCGATGTTCTGCGAGGATTCTCGGACCTTGTTAAGTATGACCCCAACTTTCAGACCATAGGCCTCCCCGAGGGCCTTCAGTTTGACAACTTCGTTTTCTATCATTTTGTGAACTGAGTGTATCGGACAGCGCTCTATTTCTACTACGATTAGCTGGTACTGGGCAAGCCTGAAGGTTGAAATAGTATCGAAGGGTATTCCGACCGGTGAATCTATGAATGTAATCTGGTATCTCGTTTGAATCTCTCTCACGATGTCCTTAAGCCTTCTCTGATCTAGGTCAAGGACGTCGTAGAGCTTTGAACTTCCTGGGAGCACATCGACACCCGTTTTGACGTCATGGTAGACTGCATCCAGGACCCTCATCTCGGGATCCTTTAGTAGGGTATGGAGGTTGTAAACCGGATTGTATATGCCGAAGTGGAATGCGAGCTTTGGAAGATAGAGGTCGCCATCTATGACCAGAGTTCTGTAGTTGTTCTTGGAGAAGTAAGTGCTCAAATTAGTTGTCATGGTGGTCTTTCCTGCCCCACCCCTACCGGTTATGACTACTGATACCACTGGCTAGGCCTCCTTAGTGTTTTATTCTAAAAAATGATTGAAAAAGCCTCAGATGTAATCCTCAATGGTCTTTGCTTTCACCATGATTGAGGCTTTATCCCGGCCGTAGAAAACCTCTACGAGACCGTCTGATTCTAATTGTTTTACAGTTTTAAGAACCGCGGGCATGGGAGTCTCGAGCTCGGCGCTCAGGCTCTGAAGGGCCACGGCCCTCTTTTTGGTGGCGAGGACTTTGTAAACAACATCCTTACGCCTGCCGAACATCAACGGCACCGTTATTTACTACTCTCTCCACCTAAATAAACCTTCCGAAACTATCTTTGACACTCGTTCAAGGGCAGATTTATAAGGCCCCCTCTGAAGGAGGAATCATGAGGGGAGTCGTTGAGAGACTGGATTTGGAAGGACTGGGCATAGTCAGGCTGGGTAAACGGGAAATTCACGTCCCATTTACAGCCCCTGGCGATATCGTCGAGATTAAAAGATGGCGGAGAAAGAAGAGAACGCTCATAGCAACTGAGTATGAAGTAGTTGGGCCTTCTGAGATTCGAACCGAGCCAAAGTGCCCATATTTTGGAACCTGCGGCGGCTGTCTCTTACAGCACCTTCCCTACGATGAGCAGCTGAAGTTCAAATCTGACAAGCTTTCGGAGATTCTTGGTTTTGATGTCGAAGTTATTCCTTCGCCGGAGATATATGGTCACAGAAATCGTGTTGATATTGTCATTTCGACAAACGGGATTGGCTTCAGAAGGAGGGGCACTTGGTGGAACGTCGTGGACATCGAGGAGTGTCCCGTCTTCGGAAAAGCCAGTGGAAAGGTTCTCCGTTCGCTCAGGGAGTTTATAGAGGATCACAAGCCAAGCCTCTATGAGATAGGCAAAAACAGGGGCTTTTTGAGGTATGTAGTCATTCGTGAGGGCAAGTTCACGGATGAACTGATGGTGAACCTTGTAACTGCCGAGGGAGAACTTCCCGAGGGGTTCCCGGACTACTTTGACTACGCTGACTCTATCTACTGGAGCGTGAACAGGACACCAAGCGATGTCTCCTATGGCGATGTGGAAAGGGTTTGGAAGAAAGAGTTCATACGCGAGAGGCTCGATGACGTTGCTTACCTTATCCACCCCAACAGCTTTTTCCAGACTAACAGTTACCAAGCGGTTAACTTAGTCAGGGAAGTTTCCAGACTCGTGGAGGGTGAGAAAGTTCTCGATCTGTATTCTGGCGTCGGAACCTTCGGCGTTTACCTTGCGAAGAGGGGCTTTACCGTTGAGGGCATCGAGATTAACCCCTTCGCGGTTGAGATGGCCAACAGAAATGCCGAACTAAACGGGATTGATGCAGTCTTTTCGGTTGGAGAGGACAAAGACGTCGAGAACTTGGCGAAATACGACACGATAATCCTCGATCCGCCGAGAGCGGGCTTGCATCCAAAGTTGGTCAAGAAAATCTTAAAAGATGAACCCCAGACCATCGTTTACGTCTCCTGCAACCCAAAGACCCTTAAACTGAACTTGAACGAGCTATCTGGAAAGTACTCTGTGGAAGAAGCAATTGGTCTCGACATGTTCCCTCACACTCCCCACGTCGAAGTGGTTGTCAAACTTAAACTCAAGGTTTGGCTTTAGAACCGACAAGTTCAAAAACTTAATATACTTGGTCTGCATAACATAAGATAGAGGTGATGAAAAATGCTTGATGAAAGGGACAAGATTATAATCGACATGCTCACCAGAGATGCCCGCACTCCGTTCACGGAGATAGCGAAGGTATTGGGCATCAGCGAGACGGCCGTCAGGAAAAGGGTCAAGGCTCTCGAGGAGGCTGGGGTTATACGGCAGTACACCATCGTGGTTGATCCGTCAAAGCTCGGTTACAACCTCGTCAGCCTTACTGGGGTTGACACACTCCCTGAGAAGATATTCGAGGTCGCAAACAAGCTCAAGGAGTTCGAGTTCGTGAGGAACGTCTACCTCACGAGCGGTGACCACATGATAATGGCCGAGATCTGGGCCAAGGACGGAGAGGACCTTTCAGACATAATCTCCAACAAGATAGGTAAACTTAACGGCGTCACCAAGGTTTGCCCTGCCATAATCCTCGAGAAGCTGAAGTAGAGCCTTTGAGAAAGGCTCGCGAAAATTTTCTTTCTCATTTTTGGTGTCGTAGATTTAGAGCGTGCACTCTTAGAACTTCGCTGGAAGTAGGGGTTAATTTTGAAAAGGTGCGTCTTTAAAGCAGTTTTATGCCTTATTCTGGCGTCCTTCGGACGCCTTTTGGAGAGTGAAACATCACAAATCGATAATTGAAAAGTGAACCCTCTTGAAAACAAGCATTTTAGAATCGCACCCAAGTTTTCTGTCAACGCTTCGTGAGAGGCGAAGCATCCCGATGTGTTGAGACGAAGTTTCAACATTTGAAACAAAGCAAACTTTGCTTTGCAAAGTTTAATCAAAGAAGCAAACTTCCCAACTTGTCAGAGAAGAGTTTGCATGTCCTTTAAAGATTGCAAGTCCAGTATGGACTTGACTCAAAACAAGCCAATAAAACGAGTCTCACTTTCTCCTAACTTCCTTTGGGCGCTAAATTTATCGTGAAACACTAAAAACTGACTGTATAAAGACAAATCCCCTAAAAACTAGACAGTTAAAAACGACATGCGAACCCTGATCAAGCTCAGCGGAGATGTTGTCTCGTGCGGCGAGGCAAGGCATCAACGTCGCGAAGGCGAAGTTTGTGAGAATGGTGCGGTGGCCGGGATTTGAACCCGGGTCACCGGCTTGGGAGGCCGGTGTCCTAGACCAGGCTAGACTACCACCGCGCGTTTAATACTAAGTTCCCCTGGGCTTAAAAGCTTTACTTTGGTTTTCTGGCTTCCTTGCAATGATTAGCCTCACAATCCCCCGATAGTGGCTTTCCTCGTGTTCGACTTCAAAGTATTTTCTAACGAGTTTGTGCGTCTCCCTTAGAGTGTTGTCCTCTATGAGCCAGCCGAGGAAGAGGTCTAGAGGCTTTAAAAACAGCCAGTTTAGGAACTTACACTCGCTCTTCGTGTGTTCCAGGAATATTGCCCTGCCGCCGGGCTTTAAGACTCGGTAAATCTCTTTCATAGCCTTCTCTGGATTTGGCACAGTGCAGAAGACAAAGGATGAAATCACGGTATCGAAACTTTCGCTTGGAAACTCCAGTTTTTCAGCGTCCATAATATAAAATCGGGCGTTCAGACCGAGTTCTCTGGCCTTCTTCTCTGCTATCTTGACCATCTCAGGCACAGCATCGACTGCATGGAGCTCAACGTCTGGAGGGTAGTAGGGAAGGGTCTTGCCAACACCGACGCCTATCTCAAGAGTTCTTCCCTTAACAAAGCTTATAGCCTTTTGTCTCAGCGGACAGAAGAACCTCTCGAGAGGTTTTTCGAGGAAGTTATAGCGTTCACCAAGCTTGGCGTACTTCTCCCGAAAGCTCATGGGATTTGCTGGAGTTTTTGTGCTTAAAACCGTTGCTGGACATTCTTGCCTACAAGCAAGGCTTTTAAGAGACTCGGCCTTAGCCCCATCGGTGAGAAAAATGCCGTACCTGATCATTGAGCATCTCGAGGAGATAAGTGACTGGCTCTGGCTGGAGTACAGCCACGTTGCGGAGTGGTGGGGAGACAGGCTGATATTCACCAACGTTCGCGAGGACGAGCGCGAGAGATTGGCAAAGCTCGGGGGTGTCATCACTGAGAGCGTCACAAAGTTTCCCTTTGACCGCTCGAAAATCATCGTCCTCGACCTCCAGGCCGAGGAGGAGCTCAAGCCCGAGGACATCGACGGGGACACCATGATAGTAGTCGGTGGAATTCTCGGCGACGCTGTGCCGCGCGGCAGAACGAAGGAATTCATAACATCGCGTATGGAGGGAGTGAAGGTTCGCCACATAGGAAAGCCGCAGTACTCCATAGATGGCGCTTCGATAGTTGCCAAGCTCATAGCAGACGGTAAAAAGCTGGAGGAGATTGAGTATGAGGAGAATCCAACGATAAAGCTCGACGAATTCAGCGAGATAACGCTGCACTATGCGATACCGAAGTTGGACGGAAAGCTGCTCTTAACACCGGGTCTCATAGACATTCAGAAGAGAGATCTTGGATACATCGATGATGCTGGGGACATCAGCGACGAGGAGCTGGAGGCGTTTTTCGAGGGGAAGGTGGAGCTTTAAATCTTCTTCCATCTCTCACTCAGCTTCTCGATTTCCCTCCAGACTCTCTCCCTGTCAGCCTTGTCAACGACAAGAAAGACATCCTGAACTGAGCCATCGCTCTTCGCTATAAGCTTCAGCCCCGTCGGGGTCTCCCGCGAGACCTTTATCTCGAAGCCCCTTGAGTCGCTCGAGTAGATCCTCCCGGGAATTACCTTTTTAACTCCAGGAATGGCCGCTATCTCTTCGAGGGGCTTTTCAAGGCCTTTGAGAAAGTGGTGCTCCCTCTTGACACCACGCTTGAAGTGTCTGGGCATGTGGGGAAGATAGAAAAGAGGGTTTTTAGGGCTTACGCCCTCTTCCTTACCTTCACGGCAACTCCCTTCTTAGCTCTGATCATCTCCTCGCCACTGAGGACGGCCTTGCCGACACCGACGACTTTCTCGTCCCTGACGATACCTACTATATCATCTGGGCGGATTCTCTCATCGGCCTCGCCAACACCCACTGCGAAGACATCACCGCGAAGGTCGAAGTCTATTTTCACCCAGTAGGACTTGGTTGCATCATAAATCCTCTGCATGCCGAAGGGCGTCACGCTTATCACGCCGTCCTTGTAGGTTCCCGTCTGCTGGCCGTCGACGAAGAGGCGAAGCATCTTGGAGCCCTTAACCTGGCCTTTATCTGGCAGGACGGCCTCTCCAGCGCCAATACCAAAATAGAAGTCAAAGACCTTCCTTATGCCCTCGAAGTAGCGGTATGTCCTGTCCTCCTTTGTTCCTTCAAGCTCGAACTCTCTAAGGGTTTCAGTCAGTGACCTGAGACTTTCCTTGCTCGTGGTCCCGTTCTCAACACGGGTGAAGATTATCTCCCTGCCTGTCATTTCAGCGGCCATCTTGGCTATCTCGACGTAGGCCTCGTCGAGGTGAGCTATTATCGGAACGTCCTTCGGGTACTTCTCCAGCGTCTTCGCGAGGAGCTCTGCCGCTGGTTTAATCTCTTCCTCACTCCAGTGGCCGGTGACGACTATGTCGTACTTGGCCAGCCACTCCCACTCCCTCGGGACGACGCCGAAGGGTGAGGTAAGGATAAGCTCATGGACTTTGGCAATGCCAGAGCCGAGCGCCTCTTTCACAGCTTTGCGGTAGAGCGTGTGGGAGCGCGAGAATGAATAGGGCTTCTTGGCCGAGCAGGGGAAGAGGAGAAGCAGTCCGGTGTTTTTCGGCGGGACAAAGCGCTCAACCACGCGGGAGTGCCAGCGCTTTACCTCAGGCCTCCTTATCGAGGCGTCGCTGATGAAGTAGACCGTCTCCTTCTGGATCGGTGTGTATTTTTCGAGGTAATCGCCGTGCTCCAGATCGGCTATTCTGAGAATGCCCGCGTTGTACTGCGTTGGGAAGAAGTTTTCAACCAGATAGCGGAGCTTGCCTTCTTCGAGGGCCTTTCTGACGAGAAGGATTGTCTCACGGGCGGAGTCAAGAGAGTTCCCGCCTTCCTTCCAGATGAAGGGGCTGTACTGAGTGAAGGTCTTGCCCTCAAAGTCGTAGAGCTTGAGCGAACGGGTGTCGAAGGCATCAACACCAAGATAAACCGCCAGTGGATAGAAGAATGGTTCCAAATCGGCGATTATCATGATGTTGGGAAACCTCTCGCGGATTTCCCTTAAAATTCTCACGAAGTGGCGGTATTCCCTGATAAGAATCTTCGAGTTGCCGAGGTAAACTGCCTCAAAACCATAGCGCTCGATTATTTTAAAGAACTCTGGCAGGTATTCCGTCCGGCGGAGTGCGGGCAGATAGAATGCGTTGAATCCTTCATAATTTATGCTCCAGAGCCTTCCTATGGTCTTCTGGATAACCTCGTCCGGCGTGTAGAAGCCGAGAGGTATTGCCGGAGCAAGGTTGAAGTCATAATCACCCGGCTCTTTGGGGTGGAAGAAGGAATTGAACGGGGAGAGGGTAAAATCTATCCCTGCCAAAGCTGGAGTTCTGAAGGAGTACTCTCCCAGCCTTACGAGACCCAGCCTTCCAGGGCCTTCGTGCCTGAGTACCTCCATGGTCAGGCCTCAGACGAGGTTGTACCTCTGGAGGAGCAGCAGCTCGTCCAGCGTGAGCTTCTCGCCGCGCTTGAACTTCTCGAGTGCCTCAACCGCCTTCTCGAAGCTGGCGTCCTTCTTGGCGCGCATCCTGGCGACGAGTCTGTAGGCAATGAGCTCCTTGTGCTTCTCGTCGTACTCTCTTATCTTCCTCTCGATCTCGCGGAGCTCCTTCCTGACTTCCTTGATCTTTTCGCGGAGCTCGACGACCTTCTGGTGGTACTCGTCGGCCTCCTTCTTGATCTCGTCGGCCTGGTTGAAGGCCTTTATCATCTGCTCGTGGAACTGCTGGCTCTGATTGGCTAGCTTCTGGATCTCCATGCTGATGGCTCTCCTTGCCTTCTTGAGCTGGTCGACCTTCTTCCTAGTCTCGACGAGCTTGTTGTGGAACCTCCCAGCCTGCTGGATTATCTCGAGCTCGGTTGCGAGAACCTGAATCTGGTCGACGATCTGCTTCTCGCGCTCTGGGGTTATGTTCGGGTTGGTCTGGAGCTCCCATTCAAGCTTCTCTATGCGCTCCTGTATCTTCTCGGGTGGCATCTTGAGTCTTCTGAGCTGGTTGTACTCGTCCCTCTTGGTCCTGTACTCGAGTATCTCCTGGTAGAGGAGGTCGAGCTTCGCATTGATCTCCTCGCGGTTTTTCTTCAGCTCCTGAATCTGCTGGTTGATTTCATCCCTCTTGGCTTTATACTCCCTGCCTTTCTGGCGGAGCTGTTTTACCTCGTTATTCTTCTCATCTCGTTTCTGAATCCAGATTTGAAGCTCTTTTTCGAGCTCCTCAAGTTTGGCCCTTATCTCGTTTCTCTCCTTTTCCAGGGCCTCAATCTCCCTCTTGATCCTCTTAATTTCTTCTGGGTCCACTTTCACTTGCATCTCTCTTCCCCTTCCCTCTTTTTAGAACAGTCTATAAACTTACTCCAAACATCTGGTAGGTGAACGGCGAGAGTAAATAAAAACTTTTTGGCTAAAACTTTGGGGCTGGTTCAAAAAAGGAATGGAAGTAAAGGAAAAATGAAGCCTTTAGGGGTTCTCGCCCTTTTGGGTGTACGGCATAAACTCAACAGTACCCCGCTGCCTCATTGGCTGCTTATAGAGCTCCATAAGAGCATACACTTCCTCAGGGACGCCTGTCTCGACGTGGAGACCGAGTTCCTTGGCATGTTCGTATGTTATCGGATAGTCATGGGTCCACCTGCCCTCGGTCAGTATCTGGGCGAGTTCTTTAGCCTTTTCCTCTCCATAGCGGTCTTTCAAGAGGTCGAAGACGAGGTCTCTGACCTGCTTTATGGCCTTTTCAGCCACATCCGCCAGAATCAGGGTCTGATCATCCACCTTGTCGGGGCCTTTCTTCTCGACGGCTCTAACTATGCTCGGCCCTGGATACTGGCCAAGCTGTGGATCAACAGGTCCAAGAACCGCGTGCGGATCCATTATTATTTTGTCAGCCGCGAGCGCTATGAGTGTTCCTCCGCTCATAGCATAGTGGGGTACTATGACCCTTGTCTCCGCTGGATGATCCTTCAGTGCTCTGGCTATCTGGGTTGCCGCTAGCACGAGGCCTCCAGGGGTGTGGATTATCAGATCAATTGGCTTATCCTTCGGCGCCATCCTAATGGCCCTGAGAATTTCCTCGCTGTCCTCGATGCTTATGAACTTGTAGAACGGGATTCCGAAGAGCCCAACGCTCTCCTGTCTGTGTATCATCGTTATGACCGTTGAGCCGCGTTTTCTGGAGAGCCTCTGCAGTATTCTAGCCCTTGCCATCTGTAGCCCCCTGTACTGCATCTGGGGCCAGAGGAGCAGGTAGAGAAAGAACAGCCACCACAGGAGCGAGCCGAAGAATCCAGTTGTTGCATCAGCCATGTTACCACCGAATAGAGAAGGAAGAAGAGATATTTATAGGCTTTGGTTCAGCCCTTTATGACCTGAGTCCCGGTTTTGCCTTCAAGCGCTTCCACGGCCCTGTCCAGCGCGGCTATAACCGCTCTCTCGCCGCCCCACTCGACGAAGCGTATAGCGGCGAGAACCTTTGGCCCCATGCTGCCCTTCTTGAAGTGGCCCTCCTCATAGTAGCGCTTGAGCTCTTCGACGGTAACTCTTCCGAGCCACTTCTCGTCGGGCTTTCCGTAGTTTATCGCCGCACCGTTCACGTCGGTTAGAATCATGAAGATGTCGGCGTTTACCTCTTCTGCGAGCTTCTCTCCGGCAAGGTCTTTGTCTATGACGGCCTCAACTCCCTTGAGCATTCCGTTCTCCTCGATAACGGGAACGCCACCGCCACCGCTGGCTATAACTATGAATCCCTTCTCAACTAACTCCTGAATCACAGGGGTCTCGACGTGACCTATCGGGTCCGGACTCGGCACAACGCGCCTCCAGCCCCTTCCGGAGTCTTCGATGACAGTCCAGCCCTTCTCTTTGGCCAGCTTCTTCGCGGTTTCTTCGTCGTAGAACGGGCCGACCGGCTTGCTCGGGTTCTGGAAAGCCAGGTCGTTTTTGTCAACGAGCGTCTGGGTGACTATGGTGGCGACGGGCCTCTCCACGCCCCTCCTCTTCAGCTCGTTTCTTATCGCCTGCTGGATCATGTATCCTATCTGGCCCTGAGTCATCGCTCCGGCAACGTCCATGGGCTGGGCTGGAATGCCGTGAATCTGCTGTCCAGCATCCATATGGAGGAGAAGGGCACCGACCTGAGGACCGTTTCCATGGGTGATTACAACCTCATAATCGCCATCGAGGATTATATCGACTATTTGCCTGGCAGTTTTCATAACATTGCTCATCTGTTCCTCGTAAGTACCCTTTTGACCTCTCTGAAGAATCGCGTTCCCGCCGAGAGCTATGACTACCCTCTTCATAAGCTTCACCCCCCAGATGCCTATCTACGCTTAGGAGAATAAAAACGTTCGTTAGGAGCCAGTCCTGTTCACTGGAAAAAGGTTCGGGAAAAGGTGGGAGAACTTGGCAAAGGTAAAGTCCTCATCTTCCCGCTCCCTCGGGACAAAGCCATTGATTTCTGCGAGGTAGTTCAGGAACTCTGAGAGGGTGATGTTGGTGGTTAGGTTGAGGAAGTGCCGGGGCTCAAATATAGGCTTCGAAGTCCAGTGAGGGGTGGTTCCCCAGAAACGGATTATGTAGCCGTGCCAGAACGTTTCTTTCTTGTAGATTTCATAGTAGGCCTTGTAGATGTCCCAGAACTCCCTTTTCACCCTGAACCCTAGTTTTTCAAGGACTTTACTGATGTATTGACTTATCCACATGCTCTCGTCCATTGGGTTGTAGCGTGGGGTGTTGTCCACCAAGAGTATTATCTCCATGGGTTCTCCGTCGAAGTACCACGCTCCGTTTATCTTCTCCAGTGTGTGATTCTGCTTTTCCAGTTCTAGCTTTGCTTTTTCCATGCCCTCCTCGAAGAGCTCCAGCCCATAGCTCCAGTTTCCCGCTTCACTCAGGTTGAAGAGCTCGTAAACTCCACTCACGTTTTTCTCGCCGGGGTGAACCGGCCCGAGGTTGTCGAAGGCAGGGACCGACCAGGGGATCTCCTCGGCAAGATAGCTCCTGTTGACGAGGTAGTTGAGTGCAAGGCGAACATCTCTCACTGCGAAGGGGTTGAAGTAGACTTTATCGCCCTCCACCACGAGGGGAGCGTTTCCGTTGTGAGCTGGATTGAGAACGAGCCCGTAGCGGTTCTCCGCCTTGGGATAAAGCTTGAGCTGTCCCTTTCCCTCGTACCACTTAAGGTCGCGGTAGTAATCCGCCGGCATGGGGTCCATGAAGAGGTCGAGGTCTCCGTTTAGGATGTCTTGGAGAACCGTCCGGGGGTTCTGCATTCCATAGCAGACCATAACCTTAGGGGTGCCTTCAGCCGGCAGGAGTTTTCCGAGCACTTCCCTCTCGCCCTCGAACTTTTCCAGGCGATATATCATATTCGGGGCGTCGAGTTCCGTGAACACGTAGGGGCCGTTGCCTATGAGCATGTGGCCATAGCGGCGGTAGAACTCGAGGTCCGCCCCAAGCCTCCCATAAGCTGAGTTCCAGTCTATTCCGGGAAACTTGGGGGCTTTCCCTTCGAGGATATCCTCAATGACGCTTGAGAGGTCTTTCAGAGTTTTCTCGTCGGCAAGGTCTATCGGCATGTCCCACTCCGGGTAGAAGTGGTGTTCTTCCTTAGGTATGAGGGTGTAGTTGATGTTCCATATCCCATAGTGGTACTCGTTCGCGGCGAGCTCACCCATCGCCCAGTACATCTCCCACGGCATGGTCGGATAGAACAGATACTTCTCCGCCAGCAGGTCGCTGACGAGTGGGTCTCTGCTCTTGAGGTAAACCGTGTAGCCTTTCTCGTCGAACCTGAAGCCGAGGACGTTGGGGAAGACTGTCTCGTCGGTCGCGATTTTCTCCTCGTAGTACCGGTCGCCTGGAAAGTCTCGGTAGGCCCAGGCGTAGAGAAAGGCAATGAAGTTCTTGGTGTCGTTTATGCTTCCTTTGACTCCGTTGTGCCACTCCCCAAAGCCGCAGCGGTAGGTTATCGCCACCTCGTAGCGTTCGCCCGGGTGGGGGCTTATCCATCCGAGGGTCTGGTTGTAGATCACTGCGTCTTCCGGAACCTCCCCGGCGGTCTCATCGATGGTCCAGTTGCACCTGTAGGGCACGTAGGTGCCGTTGAAGAGGTAGGCTCCTTGGTCAAAGACCCTGCTCAGGAAGTGCCATCGGTCGAAGTTGAACCCGTAAACCGGGTTGAGGGGCGGGTAGATACCGCATGTGCCGACGGAAAACGCAACGTCTAGTTTTCCATCAGTTGTCTTGGCGGTCATCGGCGCCCATCTCTTGTCGAGGCCGAGGAACGGGTCGTACATAACTTCCTTAATGTCCTTACTGGCGATGTAGTACTCCTTGATCTCAATTAGGGCTATTCTCGTGCTCTCGTAGATGCCCATCCCAGCGAGAAACTTCATCAGGTCCCGGTACTGAACATCGCTGGTGATGTTGTTCGAGGCGAACTCCGAGAGCTTATCACTGGTGAAGTTGAGGAGCTCACCGAGGGAGCTTGAGTTCGTATAGTACTCCGTGCCAAGGACGTTGAGAGCGAAATTTTGGGCATCGTTGGCCGGTGGACTAGTTCCCGTTGACCACATAGATGAGATGAGCATGAGGATCAAAAGGGCGGAGAGTTTCTCCATGGTTCACCACGTTTCATAGTACGAATGAATTGTAAAAAAGCGTTTCGGTAAATGGGTAGGAAATTCAGAGATACCACTCGGAGAAGCTTTCGAGGCCGAGCTTTTCGAGCGTCCTCATGACGCCCAGGGCTATGCCGTCAACTTCTATTCCGCCGGGCATCTTGTAGGCGTCGCCAACGACGTAAACGTTCTCAATCGGAAAGTCCTCGACGAGCTGGCCACTAGCGACCCTGTTCACGGGGTTCCCGCCGAGGTAGGTCTGAACGAGCAGTATCTCGCCCTCCTTGTCAAGGTTCGGAAAGATTCTGTGGATGTCCTCGATGCCCTTCTTCTGCTCGGCCTTGACGTTTCTGCTCTGCAAAGCGTGGTGGAGCATTATCAGGGTGTATCCCTCTTTAGCGAGCTCTGGACTTATCGAGCTCGGCTCGTTGTAGCCGTTTATCCTCTCCGTGTCGAGGGTGAAGACGACAGTGTTTCCAATCCTGGTCTCTCCCTTCAAAGCGACGTTGTACTTTATTCCCTCGCTGGGCTTGAGAGAATCGACCCGCTTGAGGTAGTCTTTATCGAAGTTGTTCCTTCCAATGAGCTCAACCGTCTCCCTTATACCGATGTTGGAAATCAGCACATCGTAGAGGAACTCCTCATTATCGGCTGTGATGACTCTCTTAGCCTCGACATCAACATCCACCGCTTTCTTTCTTGTGAGGATTCTTCCCCCATTCAGCCTGATTATCGATGAGAGTGCCTCTGGAATGGACTTACAGCCGCCCTTGACTAAGCCAGGCCCACCCCATCTCAAAGCGGCCTTTATCTCCTTTGCCAGCTCAATCGCTGGAACGTCCAGAACGCTGTCGGCCCAGCCGAGGAAGCTTTTGATGAAGAGGTCAACGAACTCGTTGTCACCAATCCTCTCGCGTATCCACTCGCGGCCGCTCATCTCGGCTTCTTCTCTATGGAGCAGCTTCCCGCGCTTGATGTCGAGCAGGAGCTTTGTCGCTTTAGCCTTCTCAGTGAGGCTGAGATATTTCCAGCCATCACGGTAGGAGAAGGTTCTCCCCTCGTAGAAGATCATGCCCTTTGGATTGGAGTTCACGATTTGAACATCTGCACCGAGGAGCCTGAGGAGGTAGGCCAAAGGCCCATCCTCGCCGTGGGGTATCATGTGGAACGCTCCAGTTGAGAGACCAAAGCCTTTGTAGTTTAGGTTTGTACATCTTCCCCCGATGTAGGGTGCTTTTTCAAGGACAGTAACTTCGTGACCGTTTTTAGCCAGGAATGATGCGGTTAGCAGTCCGCCGATTCCGGAGCCTATAACCACTGCCCTCATTCTATCTCACCTGAAAAGCTGATATTGGGAGAAAAATATAAGGGTTGTTCTTTGTCGAGAACTTAACAGTTAAAATAACAGGGAAAGTTGTTAGAGCCTCCACTCCACACCAAGCATCTCGCTGTACTCATTGAGCACTTTTTCAAGGTATTCCTTCGCCGTGCCAACCTTATCTATCTTAAACTTTTTCGCCCACTTTTCGTTGCCGAACTCCTCACTGCCAGCAGCGACCAGATCAATGACGCGCATGCTGTCCCAGAATACTGGAATATATCCGGCCTTCTTTGCGAACTCAATGAGGCGCTTTATCTGTTTCTTCGCGTGCTCCTCCATGTCGACGTTCTCTCCGTAGGCGTCCATGAAGAGTGCCTTAAGGACAGGCTTCATCCATCCCCTGTGGAAGCGACACCAGCCAACGTTGTCGTACCAGAACTCCCAGAGTGCGCTCGCTATTATCTTGCTCGCCAGCTCGTCCGGCTCAAGGAAGACGCCGAACTGGTAGAACGTCCAGTACCTTCCCTGAATAGGTAGCGGGATGTAGTTGCCTATGGCCCAGTACATCGTCGGCGTCATCTCACCGTCCTCGCCGAGCGGGACGAACACGCCATAGTCCCTGAAGCTCTCACCGTACTTGAGCCTGTCCTTGAACTTCTCGTCGAGTATCTTGCTTGCCTTTCTCTTGCCGAAGCCAATTATCCTCGCTAGCTCATTTTCGGCAAAGGCAACGCGGTGCGCTAACTCGGCCACGAGCTTAGCATTGACCTCACTCGCCTCGACCGGGCGCTCAAGGAGGGCCTCCTTGGTGAACTCGGGCTTTCCACTGATGCCAACCTCCTCCGGCTTTAGCAGACCGCGGTGAACCAGTTCAAGTACCCACGCTGCTGTCCCGCCGAACTCAATCGCGTCGAAGCCCATGGCATCAACGGCGTGGACGCTTATGTCGCTTGCCCTCAGGCTTATGCTTCCGCTGAGCGGGCCGTTGGCTTCGTAGGGCTCGTATTCGACGTGGTGGCCCCTTCTGTGCTTCTTACAGACCACTGGGCACGGCTCACCACAGGTCGTCCAGTTCTTAGTCTTGATGGCTTCCTCATTAAAGGGCTCCCAGTAGTGCTTCATGATGTTTTCATGGATCCTTATGCGCTCCTCTTTCGGTATGTACGGCATCTGCCAGTTGAGTATCGGGACAAAGTCGCCTTCCGCGGGATAGTTTCCACCGAAGGTTCCACCAGTGTTGAGCTTCGGGTTAAAGCGGTACTTCGTTGTCTTCTCGCTGATAATCTCATTGTATGACTTCTTGTGGACGCCCTCAACGATGGTCTTGGCGATCTTGAAGTTGGAGATGTCTTCTTCTGGGAAGGCCTTCTTCTTTGGCTTTCCTCCGAAGATTATGCCGACCACGTTGTGTGCCCTGAGGAGAACGCTTCCGGAACCACCGCGGGCGGCCCAGTCCTCGCTTCCAACGAGCCTCTTACCGTTCCTCAACGCCTGGGAGAATATCGCGCCGTAGTTGGTGTTCAGGGCCGCCGGGCCAACGACGGCTATTCTGTACTCCATGCCTTGAAACTTCTCGCCGAAAGTGTCAATGAGATACTGAGTGAGGGCATAGACACCCTCTTCGTCCTTGTAGCCGCGCCAGATTTCGACGACCTTCTCAACCTCAATCTCGTGAAGCTCGACTTTGACGTTTTCGCCGTCGTTATAGAGGAGTACCACGACGGGCTTCTCTGCTTTGCCTTCGAAGGTGACGAAGTCAACCCCGACATTCTTGAAGGCGTAGGCCGCTCCACCCATGGCTGAGGGGAAGAGCGTTCCATAGAGCGGTGAGCGGAAGAAGAACATCAGCCTGTGAGCTCCGGGAAGTGTCGAGCCAGCAAAGGGTCCCATTCCCATGATGACAATATTTTCTGGATCATATGGCTTGAGTTCATAAGTTCTAAGGCTCTCGTGGAGCTCGATTCCATAGTCGATGACTCCGTAGATTCCTTCTTTTTCCAGCTCCTCGCTCTCCACTTTATTTTCATTTAGGTTGAGCTTGAGAACCGTGAACTTCATACTCTCACCTCTTTGTATCACTCTGAGTGTTAGTTTTGATATGGGGGATATTTAAGGCTTCCGCCAACCCTATCAAGAAAGTAGGATGTTTAGGGTATAAAAACTGTTCGCTGGGGGTTTTTGTGGTAAATTTAGAAGAGATAATAGAAGAAAAGCTCACTCAATGTCCTCAAAGCGCTCCTCAAGCTTCTTGAGGACTCCCGGAAGGGTAGTATACTCCATATCTTCGAGCGGCAGCCTGTGGGGCTCGAAAGGCCCGTGCCTGCGTATGTACTCGGTTATCTCGAGAGCCTTCTGCCTGGCGTAGTCAAAGGCCGGGTCGTCGAAGAGGTCAACCGGGCCGACGAGCTTTCCTTCTGGGCTTATCTGCCAGCCAAGGGCAACAACCCTTGGTGGACCGTCAAACCTGGTCGGATTGGCCTGATGCATTGGAACTGGCATTATCGGTCCGTTGTGGCTTCCGCGCATCCAGCCGCTGACGAGGTGCGGGAAGGCGAAGGGCTCGAGGACTTCTCCAAGGGCCGGAAGTCCGCTCTGGGCCCTGACAATGGCAACTGGGTCATCCTTGCCGACGTACTCGCCGGCTATCTCGTAGAGCTTCTCCGTGCTGATAACAGCTACCGGTTCGTCCTTGCTTATCTTGTGGCCCTCTTTCGGGTAGACCCTCTTGATGACGTAGCGGCTCTTGGCGCCGATGAGAGCTAAGAGGTCGTAAACTTCCTCTGGAGTGTTAAGGATAACGCGCTTGTGCTCCTTAATGTCCCAGACTTCAAACCTGAAGCCCATGTGCATGCTGGGGTCTATGACGAGGCCAGCGGTGTTGAACGGGTCTGCAAACATCCTGAATATCGGCAGGTTAAACGCACCGGGCTCGGTCTTGTCCATGTGGAATGTAACTATCGGCTCGCTCTTCCTAAGCGTAATCTCCATCTCGGCGACTCCTGGGCCCATTCCTCTGATGTTGCCGCTGAAAGCGTCCTTGAGAAGGTCTTGGCCGGCACCGTAGAGGCCGAGCTCCTTGGCGATCTCGGTAGCCTCCTCGAAAGCCTTCCATGCGAGCCCGTGTATATCTGGGCTGTCGACACCCTTCTTGTGAGTCATGATGAGCTGGAGATCATCACCAGCGTAAGCCACGTAGAAGTCGATTATAGTGCCTTCTTCTTTTGCCTTCGCCAGAACTTCTTCAGCCGTCTCAATAAGCTGAGGATGAACCCTGGAATGTCCAGGCCATCCACCTATGTCGGCCTTTATAACACTGATCGTTATTTTCTCTCCAATAGCCATGGCAATCACCTCGATGGCTTTAATCACTTTTATGCTTATAAAACGTTAATATCACCGTCGATGATACACAAGAACTCGGCAAAAGGGTAATGAAAAAAGAAGAGCTTTCATTCGCAGATGTCGGTCCAGCCAAACTTCTCTTTGGCGACTTTGATGAGGTTTTTGAGCTCCTCCTTCTTGATGTTGACGCTGGAGCTCGCGCCAACGAGGGCTATGATGCCGTGGACTTCCTCCTGGATCTGGATGACATCGTCGTGAACCTTAATGACCCTGAGTTCTCTTCTGGCGGTCTCGTCTTCGCTTATCTTGAACTTGTCTTTTCCGATGAGAATCGGTTCCTCCATAGCCATCACCTTAATTATGTTTTTGTAAGTCAAAGTTAATAAAACTTCCGTTGGTACTGGCCGGCTGTTGGGGTTACTAGCTGCTTCAGAGTATCCTCATCAGTTACTTCTCCGTGCTATGTCTATAAAAAAGGCAAGGGCTCACAAACGCAGGGGTCTATCAAAAGGAACAGTGTGCGTTAGACTCTCGGAAGAAGTTTTTCCAGAAATGGTGGGGGCGCGGGGATTTGAACCCCGGTCCGCGGGTTTCTCCGGGTCAGAGCTCCAAAGGCTCATCCCCAATCAGCAAACCCGCAAGTCCTCATACCTCTGGAGCCCGCGATGATGGACCAGGCTACACCACGCCCCCATCCGGCTTAACCTTAGCTAGGGGAGGTTTATAAGTTTTGTGCTATTCTCTTCCAATAACGATTCCGCAAACTATCATCGCCAGTCCCACAACCGTTGATGGAGCTATGCTCTCGCCCACGACCACCGATATGAAAACTAACGAGAGGAAGGGGACAATATAGGCCAGGTTTGAGGCAAAGGCCATGTCGTTCTCCACGGCTCTGTACCAGAGCAGGAAGGTCAGGCCCATCTCGAAGAGGCCGACGTAAATAGCTCCGGCTAGAGCCTTTGGTTCTGGGAGGGCGAGGCTTCCGGTGAGGAAAGTTGCTGTCGCTACATAGATGAAGCCGAAAAGGAAGTTCCAGAACATCTTCTCAACTGGGGACCTCTCGTCGCGGAGGTTCAGTATCCAGTAAGATGCCCATATCACTGCGCTCCCGAGGCCCAATGCAACACCTACCGGGTCTGTGAAGTTCAGTTCGGCCAGGTTCCCTTTAGTTGCAACGACGAGGATCCCGAGGAAGCCGAGGAACAAGCCAGCTATTGCCCTAGCACTGGGCCTCTTTCCGAGGATGGGGATAGAGAGGACAACCAGCATCAGCGGCCAGGTATAGTTAAGGGCCTGTGCCTCCTGGGCCGACAGGCGATCGTAGGCCGAGAAGAGTACCGTGTAGTAAATAAGTGGATTAATCAGCCCAAGATAGGCCGAACGAAGGTTCTCCCTTCTCGGTGCGAAATCTTTGGCATAGAGAACGCCAAAGACGAACAATGAAGTTAGCGAGGCGTAGAAGACCAGCTGAAGTGGAGTTAGATACCCGAGCGAGAGCTTGAAGGCAGATGCAACCGTTGACCAAAGGAGAACGGCTCCGATTGCGTGCTTTTTAGACATGGGGTAAAGATATGGAAAGGGTAATAAAAACCTCACTCCTCCCTGAAGGCGCCGTACTTCTTGGGGTCATAGAACGGGGGAGCAACGGTTACGGCTTTCCTGGGCTTGCCCCTTATCTCAACCTCTATTTCGACGCCAGGTTTGGCATACTCCGTCTTAACGAAGGCAATGCCTATTCCAATGCCGAGGAGAGGTGAGCTGGTTCCGCTCGTGACCTCGCCGATAAGCTCGCCGTTGGCATAGACCTTGTAGCCCTCCCTTGGGATTCCCTTGTCGATCATCTTGAAGTGGACAAGCTTCCTTGGAATGCCGCGCTCCCTCTGTTTGAGCAGAGCCTCCTTTCCGATGAACTCCTTGTCCCAGAATATGGCGAAGTCAAGGTTTGCCTGGAGTGGGGTAACTTCGTCGATGTCGGTGCTGAGGAGCTGAAGCTCCTTGGTCTCGTTGCCGTACAGTGTGTAGCCAGCCTCAAGCCTGAGGGTGTCACGGGCGCCGAGTCCGGCAGGCTTAATGCCGTACTTCTCGCCGGCTTCGAGTATTGTCTTCCAGACGTGGAGGGCCTTCTCGGGCTCGCCCCTCTTCTCTGGATTGGGGTGGTATGGGTTGGCGTCCTCGAAGTAGACTTCAAAGCCGTTTTCGCCGGTGTAGCCACTCCTTGAGAGGAGCATCTTTATGCCGTCGAGCTCGACTTCCTTGGCCTGGAACCACCAGAGCTCGTTGATGTCGATGTCGAAGAGATCCTTTGCCAGATCCCTTGCCTTCGGTCCCTGAATGGAGAACATTGCCATCTCGTAGGTCTTGTTATCAATCTCAAGGTCGAGCTCCCCGAACTTCTCTATTCCGCGCTTTATCGCGTTGAACCAGGCTTCGAGCTTCTCGAATGCATCGCTGTCACAGACCATCATGTAGGTGTCATTCCCCATATTGAAGACAAGGGTCTCGTCTTTCACAGCTCCGCGCTCGTTAAGGACGAGGGTGTAGGTTCCGCTTATCGCGGGGGGCTTGCTTATGTCATTGGTAGTAACGTACTGGAGGAACTCCAGCGCGTCCTTACCCTTGAAAATGAACTCCCCCATGTGCGAGACATCGAAGATGGCAACGCCGTTTCTGACGGCGAGGTGTTCATCCTTTATGCTCGAGTACCAGATAGGCATCTCCCATCCAGCGAATTCCTCAACCTTCTTGGCATTTTCCTTATGCCAGTCAAAGATGTGGACTCTCTTGGCCATGAGTATCACCGCTCAAAATTCGCTCTGAGCGTTATAATCCTTTCCAATCCAGGAGCAACTGTAATAAACATTGATGAACAATATGATACTAAGGTGATCCAAATGTTTGAGAAGATTCTGTACCCAACTGATTTTTCCGACGTTTCGCTCCACGCTCTGCGGAACTGTATTCCCAAGCTGCTCCCTTTGGGAGTCAGGGAGCTCCACCTCATTCATGTCGTTGACATAACTGTCGCCGAGTTTGAGGCCTTCGAGCTGGAAGACATTTACCGCGAAAAGCTGGATGGGCTCGCTAGAGAGCTGGAGACGAAAGGAGTAAAGGTAAATCCAATTGTGAGGATAGGTATTCCCTCGATAGAGATCGCGGAAGTGGCCGAGGAGAACGATATTGATCTAGTAGTTATTCCGAGCATGGGCGAGAATATCTGGAGAACAATGTTCGTTGGCAGCACTGCATCGAACCTCGCCAGAGCCACCAAAAGACCAGTTCTCCTCCTTAAGTACCTGAAGAGCGACGATAAATTCGAGCTGTCCGTCGACTGTGCCGAAATCTTTAAGCGTCCCCTCGTCTCGCTGGACTTCTCCAAGTGCTCAATAAGGATAATAAAGATCGTCAAGGGGTTCGAGGAACTCGTGGATAAAGGTATACTCCTTCACTCCGTTGATTACGGTAAGGTCGAAGAGCTCGAACACAACATAGATGTTGCCAAGAAGAACCTCAAGAAGTCGGCCAAGGGAATAAAGGCGCCGTTTGAACTTGAGGTTCTCGTGGGTCCTGCCTCTCAGGCCATAATAGGAACCTCCCTGGCAAAGGGGGCCACACTTATAGTTATTGGCAAGAAGGGGAGGAGCTTCATAAAGGATCTACTCCTTGGGAGCACGGCGGAGAGGGTTATAAGAGATTCAAAAATCCCGGTGCTCCTGGTTCCGTGTGAATGAGACCTCAGACTGGAACGGCTTCCACATCAAGTTTCGGTAGCTACCCTGTTGCCATCATCGGTCGATTTTTCCTTTTCCTCCCGGCTTATAAACCTACTCCCTTGTACTCTCGCCTCTCATCACGGCACTGGCTATCATGTGGGCCAGTCTAAGGGGCTCTGGAGTGAGCCCGATTTTTGTGGTTACTCTGACCACCTCAGTAGCCCTTTCGTAGTCAAGGCCGACCGCCTGGAGGTAGAGCCTTTCGGGGATTAGTTCCACCAGAGGTGGCGCTTTTCTTAGTAGGGTTATCCTCTCCTCAGCATCAGAAAAGTGCTTCCTCAGGGCTTTCTCCATGGCTCTCAAGTCTGGCTTCTTCCTGACGACGACTATCACTGGAAGTCCCGTCTCCCGGTGGAGCATCTCCAAATCCACAACGTTAAAGCCCGCGTAGGTTATCCCTTTGAGCATGATGATTCTCAAATCCCTGAAGCGTGAGCTCTTAACGGCGTCTATCATTGCGTTCGTCGCATCTAGCCCATCGACGGTTATCCAGCGCGAGAGAACGCCGACTACCTCCTGGGAGCCCTTCATGACGACGCCGATTAGAATCGTCTTTTCCCTCTCTAGTTTTGAAGAAAAGGAGAAGGTTCCGTCGTCAAAACCTACAACCCTAATCTGGGGCTTCACCTTCCTTATTGCCCCAGAACTTCCTCGAGCCATTTCGCGTACTCCCCGTTCACCTTGTCGACGTCTATCCTCGCTATTAGCGGCACGGTGTAGGGGTGAAGTTCCTTTATCGTCTCCCGCAGCTCTTTCCACTTGCTCACATCCGTCTTGAGGAGCGCGCCGACTTCATTATCTTCTTCGATTTTTCCCTCCCACCAGTAAAATGCCTTGTGCTCCCTAAGATTGGCGCAGGCGATGAGCTTCTTCTCGAGTAAAGTTTTAACAGTCTTTTCGGCGCTCTCCCAATCCGGAAATGTTGTGTAAACGAGTATCATTTCCATTATCTCACCTCCTAGTGAACTTTCGACGGATAAGCTTAAATCGGTTGTGGGGTTAGTATCGTTGGGATGTGGTATGGAGCGGGTGCGGGCACACCTTAAAATCTACGGCCGCGTTCAAGGAGTTGGTTTTAGATGGAGCATGCAGAGGGAAGCGAGAAAGCTGGGCGTGAGTGGTTGGGTTAGGAATCTGCCCGATGGAACCGTGGAGGCTGTAGTGGAGGGCGACCCTGAGAGGGTTGAGGCTCTAATAGGCTGGGCCCACCAAGGACCATCTCTGGCGAGGGTAACCAGAGTGGAGGTAAAATGGGAAGAACCTGAAGGACTGGAAGGCTTCAAGGTCACTGGCTGACCTCGACTCTCTCGAGGAGCACCCTCTTGGGGCAGTAC
Organism: Thermococcus sp. GR6; assembly: GCF_012027415.1. Taxonomy (NCBI): domain Archaea; kingdom Methanobacteriati; phylum Methanobacteriota; class Thermococci; order Thermococcales; family Thermococcaceae; genus Thermococcus; species Thermococcus sp. GR6. The sequence goes on from NZ_SNUM01000002.1 coordinate 432,199, forward strand.
TTGACCTCACAGTAGTTGCAGACGAACTTTTCCTTGTCCTTTTCCGGCGTGTGGAGGATGAGTTTCTTGAAGCCCTCCATTTCCTTGACCTTCATGAAGACCTCTACGGGTAGCGTTCCGTCGATGACTATGTAGAGCTTGCTCGGCTCCTCGCGGAGGTTTCTGCTGAAGACTTCCATTACTGGGACCTTGTTCTCCGCTAGTAACTTTAGAACCTTTGAAAATCCGGTTAAATAAGCGTCCTTCTCCAGCTCTATCTCGAGCACTTCCCAGCCCATCAGCGGAGCGACGTCTATGAGGCTTGGCAGTGGATTGAGCTTTTCGAATATAAGCTTGAGTGGATAGGTCTTTTCGATGTACTCTATTGTGTGATAGACTATCTTCCTGTTGACGCCAATGATTCTTGCCAGCTCGCTTATTGGCACCTCAACGTCTCTGAGGTATATCTTCCCGTTCTTTACGCTGAGGCCGTTCTCGAAAAGGAACTCCGCAACCTTCCTTCTGGCAGGATAGTTCTTGAAATAGGCCTCGAGTATGAGCATCATTTTTGTCCACCTCTTACTCACATGTGGGTAGGAATGGATATTTAAATCTTTCCCTACATGAGGACTATGGATTTTCTTTCTTAGAGCACCGCAAGGTTATTAACGGGGGCACCCATATCCTACTTTTCAGAGGTGAGTGTGATGGACGATGGGTTCGACGTGATAGGAATCGGCAACCTTAACTACGATATCATAATGCTCGTCGAGCGTTTTCCGGAGTTTCATGAGAAGGTAAGTGCTGAGAAGGCCTTTTTCGGTCTGGGCGGAGCAGCAGCCAACACGATCTCCTGGCTGGCCCACTTTGGGCTGAAAACGGGCTTTCTCGGTGCCATTGGGAGGGACGAGATAGGTGAGGCGCACCTTTCTTACTTCAGACGGATAGGCGTCGACACGGGTGGTATACGAGTCGTCGATGCTCCATCGGGGATAGCAGTCGCCATGATACACGGAGAGGACAAGAGGATAGTGAAGTACCCCGGCGCCAACCTCATGAAGGAGGTCGATTTTGACTACCTTGCTAGGACAAGGCACATCCATCTCTCTTCAAATCCCCCCGAAGTCATAGTTAAGGTAGTTAATTTCGCACATGAGAGGGACATAACCGTTTCTCTGGACATAGGGGAAGCACATCTTCCTGGGGAAATCGAGGAGAAGGTTGATTACCTCCTAATGAACGAAGACGAGTTCAGGAGGAAGTTCGGTGAGCTCGACCTCTCCAAAGCTCGAGCGAAAAACGTTATCGTAACTCTCAACGGAGGAGGTGCATTGATTAGGAATGAAAACGGAGAGATCTGCGAAGTCAAGGGGCTGAGCGCAGAGGTCGTCGATTCTACCGGTGCAGGTGATTCCTTCGACGCTGGGTTGATATACGGCGTTCTCAATGGATGGAAGCTGAAGGATGCTGCCAAACTGGGGATGTTGCTTGCTTACCTAACTGTTCAGAAAGTTGGTGCAAGAACGGCCATAATTCCTCTGGAAAAGGTCGTCAAGGTTGCTGAGGAACTTGGCCTTGAACTGCCATTTCGAGTCCAGTGAATCCTCCGAGTCTGGGCCTTAGCCCCTGACCTAAGTTTTTTAGAAACCCTTAAAAGATTGAACCCCAAATGGTTAAGAGAGCAGTGAACCCCGATTTCGGAGGTGACTCAGTTTGGAAATCGTAGTGGACAACTTTAAACCAAAGATTACCCGGCCATTCAAGAGGAAGAACGAGTATTGGGTTAAACTCATCGACCAGAGCGGAGAATATATCATGAAGTTTAAAAGTCCGCTGGAAGCTGAGGACGCAATATACGGCATGCTCGATGATCTCCAGGTTTACGGTGGTAAAGTCAGGCTCAAACTCAGGGAAGGCAACGTCATCGAGGACATTGAGGTAATAGAGCTTTACAAGCCCTCCGCTAAGGAGCTGCTTGATGAGTACTTTACCGATTGATTCTTACCCAACGTTCTTTTCTGTTCATCGGCGTTGGAAATATGACAAAAACCTATATATACTCCAGGCCATATAGTCTATTATTGGACAAACATTGGGGATTAAACCCAGGGTGGTCAAATATTCTCTGGAGGTCGTTATTGTGACAAGGAGAAAGAACAAGGAGCTCCTGGAACTCGCTATGGACATGGGTGGAGAGGAAGCTGTTGAGGTAATTAAGGCTCTCGAGAAGAAAAAGGAATCCACGGATGAGGAGCTCGCGGAAATGACTGGCATCCGGGTCAACACCGTCAGGAAAGTTCTCTACATGCTCTACGACCAGGGTTTGGCAGAGTTCAAGCGCATAAGGGACAAGGAGACCGGCTGGTATTACTACTACTGGCGTCTCGAAACCAAGAGACTTCCGGAGATAATCCGCTCCAAAAAGATGGCCGAGCTTAAGAGGCTCAAAGAGATGCTTGAGGAAGAGACGAGCGAGATCTACTACCACTGTGGCACTCCAGGCCATCCGAAGCTCACCTTCGATGAGGCCATGGAGTACGAGTTCCAGTGTCCGATATGTGGCAACATGCTCATGCAGTACGATAACACCGTCGTCGTCGAGGATCTTAAGAGGCGCATAGAGGAGCTCGAGATCGAGCTCGGCCTCAGGAAGAAACCGAGGAAGTCGAAGAAGTAGGTTTGAATGGTTTGGTTTGATGAACTTCGGGGATGGTGAGAATGCAGGAAGTAGTTATTCTGGAGAAGGTTTACGGGGACAGGAGCGGCTTTTTGAAGCTCGATAAAAAGCTCAAGGCCCTCCTCGGTGATCTGGAAGTTGAATGGAAGCTCTCAGCGGTTAAGAAGCAGTGGGTCAAGGTAAGTCTCAACGGTGAGGACGAGGAAATCTCAGCAAACCTCGTAAGGGAGGAGTTCGGCGAGATTCCCTACAGACTTAAGGCCGTTGAAGAAGGCAAAACCTACCGGGGAAGGTTCATAGACCTGGGAAAAGTCGGCTACGGGGCTTACGTTGACATTGGAATATTCACTCCAAAGCCTAAGGATGCCCTTCTACCGCTCTATTACCTCAAGGAGACCTTTGGAGAGATGCCGGTCAGGGAAATGATAAGGAAGTTCGGCTGGGTTGACAACCTTCCCGTTGAGGTTACGGTCACTAGAGTCGAGTTCGGCGCGAGAGAGGTTGAGCTTGCCTTCAGCGATGCTCAGCTCAAGCGCATAAAATCCTGGCTGAGCGACGGCCACGACAAGCTCTTCGTGACAGGAACAATAAGCGAAAACGTCGAAAAGGCCCTTATAAGGACAGGGCACGGCAGGGATGTCAAGCGCATGGAGGAGCTCGGATTGATGGAGACGCTCCTGATACTCAAGAAGGGCACTCAGGCACCGGGAATAATCAAGGAAATCGGCCCGCACCTTAAGGGTGCTGTAATAGGTGCCATCAAGTTTGAGGAGTGAGCCCATAGAGCATCCTCGCCGTGAGGGATGCGAGGATTACGAAGCAGTAGGGCAGTATCTCCGGGATGAACAGCGCAAGGGGAATGTAAAAGACCGCCAACATCGCGAGAAAGGGCGTCTGGCCCCTCATTTTCATGCTTTTTTCTCTGTAAATTACTGCGTAGGCTATAGCCAGGATCGCCAGAGCCGTATTGAAAAAGAACTTGGCTATGTAGTCCCAGCACTCCGGAGTCATGTGGCTGGGTATGTTTACGGGAAAGCCGAATTGGGTATACATGAGGGCCACGCCGAGTGCGCTCATAAGTAAGTAAGCATAGTTTCTTAGATGCCTTTTTGGGAAGGCCAGCGCAAAGATGGCGGGAATTGGGAGGAGATACGGATTTATTGCTATCGTGAGCAGGGTGAACAGAGACAGAACCAGCGTTTGCAGCAGTGCCTTTACTCTCTCCGGCGAGAAAGTCACGTTGCTTATTATTGCCAGCGTGATGAGGAAAGATGTCAGGCCGAGGACGCTCCCGTCAATGTGGTGGAGATGGTCCCTGAACATTGGCGAGGCAAAGGTGAGGCCGAAGACTATGAAGCCCAACTCGCGGGCGCGCTTTGGCGAGATATAAAAGGAGAATGATATTAGCAGAAGGATAAGCACCCAGTGGGCAAAAACAAGATTCTCCTCGATGGGTGGAACTATCTTGAATAGTACACCCAACATTGCCCCTAACGGAGAATCCACGGAGCCCCCAACGGCAAATTTGAGTCCCTGGAAGAAGTATTCAAGAAAAACCTCACTCATCTTTGGAATAGGGGCAGTGAGATACCACAGCATGAATAGGGAGAGGGTCAGGCTGTAGAAGCTGCCGGCATGGCTCTTATCGTTGCGGAGAGTGAGCAAGAAGACCCAGGCTATAATGACGAGCAGTACCACAAAGCCGACCTTTGATTCGAGTGGAGGATTCCAAAGCTTCTCAAAAGCACGCTCCGTCAGGTAGATGTTGTCCTCGGAGCCGGTTATGATAACGGAGTGGTTGAGAACGATGATTCCGGGCAGAAGCGACTGGTTTTCGGGAAGGCCGGTCTGGGGCCAGAGGATCATCATCATGGGGTTGTTATAAACATTCCCAATAAGGACTAGCGTCTCGTTTCCGTGTTCCTTTACAGTTGAAAGCTTCTCATCGACGTAATACGCCCAGGCCTTTGCCCAGGTCTCGTTTCCGGCAACCACAGTGTAAGTCGAGTTTGAGTCCAGAAAAGCCTGAAAAGCTCCCTGACTTGGATAGTATGTCAGCTCACCGGCAGAAACGAGGGGAGCCATGAGGATGATGAGGGTTATTAGAACAAGGGTTCGCTTCATCATATCCCTCCCAGGGAGATACCCAAACATGGTTAAAAAGTTAATGTAGCCTGGCCCAGCGCGGCCTCACGGCAACGGCGTCTGCCGGCCTCGGCCGCGATAAAGAAGTGAGAGAAAAGGGCTTAAAGGCTTTACTCTTCCTTCGATTCCTCGCTGCCCTCTTCCTTGGTCTCTTCGCCCTTCATATCCTCGAGCTTGGCGATAAGCTTGTCAACTATCTCCGTGAAGGCCTTGGCGGCCACGGTGTCCTCGTAGAGGACTATCGGTATGCCAGTGTCACTGGCTTCCCTTGCCTTGAGGTCTATTGGTATCTCCCCGAGGAAGTCAACGCCCTCTTTTTCGGCGAGCTTCTTTCCACCACCCTTACCGAAGAGATCTATCTCGTTGCCGCAGTGCGGGCAGATGAGGTAGCTCATGTTCTCGACGACTGCTATGTAAGGCACTTCCATCCTCTTCATCATGTTGACGGCTTTGCCTGTGTCTAGCAAAGCGACCTCCTGCGGTGTGGTGACGATTATCGCCGCGTCGAGCTGGAGGGTCTGGGTGACCGTGAGTATCTGATCGCCCGTTCCCGGTGGGAAGTCTATTATCATGAAGTCCAGCTCACCCCACTTGACGTCTCCGAGGAGCTGCTTTATCGCCTTGGTAACGAGGCTTCCGCGCCAGATGATCGGCTGGTCCTCTGGGACGAGAAAGCCCATGCTCATGACCTTTATGGGCGTGGTCTGGCCGAGAAAGTCATTCATCGGGGGTATCATCTCGAATCTACCGTCTTCCATTCTCTCTGCCAGAACCTCGGCTTTCTCTACACCGAGCATCTTTGCCACGTTCGGCCCGTGTATGTCCGCGTCGAGGATTCCGACAAAGTAACCCTTCTTTGCAAGGGCGGCGGCGAGGTTGACAGCAACGGTGCTCTTCCCGACACCACCCTTACCGCTGAGAACGGCTATTTTGTACTTCCACTTTTTCTGCTTCTCGTTTATCCTCTGAGTGAGTGGGTCAGCACCCAGTCCCGCTATGTTCAGGGTGGGGGGAGTTTTGATAGTCATCTTTAACCACCTCCGGATTAGGTTTTCCTAAGAGCTTAAAAGTTTTGTTATAAAAGAGACCCTTATGGGTCATTTTTGTAGAACAATCATCAGGTGAAAGCAGAAATTGGTAGAAGAAGAAAGAGGGAGGTCACTCCTCCGGCTTCGGGAGGATGACATCGACGCCAAGAACCTTCCACATGGCCTTGATCTGCTCGCGCATTATGTCGATGGCCTCGGGCTGCTTGAAGAGGTGCTTGAACCTGCCCTGGAGCTTGAGGTACTCTTCGATGGGCTTCTTGAACTCGATGGCAACGATCCTGCCACCCTCGCGCTTGACCTTGGCGCCTCCTCCCGGTGCCTGTATCTTGATGTTGTGGAAGTCACCGTTCTCGATCTCAAAGAGCGGCCAAACACCGGTCTCGATGGCGAGCCTAGTGATCTCAATGCTCTTCTCCGGCGGGGCGCGCCAGCCTGGGACACAAGTACACTGGACCTGGACGAAGGCCGGGCCGTCGACCTTAGCGGCCTTCTTCATCTTCTTGATGAAGTCATAGGGGTTAGCGACGCTGGCGGTTGCCACGTACGGGATCTGGTGGGCGGCAGCGATGAGGGCAACCCACTTCTTGGGCTTGTCCTCACCGATGGAGAGCTTTCCTGGCGGTGAGGTGGTCGTCCAGGCACCGTAGGGGGTTGAGCTCGACCTCTGGATTCCGGTGTTCATGTAGGCCTCGTTGTCGTACATGAGGTAGACGACGTTGTGCCAGCGCTCGAGCATACCGCTGAGGGCCTGCATACCAATGTCTGCCGTACCACCATCTCCACCAATAGCGAGGATCTTACCCTTCCTGCCGACCTTCTTCCAGGCGGCCTCGACACCACTCGCAACTGCGGCGGCGTTCTCGAAAGCGACGTGGATCCACGGGGCCTTCCAGGCGGTGTACGGGAAGACGGCGCTGACGACTTCCATACATCCTGTGGCTTGGGCTATAGCGAAGGCGTTTGGATCACCGTACTTCTCCTCCATGGCCTCGCTGAAGGCCTTTGTGGCAAGCCTGAGAGCAGCTGCACAGCCGCAACCAGCACAGGCGGCGTGACCAGGTGCCCAGTACTCGCGAGTGGTAATTGGGGGCTTCCTAACGGCCATCTTCCTCACCTCACAGTATCTCCTTTCTAAGTCCTATCCAGTTGACTTCCTCAAACTCCCCCCCAGTGAGGGCCTTCTGCGCTATTGCTAGGGCCTCATCGAGGTCCTTGAAGGTGACGTCCCTGCCTCCAAGGCCGAGGATGAAGTCAACTATCTTTGGCTTCTCACTCTCGTTGACCAAGGCCCTGCTGAAGTCCTGGAATAAGGCTCCACCGACGCTGAAAGTGACGTTCTTCTCGAGAAGCGCGAGAACCTTTGTCTTCTTTGCGAGCTCCCTGACTTCTTCGGTTGGGAATGGCCTGTAAACGGTGATCTTGGCGGCACCGACCTTAACGCCCTTCTCGCGGAGCATGTCGACATACTCCTTGAGGGTTCCGGCGAGGGAGCCCATGGTGACGAAGATTATGTCGGCATCTTCGGTCCTGTACTCTTCAATCTTCTGGTACTTCCTTCCGAACTTCTTCTCGAACTCGGCGAAGACCTCATCGATGACCTTCTTAGCGTTCTCGTTAGCTTCCCAGACGCCATAGCGGGCCTCCATGTAGTGGGCTGGGAATCCGAGTGCACCCTGGGTTATCGGCTTGGCCGGATCGAGATAGGCGTGCTTTGGCACGTACTCGCCGAGGAACTCGTCGACGAGCTCTTGGTCTGGGATCTCAACCGGCTCGACGGTGTGGGTCAGGATGAACGCGTCAAAGCCTACCATTGCAGGAAGGAGAACCCTTTCGTCTTCGGCGACCTTGAAGGCTATCAGGATGAGGTCAAGGGCTTCCTGATTGTTTTCGGCGTAGAACTGGAGCCAGCCGGTGTCGCGCTCGCTGATTGTGTCCTGCCAGTCGTTCCAGATGTTGATCGGAGCTGAGAGAGCACGGTTTCCAACGGCGATGACTATCGGAAGCCTCATTCCTGCTGCGATGAAGAGTATCTCGTGCATCAAAGCGAGACCCTGGGAAGCGGTCGCGGTGAAGGTCCTAACACCTGCCGCCGAAGCACCGACACAAGCAGAAATTGCTGAGTGCTCGCTCTCGACCTTGATGAACTCTGCGTCAAGCTCTCCATCGGCTACGAACTCACTTATTTTCTCAGGAACGAGAGTGGAGGGCGTAATTGGGAACGCTGCGATAACCTTTGGCTTGGCCAGCTTGGCCGCCCAGGCAGCAGCCTCGTTAGCCTTCATAACCTTCCTAATCGGCATCTTTCACCACCTCACTTGGTCTCCCTAACCATAACTATTGCCTCTGTCGGGCACTCGTTTGCACAAATTCCACAGCCCTTACAGTAGTCGTAGTCGAAGACCGGATAGTTCTCATCGTCGAGATATATGGCTGGCTCCGGACAGTAGATGTAGCAGAGATAGCACCTAACGCACTTGTCCCTGTTGAACTCCGGCATGAAAACTCTCCAGCTTCCGGTCTTGTTCACGACACTGCTTCCCGGGAGGTAGACAATCGCTCCCGGAGTCATCTTTTCGCTATACTCCTTCTGAACCCTCTCAATGTCGGCCTTAAACGGACTCTCGGCCATGTATATCACCTCGGGTGAGTTGTCAACTTGACACTTAAACCTTTAGGGTAAAGATGGAAAGCTCAGCCGAAGATCTCGGCGAGCTTCTTGAGCTTCTCCCACTCGTGGAGGACCCACTGCTGGAGGATATCGATATCCTCCTTGGTCATGTACTTGAACCTGCCCTGGAGCTTGAGGAACTCCTCAATGGGTTTGGGATCCTTCTTGGTGCTCGGCATGTTGATCTTGTACTTGCCGTTCTCGTACTCGAAGAGCGGGAAGTAGGCGGTCTGGACTGCCAACCTGGCTAGCTCGATGCTCTTGTCGGTCGGTGAGCGCCAGCCAGTTGGACACGGCGCGAAGAGCTGGATGAAGCTCGGTCCTGGGGTCTTCTGGGCCTTCTTGAGCTTCCTTATGAAGTCTTCTGGGTAGGCAATGCTTGCGGTAGCCGCATAGGGTATCTCGTGGGCAATGACGATGTCGATGACCTTCTTCTTGTGCCTCTTCTCGAGGAAGTGCTCCTTTCCACCGGGGGTGTTGGTGGTCCAGGCACCGTATGGTGTTGAACCCGACCTCTGGATTCCGGTGTTCATGTAGGCCTCGTTGTCGTACATGATGTAGACCGCATCGTGGCCCCTCTCAAGGAAGCCCGAGAGAGCCTGGAGTCCTATGTCGGCGGTTCCACCATCGCCTGCCCAGCCGACGACCATTATGCCGTCCTCGCCCTTAACCTTGTAGCCCTTGGCTTTCAGAGCAGCCTCGATTCCGCTTATGACGGCACCGGTGGTCTCGAACGCGGTGTGGAACAGGTTCGCGTCGAGTGCGCTGTATGGCCAAGGACCAGCGATGATGGTTGAACAGCATGCTGGAATTGCGAATATTGTCTTCTTCCCATAGGCCTTAAGGACGTACCTAAGGCCGAGTGAGGCACCACAGCCCTGGCAGGCGGTGTGGCCCGCGTAAAAGTGCTCCTCCGCGGGAATGCTCAACCTCTTCTTAACGTTCTCTGGAATCTCCATCATTCTCACCTCTTAAGGTGGTACCAGTCCACCTCTACATCTAGTTCTCCTTTCTCGATGATTGCCTTCATGTTCTCTGCTATCTTCTTGACATCGCTCACAGTGAAGTCTCTGCCTCCAAGGCCGACGATGTAGTTCTTTATGATCGGTTTTGCGTCGGTGTTGTAGAGCACACCCTTGGCCTCGTTGAAGAGTATGCCCTCCTGGCCAAAGGAGAAGTTCCTGTCGAGGACGGCTATTCCCTCCACATTCTTGGCCAGTTCGTAGAGCTCGTCCTTCGGGAATGGCCTGAACCAGCGGACCTTGGCTGCTCCGACTTTGTAGCCCTCCTCACGGAGAATGTCAACGGCCTGCTTGACGGTTCCCATGAGTGAACCCATGCCCATGAAGACGAAGTCAGCATCGTCAGTCCTGTAGAGCTCTATCATCTGGCTGTAGTCCCTTCCAAACATCTCGCCGAACTCCTTGCCAACTTCCTTGATGACCTTTCTAGCCTTCTCCATAGCCTTTTCTATCTTGTAACGGAACTCGTAGTAGTCAGCGGGAGTTCCGAGGGCTCCAACAGAGACTGGGTTGTCGAAGTCGGTGAGCGTGTAGAGCGGCTTCCTCGGCGGGAGGAACTCATCGACGAGCTCTTGGGGGATCATCTCAACGACGTCGTAGGTGTGACTCAGGATGAAGGCGCTCTCAACGACCATCGCTGGCAGATTGACGGTCTCAGCAACCTTAAAGGCCATCAGAACGCCGTCATAAACCTCCTGATTGTTTTCGGCGTAGAACTGCATCCAGCCCGTATCGCGCTGGGCTAGGGAGTCGGTCTGGTCGTCCCAGACGCTCCACGGCGGGGCCATAGCCCTGTTGACGTCAACCATAACTATCGGCAACCTCGCGCCGCTCGCCCAGTGGAGCATCTCGTGCATCAAAGCGAGACCCTGGGCAGAGGTTGCCGTAAAGGCCCTCGCTCCAGTTGCTGAAGCTCCTATACATGCGGCCATAGCAGAGTGCTCACTCTCAACAGCCACGTACTGAAGGTTCTCAACCTCACCGTTGGCTATGAACTCCGCTATCTTCTCGATGATGCTCGTCTGAGGGGTGATTGGGTAAGCCGCCACAACCTCAACGCGGGCGTGCTTGGCGGCGTAAGCGGCCGCGTAGTTGCCGCTCACAACCTTTCTAATCGGCTTGTACTCCATGCTCAACACCTCACTTCTCTTCTTTCTCCATCGTTATAGCCTTGGTTGGGCATTCGTTCGCACAGATACCGCAGCCCTTACAGTAGTCATAGTCGATGCCGACGTAGCCGTCCTCGCGGATGTATATCGCTGGCTCGGGGCAGAACTTCCAGCAGATGTAACACTTGACGCACTTGTTATCATCAACGACTGGTATGAACGTCCTCCAGTCACCAGTGAAGTTGATGAGGGTCGTTCCCAGGGTTATAGGGGCCTCTGGATACTCGTCCACGGATTTGAGGACGATTTTGGTGGCCCCTTCTTTCTTTTCACCAAACAACGTGTTCAACTCTCTTCACCCCTTGTAAGGATTATAAGGAAAGAGAATCAGAGCTCGTAAATGACGGTCTTGTTGAAGGCCTCTTCTGCAGCCTTGGCATTCTTTTCGCCGAGGGCTCCGGAGAAGACGTCCTGGATGGCCTTCTGGACGTGCTCAAGGCTGACGACGCCAGTGGCCTTGGCGACGGCACCGAGAATGGCGGTGTTAGTGATCGGGAGGCCGAGTATCTCAAGGGCTATGGTGGTGGCGTCGACCAGAGCGAGCTTGGCGGGCTTCTTCTTGAGCTTCTCGAGGACTTCTTCCTTGCTTTTCTCGGTGTTGACGATAACGATTCCACCGTCCTTGAGACCTGCGGTGACATCGACAGTGTCGAGAAGGGACGGATCAAGGACGACGACTATGTCAGGTTCGTAGATCTGGGTCTTAATCCTGATGGGCTTCTCGTCGATCCTGGTGAATGCCGTAACAGGTGCTCCACGCCTCTCAACTCCGAAGAACGGGAACGCCTGGACGTATTTGCCCTCAAGGAAAGCGGCTGAAGCTAATATGTTGGCAGCCGTAACTGCACCCTGTCCACCCCTACCGTGAAAACGAATCTCTATCATCATTCCTGCCTCCTTAAATTTGTCAAAACTTATTCATCTATTGCATTTATTTAAGTTTCGGTATTGGGTTAAGCAGCCTTCGGCAGATGTCTTTGGGTAGGCATGAACTTTGTCAGTCGTCAATGGAACAATTATGGCATCATTTCTCGAAAAAAGTTCGTGCAGTCATTGGCAAAATTTTTTAAGCCACAGTCTAAAGGGAGATATATAGACTATATAGGTGGTCCCTATGGACGGGCTAGTGATAGCAGCAATAGCAGTGGCATTCTACATAGCTTGGAACATAGGTTCGAACGACTCAGCCAACGCTATGGGAACAGCAGTAGGTGCAGGAATACTCAGCTTTCGGCAAGCCACCCTCACCATAGCGATATTCGTCCTGATGGGTGCCTATCTGAAGGGCTATAAGGTTATGAAAACCGTCGGCAAGGGCATCGTCCCCGAAGGCTACCTCACGATAGAGATGGCGGTAATAGCACTTCTCGCCGCTGGCGTCTGGGTCACGATAGCCACCGTCAAGGGCCTTCCGGTTTCCACGACTCAGGCCATAGTTGGCGGTGTTATAGGAGTTGGTCTTGCTGTCGATGCTCCAATCAACTGGTACACGCTCGTTAAAATAGCATCTGCGTGGGTTGTCTCGCCCATACTGTCTGGGATTCTGGCGATAATCCTGTACAAGTTCTATTCCAAGGTTATTTCGAGCATAAAAAGCGTCTCTACGATTGAGGCCCTCTACAAGGCTCTCGCTATACTCGGCGGCTCGTACATGGCCTTTAACTTCGGCACCAACGAGGTCGCCAATGCATCTGGACCTCTGGTCGGTGCCGGCTTCGTGGAGCCGAAGGTTGCCGGAATTTTTGGTGCGATAGCGCTCTCGATAGGCGCTCTAACTTTTAGCTACGCGGTGATGCACACTGTTGGAAAGAAGATAACCGCCCTCGGCCCGATCTCGGCCTTCGCAGCACAGTTCGGTTCGGCAATAGCTGTGAGCCTTGCCAATATTTTCGGTCTCCCGGTGAGCTCCAGCCAGTCCATAGTCGGTGGAGTCATAGGAGTTGGTCTCATCGCGGGAGAAGGTGTTGACAAGTCCGTCATAAAGGACATAGTCTTCGGCTGGGTAGCGACGCCGCTGACGGCGATATTCATCGCCCTTGGAATCTTCAAGGCTTTCTCATTGGTGGGGCTGGTTTAGCCGCTTTATCTCGACCCCCAGCCTCGTCAGCTCCTTTATCATCCCCGTCTGGATGTAGGCTTCTATTTTCGTCTCCTCACCGTACTCAACAGACAAAACCTCACCGATAGCATTTATCAGAGCCATGACCTGAGGAACTTTCTCAGGCTCCCTCACGGTTATCTCAAAGGCCCCATACTTGGGCAGGGTTAGTACCACCTCTTCCAGCGCCCCATAAAGCTCCTCCAGCTGACCGAACTTGGCCGAGATGGAAACGGCGCGGGAGACGTTTATCCCCCTCTCCTCGACTATCTCCATTATCCTCTCAGCCTTATCTTTAACGTCCTCCTCGCTCGTCAGGTCCCTCTTGTTGAGGACGACTACCATAGGCTTATCCAAGGCCTTAAGCTCCCTCAAGACGTTGAGCGATGCCAGGAACTTCCTCCGTATCTCCGGCCAGGGCTCGCTCACATCGAGAACGAGCAGGACTATATCGGCCTTAACTATCTCCTCCAGCGTGGAGTGGAAGGCTTCAACGATAAACGGCGGGAGGCCGTCAATGAAGCCGACCGTGTCGGTGACGAGAACCCTCTTACCGCCGAGCTTGAAGCGCCTCGTTGTCGTGTCCAGGGTGGTGAACATCTGGTCTCTTGCCTCTATCTCCTCCCTCGCGAGAGTGTTGAGGAGTGTTGACTTTCCGGCGTTCGTGTAGCCCGCTAAGGCGAGCAGAATGAAGCCGACCTCTTCCCTGCGCTTCCTTTTAACCTCGCGGTCCGCCTTTACCCTCTCCAGCTCCTTCCTTATCTTGCCCATGCGGTAGCGGATGTGCTTAAGGTACTGCTGGGTCTGATACTCACCCATTCCCTTGAATCCTGCCCTATCGCCGAGCTTTATTCTCCTGATGGCCTCCTTCACGAGGGGAACCTCATACTGCAGGCTCGCCAGCTCCACCTGGAGCTTTGCCTCTTTTGAATGCGCGCGCCTCTCGAATATTTCAAGAACCAGCTGCCACTTGTCTATTATTTCCACCCTCAGCTCCTTCCAGAGGTTGTAGGCCTGACTTGGCGTGAGCTTGTTGGCGAAGATGACCTTATCCGGCTGAAGCTCCCTCACGAGCTCTTTGAGCTCCTCGAGCTTTCCCTTTCCGATGTTGTACTTAGGGTGCTCCTCACGGTTCTGTTCGAGAATCGCCACTACCTCGTAGCCGGCACTCCTTAACAGCTCCTCGAACTCTTCCCGGCTTATCCTCTCGCGCCTGGATTTTCTGATGACCCCTATTGCCCTCATCATCAGAGCCTCAGTTTCTCCCTTTATATCCTTTTGGAGCAGGTAGTTCTCAACCCAAAGTTTAGGATAGGCCTTTAAACCTGGAATGCAATCTTTATACGGTGATCCCCATGGACTGTGAGGACGTCCAGGTTAAGTTGAAGGAAATAGAGGAGCTCCTTGATAAGCTCGGCAAGGAGCACCCGAAAGAGATAGCCGCCTTTTCTAGGTTCCTCCGCGAGGTTGTTGACAACAAGGCCCTCACAACGAGGGAGAAGGAGCTTATTGCCCTTGCCCTCGGCATAGCTCAGGGCTGTGAGTGGTGCATCTATCTCCACACCCAGAAGGCACTCGAAGCGGGCGCTAAGAAAGAAGAGCTCATCGAGGCCGGTCTCGTCGCGGTTCTCATGGCCGGCGGTCCAGCGCTTATGCACCTCATACCGCTCATGAAGGCCATAGAGACCTTTGAAAAAGAGCATGGAACGGAGTGATTTCCCTTTCTACTTTGTATTTAATAAAAGGAAAATTTCTCAGCCCTCAGTGAGCTTGAGGATGGCCTCCGCGAGGTCGCCCTCGGCCTCTTCAAGCGCCTTCTTTGCCGTCTCGTAGTCAACGCCCGCCTGCTCCATGACGAGTTGGATATCCTCCTCGGAAATTTTGAGGATTGGCCTTACCTCCTCCCTGCCGGCAACTATCTGGTAGCTCTTCTCTCCCTGAGCGGTTATCACCATGGCTGAAACGTCACGAAGGATTATCTCCCTGTCTGGGAGCTTTATAACGACCTCCTCAACGTTTTCAAGTTCTTCCATCTTGATGCCCATCTGGCGCATGAGCTTCTTCATCTGCCTTGGGTTCATTCCCATCATCGCTATCACCTTGAGAAAAATCCGGGCTGGATTTTAAAAAGGTTGGCGAGTTTCGATGACGATTTATGAGCGTAATGTTTAAGTTCTTTCTCCCATATTTTCTTAGATGCCTATGAAACGGGGACTTGCGGTCTTTCTGGTGTTCCTGTTCCTTCTGCCGCAGGTGGCCACGGTTACATAACATTTTCTTCTCGGGAGTGGCAGGCCTCGATTACAGCGTACAATGCAATGTTCACGACAAAAATAAAGGCGTGTCATGGAGAATGCGGAGTCTCCCTTGGTTGTTACGATGAGATTTACGGCACTCTTGTGGAAAAGAACGAAAGCGTAAGATTATATCAGCAGCGGGTTCTGATTGATCCTTGCTGGGTCTTTGGTGCATGTCCAGATCCCTGCGATGACTCTTTTGAATCCAAACTGTTCTGGCATCACCCAACCCTCTACAGGATACTCTATGTTGAGAGGCAGAAAACCTTTGGAGTTCTTCTTTTGATGACATTTGTTGTTTTGCTCCTCATTTGGGAATGGAAAAAGCGGGAAGATCCATTATGGCGTGGAAACCTGAAGAAATACCGGAAGGAGAAATATCCTTCAGCCTGATGTAATTGCGATGTCTTTCCTCTTGATGTACCTTCTTTTTACCTGAGTAACATTTAAATCCAATCACGTAGAAAATTTAGGGGATGTCCATGTTGAGAAAGGCCATTGTACTGATGCTTCTCTTAATCCCAATCCCCAACGCTTTCGCTTTGAATCTATTTGATTTAGTCCATCTCGATGAGCCCGTCTATTGGGTCGATATTACCTGTCACAACTGCACTCTGGATGAAGTCTTAAGCCTCAACGGGGACGAAATAGTAATCTTTAAGCCTTACGACAATGAAACCTTGGTTAGAATAACCGCAAGGGGGGACTCAGTTTTCCGCAGCTTTGAGGAAAAACAGTATGATGTGGGCGTCTTCAACCTGAGTAGCTACGACTGGGAATACATCAAAACTTCTTTTCTCGAGAAATACGAGGAGGCAGGTTTCAACGTCTCCGCTCGCTACAAACGGATTCATATGTTCATTGGGGATGATATGGTCTATACATGGCTACCTACCAAATGGTGCTACTACTACTGTGGATACTGCTGGGAAACGTACGAAGCCAAGCGATGGTGAGTATGAGGGAAGGAAGGGTGGAGTACATGCTCATGAGGCCTCTGGTAGATCCGGCATGGGCCTTCGGTGGTCCAGACCCTTGTGAGTACAACCTCAGCCCCGAGAACTACTCAGAGTTCCTCAAAAAGTGGGACTGGGAGCACTCACGTGTGATTACTGAGACCCCATCTGGTAACCCATATTCAATTTCCTTGGAACCACGAGTGGTGGGGGCTCTGATAGGAGCCGTGCTCATTTTGGCGACTGTTTTGAGAATTAAAAGAATGAGATGAAAATTCACCCCTTTTTCCCTTCCTCTGGGAACTTCGATGTCTCCTCGTTCGCCTTTATTATCTTTGTCCTGTACTCCTCGTACCTCTTCTTTGCCTCTTCGGCCTTCTCCTTCTCGCCGAGGTACTCATAGGCCTCAGCGACGTGCTTCCACCACATCGGGTCTTCTTCGGCCTCCTTGAGGCAGTACTCGAGGAACTTCTGGTAGGCTTTCTTTGCCAGCTCCTCCCTTCCGAGCTTCCTCGCTATGTTTCCGACGTCCTCCCAGAAGACGCCTTCCTCCTGTGCTTCCTTGGTGTAGTAATCCAGGGCCTTCTCCCATGCCTCCCTAGCTTTCTCCTCGTTGCCCAGCTCCTCGTAGAGCTTAGCGACATCCTCCCAGAACCAGGGCTCCTCCTCGGCGTACTTCTCAAGGGCCTTAGCTGCCCTGTCCATGTTCCCAGCCTTCTTCCAGTACTCGTGGGCCTCCTTGAGGTAGTAGGTGTCCTTCTCCTTCTCATAGAGGGCCTCGTATATCTCAGCCGCCTTCTCGTACTTCTCGGCCTTCTCGTAGGCCCAGGCTGCGCTCTCCATCCAGCCGAGCTTCTCGTACATCTCGGCGGCCTTCAGATAGTTGCCGGCCTTCTCGTACTTTCTGGCTGCTGCCTTGTACTTGCCCATCCTCTCGAGCTTCTCGGCCGAGCGGAAGCGGTCGGCCAGGCCCAGATCGGGCTCGCTGATGTACCATATGCCAAAGGCAAGAATTGCAACGAAGAATACTATTATCCCCGCGATTATGTTAGGGTTCTGCCAGGTTGCGCTGAGGTATGTTCCATAGCCGCTTATCACCGTGAATATCGCCAAGATTGCTCCATACTTCCAGCTCTCGGCGTAGAACGTCAGCGCGGTGAAGAAGAGCAGGGTCAGTGTAACGCCGAGGAATCCAAGGGTAAGAACTACCCTCAAGAGCATGGTGAAGCCCCATTTGTAGATTATCGCTCCCGCTATCGCTATGATAGCAATTAAGAATCCTATCAGGTACGCTTTGAGCTTGTCCATTCTTCCACCCCCTCAAGCTTCAGCAGGAAGGTCTTGTACTCGAGCTTTGGCGTGTAATAGCCGGGTCCGTCCCAGGCCACGACTCTGTGACAGGGAACGACTATGGGGTAGGGGTTCCTCTTCATAGCCCCTCCAATGGCCCTCGGGGAAGTTCCAAGGGTCTTTGCCAGCTCTCCATACGTTACAACGCTTCCTCTTTTAACCCTTTTTGTTAGCCATTCGTAAACACGGCGCTCAAAGGATGTTACACCCAGAAAACCCAGCTCCGGAAGGAGCTCCTCGTTCTCGAGTTTTCCAAGAATGACGTCGCGGACGAGTCTGGGATAGTCTGACTCAAGTAGGGTTAATTCGACATTGACACCCCTTTTCTTGAGGAAGAACGCCATGTTGGCGATTCTCTCCCTCAGAAATCCCTCCCCATCTAGGGAGAAGGTAATCCCTTGAATTTTCTCGTCGAAAATCACCGCGATCCAGACTTCCTCCCCCGCGATATCAAAGCGCTCAACGCTCAGCATCTCCACATTCCTCCAGTCTTAACGCCGCTTTTCTCAAGGGTCCGATGAGCGTGTGAACCTCCCTTCCGTAGAGGATGGTTCGCCCCATGAAGCGCCGGAAAATCTTGACGAAAACCTCCTTCCTCTCGGGGTCCTTCGGGTAATCCAGAACGTCCAAAAGCCTCTCCCAGGTTCTGATGAGGGCCTCCTTCTCCTCCCGCGTTGCCGGTTCGAGTGAGGGATGGGGAGCTTCCCTTCCGCCCTTGGCAAGCTCGTAGAGTATCACCGCAACGGCCTGGCTGAGGTTCATGACTGGGTAAATCTCGCTTGTCGGGATGGTGACCGTTAGATCCATCCTCTCAAGCTCCTCGTTCTTCAGGCCGATGCTCTCGCGCCCGAAGAAGATGCCAATCCTACCTGAATAACCCTGGAGTGCTTCCGCCAGCTCCCAGGGCATCATGGGTGCCCTGTCTGGGATGTAGCGCTTCCCCGGCTTCCCGGTAGTGCCCACAGCCAGATCCACGAGTCCCAGCGCTTCCTCGAAGGTCTCGACGATGGCAGCCCTCTCTAGAACGTCCCGCGCGTGGACTGCATAGAGATAGCTCTCCTCAGTGATGTTGGGATTGACCAGGACTAGCTCATTGAAGCCGAAGTTCTTCATCGTTCTCGCTATCATGCCTATGTTTGCGGGCCCCTCAGGTTCGACCAGAATCACATTGAGCTTCATCGGTAAGGCTTTAAGGGGGAGGCTTTAAACGATTGCGGTGGTGAGATGAAGATTTACGTCCTCGGTGCGGGTTCGATAGGTTCACTTTTCGGTGCCCTTCTGACGAGGGCTGGAAACGATGTAACGCTCATCGGCAGGGAGGAGCAGGTGAGGACGATAAATGAGAACGGCCTTCACGTCCTTGGCGTTGAGGAGTTCACAGTTTATCCCAATGCAAGCCTCTACGCTCCTGAAGAGCCCCCAGATCTTCTCATACTGGCCACAAAGTCGTATTCAACTAAAACTGCCCTGGAGTGCGCAAGGAACTGCATCGGCCCGGAAACTTGGGTGCTGAGCATACAGAACGGCCTCGGGAACGAGGAGTTGGCTTTGAAGATAACTCCAAACGTCATGGGGGGAATAACCACCAATGGGGCCATGCTGGTTGAGTGGGGCAGAGTGAAGTGGACCGGCAGGGGAATAACGGTCGTAGGAAAGTATCCTACTGGAGCCCATCCCTTCGTGGAAGAGGTCGCGGAGACTTTTAACGGGGCCGGAATAGAAACGCATACAACCGAGAACGTTATCGGCTGGAAGTGGGCGAAGGCCATAGTCAACTCCGTCATCAATGGACTTGGAACTGTTCTCGAAGTGAAGAACGGCTCTCTGAAGGATGATCCCTACCTCGAGGGCATCTCTGTGGATATAGCGCGCGAAGGATGCATGGTGGCGCGGCAGCTGGGGATAGAGTTTGAGATCCACCCACTGGAGCTTCTCTGGGACACAATAGAGAAAACCCGTGAGAACTACAACTCAACCCTCCAAGACATAAAGAGAAGAAAGAGGACAGAGGTTGACTACATTCACGGAAAGATAGTGGAGTACGCGAAGAGTGTGGGGCTTGAGGCTCCAAGGAACGAGCTTCTCTGGGCGCTCATTAAGGCCAAGGAGGAGCAAAGTAGATAAACCCACCAATCGAGGTTATTGTGGGGGATGAAAAATGCCCATATTTGGCGGAAAAGAAAGTGGGGTTTTTGATACTATTGAAAAGCACCTTGAGGTTGTCAACGAGTCCCTCGTTGCCTTTAGGGAGCTTATGGTTGCTTACTTGAATGGAGATCTTGAAAGGGCTAAGGCCTTCGAGAGGGAAGTGGATCAGCTGGAAAGCAAGGCTGACAAGCTCAGGAGGAGCATAGAGACGATGCTCTATGAGGGGGCTTTCCTTCCTGCCAACAGGGGTGACTACGTCAGGCTTTCAGAGCTGGTTGACCAGGTGGCAGACGCTGCCGAAAGCGCTGCCCACACGCTCATTTTGGCTAAGCCGAAAGTTCCGCTTGAGCTCAGGGATGAGCTCATGAAGCTTGTGGATTCCGCCATCGAGACGTACAAGGTTCTTGTCGAGGCTGTCAATGCACTCAACTCCGACGTTGACAGGGCCATAGAACTCGCAAAGGTCGTTGAAGATGCCGAGGAGAAAGCTGACGAAGTTGAGTACGACATTAAGGGCAAGGTTTTTGAAAGCGAGACTGTCACAACCTATGCAAAACTTGTATGGAACCAGATACTGACGAAAATTGGCGACATAGCCGACCGCGCTGAGGACGCCTCCGATCAGGTCATGCTCATGGCAATAAAGAGGAGGGGATGAATGTGGTCAAGGTTTTGGTTGCCGCACCGCTGCACGAGAAGGCAATAGAGGTTTTGAAGAACGCTGGGTTTGAGGTAGTTTGCGAGGAGTATCCAGATGAGGATAAACTGATAGAGCTCGCCAAGGATGTTGAGGCGATTATAGTCAGGAGCAAGCCTAAGGTGACCAGGAAGGTTATCGAGGCGGCTCCAAAGCTCAAGGTTATCGGAAGGGCTGGCGTCGGCCTCGACAACATCGACCTTGAGGCCGCCAAGGAGAGGGGCATAAAGGTCGTCAACAGTCCAGCCGCCTCAAGCAGGAGCGTCGCTGAGCTTGTCGTCGCCCTCATGTTTGCCGTTGCCAGAAAGATAGCCTTCGCCGACAGGAAGATGCGCGAGGGCGTTTGGGCCAAGAAGCAGTGTATGGGAATCGAGCTCGAAGGAAAGACCATAGGCATAGTCGGTTTCGGCAGAATAGGCTACAACGTGGCCAAGCTAGCAAAGGCTCTTGGTATGAACGTCCTCCTCTACGACCCATACCCAGATGAGGAAAGGGCCAAAGAAGTTGGAGGAAAGTTCGTCAGCCTGGAGGAGCTTCTCAAGGAGAGCGATGTTGTTACGCTTCATGTCCCGCTTATCGATGCCACCTACCACATGATAAACGAGGAGCGGCTGAAGCTGATGAAGCCGACCGCCATCCTTATCAACGCGGCCAGGGGAGCCGTTATAGACACCGAAGCCCTTGTCAAGGCCCTCGAGGAGGGCTGGATTGCTGGAGCTGGCTTGGACGTCTTCGAGGAGGAGCCACTGCCCGAAGGTCACCCGCTTACGAAGTTCGACAACGTTGTCCTCACCCCGCACATCGGCGCCTCGACCGTCGAGGCCCAGATGAGGGCCGGCGTCCAGGTCGCCGAGCAGATAGTTGAGATTCTAAAGAAGTGATGGCCTTTCCTTCTACCGTCTATTTTTCATCTACGTTGTGTCTATGGAATGCCCGAAATATAACCAAAACTTTTTAAAGCTGGATCAGGTTCACTATAACCGGGAGTGGGCCGGTAGCTCAGCCTGGTACGAGCGCCGCCCTCGCAAGGCGGAGGCCGCGGGTTCAAATCCCGCCCGGTCCACCAAAAAACAAACTTTTCGACAGAAAAGTTTGATCAAAGTTGGCATCTCATTCTGAAGTTGCCCACTTCTAAGCGAGTTTACATTTAAATTGTCAATCTTCAGGGTTTACGCTTCAAAATAATGCCCCTCTGGGCATTAAGGGGGAAAACCTCTTAACTTGCCAGCTTTTTGAATTAAACTCACTTTAAATTGGCAAGCTTAAAAAAGATGCAAACTCATTTCCTGCCCGTTTAGTGAGAAGTTTATCCTTTGATCAAACTTTGTCCCACAAAGTTTGCCTGCACAAGCAAAAGTGTTTGAGAAAGGGCTTTAAGATGCTTGCCATTTTTAGTCTTTGGTGACCATCATGGAGTTCGAACTCCTCAAGAAGCTCGTCTCCATTCGCTCTCCCTTTGGCGAAGAAGGAGAAATCTCCCGTTTTATTGCCTCGTTTCTTGAAGAGCACGGCTTTAGGGTGGAGCTCCTCCCGGTTGAAGGCTTTGGCGACGACGTGATTGTCTATCTCCCTGGTAAGGGCCACACCGTTGTTCTGAACGGCCACATGGACACCGTGAATCTCTCGAAGGGCTGGACAAGGAATCCCTGGGGCGAGCTCGATGGCGATAGATTTTACGGCCTCGGCAGTGCGGACATGAAAGCAGGTCTTGCCGCTATCATGGCTGCCTTCATTGAGATAGCTGAGCTTCCGAGAAGAGAGCGGCCAAACATCATATTCACCGCCGTCTCCGACGAGGAGGGCTATTCCCGGGGAACCTGGAGGCTCATAGAGAGTGGAAAACTTAGTGATGCTGACATCGTGCTCGTTGCCGAGCCCACTAACGAGAAGCTGATGCTCGGCGCGAGGGGACGGTTCGTGATCCAAGTCGAGGCCTTTGGAAGAAAGGCCCACGCAGCCCGGCCGGAGTTTGGAATCAATGCCGTTGAGGAGCTTGGGAAACTCGTTGGAAACCTCTCAAGGATACGTTTCAAGAGGCACAGGAAGCTCGGCACGGGCTCATACTGCACGCTCCACATCGAAGGAACCGCCGACGGTCTGAGCGTTCCCGACTATGCGAAGGCGATAATAGACAGGCACGTTGTCGTTGGTGAGGACTGGGAAAAAGTCAGGGGCGAGCTCCTAAAACTTGCTGAGAGGCTCGATCTAAAGGTCGAACTCAAAATAGAGAGGTTCCCGAGGCCAACGCCCGAGATGCTGCCCTACACTGTAAGGGAAAACGACCGCTTTGTGAACCTTTTCAAAAAGGTCCACGGCTCGCTCTTCGGAAGGGAGCCGGAGATAACTTACGGCAGAAGCGTCGGGGACTTCAACTACTTCGGAACATATCTGGGCAAGCCAACAATCGTTTACGGGCCCATCGGAGGGAACTGGCACTCCGCCGATGAGTGGGTGAGTGTAGAGTCACTGAGGAGGGTTAAGAAGGTCTACGTGGAGTACCTGAAAGCTCTGGCATAGCCTCAGGAAACCGGTCTTCATCACGGCTCAGTCCAGGGAGTTCTCGTCATCGGCGGCAAAGGTTTTAAGCTTCTCCTAAAATCTTTTTCTATGTTCCATGTGATGGCCAGGGCAAGGAAAGACGCCAAAGCCCTTCAGTATATAAACGAGCGCAACTACGGGGGTTTTCTAAAGGTTTCGGGCCTCGGCGGCGGAAGGACTCTTGGGGAGGTTGAGAATGCCCTCAAAGAACTCCTGAGGGACCCCTACATTCCTATTCTGCTCTTCGGCGAGAAGGAGAAGGATTTGATGGAAGATGTTTTGCCGGTCCTTCGCGAGACTGGAAAGCCCTTCTACGTTCGGCTCTTGAGAACCAAGCGCGTCAGAAACATGCGCGTCGATGAGCTCTACGGCCACCTGGAGGAGATAAAGGCCAGATTCAGACTTGGAATCGAGTGGAGTGGCGCTTACAGGCTCAATCCGGATAATCCCTTCGGCATCGAGATAAACCCCGACTATGACATCTACCTGGCTCTCGGCGAGGACTTCAGAAAGGCGATGAAAGGCATTCTCGACGTTGAGCTGGGAGAAAACTCCCTCGTTCTTAGAAAACTAATGAACCAGGAGGTCTACTTCTCCGGTCCGAACAAAGTTGCCGAGGTCAGCAAAAAGCTCGGCGTTCCGACTGAGGTTCTTTGGAGGTGCCCATGTCCGGAGGACGTTTCCCTTGAGAGTCTGATAGAGCTCAACCAAGATTACATCGATACCTTTGCAGAGGCGAGCAAGGCCTTCCTGCGGCAGTTTGAGGATTATGACCTCATCGTCCCATGGAGCGGTGGGAAAGACTCGACTGCCACACTGATACTGGCCAGTGAGGTCTTCAGGGACGTCACGGCTATCTACGTCAGAATGGAATACGAGATGCCGCTCACGGATGAATACGTTGAGAAGCTCGCCAGAAAACTTAAAATCAACTTAGTCCGCGTGGATGTCCCGATGCCGCTCGATGAGTTCGGCATGCCGATCCACAGGAACCGCTGGTGCACGAGGCAGAAGGTGGAGGCGCTCTACAAAGCGGCGGGTGAGTTTGAGAGGCCGCTTTTAGTGGTCGGCGACCGCGATGGGGAGAGTGCAAGGAGGAGGCTTAAACCTCCAGTCATCGAGAGGAAGAACGATATCCTCGGAAAGTTCCTTGAAGTCATGCCCATCAAGTTTTGGAGTGGAATGATGGTTCAGCTCTTCATTATCATGCGCGGTTTCGAACTGCACCCACTGTATTACGAAGGCTTCTACCGTCTGGGCTGCACAGTCTGTCCGAGCCTTGCAGAATGGGAGGTCAAACTGTTAAAGAAGAGGGGAGTGAAGGTTCTCCCCTCGGGTTATTCATAGCTTTTTACCAACGGCCGCTCCGACGATGAACGATCCAACGAGGAGCGCTATTATCAGTCCGTCGCTTAGAGCCTTTGATGTTGACGTTGCTGAGTTCGTTGCAGTTTTGGAGTCCGTTGAGGTTGGAATCACTATCTGGGGAATGCCCGTGGTGTTGTCCTGCAGAACGTTCACTGGTGTCGGTAGTGTGCTGAGGAAGAGTCCAGCGGTTTCCTTTGCGTACATGTAGAATATCATAGCCGTTTGAATGTCCTCGGGGCTTCCATTCTCCTCGTAACTCTCGGCGAACTCGTAGTAGGCTATCGCCAGCACGGGCGTTATGCCCTGGCTCTGGGCAAGGGCTATGGCAACTTTGGCGTCCTCCTTCATGCGCTTGAGCTTGTCTAGGAGGACGGTCTGGTTGTCTATTCCGAGGGTGTCGAGGAATACCTGTGCCTGTACGCGGGCTTCCATTGCCGTAAACAGTGCCGCAGAGTACTTGCCGTCCTCGTAGTACTGCTCCGCCTGTACTATGCTCTGACTCAGGTCTCCTCCGACTGTCCCGTACATTGACTCTATGTATGTGACTATAAGGTTGGACTCATCGATGTAGTCCCTCGCAACGGCTTTGACGACTTCCCTGCTTATAACATCGCCCCCGGCGAATCTTTCGCCGAGCCGGGCCCAGAATACGGCCGTCTTTGCCCTCTCATACGCAAAGGCGGCATCCCCAACGGCGTTCCAGTAGTCATTGCTGTAGTAGTACTTCCAGGCCTCGTCGAGTATGCTCTTTGCCTGCTCAACCCTCTCCTCGGCGGCGGCCACTGCCTGGAGCATCGTTGTGCCCCTTATCGTGACGTTGGAGACTATCCTCTCGGAGGCGTTTATCTGAGACTCCACGGTTTTCAGAATCTTCTGGACGTCCTCGGGACCCTCAACACCCAGGTACCAGTCCACGTGGCGGATTATTATCCTCGCCTGGAAGTCCTTGCTGAGGGTG
The DNA here is from genome assembly GCF_012027415.1 of Thermococcus sp. GR6. NCBI lineage: Archaea > Methanobacteriati > Methanobacteriota > Thermococci > Thermococcales > Thermococcaceae > Thermococcus > Thermococcus sp. GR6. The sequence continues at coordinate 457,318 of NZ_SNUM01000002.1, forward strand.
GTGTAGTACCTTCCGTCGTCAAGAGCGCTTTTTGACTGGTTCAGTATTCCATCGGCCTCGTTGAGGGCCTCCCTAAGGGTCGTGTACGTCGCGTAGTTCACGTCGCTCTTCTTCAGTTTCTCGAGGGTCTCCCGGTAGTAGGCCGTTGTGTTATCGTAGTCCTTCAGTGCATCTTCCTTAAGGAAGGAGGTGTCTATTTTGACGTAGGCCGGAGCCTCTGGCCTTGGAATTCTGTGGCCAGTGAAGTAGTAAACGGCATCGTAGATGTCTTTAATCTCGATTACCTGAAGACCCCAGCGCTCCTTGGCGTACTCGACGACGTCGACCTTCTTGGTCTGGGTGTTTATCTCAACTATTCCCCCGATTTCTCTCTTCTGGGTCTCTTCAACGTACTGAATCCTCTGGCCCTGGGGAATGAGAAATACCTCCGCACCTACATCATGGGCTGCGGCGGCCTTTTCAAGTATCCCTCCAACGGGTCCTATGGTTCCGTCGGGGTTTATCATGCCCGTCATCATGACCTTCGGGTTGACCTGCCAGCCCTCAAGGGCCGCGATTATTCCAACGGTCATAGTTCCTCCAGCTGAGGGACCACCTATGATTGGAGAATCCGCCTTTATCTGGATGAAAACGTCGTACTTGCTCATGTCGACGCCGAGAACCTTTCCGGCTATCTGCGCCGCAAGTCTCGCGCTCGCCTGCATGTCCACCTCCGCCAACGGCCACGTCTCGACGTAGACGTGTCCGCTTCCCGGGGCGACTGTTATGACGAAGTCCGTGGCAACGCCAACGAGCTCTCCTTCGGCAGTCCTTGAAACGGCTGGAGCTTTGAGAATCACCGTGTGTCCTTCACTGGGACATTGAGCTGCTGTGAAGGACGCGAACGGCAGCAGAAGCATGAGTATCAGCAGCGAGACTACTGCCTTTTTCATTTTTCTCACCCGGATTTTAGCTCGTTAAGGCATAATAAAGCGTTTGTGGTTCAACCCTCTAAAATGGGCGGCAAAAAGCTTAAATCACCTCTTTATCCTCCCAGGTTGGGGGTAGCTATGGACATCTTCAGCAAACTCATCGCGAAGAAGTTCAAGAACATCGCGGGCGATAGGTACGAAGAGATAACGAAGCGCTATCGGGAGTTCCTTCTCCTTCCTGAGGAGTTCGTTCTTCCGGAGATAAACTCGATTCTGATTCCCATTGACCGCTTTGCCCATGGGATTCCATCCGAGCTCTACGAAACGCTTGAGGCCTACGCCGGGGCGTCAGTTACACTTGTTTACGTCTCCGAGAGCATGGCATTCAGAATGATTGAGCAGACCCTCGGAAAGCTTGAGGCCGAAAAACTGAAGATCGCTGAAAGGGCGTTGGGGGAGAAGATGCTCACGGAAATAGCGTCTAGCCTGAATGATATCGGTCTGAGGGTAAGCAAGAGGCACATATTCGGGAGCAAGAGTGACGTCGTTATCAAACTCGCCGAAGAGTTTGACCTCCTCGTGATCTCACGGGGCTACGGCTCGGAGATAACCAAGATGTCCCCGCTCAGCCCGGTCGTCCTCAAGATAGTCCAGCACGTGGTTAAGCCAACGATAATTTATTAGGTGATGCCGATGGAGCAGGTGATCATAGCGGTTGCAGTGTTCCTCTTTACATACGCGCTCATAATCAGCGAGAGAGTTCACAGAACTGTAGCGGCTCTCTTTGGGGCATCGATAGTCCTTTTTCTGGGCATTGTCCCATGGGAGAGGCTCCCGGAGTACCTTGACCTTGGAACGCTTCTCCTCCTCATAGGTATGATGATAATCGTCAACACTGCCAAGGCGAGCGGTCTCTTCGAGTTCATAGCGATAAAAACTGCCAAGTTTGCAAAAGGAAGCCCGATGAAAGTCCTGATCCTGTTTTCATTTGTCACAGCTCTTGTAAGCTCTGTCCTCGATAACGTCACGACGGTTTTGCTGCTCACCCCGATGCTCCTCTACATAACACGCCTCATGGACGTTAACCCAATCCCGTTCCTCCTGGCGGAGATATTCGCCTCCAACATAGGCGGAACGGCGACTCTCATCGGAGACCCCCCGAACATAATGATAGGCTCCGCGGCAGGGCTGAGTTTTACCGAGTTCCTCCTGAACATGGGGCCAATAGCTGCCATCGATCTGGCCATCGCACTTGGAATAATCTACCTCGCCTACAGGAATGAGATGAAGACCAGCAAGGCGAAGAGGGAGAGGATTCTTTCCACCATTGAGAGGCTGAGGGAGGACGAGGCCATAAGGGACTACACCCTTTTCAAAAAGTCTGTAACCGTGATAATCGGCGTCGTCCTGCTCTTTTTCGTCCACGACAGGCTGGAGATACCGCCGGCCGTCGTCGCCCTTACTGGAGCCTCGGTTCTGCTCATGTGGAGCAGGATGGAGCCCACGGAGATACTCGAAAAAATCGAGTGGACGGCGATATTCTTCTTCATGGGGCTGTTCATAATAGTCGGCTCCCTCGTGGAAACCGGCGTTATCGATGATGTCGCCCAGTGGCTTTTAGGCTACGTTCACACAACCGGCCAGGCGCTCGTGATGGTGACCTGGTTCTCGGCGATAGCGTCGGCCATAGTGGACAACATTCCGCTAACGGCCGCCATGATACCGCTCATAAAGTCGATGGGAACCTCAATGGACGTGTATCCCCTTTGGTGGGCTTTAAGCTTGGGTGCGTGTCTCGGAGGCAACGGCACGGCCATAGGTGCCTCCGCCAACATAGTTGTCCTTGGTATAGCCTCCCGCGAGGGAGTGAAAATCACCTTCATGGACTTCCTGAAGATAGGCCTGGTCATAATGTTCACAACGGTTGCTGCTGGCATGGGCCTGCTCTGGATTAGGTACATAGGGGTGTGAACGATGAGGATACTCGTGCTCGTTGATGGCTCAAAGTGGAGTCAGAAGGCGGCGCTTCATGCTATCTCGATGGCCAAGAAAAAGAAGGGTAAGGTCACCCTCTTCTCGGTTCTCGACAGAAGGGAGGCGAAGGCCCTTGCTTTCAATATGGGCATGCTGAGCCAGGATTTGAAAAACGTCCAGAAGTTCGAGGAGGAGATCTGGAGGGAAATGAAGAAGAGCATAAGGGACATAATGACGAACCTCCTTGAGCTCTGTCACCAGGAAGAGGTAAATTGCTCATTCAGGATAGTGGAGGGGAACGCGAAGGAGAAAATCCTTGAGGAGGCGAACTCTGGGAAGTATGGCCTTGTTGTCATGGGGGCCTACGGAAGGAGCGGAAAGACGAGAATAGGAAGCCTGCTTGAGGAGATCGTGGGCTCCATAGAGCCGCCCGTCATGATCGTCCGCTAACGCTTCCATAGTGCCAGGACGAAGAGGAGCAGGACGATTACCTCCAGTCCGCCCACGGCTATGCTTATGTCTCTCTCTATCCACGCGGCCAAGTGAAGTGCCTCCAGTATTTTCTTTATCGCCATCAGGAGGAAGGCGATTATAAGGTAGAGCGCCGCGCGGAGGTGGCTCTTTCTGTAGGCTATGAGCGACACTCCGGCTAAAGCCAGGGCAAGGATTATTGCTACAATTGCTAGGACAGTCTCAATCATTCCTCATCACCCACGCTTGTGAGCAAGTCTATCAGGCTGTCGGCAAGCTTCTCCCAGAGGCTCGGGCGGTAGTCCCTTATTACGCGTGCTATTATCGCAGGGTCGTAGGTGAGAGTGTATATCACGTTCTTTCCCTCTCGTCTTGCCTCAACTATTCCAAGCTTCACCAGCTCTCCCATGTGGTAGCTCACCGTCGGCTGGCTGAGATTCAGGCGCTTTGCTATCTCGCTTTGTCCCATGGGTCCCTCCATGAGGAGGAGCAGGATTTTCCTTCTCGTTTCCGTTGATATCGCTATGACAAGCTTCTGGTACTCCTTCTCGAAGCCCCTGGGGAAGATGTAGCGCCTCTTGCCGAGCTTTTTTGAAAAAATCCTGCCTTCCTTCTCCAGCCTGTAGAGGTGGTATTGCAGGTCGCCTATGCCTACTCCCAGCTCTCTTGCCAGCTCTCTGAAGGTTATCCCGGGTTTGCTTTGGATGCGGTGGAGGATTTCATTACGCCTCTCCATGTCCAACACTTAAACTCTTGTGGTTCACCCCTCTATAGGAACGAATATAAATGCTCTCCCTTTTATGTCCTCTGGTGAGAGTATGGAGAGATTGATGAGGAAAGCTGAGGAGCTGGCGAGACGTTACGGTATATTATATTATGAAATACGGATAACCAAGGTCACCGCTTCACACCTCACCATGCAGAACTCTCAGCTTGAGGAGCTTGCTCTTAACACCGAAATCGGTATAGGCGTAAGGGCCTTCAATGGGGCCTGGGGCTTCTCAAGCGCCAATGACATGAGCAGGGTGGAGAGGGCGATAGAAACGGCCATGAAGATAGCGAAGCTCTCGAAGGGTGACTCGAGGATATACCTTGGCGATCCCGTGAATGACAGGGCGGAGATAAAGGTCAAGCAATCTTTTTTGGACGTTGACATCGAGGACAAGCTTTCTCTTGTCAAGGAGGTTGATTCACTCCTTAAAGGAGATTCCATTTCAAACAGGAGCGTTTCCTATGGGGACGGTCTAAAGGAACAGCTCTACTTCAACTCCCTCGGGAGCGAGATAGAGACGGTAGTTCCGAGGATAAGGCTGAGCTTTTCGGTCACGGCCAAAGGCAACGGTGAGATGCAGCAGTACTGGAAGAGCTTCGGGGGAGCAGCCGGCTGGGAGTTGGTTGAAGGGGTTGATCTGACTCACTGGACGGCCTTTGTGAGGGAGAAGGCCATCTCCCTGCTCAGCGCGAAGTCCCCTCCCTCCGGGGAGTTTGACGTGATAATGGATCCTGAGCTTACAGGCGTCTTCATCCACGAGGCTCTGGGTCATGCGGCCGAGGCAGATGCTATAAAGACGGGCGAGAGCATCCTGACGGGGAGGCTCGGTGAGAGAATAGCCGTGGAGGAGCTCACCGTCGTTGACGACCCAACTCTGCCCGGCAAGTTCGGCTCCTATATCTACGACGACGAAGGGATCAGGGCGAAGCGTGTAGAGATAATCAAGAACGGCGTTCTCCTTAACTACCTCAACGACAGAGAGACAGCGGCGGTTCTGAGTTTGGAGCCCAACGGTCACGGCAGGGCTCAGGGCTACAGCTACCAGCCCCTCGCGAGGATGTCCAACACCTACGTTGAACCCCGGGATTGGAGCTTTGAGGAGATGCTGAGCGAGGTTAAGCGTGGCCTCTACATGATAGGCGACAAGGGTGGTGAGGTTGATACCGCCAACGGAACGTTCACCTTTGGAGCTAAAGAGGGCTACATAATCGAGAATGGCGAGATAAAGGAGCAGGTTCGTGACGTCGCTCTATCCGGCAAGATACTTGACGTCCTAAAGAATATACGTGCCATAGGGAGCGACCTGATCGTTGAGTTCCCCGGCTACTGCGGCAAGGGCCAGTGGGTTCCGGTTGACGATGGCGGGCCGCACGTTCTAACGAGGGCTGTTGTGGGGGGATTAAGATGATCGAGAGACTCATCAGAATCATGGAGCGGGAAAACGTTGAGTGGGAGATTTACTGGGAGAGAGGTCGTGGCGGTTCCTTTAAGATAGAGAACGAGAAGCTCGAGCGCTCCCAGAGGAAGTTCCACTCAGGAATAGGTCTCAGGGTCGGTTATAAAGGCAGGCTTGGGTTTTCCTATATAACAGGCATCGGCCATGATATAGAGACCCTTGAGAACTTTGTGAAGAGAACGATAAAGCTCGCCAGGGTCAGTGAGGTTCCCTTCAGGGGCTTCCCGTCCGAGAAAAAGCCTGCCAAGATTAGGGGTCTATATGATAAGCGTATAGACGAGATACCTTTTGAGGACGCCCATGCCATGGCGCAAAACTTCGCCGAAAGGATGATCGAGCTGAAGGCGGGGAGGGAGGAGTACACTCTCTCCGGCTCCTTGGCATTTGGAGTGAACTTCTATGGCATAGCGAACTCCAACGGAATTTTCCTGGAGGATAAAAGCACCGGAATGAGCGTGAGCACATACGCGGTTAAGAAGGGAACCAGAACCGGGAGCGGCTCATACTACCAGTCCTACCGCTCGCTCCAGTCGTTTGAAGAGCTGGAAAGGGCAATAAAACTGGCGATTGAGGATGCGGATATGAGCTGGGATGCGGAAAGGTTTCGGCCGTATGAAGGCGAGCTTCTTCTCGAGCCCCCGGCTTTCAGGGCCATAATGGGTATCTTTCTAGAGAACCTCTTTGGAGACAATGTCCACTACGGCCGCTCGCGCTTTGTCGAGCTTGGGAAGAGAGTTGCCAGCGAGAAGCTGACGATAACTGACGATGCCACAATTGATAACGGGATCGGGAGCTACCCCTTTGATGGCGAGGGTAATCCGGGAAGGAAAACGGTGCTTGTTGAGGAAGGTTTCTTGAGGGGATTTCTCCTTGACGAAACCTATGGATGGCTTTTGGGCATGGAAAGCACCGGTAATGCAGTGAGGGACTTTAGAACCGTCCCCCACATAGGGACGAGCAACGTGGTGGTTGAGCCGGGAAAGGAAAGCCTGGAGGACTTTGAGGGAATTGTAATCAAGAAGGTCTTCGGCGAGCACACTGCAAACCCGATAAGCGGCGACTTTTCCCTGACGGTTGAGCTTGGATATGTAGTCAGAGGTGGTAAAGTTGAGCCCTTCAAAGACAACATGCTCGTCGGCAACGTCTTTGAGTTACTGGACTCAATAAGAGCCGTTGGAAAAGAGCTCATCAGAAGAGGCTCCTTTTACTCGCCCAGGGTTCTAGCAATTGGCAAAATCATATGAAATCTTTATCCCCTCGGTAAGCTTTTATACTTCGGTAGTCAAAAATATGCTGGGTGGTACAAGCATGGTCGGTCATGGAATTGACTCGATACTCTTTAAACTCAGGCCAGGAGAGACCGTGCTGGTTGAATACAGTTCAGTGTCCTCACCCGAGCTTCTTCTGTATCTTATGTGCCGCAGGTGCATGGAAAGAGGTTCTCCTATTTTAATCGACGACATCTCTGACACCTTCGCCGAATACGTTGTTAGACTTTATCTTATGGGTCTGAACACTGACGATCTTATGGGGGCTCCCGTAATAAAAATTGGCGGAAACCGCGAAGTGGGAAACGTTATTGGAAGGGTTGAGGTTGATAAGTACTCCCTGGACTTCAAGTATTATGAAAAAATTTACGAGAAAGTCCTACCAAAAGATGTCATTTGCAATCCCGTCTTAGGCATTTACAAGCTTTTCGTGGCCCTTGAAAGGCAGGAAGTTATAAGGCTCGTCCGTAATATCTCGATGTTTGTTGGGAAGAAGAGCCGCTTCGCGCTCTACTTCATAAACAGGGATGTCATGGAGAAGAAAGTACCGGAGCTTCTAGACCTCCTCGAGGAGACTGCCAGCACTGTGCTCCAATGGAACGCCGACAAGGGCAAGTACAGACTCAGGGTTCTCAAGGCGGCGAACGATGGGATACTGGGTTCCAACATCTCCCTGCGCTTCAGAGACATAGCCGGAATGTGAACTTTTTTAAGCCCTTTTCCTTATCACTTCTGGTGATATAATGAAGCGAGCACTCGTGCTGGTTTTCATACTCCTTCTCATCCTACCCTCAGTGGAAGCGTACAGCGTCCCCGAGCGTGGGGTCATCTATCAGGTCATGGTAGACAGGTTCTACGACGGCAACCAGAGCAACAACGAACCCTTCTACGATCCAATGCACACCAACTACCGCCTCTACTGGGGCGGCGATCTGGAGGGCCTTATAGAGAAGCTCGACTACATCCAGAGCCTCGGTGTCTCGATGATCTGGCTCTCGCCCCTGAACGACAACATCAACAGGATGGCCGGTAGAAGCGCTCCTTACCATGGCTACTGGACGCACGACTATAAGCGCATAGAGGAGCACTTCGGTGACTGGGAAACCTTCAAGAGGCTCGTTGAAGAGGCGGAAAAGAGGGGAATCTGCATCATCGTTGACTACGTCCCCAATCACTCGAACCCTGCGACGGATGGTGAACTCGGCTCGCTCTACGACAACGGAACGCTCGTGACGAACTACTATTACGACGCCAAAAATGCAACGGTGAACCCCTACACCGGCAGTAAGGAGTTAATATATCATCACAACGGGGACATAGGCGACTGGTTTGGCTTTCAGCTCAAATACGCTAACCTCTTTGGCTTAGCCGACTTCAATCAGCTCAACCCCTGGGTGGATTCATACCTGAAGGAAGGTGCGAGGCTCTTCGTCGAGGCCGGCGCCTGCGGCTTCAGGATCGACGCAGTAAAGCATATGGATCTGGGATGGCTGGAGAGCTTCTACCTGGGCCTCTACTCGAGCTCTGAAAGGCCGCTCTTCATCTACGGTGAGTACTACTCCCTCAGCCCCCAGAAAACCGACGATATGTACTACTTCTACCTCTACTCGAACGTCTCTCCCTTGCTCGGTATACCGATAAGGAACGACATCGTGAGAACCTTCGCCTATGGGGGAAGCGTGAAGGATCTCGCGAGGGAGCTCGAGGATTATTATTCACTCTTTGTTTATCCCAACAAACAGGTCAACTTCCTCGACAGCCACGACCTCGTTCGCTTCCTCAACGAGAACCATCGTCTGGACCGCTACCACATGGCGCTAGCACTGACAATGACTCTTCCTGGCATTCCGGTTATCTACTACGGCGACGAGAGCTATCTGGTTAGCAAGGACGGAAAGGGCGACCCCTACAACAGGCCCATGATGGTCTTCAACAACACAACGGAGGCGGCGCGGATAATCAGAACCCTTGCGGAGCTGAGGAAGACCAACGACGCTTTAGCCTTCGGCGACTTCAGAACCCTCTACGCTGACTACAACGTCTGGGCATTTGAGAGAGCCTTCGGGGCCCATAGACTCCTTGTGGTCATGAACAAGGGTCCGGACAAAAACCTCACGCTTTCGCTCGACTGGAGCGATGGGAGATACGTCGATGCCCTCCATGGGGCCGAAATGGTGGTTGAAAATGGTAGAGCAAGCGTGACACTCCCGCGCAATTCCATCTACATCTTCCACGTGGAGGGGGAGCAGAAAGAACCTCTCATAGGCTCGCTCACGCCTTACACAGCTCAGCCGGGCCAGAGGATTCTCATAGCCGGAGTGGGCTTTGGAAACGATGGAGAGGTATTCATCGGCGGCGAGAAGGCGAAGGTGCTCTCGTGGGAGGACGACCAGATACTTGTTGAGGTCCCTGAGGTGGAAACTGAGGACTCGTGGATTTCCGTCTACGTTGAGACGAGTTACGGAAAGAGCAACACCGTAAAGCTGCGCTACTATTCCAGTGAGGACGTTCCCTCGCTGATAGTCGTCAATGGCAGCAACCTGACGGGCTTCCTCTGGATCAAGGGAAGCCTCCCGGAGTTGGCCGAGCCGAGGCCGCTGATAAAGTCGAGTACGGGCTACTACTTTACAGTCGTGCCGCTCCCCAACGGGACGGTCTTTTCGGTCGAGCTCTACAGGGGTCTGCCATGGGGCGAGCTTGAGCCGCTTAACATCACCCTTTACGGAAGGACAAATTCAGTGGTTCTTCTTACCACGGAGCCCATAGAAGTCCCGACGGAAAAACCGACTACAACGTCTCCAGAAATGCCGGGCGAATCCTTGGACTGGATTTCTTATGCAGGCCTTGTGATACTCGGAGCACTCCTGCTCCTGCTGGCCTTTAGAAAGGGCAGGCTTTGATTTTTCTCCCTTTATGAAGAGGATTAAGGAGCGGAAAAACTAAATCTGCTCCAGCAGCTTCTTTCTCTTTTCCTCGTACTCCTCCTGAGTAATAATGCCCATATCGTAGAGCTCCTTGAGCTTCTTGAGCTTTTCGAGCGGATCCTCTTCTTTTTTGGCAGGCGGATGCTGGACAATGGCTTCCGCAGGCACGGTTCTCGTTATGAACTCCTTAGGCTTCTTTAACGTCCACGTCTCGCTAGTCAGGCCCTTCTTCACGTCGATGGAAACCGGTTCGACGGCTATAGCGTTGAGGGCGTCCTTTATAGCGTTTATGGCCTTTCTCGCCTCTTCCTTGTTCATCCAGCCGAGTCTGAGGGTAATGTTCTCTTCTCCCTGGATTATGAACTCCGAGGACATTACTCCAAGCTTCACCGTTATCTGCTCCAGCTTCTGGTAAGGGATAGCTTTCATCTCGTATCTTCCGAGGATCTTCTCGTCGAGGTATATTATCCTCCTATCAGTCACGAGAAGCCACTTGGGTTTTTCCAGGCTGATCTTCTTCCTTATTGAAAAGAGCACCTCCTCACCGGGCTCAAGGTGCCTGAGTACGGCCTTGGGTAGTTCCTTCTCCACGTTAACTCACCGTCAGTTCTTGTGGTGTTCGTGTTATATTAACTTTCCTCGCGATACAAGAGAAAGAGCGTCTCCCTATCAACACTCTCTATAAGGGGTTTGAGGGGCTTTCTCTTCTCTCCCATCTTCAGAAAGACTTCCTTAGGCCTCTCTTTCAGCTCTGCTTCTATCCTGATGACATCCCACTCGAAAGCTACGGATGGTAGTATCGGGAAGCTTTTTTCTCCCTCCGATGTCTGGACTATCACCTCTCCACCTCCGTGGGAGGAACTAATCTCTACGGCGAGCACAACTTTCCTGTATTTCCCGCCCTCTACGGAACCGTAGGCTATAGCTAACCCGATGGCAAGAAGGATAACTGGCAGGAGGATTGCGCTCATCTTGATACCCGAAACCTCCCCGAGATTCAAAAGGCCAAGCGAAAGTGCCAACGCGCCGAGGACTATCGGAACACTGTAGGTCATGGTCTGAATTCCCATTCCTCTCCTCCCGAGCTTTTCAAGCACTTCCTCCCATTCCTCCGCAGTCTCGATGTAGTCTGCCAGCAGACTCAGGCCGATTAGGAGGAATATGGCTTGGAGATTGGGGAGGTATTGGCTGGCAAAGATGGTCTCGCTCAGTTCTCTGTATGCCTTTGGAAACGCTATTGGGAGGAACTGTGAAGCCCAGATGGTGTATGGGACGGTGTAGAGGATCGCCGAGAGAGAAACCACCCTACCTGCGGAGCCGCTCGACAGGAAAAGACCGAGGAGTATGGCGGCTATCGAGGCCATTATGAGGTACCTGTTCTCCGCTGGGAATAGGCTCGAGTAGGCAAGTGCCGTTAGGGCTATGGCAGGGCCTACAACCGCGAGCTTCAGGAGGGTGAGGAGGGTTTTTGAGCTCATCCTATCTCACCCAGGAGTTTGCTCAGTATCTCACCAATGTCCTCTTCTCCGGGCAGCCACCTGACGATGTAGGCCCCGACTCCCTCGAGCTCCCTTACAACTGCCCTCTTTTCCATCTCGATGAGCGTTCCCGTCTCAGGATCGAGCGCCGGATAAACAGAGATGTCGACTATTACCGGCTTTGTCTTCCCCCTATGGATGTTCATGATTGTGAGCGCTCCCCGTTTGGCCTCCTTCTTGTTGCTCTCCAGCAGGTTGGAGACGTAGATGACGAGGGGGGTGTACTGAAGGAGTATCCTCTTGAGCCTCTCCACGGCGTCGCCGAAGCCCTCCTCCTCAACGTGAACCCTCTCAAAGTCCATCATGGTTTTCACCATTTTGTGGAGCTGTTTCGGCCCAGTTGCAGGTGGAAGGAACTTCCTTGCCCCGGTCAGGTAGAGACCGACGTGGTAGTCCTTTCTGAGGAAGCGGTACGCCATCGAAGCCACGAGGTTCATGGCGTGCTCGTAGGGACTCTCGCTTTCCGTTCCGACCTTCATTGAGTCGCTGGCATCGACGATGAAAAGCACCGTTTTCTTGCCCTCCCTCTCGAACTCGTTAACGAGAACCTGCCCCGTTCTGGCAGTTGCCTTCCAGTTGATGAGCTTTACTGGATCGCCGGTCTGATAGCGCCTTATCTCCTTGAAGTCCGTTGAGATAGGTCCCCTTATGGAGAAGCTGGTCTCGGGAATGCTTATCCTTGCCTTCCTCCTCGTTTCGGCAATGGGCACGCTCCGGAGAACCCTTGGAACCGCCCTAAGCTTGAGCTCCTCCCCGTAAACCCCCCAGAGGTAGCGCGTCCCGAGGGGGTTTCTGGTGGTCACTTCACTCTTTGGCAGGGTGTAGAAGCCCCTCATAATGGGCCGTATCCTGTAGGAGTAGCTAGCCTTCAGCGGACCAAGCCCTTTGAAGAAAACCCCCGTGTTGCTTCCCTCCGTTAGCGCGACGTTCTTCGGGAGTGGGTCCTTGACCACGACGATTCCAATTCCACGCTCGACGCGGATCTCAACACGCACCTCGATTTCGTCACCGAGCCTTATCTCACGCTTTGAAATTTTTCTCCTGACGGTAACACCGCTCGGCGGATCTATGAGGGTCGCCAGTGCGAGAACAGTCAGCGGAATAACAGCTAAGCTTATCATCCCGGGAGCCAGGAAGAGCGTTCCCAGGAGGAGTGCCCAGAGCATGTAACCTACGAGGTTCCTCCGCATATCAGCCACTCCTGCCCTCTTTGGGCACGGGCGTCTTTTCGAGAGCCTCTCTGACTATCTCCTCTCCACTGATTCCCTCGAAGGCGTATTCGGGCTTGATCATAATCCTGTGGGCGAGGGCATCAACCGCGAAGACCTTGATGTCATCTGGAAGCACGTAGTCCCTATTGTTTAGGAGTGCGTTAGCTTTTGCCACCTTCATGAGGGCTATTCCACCCCTTGGGCTTGGCCCGGCTTCAACTCTCTCGTCGGAGCGGACGTTTCTTACCAGCTCTGCTATGTACCTCAGCAAGTCCCTGCTGATGAAAATCCCTTTCTCAACGGTTTCCTGCATCCCCACAAAGGTCTCCCTGTCTACCAGAGGCTCCATGTCTCCTGTCGGGTCGTCTTTGCCCCAGCTCAGACGCGCTTCGAGAATGGCTATCTCATCCTCGAGGCTCTTGGGATAGCCAACGCGGAGCCTCAGCAGAAACCTGTCGAGCTGAGCCTCCGGCAGCGGATAAGTCCCCTCAAACTCAATGGGGTTCTGGGTTGCAATCACGAAGAACGGCCTCTCTAGAGGGAAGGTTTCGCCTTCAATTGTCACCTGCTTCTCTTCCATAGCCTCGAGGAGAGCCGACTGGGTCTTCGGCGGCGCCCTGTTTATCTCGTCCGCCAAAAGAACGTGCGTGAAGATCGGACCCTTTATCAGCTCGAAGGTTCCCTTGTTCTGACGCCACACCTTCGTTCCCAGGATGTCTGCTGGAAGGAGGTCCGGTGTGAACTGGACACGTGTGTACTTCAGGCCGAGAACTTTTCCGAATGCCTTTGCCAGAAGCGTTTTTCCGAGCCCGGGATAATCCTCGAAGAGGATGTTGCCGTTCACGAGGGCGGCTGCCAAAGTCTTCCTGATGACCACCTCGTTGCCGAGGTAAACCCGTCCAATCCTATCGATTATCCCCTGTGAGATTTCAAAGGCCTCTTTAACATCCATCATACTATCACCCCATCATCGTCCTGAGTTCGTCAAAAACCTCCTTGACGATTTTCATCCTTCTCTCAAGCTCCCTCCTTTCGTAGGCGTGCTTTATCCAGATTGGCGTGAGAATCGACGTTTTTCTGCTCTCATAGTCCGCTATCCTTGAGATGAGACTTTCAAAACGCGTTCTGTCGTCGAAGAGCCTTGCTCCATAGTAGGCAATGAAGGTTATAAGCGGGCCCTTCTTTCCCCTGACGACAAAATCTTCCACCGCCTCTCTGGCCTTAGCGAGCTCAGGTCCGAGCTTTTCTATCGTCTCCGACTCATGGCGCCTCCACTGGGAGAGCAGGTACTTCTCTGGGTCCCTTTCCCCCACATAGGAGTGGACCATCGAGCCGGCGACGATGACGCCGAGGACGAGTACGAGCCACTCTCCGTAGAAAACCAGGCCGGGATAGTTCTCACTTAGCCCTCCTCTAACGCTGGAGTACAGACCAAGAATTCCGCCGAGGATGCCGATTCCAACGAGGTTGCGCTCTATGACATCTGCCCATGAACGTCCCCTCTGACCCAGCTCTGCTATCGTATAGCCTATGAACAGAGCCATTCCTGCGTAGAGGAAGGTGTTGCCGACTGTCTGCAGGACGTTCACCTGCGATAGGCCGTAGAAGAGGAGGAGAAGTCCAGTCCCTCTGATTACTCTCTGGTTCTTCTCGAGGTGGGGAGCTAGTAGCACTGTCCCAACTCCCAGGATTATCAGTGCGGCGGGGGTTCTCCATTCGAAGGGAGGAAGGAATGCCAGCGTAGCCGCACTTCCAGCAACGCGGATCATGAGTGACTCGACTTTCTTTCCCGAGGATTCCAGGATGTCCGCGGCCAGCATGAAAACCGCCAAGACAATGGAAGGGACAACCAGCGCCCCCATCCACTTGATCTGGGAGGAGAGGGCGTAGATCAGCGCGACGGCTCCAATGTACAGCGTCAGCCTTCCCCAGTTTGGCCTAAACAACGCAACCACCTCCAACAAGGGTGAGGAGGGCCCTGTAGAAGCGTATGAACTCCTCCCTTGACACCTCACGGTGGCTGTACTTGGCCCTCTCGAATATCTCCGTAAGGAGGTCGAGCGGCTCCCAGGGATACATCATATCCGTCAGCATTGTGGATATCTCCCTCGGGGTCATCTCGTCGACGTCCAGCCCGAGCTCTTTGGCCCAAGGCAGGAAGCATTTTTCGTAATAGCCAACCACGGCTTCGTTGTAGCTTTTTACTATCCTCGCAGTTGCTTTTTCGACGAGCTCACCGCAGCGAACCTCGAGGATGTGCTTACCGAGCGGGAGCTCGAGTCTGAATTCCCTGCCCTTTCCAACGAGCTCGCCGTCAACGTAGAGCTCAGGTTCGTCCTCGCATTCAATGCTTATCTCCATAGTCTCGCCCTCCCTGAAGAGGGGTATCCCGTTGTTGAAGATTATCTTCAGGATTTTCTCACGCTTGGCCTCTGGAGGCTTTTTTCTCACAAGCCTGTACCTGATGATGACTGCACCTATGAGAAGCGCGATTCCGATGTAGAGCCAGGGAATCTTCCTCTTCCTTGCTATAACGACGTGGAAGGTCTTTTGGGTTGGAAGGTAGTATGTCGAGCCCTCGAAGAGGACCTTAACGGTTGCGTTCACCTCGTCCTCAGGCACGGGAACCTCAACCGTTGCCACTCCAGACGAGTTCGTCATCACGCGCTTCACGAGGCCGTCTATCACGACATCTAGAAACACACCCTTAATTGGCTCGTTCGTTGAGTCCACAACTTGGAACCGTATCTGAGCCTCTTCCTTGCCTTCAGCCCTTGACGTCAGCAGCTTTATCTCGACTGGAGAAACCACCACCACGGTGCTTCTGCCCAGGGTGTAGGCTCCGTGGCGGAACTCTATCGATCTATCTCCAACTGTCGGGAAGGGCTCCAGAGTTAGGGTAAAGCTTCCGTTGACCACCTGGATGGTGTAGGTCTTTCCTGGATAGACGTAGGCCTCTAGCGTGGCGTTCTGAACCCCCACGAGCCTTCCGCTTATCTTGACAGGCCTGCCCAGCTCTGCCTCTGTGGTTTCTGGAATTTTTAGCTCGACGGCGGCTACATCTACCTCCGCGGTGGCGGGGGAGTAGTCAGAACTCCCAGGGTATCTCAGGGTGAGGGTATGGCTCTCTACCGAGGGAACTGGAAGAATTATTGAGAACTCGCCCCTCTCGGAGGAGTTGACGGTTCCGATGAGATTCCCATCGAGATAGTACTCTATGCTTGCGTTGGCTATTGGCCTTTTGTCCCCTCCAATCAGGGTTCCTGCAATGGTGATGTTTCCGGGCCTCGCCAGAACCAGCTCGGGCACCGAGAACTTCGCGAGTCCCCTGACGGTCACAAATGTTGCAGTCATCGAGGGGAGATAGGGATGTCCAATGGGTGGGATGTAGTAGATCGATATCTCCTTTGTTCCGGGGGATATGTACTCCGGTATCTTGGCTCGGAGCGTGAAGATTTCCCGGGAGATGTTGGTGTAGCCGATTAAAATTTCCCTCTGGCCGTCGCTTAGGAACGCATATATGATGCCCCACTCTGGAAATTCTCCCGTGATGGTTCCGCTCACAGCCCCTCCGATCTTGAAGGAATCGCCGGCCGTAACGGTATTTGGAGCTATCACGCGTATATCGGTTCTCTCTATCACAAAGATGGGGAGGTAAACTGGGAAGCGGTACCCTTTGTCTACGACGACAATTTTCTCAACGTGCCACCCCAATCGAGAATCGTGGGGAGCCTGCAGGCCTATGGAGACTCCCGCTTTGCCCCAGACCGTAGTCCAGGAGTAAACGAGCTCCGAGCTTGTTATCACCTTTGGGTTCTCGGCATCGCCGGTTATGTCGAGATCCAGCCACCAAATATCTCCCTTGGCGAGAGACGCAGCGGGCACCTCGGGAACTACCGTAAAGTTCCCTGGGACTATCACTGGGATGAAGCGCACTATTGACTGCGGAACTCCGGCGTTCGTTGAGGCGTTTACCATGATTGGATAATATCCGGGCTCCTCAAAGGGCCCCACTCTCATGTTGTATATCCCCGGCTTCTCGAAGGTTGCTATCGTTTTTCCCGTGGGATCCATTACGGTTACCGTCGCGTTCGTCCCGCTCGCAACGCGCATGAACTTCGCCGTTATTTCGCCGTATCCTCCTGGGGAGAGGGTCATATTTGTGGGCGAGACCTCGAGCTCGAAGGGGATGAAGGGATTTGGATCTGGGTGGAATGGATCAAAGATAAGCCAGCCAGCTTTTTCAAAGTAAATCTCTGCCCAGAAGTGCAGGTTTTTTTCGGTCACTACCTGCGTCTCTGGAACTGCATCGATGTAAACGCCCTCCACGAGTCTTGCTGGAAGGCCGTTGAGCCTTGCGAGGATGACTAAAGCTGATGAGAAGTCGTAGGAATTACCTGCCTTTGACTCGAAGAGGAACCATTTCAGCCTGTCCGTATCATTCGGGGGTGAGGGGTTTTCAACGTACTGGTAGTTGTTTGCCAGGTATCTCACTATCTTCAGTGCCTTCAAGTAGTCCAAGCTCTCTCCGGCGGTTATACTCAGCGCAAAGTTCTTTAGTTCAATATCCTCGGGTGCGCTTAGATAGAGAGTCTGGTTTTCAGCAGTGAGGTTTAGGAGATATGGCCAGTCGAATGTATAGGAGACGGCCGAGAAGGAGTACGTGCTGATGTTCAGGCTCGCTCTGAATAGGTTGTATTCCGGAACGGCCTCGATACCGGGTGCGTTCACCCTCGTGGTGTAGAGTGAGGTGTAAAGGTTGTCGTGGAGCGGGAAGAACGAAATGACCGTAATTTCGTCCCTCTCTGCGTGGTGGGGAACATTTATCTCCGGTGGTGCGATGACATTGCCCGGAACGGCTGTGACGTTTCTCGTAACCCACCTTCCGTCCACGTAGTCCGTGTAGACGTTGAGCCTGAGGTAGTGGGTGTGGGCGGCCCCGGTAACGAGCAGCATGAACTGAGTTGGCCCGGGAACCTTTATCGGAGGACCGGTCTCGTTGGTATAGTTTCCCGGTTCCTCCCGGGGAAGAAGAAACCGTTCCAGGCTTTTCGTCTGAGGTGGGGCCCTTATCAGAGCTGGGCCTAGTACGGATGAGGCTAATAGGATGGAAAGCAGGATGAGGGTGAAAAACGCGACGTATTTTCGCTTCACCATGATATTCTTATTTCCTCTTTAGTTTATATAAAGTTTTTCCATAGTGTAAAAGTTTTAGCGTTGATGGATTTTTGAGCTGAGTAATGGGCATCAATTTCCACTCGGGCAAAGTTTAATATCTCTCCTTCCAACCCTAACTGGTGGTATTCCATGGACTTTGAGAAAAAGCTCCTTATCGGGATGGTGCACCTCAAGCCCCTGCCGGGTTCATACCTCTACGATGGTGACTTTGATTCCCTCATTGAGCGGGCCATAGCGGACGCGAGAACGATTGAGGAAGCTGGCTTCGACGCGATCATGGTGGAAAACTTCGGGGACGTGCCCTTCCCGAAGTACGTTGACAAAACTACAGTCGCGTCTCTGGCGGTCGTTGCCAGGGCCATACGCGAGGAGGTTTCAATTCCCCTCGGGATAAACGTCCTCAGGAACGACGGGGTTGCAGCCTATTCGATTGCCTACGCCGTAAAGGCCGACTTCATCAGAGTGAACGTCCTGAGTGGAGTGGCCTACACCGACCAAGGGATAATAGAGGGCATAGCCCACGAGCTCGCCCGGATCAAGAAGCTGCTTCCGAGCAAAATAAAGGTCTTTGCCGACGTCCACGTCAAACACGCGGTTCATTTCGGGGACTTTGAGGACGCCTTGCTGGACACCGTAGAGAGAGGTCTTGCCGATGCAGTCGTGGTGAGTGGGAGGGCAACAGGAAAGCCCGTTGACCTAGAAAAGCTCGCCCTGGCGAAGAAAATCTCCCCCGTGCCGGTCGTAGTTGGTTCTGGAACTTCCTATGACAACCTTCCCCTGCTCTGGAAGCATGCGGATGGCTTCATAATTGGCACGTGGATAAAGCGCGGGGGGAAAGTCGAGAACGAGGTCTCGCTTGAGAGGGCCAGAAAGCTGGTTGAGCTTGTGAAAAATCTTCGGGAAAGCTTGTTCTGAATTTTCCAAAAGCCTTATTACCCATAACTGCGTAATTTGTAGAAATGCAAGCCCTGTCCCGCTTTTCTTTTCCACGAGATGGGTTTGTTGGGGAAGTGAGTATATGGGTTCGGAACCCCTCACGGGCTTCCACATTCTCGGTCCGCTGATCGGGCTTTTTCTGATCCTTGGGGCAGTGGTTCTGTTCTTGGTGTTCCTGAAGTGGTTCTGGAGGTGGCTCAGGAGATGAGATTATGAAAACATTCAGGCCGGTTTTGGTGGTCATTTTCTTAGGCTGGCTACTGATAGGGTCTATGGTGGCCTCCGGGGAGACATCTGAACCCTACGCGCGCCCTCCACCGAGTGATTCTGAGCTCGCGGCCCTAAACCTCAAACTGACATCTGGATACACCATGCTGGGCACTGCTGAGGCCTACAGTCTTGCTGAGTTTGTGTTTGCCTGCAGGGAATCTGATATATACAACGAAACCCACAAGTTTGAGCTTTGGATGGGCTATTTTACCAACACCAGTAAGGAAAGGGAGTACTTTGAGAGCATCTTAGATGGATGGAAATCCTTCAAGGATGAGCTACCAGATTGATGGGGTCGATGGTTCATCCGACTTTAAGTGGACTGTGTTCAGAAGGACGATAACCTATGAGTGCCTCTCCTCAAGCTGTGAGAAGTGGTGGAATGACCATCCAGAACAGGTTCCCATTCCAGAGATCGCCGTGAGCTACATCGTCATCGAAGGACCATATATAATCCGGGCTTACGGGTGGTACTACGACGGGGATCCCTCGTGCGATGCCGGGTCAATACTCCCGAAGCTTATCAACAAATACCTGAACACTGTACCCGGCAACAGGTTTTCGCTACCTATCCCCAGCGGCGGAGCTGACGTGTCCTCTAGTGTACCGGATAATGAGGGCGTTGCTATTCCATCCACCTCTACTGAAACGGAATTGGAACCCCAAACTGCGGGCAACTCATCCCATTTTAGGAAGTCAAACGTCACCTTAAGCCCTGAGGCAAAGGCCAGGATGGATGAGACAATGAAGAAGCTTCAGGCACTCAGCGGCGGAAACGTGGAAGTAATACGCATCAAAACGCCCGAGGGGGAGCTGATCAAGGTCATCAACAAGGATGTCGGTGGTGCGAAAGGAACCGCCTTGAGCTTCAAGCTGAAGTACTACGGAAACAAATACGTCCTCGATAAAACCGTCGACTCCTCCATTGGGGCACTCGATGGGCTTCTGGAGAGGTACTCCGTGCCGGTTGTTGGTCTTTTCAAGGACTACATCAAGGCCAACAAGGACAACGAGCTCTTCCAGGGAGAAGATGCCGTCAGGAAGACTGCACTTGATTTACATGTTAACGGGAGGAGCGCTTCACTCTACAACGACATGAGCGGCATCGAAGAGAGGGAGCTGAAGCTCTCGCCGGGTAAGAACTTGGCACCGAGCAACCCCGCGACCAAGCCAATCGAGTTAACAATCCAGTCGCTTGGTATAGCCGTCAAAAAGGCCGTGGCCCAGGACTATGCGTGGGAGTTCAGAAAGACCGCTGAGACAGCGGTTCGCTACAAAAAGCTCGGCTGGAAGTACAAGGACATCATAGCGGCTACCATACGGGACATGATGGAAGAAACTAGCTATGATCGTAGAACCCAGACCCTCAACGCCCAGTCCAGGGGAGAGTACAGAGACCAGGAAGCGCGGATACGGTTCTATATCAACAAGCTCTTCGAGGAGGGGAGGATATGAAAGGTTGGGCATTTCTTTTAATCCTGCTCCTTTTCGGGGGCTACCTCTACCTCAACGGCTACGTTAAAGTCCCGGACAACCTTGGACCGGATAACATCCCAGGCTTTAACCCTAATGGCTCATCTTCGGATGACCCACAGGGTCAGTATACAAACTCGGAGGCTTCATCCTTGAGGGATGCGGTTATCTCAATGGGTATCCCGGATGCATATGTCTCGCTTTCGAGCGAGAGAACACTGGTTCGGCTGGAAACACCTGCGGTCAACGAGAACCTTGCCGGGATTCTCTATGCAGTGGCTGAAAGGGCCTATGAATCAAATCCTGCTAAAGAAGTCCGTGTCGAGGCTTACTATCTTGGTGAGCCCGTAGTGGCATTGACGGTTAGAAACGGTGACTTTTCGAATCCGGAACTTGAGGACATCAGGACGCAGGAGTTTCGAGTTGAGAGCGATCTGGGAATCTTTGATGTAATTATTACCAACGTCTCAATCACCAACGAAAGTACAGGCGTTACGTTGGAGTACCTGGCTGACAGGGACGGTTTCTGGAAAGACTACTTTGCCATGTCATTCCTCATCCTTGAAGATGTTCCATGGGTGGAGACTGTCTCCATAACATACCTGGCTGACAACGGGACGGTGACGCTCTCAATGTCCTCAGAAGATTTGTTGCGCCTTCAGAAAGGAGATGTAACTACTGAGGAACTTCCTGGACTCGTAACGGTTAGTTCCTCCAGTTTGACAGCTGAGAAGGGGTGAAAAAATGGGACTGCTAAAGAAGCTTATCATCGGCTTTTTTCTTCTAATCGTTATTGGCGTAGTCGCTGTTTTTGGTGTTCAGTACTACTACCTCAACGCCTACGACCAGGTCTTGGTTGAGGGCAAGACCGAAACGGTTTCTGGAGACGTCTTCTATCTTTCGAATGTCCTCGAGCCGGGCAAGTACTACATCACTGCTGAAAGCGAGGGGACTGTTGAGAAGATAGTGATACTCGACGAGAACGGCAACGTTCTGACTGAATCTGAAATGGAGAGCATGATCTACGGCTCAAGCCAGCCCTTCCAGGTTAGGGTGGACTACAAGGCGCCGATGAATGTCGATAGCTACGAGGTCAAGGTGGCCATATACAGGCTCGTGAAGAAGTGACGAAAGGGTTATATTTTGCCCATTCTACTTTTCTCCATCATTTTCACGGGTGGTTCTCATGGGGAAGTACTTCGGCACAAGCGGCATCAGGGAGATCGTCAACGAAAAGCTGACTCCAGAGCTTGCTCTGAACGTCGGAAGGGCGCTGGGCACCTACCTCGGCGTCGGAACCGTTGTCGTCGGCAGGGACACGAGGACGAGCGGCGGGATGCTCAAACGGGCGTTAATAAGCGGACTTCTATCAACTGGTGTTGACGTCATCGACATAGGCCTCGCACCTACCCCGCTCACCGGTTTTGCCATCAAGCTCTACGGGGCTGACGCAGGGGTTACAATAACCGCCTCCCACAACCCTCCCCAGTACAACGGCATAAAGGTCTGGCAGCCCAACGGGATGGCATACACGCCAGAGATGGAGAACGAGCTTGAGGCGATAATTGATTCCGGGAACTTCAGAAAGGCCGCGTGGAACGAAATTGGAAAGGTTAGAACGGCCGACCCTAAGAAAGAATACCTTAGAGAAGCGCTGAAGATAGTGCACCTTGATAATTCTTACACCGTTGTAATCGATTCTGGAAACGGTGCGGGTTCTATTCTCAGTCCTTACCTCCAGCGCGAGCTTGGGAACAAGGTTATCAGCCTTAACTCTCACCCCAGCGGTTTCTTCGTGAGGGAGCTTGAGCCGAACGCGAAGAGCCTGTCAATGCTGGCAAAGACCGTCAAAGCCATGAAAGCGGACGTCGGAATAGCCCACGACGGTGACGCCGACAGGATTGGTGTGGTCGACGACGAGGGCAACTTCGTGGAATACGAGGTGATGCTCTCGCTTATCGCGGGCTACATGCTCAGGAAGTTCGGGAAGGGTAAGGTAGTTACAACCGTCGATGCCGGCTTTGCCCTAGATGACTACATCAAGCCCCTTGGCGGTGATGTTCTGAGGACGCGTGTCGGTGACGTTGCGGTGGCCGATGAGCTTGCCAAACACGGCGGAATTTTCGGCGGCGAGCCCTCGGGAACGTGGATAATCCCCCAGTGGAACCTCACCCCCGATGGTATCTTCGCAGGAGCTCTCGTTCTTGAGATGATAGATAGGCTCGGCCCGATAAGTGAACTCGCCAAGGAAGTGCCGCGCTACGTTACGCTCAGGGCCAAGATTCCGTGTCCCAACGGAAAGAAGGCAAGGGCCATGGAGATAATCGTCCACGAGGCGCTGAAGTCCTTCGACTACGAGCGACTTATAGACATCGACGGCGTCAGGATTGAGAACGGTGACTGGTGGATTCTCTTTAGACCGAGCGGAACGGAGCCGATAATGAGGATAACCCTCGAGGCCCACACCGAGGAGAAGGCGAAAGAACTGATGGAGAAGGCCGAGAGGCTGGTAAAAGACGCAATAGCGAGGGCTTAGTTCCTAAGAGCTTCTTTTACCCTCTCAATACTATCCTCGATATCCTCCTTATCGAACTCGACGTAAACTGCCTCCGGGAACCTCGCCATTAGGATTTCAAACAGTATTCCGGGCATCTGGACGAGCCTGAAGTTCTGCTCAATCACCAGCTCCTTCGAGCGCTTCAGCCTTTCCTCCTTGCTCAGGTAGAAGAACTCCTGGACAGTCTTGTAGGGATAGCTCTCCGGGTCACTCGAGCTCGTGTGGAAGATGCCGCACGTTGGGGAACCCCTGACTCCAAGAAAAACCACTTTCTCAGGCATCTCCTCAGTCAGAACCCGGCCTATGAAATCGGCTATCGTTTTTGCCTTCTCTACCATCCCGAGGTGCATGTAAGCTTCCCTGCTCATGGGCGGTCTTGGC
This sequence comes from Thermococcus sp. GR6, assembly GCF_012027415.1. Taxonomy (NCBI): domain Archaea; kingdom Methanobacteriati; phylum Methanobacteriota; class Thermococci; order Thermococcales; family Thermococcaceae; genus Thermococcus; species Thermococcus sp. GR6. Next base: position 480,638 of record NZ_SNUM01000002.1, read on the forward strand.
CAGCCTATCAGCTCGTATTCGGGGCATGGGTAGGCCAGAACCTGCCACTCATCGCCAAGCTGAGCGAAAAGCCTTCTCAGCTCCTCAGCCGTCCTGTACTCCTTCTCCTTCGGACCCCTATAGACGTAAAACGGGCTGAGCAAACAGGGAGCAATGATGAGAAGCTTCATCCAACCACCTCTTTAATGATCTTCTCAACCCTTCGACGGAGCTCCTCTAGAGTTCCCTCGTTCACCACCACGTAATCCGCCATGTCCTTCAGCTTTGAAGTCTGGTACAACTCCTCTTCGGCGTCGTCCATCCTCTTAAAGTCCTCGAAGCTTTTGATGCTCTTATCCTTTCCTGCCTTCCTCCGTACCAGCCTCTCGAACCTTATCTCAGGCTTTGCCTCGACGTAGATGACCTTTCCCCCAAAGCGCTTTATCGCCTTGATTTCCTCCCGGGAGCGGACGCCATCTATGATTATGTTCTTGCAGTGCCTCTTCTTGTCTATGGCGAGCCTGATGAGTATATCGCCGCCGTATTTGTCTTTAAGATACTTACCGAACTCTATCAGCCTCTCTCTTGTGGGCTCGGCCTCCTCAGGCAGCTCCGGAATCCACGAGTAGTCCTCGACGTTGTGGGTGAGCAGGTCTATAAGCGGATCACTGCAACTGACTCTACAGAAGCCCCTCTCCTCAAAGAACTTCGCCACCGTTGTCTTCCCGGCCGCTATCTTGCCAACCACGCCGACTATCATCGCCGCCACATCCTCCAGATTAAGTTAGCACCGTCCGTTGATTCCATCAGGCCCTCATAGGTCAGGTCTATTACAAAATCCACGAGGGCCTTTTTATCGTACACCACGGGCTTCTCGAAGCCAAACAGGTACTTCAGCTCGAAGAAGCCTATGTGGAGGAAGCGGAAGGGATTGAGGAGTGCTATTCCGTCTTTAAACTTCAGATCAAATGGAAAATCGGCCAGAACAAGCTTTGCTTTCCTCTCCTTTGCGAGGTTCAGGAGCTTTTCCTCGTCCGGGAAGAGAACTTCGATTGGTTCGCCCTCAATTGGCTCGTATTTCATCTTCGGGAACGCGTAGCGTATTCCGACGGCCTCGTATGGGAGGTTGAGCCTCTCTGCGAAGCCGAGCAAAGCCTTTGCGTTGAAGCTGAGGAAAACGAGCGTTTTTAGGTCTCCTTCAACTTCGGGCCACTTTCTCGGCGGGAAGTTTAGCTCGGCCTCGATTATTGGTAGGAGAAACTCAAGAGCAGTCCCTTTGACGAGCTCCACGTTTTTCCTCAGCTTCCTCCGCTTTATCTCGAGGTCAAGATTTGAGTAAACGGTTACCTGCCTGACGCCGAGCCTTTCCTTCAGCTTTCCGATGACGAAGCTGTTGCCTATGACGACGCTCTTGTCGGTTCTATCGTGGGCTATAATGAAAAGCTTGTCTCCTTCGGGGTTGTAGCGAACTTCGTCTATCCTGAATGGGCTATTGGGAAATCCATTTTCTAACCTGATTTCTCTCACGAGCTTGGTTATCTCTTCAACGCCTATCATCGAACCACCTTTTAGCGTCCCTATTTTGGCCGGCCGGTTTTTAAGGATTCTTTTGGAGGTTGTCCTCGCGAGTGTTTCATATTGGGAACAAAAATTTATAAATTGTGGAACAAACTTCGGGCTGGTGATGAAGATGAGGAGTCTCAAGCCCAAGGAGATAGCGGTAATAGGAATTATGCTCGGTCTTTCGCTGATGCTTGAGGTCATGCCAATAGAGATGCCCACCATATGGGGCATGAAGATAGACCTCGTTGCAGTCCCGATTGTTATGGTCTACCTCCTCGTGGGTTTCACCGGGGGACTGATAGCGCTTTTCCTGCTCTTCGTTGGGCTGAGTATAATTTCCCCGTCAAGCTGGCTCGGAGCCAGTATGAAGGCCACCGCGACCCTGGCGGTTCTAATCGGCCTTGAAATAGCGAAGAGAGCAACGCGCTTTGACATCGAGAATGCATCCCCGAACAGAATTGTCCTCTTCGCCATCGTTGGCTTTCTCGCTGGAATAGCCATCAGAATACCCCTCATGGTGGCCCTCAACTACTACTACGCCCTCCCCATATGGCTCGGCGTTCCGAGGGAGGCAGTGATAAGCACCGTTGAGAAGTGGACGGGTGTTCCCTTCTGGGTTGCGATAGGGCTTCCAAACGCGGTACAGAGCGCCATAGATGTTTTCGTTGGTCTGGCGGCAACGCTGCCCGTGTTGAGGTCACTTCCCCATCTCCTTGAGTAGCCGGGGAATGTTCTCTGGCTCTAGTCCTCTTTCTTTTAGATATTCGTTCCACTTCTCCGCGTACTCCAGGAAGGTCTCGTCGCCTGTTTTCATGTAGAGCCAGACGAGGAGCTTTATGTGCAGCCTGTGGTAGAACTCGCTCGAGGAGTCGTAGATGCTCGCGTACCTGCTCCAGTCCCCGGTGTCAAAATCAGGCAGGGCTTTTTTGACGCTCATTGCACCCTCCCAGAAGAGATTGTAAGCCCTCTCGTCGCCGGTGACTTTCCAGTAGTGGTACAGCCCCTGGAGAGCTATTATATGGCCGTTCAGAACGAGTTGCTCCGGGTAGTAGTTGTACTCCAAGTACCAGGGGCCATATTTCGTCTGGACAACGAAGCCGTTCTGACCGAGCGGGAGGTCGAATGAGTTCAGGAAGAGCCTTGCGGTTTCGAGATAAGTTTCGTTTTCAGTGAGGTTGTATGCCAGTGCATAAAGCCCTGCCGCCATGCCCTGGGCGTAGCCTGAAACCCACGGGACGCTCGCGTTCTGGAAGTGGAAATAGATGTGGAAGACAGCGTATTCGGTGCCGCTGTACCTTCCGTAGGTGGCGAACGGAAGAAGCTCGTCCAGGATTTCGAGCATGACATCGTAATTGCCTCTCTCGTAGTATATCTCCGCCCAGTGGAGTGCCGAGACTGGGTATAAGTTGAAGCCCCTCGCGGGGTAGTAGATTAAGGGCAGCCTGCTCCAAATCGGGCCGTCCTGGACTTTGAGTGCACCGTAGTAGGGGGAGTCATTGAAGAAGACAAGGATCAAGTCTTTCCTTCCCGGCTTGCTCCAGTGGGAGTAGTAATAATCCGTGGCCCTGAGGCCCAGAACTAGAGTCCTGACTGCGGGCCCATCGAGGCTGCCAAGCTTGGCCATCAGGCCGAGTGTTTTGATGTGGTAGCTTAAATCCCTGTATGCCTGCAGGTAGCTCAGGTTCCCGGTTTCCTTCCATAAGTTAAAGTACTTCTCCCTCAGCTCTTTGTTGACCGTGAGCTCGGTGGGAAAGCCTGCCCGCTCAAGGATATCCCATACGGCTGTGGAATCCTCGAGAAATATGATGGTCGGCACGTCCCGGCCGATGACGCCGCTGAGCTTTTCGTCGAGCCTCATAACAAAGATGCCCGGCTCGTGGACGGGCTCCAGCGTTATCAGGTAGGTCTTTCCGGTCTCTGTGCTTACGGTTACTTTTCCACTGACATCAAATTCGACACCGTTCCAGTTGATTGCCCATCCTTTAATCTTGAACACAACCCTTCCGGGCGCTCCAGTGTATGCCAGCATTGGAACGTTGGTCTCGTTTATCTTTGCATTACCAATCTCGATATTAAAAAGAGCCATCTCAAAGGCGGCGTTTTCGTTTTCAATCATTGCGTATACCCTAATATCTCCATCGTTTTTTGTGCTCTGGGTTCTGGTGAAGTCCGTCTTCGATGGGCTTCCCCGATAAACGAATCCGGCTATGCTCACGATGAGGATGAACGCAACTACTAACGCCGCAACGTTTCTTTTCATACCACTCACAATTAAAAAATAGGGGCGGGGATTATAAGCCTTTCTCAGAGGTTGCTCAGAATCTCGTCCTCCTCCATCGTCCTCTCGCAGTAGTGACAGCGCACCTTTAGTGGTCTCTTCGAGACGATGTAGAACCTCGAAACGACGTGCTCGTGGTTGCTCACGCAGTTGGGGTTGGCGCAGCGGAGGATTCCCACTATTTCGTCCGGAATCTCCACGTTGAACTTCTCCGCCACCTTGTAGTCCCTTACGATGTTAACCGTGGCGGTTGGCGCGATGAGCGATATCTTGTTGACCTCCTCCTCGCTCAGGAACTTGTCCTCGATTTTAACGATGTCCTTCTTGCCTAGCTTCTTGCTGTGGACGTTTGAGGCAAGGAGCAAAACTCCCCCGTTAGGCCTGTTTAGGCGGAGTATCTCGATGACCTTGAGGCCCTTTCCGGCCGGAATGTGGTCTATGACGGTTCCTTCCTTAATCGCGGTGACCTTGAGCTCGGCCATCTTTATCCCTCCAGAACTCCAAGAGTGAGTCCGAGCAAAGCCATTCTAACCGGAACGCCCGAGAAGACCTGGCGGAAGTAGAGGGCGTGGGGTGTCCTGTCAACCTCTGGATGTATCTCGTCGACCCTTGGGAGCGGGTGCATTATCTTGAGGCTCTCCTTTGCGTTCTTCAGAACGGCGCAGTTCACCTGATAGCTCCCCTTGACCTTGAGGTACTCCTGTTCGTCGGGGAAGCGCTCCCTCTGGATCCTCGTCACGTATAGGACGTCCAGCTCGGGAACCGTTCCCTCCAGATCTGTCGTCTCGTGGACCTTAACGCCCTTCTCGCGTAGCTCATCGACTATATGCTTGGGCATCCTTAGGAGTTCCGGTGAGATGAGGTAAAGCTCGACGTCGTAGAAAGCTAAAGCTTCCGCCAGACTATGCACCGTTCTTCCGTACTTCAAATCACCAAGAAGGCCTATTCTGAGGCCGTCTATCCTCCCGAAGGCGCGCTTTATAGTGTAGAGGTCGAGGAGAGTCTGCGTGGGATGCTGGTTGCTTCCATCGCCGGCATTGATGACGGGGATTTCAGCCACTTCGGCGGCGAGTCTTGCCGCACCCTCCATCGGGTGGCGTATAACTATTACGTCGCTGTACTGCTCAACCGTTTTTATGGTGTCGGCTAAACTCTCCCCCTTTTTGACGCTCGTGCTTGCCGCGGAGGAGAATCCTATCACAGAGCCTCCGAGGCGATGCATCGCGCTCTCGAAGCTCAGCCTCGTCCTCGTCGATGGCTCGAAGAAGAGCGTGGCTAAAATCTTGCCCCTTGCGTACTCAAGATGGCCTTTCTCGTTGAGCTCCCCCTCAATCCTCTCGGCAATCTTCAAAACGAACTCGATGTCTTCCTTGGAGAAGTCCCTAACGCTTATCACGTCACGTCCTTTCCATTCCATAAGTGCCCTTCTGATGTAAAAATTGATTAGTTTTTAAACATTTTTTGACATAAATTTGTTGACAGTAATGCTTTAAACTCTGGTTCGAATTTTCAATAACCGGGTTTTAGGGTGGTAGCATGAGGACGCCGAGCCTCTATATTGCCGAGGAACTCATGCCATTCCTCAGGGCCAAGATAGCTGAAAGCCTGTACAAAAGCGGCATGAAGCAGGTTCAGATTGCCGAGTACCTCGGTATAACCCAGGCGATGGTGAGCAAGTATCTTGCCGGTAAGTACAAAGTTCCGCCAAAGAAAGTCGCGGACGAGCTTGAAAAGCTGGCCTCAGAAGTGTCAAAGCTCATACTCTTCGGGGGAAGCAGAGAAGACGCCATAGTTCTCACTTCCCGCAGGTTCTTCGAGCTCTTCCAGAATGGCTTTCTGTGCAGGTTCTATGCTGAGTATGCTGGAGTAAGTGAGGAATCCTGCCGCTCGCTCTTCTCGGCCCAGCCCGCTAGGGGAGAAATCCTTGAAATGCTCAATCTGGCCCTCAACGAATTGCTTAGAGATGAGACGTTTCCCTCGCTGATTCCTGAGGTTAGGAGCAACTTCGCCTATGCTCTTCCCAACCCAAGAGGCTCAGAGGACGTTGCTGCTATCCCGGGTAGGATAACCTCCGTCAAAGGAAAAGCCTTCGCACTGCCCCCAGAGTTCGGTGCAAGCAGCTTTACAGCCGGGATACTCGTTGAACTTGGGAAAATACGACCTGAAATCAGGAGCGTCCTGAACATAAGGTACGGTGAGGATGTGGAGAATGCCCTCAAAAAGGCTGGCTTTAAGGTCGCAAGGGTTAAAACCGGTGGACTGAGTGAGGATGAGGCTGTTAAGAGGATCGCGGCGGTTTTCAAGGATGGAGCCTACGAGGCCATCATCGACGAGGGTGGCTTCGGCGTCGAGCCCGTCGTTTACTTCTTCGGGAAGGACCCCGTCGAGGTTGTAGAGAAGCTCAAAAGGCTGGTGGAACTCCTTTGAGGCGAAAACTCCTTGCTTTTTACATACTTCTGCTCCTCTTCCTCAATCTAGCCCCTAGGATTCCTTCCGCTCCGGTTGAAAATGGCGACAAACTCGCACACTTTGCCGAGTTCCTAATTCTAGGTTTTCTGGGCTGGCCCCTCTGGCGTTACCTCACTCCCCTGCCCTTTCTCCTTGAGTTTCTCCAGCTATTCGTCCCGGGCAGGACTTTCTCGCCCTACGACATGGCCGCAAACCTAATAGGCTTTGCCCTTGGAGTTCTCTTTGGGTGGTGGTATGAAGGTCGTTAAGAAAGAGCTCCATTTCTCAACGAAGGGTGAGATTGATCTCATTGACATAACTCATGATGTCGAGAGAATTGTCGAGGAGTCGGGAATAAAGAACGGCCAGGTTCTTGTCTTTGTTCCTGGTGCAACTGGGGCGATAGTTACAATAGAGCACGAGTCGGGTCTCTTGGAGGACTTCAAGCGAGCTTTGAGGGAGCTGGTACCCAAAGGTAGAGACTACCTCCATGATAGAATCGACGACAACGCCCATTCCCACCTGAGGGCAACCCTGCTCGGCGCGAGCGAGTGCTTCCCCGTCGTTGACGGCAGGCTCCTCAGGGGGACGTGGCAGCAGATATTTTTCGTTGAGCTGGACGTTAGGCCGAGGAAGAGAAAGGTCGTTGTCCAGGTTATGGGGGGTGATTTATAAAGGCTGAGAACTCCTCTTTTCAACCATTTATGGACCTTGAGAAGAGCAAGTTCTAATTATAAGGGGGTAATAACCCGCCCAAGTTCATTGACTCCGCCTTCGGCGGTGCTCCCCGGGCAGGGATAGTTGGGTGTCATGCCTAAAAGGCTTCCGGTCAGTAAACCGGAATGTCCTCGTTGGATTTGGGGCTTTCCTCCCTCGGCTCCTCATACTTGTGGCTGGACTTAACGATAACGTAGTAGATTATCGCGCCTATTATTCCGAGGAAGAGTGCTACAATGATCCATACCACCTTCTCAACGTCGGGCATGCGTTTCTGGTTAACCAGCACGTCGTAGATCACCCACACAATCGCGACAAGGCCTAAAATGCCCAAAATCCATCCAAATCCCCATAGGGCAAAAAATATTCCTGGTTCCATCATGGCATTCACCAAAGATTGAGTGGATCTCTTTTTATAAAAAGATTACTTTTGACTGGTAGTATGGAAAAGAAAACGGGAGATTAAGAAGCTCACTTCTTGAGCTTCTCGCACTTTTCGACGAACTCCTTGAGGATGTCCTTGAGCTTCGGCTCGCCGATCTCCTCGAGCTCGTACCTGACGCGGACTGCCGGCTTGTTGAGCTTCATGACGCGCCTGAGGTCGATGGGGGTGCCCATGATGACGACGTCAGCGTCGGCCCTGTTGATGGTCTCCTCGAGCTCCTTGATCTGCTTGGCACCGTAGCCCATTGCTGGGAGGATGACGTCAAGGTGGCTGTACTTCTTGTAGGTCTCGATGATTGAGCCGACGGCATAGGGCCTCGGGTCGATTATTTCCTTAGCTCCGTACTTCTTGGCGGCTATGTAACCAGCACCGTACTTCATGCCGCCGTGGGTGAGGGTCGGACCGTCCTCGACGACGAGAACGCGCTTGCCCTTGATGAGCTCTGGCTGGTCGACATAGAGCGGTGAAGCTCCGTCGATGACGATGGCGTTCGGGTTGACCTTCTCGATGCTCTCCCTGACCTTCTGGATGTCGTCCCTGTTGGCGGTGTCTATCTTGTTGATGATTATGACGTCAGCAGCCCTGAAGTTGGTCTCACCTGGGTGATACTTGAGCTCGTGGCCAGGCCTGTGGGGATCGGTGACGACTATCCAGAGGTCTGGCTCGTAGAACGGGAAGTCGTTGTTTCCGCCGTCCCAGAGGATTATGTCGGCCTCCTTCTCGGCCTCGCGGAGGATCTTCTCGTAGTCAACTCCAGCGTAAACGATCATGCCCCTGTCGATGTATGGCTCGTACTCTTCCCTCTCCTCGATGGTGCACTCGTGCTTGTCGAGGTCCTCGTAGCTGGCGAAGCGCTGGACGATCTGCTTCCTGAGGTCGCCGTAGGGCATCGGGTGTCTTATGGCGACGACCTTGTAGCCCATCTCCTGGAGGAGCTGGGCAACCTTTCTCGAGGTCTGGCTCTTTCCACAGCCGGTTCTGACGGCGGTAACCGCTATAATCGGCTTGCTGGACTTGAGCATGGTGCTCTTCGGGCCGAGGAGCCAGAAGTCAGCGCCAGCGGAGTGAGCGCGAGAGGCGAGGTGCATGACGTGCTCGTGGGAGACGTCTGAGTAGGCGAAGACAACGATATCAATGTTGTGCTCCTTGATTATCTTCTCAAGGTCGTCCTCACTCCATATCGGTATTCCGTTCGGGTAGAGCTCGCCGGCAAGCTCGGGTGGGTAGAGTCTGCCCTCTATGTCGGGAATCTGGGTTGCGGTGAAAGCAACGACCTCGTACTCGGGGTTGTCCCTGAAGAAGACGTTGAAGTTGTGGAAGTCCCTTCCGGCGGCACCGAGAATGAGTACCCTCTTTCTCTTCTTTTCGGCCATGTTAACCACCTCAAAAGTTTTTAGGTTGGCACTGATGTATCGTTCTTGACAGTTATAACGGTTTTTGTTGAATAATGCAAGTTCCTTGCGGGAATTATTCGGTGAGGGCATTTATGAACTGAAAAACATTCAAACCAGACTGAATAATCCCTGTTTCAGTTTACCCGTAGCTTTAATAAACATATATTCCAACCTATTAGGGTGCCTTATGGAGCCAGTTGAGGTTAGAACTCACACCGCCCTCCACGTGGTCAAGGGTGCGGTCGTTAAAGTTCTCGGCGAGGGCGCTAAGTGGACGGCGAGCGTTTATGTTGGTGGGAACCATGGAAGGTTAACCGTCAAGTTCGACAGGAAACTAACTCCCGAGGAAGTAGCAGAGATTGAGCGCCTCGCCAACGAGAAGGTAAAAGAAAACGTTCCAATTCACATCTATGAGCTTCCGAGAAAGGAGGCCGAGAAAAGATTTGGTGAGGATATGTACGACCTCTTTCCGATACCGCCAGAGGTCAAAACGCTCAAGGTTGCCGTCATCGAGGATTGGAACGTCAATGCCTGCAACAAGGAGCACACGGCAACGACGGGCGAAATAGGGAGGATAAAGATAAGGAAGGTTCGCTTTAGGAAGAGCAAGGAGCTTTTGGAGATAAGCTTTGACGTGGTGTGAGGTGGGAGCGTGATCGACCGCCTTGAGAGAGCCCTCAGGCGGGCGGAGCGGTTTAAGGTAGAGTATGCTGAGCTTAGATTTGAGAGCATCAGTCTCCTAACTCTCGACTACAGAGACGGTAGATTCGATGCCTTCTCTAGGAGATTGAGGGAAGGTGTTGCAGTTAGGGTTCTGGCTGATGGTGCTTGGGGTTTTTCTTCGACGAGCAGGCTTGATAATCTTGAAAGAGCCATTGAGGGAGCTTACAAGCTTGCTAAGGCGGCAGCCCAAACCAAGAAAGAGAAGATTGAGCTGGCTGAGGTAAAGCCCGTCCAGGACTTCGTGAAGAGCAAGATGAAGATTAAACCCGCCCAAATAGATGTCGAAGAGAAAGTCGCCCACGTTAAGGAGCTGGGTACCCTGCTGCTGGAAGATTCCACCGTTAAATCAGTCTGGATTCACTACGAGGATGCGGGCGGAAGGAAGGTTCTGGTGACGAGCGAGGGAGCAAAAATCGAATGGGACTACAACTACCTCTTTCAGATGGCAACTGCCGTTGGCCGGTCCGGCAACATTGTCGCCTCCGCCGGAGACAACATCGGGAGCGTCGATGCCGGCTGGGAGATTTTTGAGAGGAATCCCAACGAAGAGGTTGCCAGGAGAATCTTGGAGCGTCTCCGTCCGCAGTTTTATGCTGTTCGGCCGAAGAGGGGCGAATGGCCCATTGTGCTCTCCCCAAAATTCTCGGCGCTGATAGCCCACGAGGCTCTCGGTCATCCAGCGGAGGCCGATTTGACCGAGAAGTCATCTTTCAAAGGCTTACTCGGTCAGAGGATAGCCCCAGACTTTGTGAGCATGAGCGACGGGCCGATGGAGAACGGCTTTGGAAACGATAAGTACGACGATGAGGGCGTTCCGGTCAGGAAGGTGGAAATTCTGAAGAATGGCATCCTGAACGAGCTTATGGTTGACAGGGAACGGGCTTTCAGGCTGAACATTGAGCCGAACGGGCATGCAAGGGCCGAGAGTTACCTTAATCCTCCGAAAATCAGAATGAGAAACACCTTTTTCGAGCCCGGAGACTGGAGCTTTGAGGAGATGCTTGAGGACATCGAGTTTGGATACTACCTTGTCCTTCCGAGGGGAGGACAGGCCCAGCTCAACACCGCTTTCCAGGTCGGTGTTGCCCTCGGTTACACGATAAGGAGTGGAGAGCTGGCAGAGCCGGTAAAAGACACTTCCATAACTGGAATCGCGATTGAGGCCATCAAAAAGATTTCAGCCGTTGGAAAGGACTTCGGTTTCGCCTTTGGGGCATGTGGAAAGGGTGGACAAATGGCCTGGGTCAGCTCCGGAGGTCCGCATATGAGGTTCGACGGCGGCATTTTAATAGGTTAAGAAAGAGACTAAGTCCTTACGTAGAGCGCCGCCCCCATACCGAAGTAGCTCGGGCAGGCGTAGGCGGTGATTTTGAGCTCCATTGGAACCTTTCTCAGCGAGCCGAGCATTATCAACAGCTGCCAGTAGCTGTCGGGCAGGGCCTTTCTTATGAGCTCATTGTCGATGTTCAGAAGCTCTTCCAGTCTGTCCTCGCGAATGAGCCCCATAATGAGTTCGTCGTACTCCTTCGATTCGGGGACGTAGCCATAGGGGCCGTTTGGATCGTGAGCATGCCCGTGGTCGGCGCTGATTATAAGGGCGACCTTCTTCTCGTAGTCTTCGAGAACCTCAGCAAGAACCTCGCCGAAGCGGACGAGGATCTCTCTCGGCACTTTCCTCGCTGGCGTTACGAGGACAAGCGGCCTCTTTTCGAGAAAGTGGAGGGGTATTAGTTCTCCCCACGTCAGCGGGAAGCGGGAATACTCGCCGCTCAGGGCAGCGAAGTTGATGTCAACCACCGGAATGCCTTCGGCTTTAGCCTTCTTGTAGATCCTTCCAGCCAACTCGCGGTCAGTGTCGTATTCTCCTGGAAGCTCAACGCCCGCAAAACCGAGCCACGAAACGAGGTGTTCGGTCATTATAATGCCGAGATGGTCGCTCATTCTGACGTTGTGCGGACTGACCAGAACGTAAGCTTCCACTCCAGAGAATGTCCTTCCGATTTCCTTCAGCGTCTCGGCGAGCTTTTTCGTCTTTTTATCCTTCGGGTCAAGAACGTCGTTGCCGTGGGGCATCATGGCGACTCCGCTGAGCATTGCCACCACCGGTTTCGAAGTATCCTGGTCGATTTATAGGCCTTGCTGCATATTGATGTGCCCTAGTGTCCTTGTTCAAAAGTTTTTTAAACTTTTACTTGAAAGTAAAAGTGGTGTTACCGATGGATTTCGCGCTCTTCATGGAGCGCTACGGCTACGAGATTCTCCTTCGTGTCATGATTCTATCGGCGTTTGGGATAATAGCTGGTCTCTTCGCGTTTTGGGGCTATTTCACCGGTGGAATAGCCCCTCTACTCGTGGGAGTGTATGCCTTTCTGATGGCCGGCATGGGAAAGCTCTACCTGTTCCTCTTCGCCGAGAATCCTAGGAAAATGGAGAGCGAGAACGAGTTGAACAGGGAGAGGGGCAGGAAATTCTTTATGAGTCGCTTTTGAGACATCCCTCAAGCTTTTCAAGCTCGCACTCCTTAACGCTTCTCCCCTCTATTTGAGAAATGGTTTTCAGGCCGGAACCGGTGAGGATTGAGACAACTTTCGCTTCCTCGGGGATGTTGAGCTTTTTGAGGGCGGCTATTCCTGTCGCGCTCGCGGGCTGGACGAAGAAGCCTTCTCCGGCGAGTTTCTTTTGTGCCTTCAGAATCTCTTCGTCGCTAACAGTCACGCACTTTCCGCCCAGCTCACGGAGAAGCTTAAGGACGACGTTCCCGCTTGGGGGATAAGGATTCTCTATGGCATGGGCTATCGTCCGTGGAGTCTCAAAGCGCTCTATCCTCTCTTTCCCTTCAGAGAAAGCCCTGCATATAGGCGAGCAGCCCTCTGCCTGAACCGCTACGAGCGTTGGGACCTTATCAATCAGTCCGCTCGCGAAGAGCTCGAGGAAGCCCTTTGCTATTCCTCTGAAAAGTCCGCCAGATGAGGTCGGAATCAGAACGTAGTCGGGCGTTAGCTCCTCGGCGATTTCGAAGGCGATGCTCTTATACCCATCCACTCTGAAGGGGTTGTCCGAGTTCATGAAATAGATGCCGAGCCCTTTTCCGAGTTCCAGACTCTCGAAGTAGAGCCTTCCGTAGTCGCCCATTACTCTTATCACGTCGGCTCCATAGACGGATACGGCCTTGAGCTTCTCATCGCTCGCGCTCCCTGAGACGAGTATCTTGGCTTTCAGGCCCGCTCTTGCGGCGTAGGCTGCAACGCTCGCCGCCATGTTGCCGGTCGATACAGTCCCAACGGCTTTGTAGCCGACCTTAACTGCGTAGCTCATCGCCAAAAATGTTCCCCTGTCCTTGAAGCTCCACGTTGGATTGGCTGTCTCGTTCTTGAGGTAGAGCTTTACGCCGAGCTCTTTGCCAAGCTTCGACCTAATCAGCGGAGTATCCCCCTCACCGAGGCTCAGCTCGAGGTTTGGCTCGACCGGCCAGAAGTCGTAAAAGCGCTCCCAGACACTCTTTGCTATGTACGGCTCGCCGTGGAAGAGCTCGAACTCAACGGGCTCGCCGCACTCACACCTCTGAACCGGTTCGGTGTATTCTTTCCCACACATTGGACACTTCATCTTCACACTACTCCCTCCTCTCGGCGATGAGGAGAACGGAATCTCCCTCAATCCTTATCGTGTAGTTCGCATAGGTGTTGCCTTTGGCCAGCTTCTCGAGGGCCTCTCCAAAGGCTTTCGCGCTCTCCTCGTTGGAGAAGATTACCTTCCACTGGAGAAGATAGCCGCTTGCGTTTTGAGTCAAAAGCAGTCTGTCGCCGCGCCAGGTCGAGGAAATACTCCACGCAGTCTTGTTGTCGTAGCCGTGGTCTCTCAGGAGGATGTAAGCGTAGAATTCGCCCATCCTGTCGTCCTTCAGAACCCGAGAGCTCTCCGGAATGTTCAGCGTGACGTTTACCGGCGCGATGTTCTCGAGGTAAAGCTCAGGGTGCATAACCTGCTGGGTTGAGATAGGATAGCGGCTGTAGGCTTCATTCACAAGCTCCCAGTTACCTTTCTCGTAGAGGTACCTCACGAACCTGTCACCAAAGAAGTAGGAGAATATGTTGATGTCCGTGAGCGGATTCTCGCTCAGGGAGCGTATCTTGTGGATTGGAATCCCGTTCCTCTCGCAGTAGAGATCCGCCACGAGATCAGCGTCGCCCTCAACGAGCGCCCGTACAGCCAGAGTTGCATCAAAAGTGTCGGCACTGTATTTGGCGTCGAACCACTGCTTCTGGAGGACGTGAACCGACTCGTGGGCTATCGTTCTCTTTGCGACGTCGAGGCTGGCCATGAAGTTCTCCTGAATGATATATATCCTGTCTCCCATCGTTGCCGCTATCCAGTTGGCTCTCCTTTCGGTCTCTTCCTTGATGTACTGGTAATCTGGAGGGAGCATCAATGTCATCTTGTAAGTGAGCTCCTCGATTTTCATCCTCTCCACGTCGGCTTTTGAGGGTTTCCACATAGCGAGGGCCTCGCTCTCGGTGATCACTATTATCTGGGGCATCTCCTTGAAGGTGAGGTTCCTTATCTCCTGAACCTGGTCGAGGATTTCATTTACCTGCTCAAGAACGATGTTGGGGGTAACAGTCACCCTTTCGGCCCCGTAGAGTGCAAGAATGAGGAGCAGGATGAGTGTTATTGATACAAGCTGTTGAGTCCTATCTTTCATATGACCAGCTCGAAAAGGGAATTAAAAAGAGCTTTGGTTCAATCATTGAACTCGACGAACTCCTCCGTTATGCCTTCCTTTGTTATGACAACGACCTGGATTTTCCTGCTTCCCGTGTAAACGTCCCTCTTTCCGGCGGTTCTTACCGCTCTAACGGCAAGCTCCTTGGCTTCTTCAATGCTCATGTCCTTTTTGTAGCCGTCTTCGAGGACGGCTATCGCGAAGGGGCTTCCTGAACCCGTTGCCGTATAGTCGTCGAATATCAGTCCGCCAAGGGGGTCGAGGTTAGCTAAAGTTGGTTCCTCAACGTAGCCGCCGAGGATTATCTGAACCAGGTATGGGAACCACTTGTTCCCGTTGAGGATGTTGCTCAGCAGGTTGGCCATTGCCTTCGTGCTCATTGGTCTGCCCCACGTAAACTGGTAATAGCGCGCCTCTGCCTCGAGCATTCTCGCCAAGGCCTGAACGTCGCCGACGCTCCCGGCGGTTGTTATGGCTATCCTGTCGGTGATCGGGATTATCTTCCTGATGTTGAGCGTTTCGACCATGTGGTCGAGCGAGGCCTGAGTATCGGCCGCGAGGACGATACCATCCTTGGCCTTTATTCCCACAGTGGTGGTGCCGGTCTTCTTCGTTTCCATTCTCTCACCTCTGCTCCATATTCTCACCGGACGTTTTAAACTTTTGCGAGCTCAGGAAGGACTATCCTGTGGCCGCTTACCTCGACTATTTTGGCTTTCACGCCGTAAACTTCCCCCAGAACTCTCGGGCTCAGCTCTTCGGGCTTTCCCTCCCAGCGCTTCTCTCCTCTGTGGAGGAGAATCAGTCTGTCCGCGTAGCGGAGCGCTAAATTCAGGTCGTGGAGAACCGCTATCACAATTTTCTCATTGCTAAGTTCGCGGAGCAGTTCCATTACCTGGAGTGCATGGTTGATATCGAGGTGGGAAGTAGGTTCGTCGAGGAGGATAACGTCGCTGCCCTGAGCTAGGGCCCTCGCTATCAAGGCGAGCTGGTACTCACCACCGCTCAGGTTGGTTATCTGCTCCTTTCTGCGTCCCCACAGGCCCACCTTCTTCAAAGCTCCCTCGACGTCGCCCCTGGTCGCGTAGGTTCCGAGTTCGACGAACTCCTCTATCGTGAAGGCAAACTCCGGATAGGAGCTCTGCGGCACGTAGGTTATCAGCTTCGCTCTTTCCTTGGGCTTGAGGGAGAGGACATCAATCCCGTTGAGCTTTACGTGGCCGATGGGCTTGAGTATTCCCACCAGGGACTTCAGGAGCGTTGATTTTCCCGCCCCGTTGGGACCGATTATCGCGAGCAGCTCACCCTTATCTGCCCTAAACTCGACGCTCTTCAGAACCTGCCTCTCGCCGTAGGAGAAGGAAACGCTCACATCCATCATGAGTACAGCTCCCCCCTCTTGTGCTTCATCAGGAGGTAGAGGAAGAATGGTGCCCCCATCAGGGCGGTGATTATTCCCACCGGAAGCTCGGTTGGCTTCGCCACGGTTCTCGCGAGAAGGTCAGCCATCACCAGGAGGACTCCACCGAAGAGCGCCGACGCCGGAGTGAGTTCCCTGTGGTTGGGGCCGAGAATGAGACGTACTATGTGGGGACTGACGAGGCCGACGAAGCCGATTATTCCGGCAGTGGAGACGGCAAAGGCAGTTAGAAGTGCTATAACTCCAATGAACAGCTTTCTGTAAAGGTGCACGTCCAGACCTAGCGCTATGCTTTCCTCGCCGAAGAGTATTAGATTCAGCTCGCGCCACCTCGAGAGGAGAAATCCAACCCCAAACAAGGCGATGATGAACATCTCTCCCACGTCGTCCCAGTCAGAGCCATTGAAGGTCCCCATGAGCCACATCCACGTCACGTGGGCCTTTTCCCCCTGGCTTATGACGAGGTACCATGTTATCGCACTCGCTAAGAAGCCGTAAGCTATGCCAGCCAGGAGAAGCGTATCGACCGGGATGTGACCGTCAACTTTGGAAACAGAATAAACGACGAAGACAGAGATGATAGCAAAAACCAGTGCAAAAGCTCCCATATGCGCCGGCGCGTATATGGCGGCAAGCGCGGCCCCTATTCCGGCACCAGCACTTACGCCTATTATGTACGGGTCAGCTAGCGGGTTCTTGAAAAGTGCTTGGGAAGCGACTCCGGCCGAGGCCAGGCTCATCCCGACGAGGTAAGCCAGCAGAACCCTGGGCAGGCGGAGCTTCCAGATGATGATGAAGTACTTTGGCTCCTCCCCCGCCTCAATCGAAGGGAATAATCGTGCGAGGACAGATTTTATCCCGTAATATATGCTCCCAGTGACGTCGGAAGGACTCACGTTTACCGAGCCGATGTAAACGCCCAGGAAGCAGGCGATAATGGAGAGAGTTATCAGCGCGGGGAGCCACTTCTTCATGGCCGTGGATTATTTGTCCACCCGTTTAAAGCTTTCGGGCTAAGTATAAATAGTTCGGACGCGATATTCTATAGGGTGATCATGATGACAAATAGACTCCTTGCGGTTTTTACGGCACTGCTGCTGCTCGGTGCCCTTTTACCGTCCGCATCTTCTGTGGTCATAGTTACAGGTCCGCGTCCGCCCCTCATAATTGTGGGCAATATCCCCAGTAACTTCGTCGTTGGTCCTTATGAGGAATACACCGTGTACTTCTACGTGGCGGACGACTTTGGACTTGGGGATGTCAGTGCTTACTACCGGGTAAACGGGGGTGAATGGCGGCCGGCGTACGCTAAAACAGCAGCCGCTGGCGAGAATTGGTCAATCTATCAGTCAATAATAAATCGTTTTTACGGTGAGACTCAGAACTTCTACGTCTTCTACCGTAAGCTCAACATTCCCGGTGCGGCTCCTGGAACAAGGATAGACTTCAAGATTGAGGCCACCGACGTTGAGGGCCACACTTCGGTGAGCCCTGTGTATACTTACTACGTCACCAACCCAGCCGGACCGAAGGTTCTGATAGTTGACCCCTCCGTCGAGGCGATGGCCTTCGAGCGCTCTCTGGATTCCCTGATGCTTCAGTTTAACCTCTCCAGGGAGTTCTACCACTACAACCTCTCCGACTTCGAGGCCATAGCAGAGCCACTTGCCGAGCTGAAGGCCTGGATGTTCACGGAGCACCACTGGGAGGCCCTTGCGGGGAAGTACAACATCAGGATAGTTTCCCCCGATGAGCTAACTGAGGCGCTCAATGAGTTCAGACCCGAAGTTGTGATTCTGTCCAACCTGTGGCTTCCGGAATGGGGTCTCTCAGTGGAGCAGATGGCCGAGCTGGAGAACTACCTTGAGGTCAACCATGCCGGATTGATAGCCACCGCTGGCACACTCTTTGATGCCACCAACCCCCAGCACGTTGGGGGCATTGATGGTGGCCCGAGCGTAGCCAGGATGGTCGGTCTGGAACTCCTTCCTGTGGCGGAAAGTGCCAGAGGCGCTCTCAATCTCACCAGCGTCCCGGTTATAATCCCCCACATTAACACGGGCTATTCTCTTATCCTTTCGGAGAAGGAGCCCTTCGCAGGAGGCAGGGTTGGTGCTAACGTCTATTCCACGGCCGGCTGGCAGTACATCCTCCCATCCGTTCAGTTTGGTATAGCCAAGAGGAGCGTTATGCGCTTTGCCAGCGAGAACGGTCTGAGGATGCGGGAGATGGGAGACGTCGTTAAAAGCTTCACAGGGCTTCAGTTCAACTTTTCTATGGCAGCTTCCCTCTCACTCGCCGAGGCCATCAGCCAGATGAGGGTCTCTGACGATAGCATTTCACTGAGCTTTGGCAACTCTTCAGCGGAGCTCACCCCGGACAGAAGGGTTCTCGAGCGCATAAGATTCCTCCATAGCATCAGGGAATACATGCCCGTGCTACTCGCTCGCACAGGGGACTACAGCGGGGGGATACTCGCGAAGGAAGGTGATTACAGAGCAGTTTACATCTCCCTTGAACTAGAAGCCGGCGGAGAAGAGGAACTCGCTATCCTCAAGAATCTAATCGACTGGACGCTTGACTACGAACCGCCCCAGATGCCTGAGGTGGTCATACTCTCAAACGACATCGACTGGGGCATAAGGGGCACTCTGCTGGCCTCTCAGCTAGAGGCTCTTGGCTTCTCCGTTAGGCGCGTCACTGCCGACGAATTTGAGACCTACAAGCGGGGCAGAATAATAGTCATCTTTGGCGGTCCGGAGGCCTACGACGGCGTTGGCTCTTACGTACAGCAGGCTCTAAGCTTGGAGGAGCAGAACGCGATAATAAACGGCGAGGCCGGGATGTTCATCAAGACCGACGTCTGGGCCGAGGGACAGGTCGTCATCGTCTTGGCCGGGCAGGACAGATGGGGAACGAGTAGAAAAATAAAGGCCTACCTGGAGGGTCTGGATCCGGCTTACGCCGAGCTCCTGGCGGTATTCAACGCTGCCGTGTCCTGAACCTTTCTTTTTCACTCCAGCGGGCTCCTTCCGTACTTCAGGAAGACCCTCAGCTCCGGCGATTCCCTCTTTATTATGTTGAGCAGGGCCGCGAGCTCGGCCTCGAAGGCCTTCTTCTCTATCTTTACTCCCTCATGCGCCCTCTGAAGGGGTCTGAAGTAGCCGTTGCTCTCGTGCCAGAGGATTTCGCTCAAAAGCTCATCGTTAATTTCCCTGTTGCTCTGGAGCAGGTATATAACGCCGCCCCTCATGGTTCTGATGTAGGCCATTGCCACACCGTTCTCGATGTAGTGCTCGACGGTGGGGAAGTGCTTCCTCAGAACCTTTGGCATTCTGTGGCTTATCGCCTTTCCTCCCTGCGTTATGACGTAGTATCCTGCTCGCTCCTCTCCAAAGCGGCTCCTGAGGTAGGCGTCGAGATAGGGGACGTCCACGATGTCTATGCCGAGCTTTTGAGTTATTTTCCTGTTATAGAAGCTCTTGGCGATGTAGACGAGATTCTTCTTGAGCAGCTTCTCGAGGGAGTAGATGTACTCAAGGTATCCGAGGACGACGTGGACAGCATTTCTGGCGTCGTCAAGGGACAGCTTTTTCTCCTCTCCGTACTCGTTCAGAATCTCCTGGAATATTTCCTCGGCGCTCTTCTCGCCTTTGAGGTAGGCATCGAGAGTCTTTCCAGATATCCTGACTCCCCTGTTGGGCAGGGTTGCCGCTAGGTCTCTAACCGGAAATCCCTCCATGGCCTTGTAGAACTCCTCAAAGTCATCAAGCCTCTCATCGGCGAGAATAACTCTCCCATTGACTTTCCCGTGTTCCTCCAGCCTCTCCTTGAGCTCCGAATAGTGCTCGTCCAGCATCCCTATGAACTTTTTCACGAGGTCTTCGAGGCCTTCCTCCTCGAGAGCGCCTCTTATCGTGGTTATCCCCTTCACACTCTCCGGATAAACCGGAGGCCTCGTGAGCGAGCCGGTAAGCGTACCGTCCATCATGACGTAGTCAACGTTCCCAATCTTCGCCGCGAGGTAGCCGAGCTTGTTCTCAAGGGTTTCCATCTGGAGGCGGATAATCTGGTCCGATATGCCCTGATTGTATAGCATCGCGTTGGTATAGACGAGTCTGTATGCCGGTCCGTTTCCGAATGCATAGGAAGAAACGGCGTAGAATATCGTCCCGCTGAGCCTCTGCTTGCCCTGGCTTCCGTCGACGGCATAAACCCTGCTATTGACCCGCTCCTCTGGAAGCTCACGCCACTCTATATCTTTCAGCTTGTTCTGTGCCTCCGCGTAGCTCCTCTGGAGCATCGCCTTTATCCTGTCGACGCTCGCCCTGTCTATGAGCCTATACACTCAGCTCCACCTCCCTCACGCTCGAAACGCCGTTCTCGAGGCTTACCCGTATCACCCTGTCGGCCGCGTCCTTCAGCTCTTCGTCGTGGGAAACCACGATGACCTGCGGAATCTTTCTGAGGTAACGCTGCATTATGTCAACGAGCCTTCTCCTTCTCTCGTCGTCGAGGTAGGGAGTTGGCTCGTCGAGTATAAGCAGGCTTATTTCTCCAGCCAGGTAGAGTGAGAGTGCAAGTCTGAACGCCAAGCCGAGGGCAATCCTCTCGCCGCCGCTGAGGAAGCCGAGGCCGTATTCCTTTCCATTGTAGATGACGCCCAGCTTCACCTTGTTCTCCTCGGCCTTGACGGTAACTCCGGAGTACTTCTCCTCCGTCAGCTCTTCGAATATCTCGCTTGCCAGCTCACCGACCTTGGCCAAGGCCCCCTCCTTCAGCATGGCTTTGTAGCGTCTCACTTTCTCCCTGAGGTTCTGCACTCTCTCCCGAGCCTTCTTCAGGTTCTCGAGCTCTTTGATTTTTTCTTTCCTCTCCTCTTTTTCTTCCCTGAACTTCTTGAGGTTCTCCATGGTTTCCTCCCGCTTCTTCTCCAGGGCTTCGAGCTGAGCCCTCTTTCCTGCAAGCTCCTCTCTCAATGAGGTGAACCTCTCTCTGATCCCGGCGTGCTCCTCCGGGCTGTAGAGCTTCTCCTTCTCCTTAAGCCTCTTCCTCAGCTCCTCGAGGGAAGAGAACTCTCCCTGAAGCTTCTCTCTTGTCTCTTCCAGCTCTTCCTCCGTCCGTTTGAGGCGCTTCTTTTCTCTCTCAAGCTCACTTTCCGCCCCTTTAAGCTCCAGGTACCTCCTGTATGTCGGCTCAAGCTCCGAGAGCTTCTCGTCGAGTTCCTTGATGTCAGAGAAGCCGAGTTCTCCGAGTTTCTTCTCGAGTTCGGCGAGCTTTTCCTCGATGCTCTTCAGCTTCTTCTCGAGAACTGCCTTCTTTTTCTCGAGGGCTTTGGCCTTTTCAAGCTCGTCCTTCAGGCTTTTGAGCTCACCTTCGATCTTTCCAAGCACCCCCTTCAGGTTCTCGTAGTCTTCTGCCTTTTTCTCGAGCTTCTTGAGGTCGTAGGACTTGAGCTTCTCCTCGAGCTCCTTTATCTGCTCGAGGAGCTCCCTCTGGGTTATCAGCTCGCGCTCCCCCTTGAGAACCCCCTCGACTTTCACGAGCTCCCGTCTGAGCTTTCTCTCCTGCGAGTCGAGCTCCTTAATCTCCTTGGAGACATCCTTAACCTCGGCTAAGTACCTCTCCATCAGATCCTTCCTGTGCTCCTCTGTCAGCTCTCTGTTGCAGACCGGGCACTTGCCTTTGGCCTTTTTGAGCTCCATGATGGCCTTGTTCCTCTCGCTGACCCTGTTCTTCAGCTCTCCCCTCTTCTCGTTTATCTCCTCGAGCTCCCTCTGGATTTCTTCCTTTCTCTTTTTGGCGGTCTCAATCTCTGCGGCTAGCCTCTCAATCTCTTCTGGCTCGAGCTTGAGCCTCTTTCTCAGCCTATCTAAGTTGGCCTTCAGGGTTTTGGCCTCTTCGTAGGCCTTAACGCTCTCCTCGAGTTCAGCGAGCTTTTTCTTGAGCTCTTCCCTCTTCTTCTCCAGCTCTCCGAGGCGATTCTTCATATCACTGAGTTCGGCCAGGCGCTCCTCTATGCCTGAAATCTGCGCCCTGTAGTTCTCGGCGAGCTTCTCTCCATTTGCCTTTTCATCAACATACTGCTTCCTGAACTCCACCAGCTTGAGATAGAGCTCGGCGCTTCCCTTAAGCCTGTTGGACTCCTTAACCTTCTCTTCCAGCTCCCTGAGGCGGCTCCGGCTCTCTTCGATTCTCCTCCCCAGCTCCTGGAGCTTTGCTTCGAGAGCTTTTACATTCCCCTCCCTCTTCCTGGTCTCGAGTTTGAGAGCGTTGATTTCTTCGGAGAGGGTATCGAGATCCCTGAGTCTCTTTTCAACGCCTTCCAGCTCCTTTCTCAGCTTTGGAATCTCGGGCGAGAGCTCATTTATGACCTTGAGGGTCTCGGCCAGCTCCTTCTCCATGTCTCCAATCAGTTCGTCTATGTTCTCCGTGCTCTTGAGGTAGTCCTCTATCGCCCTTATCCTTGCGTCTATCTCCTTCCTTACCTCGAGCAGGTTCTTGTAGGCGTTCTCGTACCTGTCGAGGCCGAGAACCTGCCTGACAACTTTCTCCCTGCTCTCGTCGCTCTCGAGGATGGCGTCTATCTCACCCTGTCTTATGTAAATCGCGTTGAGGAAGACGTCGTAGGGGACGAGCTTCTCCATCCAGTCCCTTACCTGCTTCTGGCCGCTCTCCAATCCCTTCCAGCCGCTTCCGTCGTGGTACTTGACGAAAGAAAGTCCGCGCGTTATGTTGCGGTGTATCTGGTACTTGACGCCGTCCTTCTCGAAGAAGACTGTGATTTCAGTCGTGGTGCCGCCTATCCTCAGGAAGTCATCCTTCTTCAAGTCCTTCGGCTTGCTCGGCCAGTAGAGGCCTATCAGGAGTGCGTCCAACAGGGAGCTCTTTCCGCTCCCGTTCTGGCCAATTATGAGGTTTATCCCACTCGTGAAGGTTACCTTCGTGAGCTTGTGGGAGCGGAAGTCCTTGATTATGAGCTTCTCTATCTTCATCTCCCACCACCGAGCCAGGCTAAGAGGTCAGAACCCTTCTTAGGCTTGACTTTTGCTTTGGTCTCCTCTTTCTTCTCCACTTTTTCGAGCTTTTTGGCTTCTCTTTTCTCTGAAATTTCATCTTTCTCTGTCGATTTTTCTTCGTCTTTCAGCTTCTCTTCGGGCTTTTCTCTCGGTTTGTTCTTGGGTTTCTCATCCCATCCCTCGCCGAGGAAGAGCTCAACGACAGCCTCAACAGCCTCAAACTTTTTCTCGCCTGTCAGCTCTATAGCTTTCAGCTCGACCGGGAGGAAGTACTCGCTTGGCCTGGGCAGTTCTCCACCTTTAACCGTCTTCAGCTTCCTCTCGAAGCGCGTCCTGATGTAGAGATACTTAACGTCCAGGAGATCACGAAATGTCGAGACATCGAAGGGCCTCTCCCACTTGAGGTCGAGCCTCACAAAGGCCTCGCTCGGGATTTTTGTACTCAGGCGTTTAATTTCTCTCTTGGCGGTTTCTTCATCTGCATCTATCCTGATGTCCACGAATGGCCGAACTTTAAGCTCAACGAAGCGCGGTTCGAAGTCCTCCACGATGTAAAAGCCCTTCTCGATTCCAGCCTTTGGCTTGAAGGCTCTACCGTCCCAGCGGTATCTGAGCTCGTAGTCGCCAAAGTCCCAGCGCTGGAGGGAGCCGGGATAGACGACCTTCCCGATGTCGTAGTTGGTCTCGAACCTCCTGTGGATGTGGCCGAGGGCATAGTAGACGTAGCCCTTCGGTAAGTCCTCCATCTTCAGCTCGAAGTAGTCGCGCTGGCTCTCGGGAATGACACCCATCATCCTTTCTATGAGCTCCTTGATGCCCTGATGGAGCATGAGGATTGCATCGCTCTCTGGCTTGAAGATATCACTCAACCTATTGCGCTCTAACCAGGCGGCGCTCATGTACTTGAGTCCGTGAATCTCGACACTTTTTCCTCCTCTCTCAAAGACACCCTTGACGAGGTACTTCCCGCCTATCTTCTCGCTCGTCAGGTACTCGTTCTCGACCTTCTCCTCCCTCAGGCCGACGAGGTAAAGGAGGTCGAGGCTTTCGAGGAGGTGATAGGCTGAAATCCTCCTCTGAGTTCTGTCGTGGTTGCCCTCTATGGCGAAGACGGGAATGCCATTCTCTTTTGGAATGCTTAAGATTTCAATGGCTTCCTTTATGGTCTCGGGGCTTGGCCTGCTCTGGTGGAAGAGGTCGCCGGCGATGAGTATGAAATCGACTTTTTCCTCGACGACTTTCTCTATTGTCTTTCTGAAGGCCTGGGCGAACTCTTCAGCCCTGTACGGCAACCTGTACTGTTCGAAGCCCAGGTGGAGGTCTGCTAGGTGTGCGAACCTCATCCTAACACCTCAGAGGTCTATCTCTATGCCCTCCTCCTCGTAGAAGGCCTGTTTCTCCAGCTCCTCCTTCTCCCGAAGCGCCCTCTCGTGCCAGCGAGCGACTACACCTATGTCTTCGCCGCCGTAGTCTCCTCCCAATGCCTTGAAGTTGTGTATCTTGACAAGTGCAGGCAGGCTTATGGCCTGGCCGACTATGACTGCCTCACCCTTGCCGAGTGCTGCTATGTCTCCAAGCAGATCGGAGCTCAGCTGTTCGCTCGCCTTGAGAACGTAGTCTTGGTCCTTGGGATTGACTATCCTGAGGATGATTTTTGTGTTGGTCTGGCTCAATACGTCTTCGTTGAGCTTGTTGGGCCTCTGGGAGACTATGCCAAGACCAACGCCGAACTTCCTTCCCTCGCGCGCTATCCTGCTCAGAATCCTGACGGCGTCGTTGTGCTCCCCCTGAGGTGCAAAGATATGGGCTTCTTCGACTATTATCAGCACGGGCTCCGCTAAAGCTGGACTCCTCCTTTCGATTTCGCGCATTACCTTCTCGAACTTCTCTATCTCTTCGGCTGTCTTCGAGTTCGGCCTCTCTTTCAGCTCCTCCCTCAGCCTGAAGAGGTTCTTCCTCGCCTGTTCGTAGTCAACGCGAGCCTCGAAGACCTTTCCAAGAAGTTTGCCCACAACGACCTTCATCTGACCCTCGTCAAGAGGACCGAGGTCGATCACGTTGGCCTTGCCGGGCTCTATCTGGGCTATTAAATCTTCGCTCGTGAGGAGAGAGCCGTAGTTCCTCAGGAAACGCCTAATCCTGTAGACCACTCCGCGAAGCGTTTCGATCCTCTCGCTCTTTAGCTCCTCCGTGATATAGGCCCCTTTGCCCTCATCCCAGAAGTAGGCAGTTCTGTTGGCTATCCAGTCGTTGAGCGTGTTCATCAGAGCTTCCATGAGTTCCCTTCCACCTAAATCTGGGTTTTCGTACTTAACCGTCTCCCATGCCTTGGCCAGGAACTCCCTCTGTATCGTAGCGTTGCTGGCGACCTCTATGAGGTCGGCCAACTCTTCGCTGTCCATTTCTTCCGGCATTATCTTTGCCTCGATGAGCTTGACGTAGTCCTTCCCGGTTCCCGGAAGCTTCAGCTTGACGTAGTCGCCGTGAGGATCGAGGACTATCACCGTTCCCCTCAGATCGTTGACTATGCCCCCTATTAGAACAGCAACCGTGTTGGACTTGCCCGCTCCCGTAACGGCCAGAACCGCAAAGTGCCTTGAAACCAGCTCATCGGCGTCGAGGTAAATCGGCACGTCCTCTCTCAGTAGGAGCGTTCCCACATCAATGAATCCCTCTCCACCGTAATAAATCGCCTTGAGCAGCTCTGAGCTGGCCTTATAGACGGTGTTGCCGTTTGGAACCGGTACGCGGTTGGGTACTATCTCAGCCTTCTCGCCGTTAAGGAGGACCTTACCGAGCACACGGACGTTCACTATCAAAGCCTCGTTCTCGCCTATGCTCTCACCGTACTCCTTTATGTCGAGCTGGAGAGAGTGGAAAGTGCTCTTCCCCTCGCTAAGGAGCCAGTTTATGTTTTTGAGACCCCTAATCGTGCCTATTACCCACTCGACGTCGTCACTCCAGCGGCAGTCCCTCTCTTTTGCCTCCTTGCAGAGCTTGGCGACGACGAAGTCGCCGAACTTCAGATCTACATCGGGCTGAGCGTAGAATTGAAATGAGCTGACGGTGGCTTCACCGGTTACTATTCCAACGGCTTCCTCTTTAATTCGCATAACACCACCTGCCGATTAGGTTGGTTTTTCCGGGCTATAAGTTTTACTCAATGGGATAGTGGGAGTGAAGAAAACGGCGACAATCAGCCAGGAATCCGGTCATCATCCCTGGGTCAGGTTCGAGAGTGCTCATCACGCCGGGGTGGCCACCCCGCTTAGAGTTCCCTCAAGCCTTAAAA
Organism: Thermococcus sp. GR6; assembly: GCF_012027415.1. Classification (NCBI taxonomy): domain Archaea; kingdom Methanobacteriati; phylum Methanobacteriota; class Thermococci; order Thermococcales; family Thermococcaceae; genus Thermococcus; species Thermococcus sp. GR6. The sequence goes on from NZ_SNUM01000002.1 coordinate 506,639, forward strand.
GCTTTGGTGTGTTAGGTTATAATATGAGTGTCTCCGTCCGGGAACTGGGGAGAAGGATTCCCCTCTCGATGGTGGTTATAAGGCCCGCCAAGCTCTTTGACATTCCAGATATAGTTAGGATAGAGCGTGCCTCGTTTCGTGAGCAGTACCCCAGGGGCGTCTTTCTCGTTTTTCTCGAGAACAATCCGGATACGTTTCTTGTCGCGGAGTACAACGGCAGGGTTGTCGGCTACGTCATGGCCTACCTGAGGCCCGACCTGGAGGGCCACATAATGAGCATCGCTGTCGATCCGGCTTACAGGGGCAATGGCATAGGCTCTGCTTTATTGAGTGAGGCGATAGAAAGACTGATAAAGAAGGGCGCGCGCTACATAGGGCTTGAGGTTCGTGTCAGCAACGAAAATGCCATAAAGCTCTACGAGCGCTTCGGCTTTAGAAAGATTAAAAGGATAATAGGCTACTACGCCGACGGCGAGGATGCCTATTACATGCTTATGCCGGCCGACGAGTGGGGTGGAAGGAATTGAAGGAGCCGATAGAGTTCAAGCTCAGCGGTGACAGGGCCTTCAGCGAGAGGGAGAAGGCGATAAACCAGCTCTACAACAAGCGCTATTTCGGCGAGGTCGTCAACGGAAAGCTCTTTCTTTCGCTCATCGAGGCGGCATACCTGATGGAGAGGGGCAAGATAAAGGTTCTTGACGGTGGTAAGGAGCTTTCCTTCGAGGAGCTCTTTGAACTCGGCCGGAAAAAGGACGACCAGTTCGACATCAAATACCTCGTTTACAAAGACCTGCGCGACAGGGGCTACATAGTCAAGTCCGCCCTTAAGTTCGGCTCCCACTTCAGGGTTTACAGGCGCGGAATGGACGAGCACTCCCAGTGGTTGATATGGGTCGTTCCGGAGAACCTCCGCTTCAGCCCCAACGATATAACGGCTCGCGTGAGAGTTGCCCACGGTGTCAGGAAGAACATGGTTATGGCGGTCGTTGATGAAGACAACGATGTCGTGTATTATAAGATTGAATGGGTGAAGTTCTGATGATACCCCTCATTGCGCTCTTTCTGTGGCCTTTTCTTTGGTTCATCGTTCGCGTCGCCTATCACCGCCTCTCTCTCGGTTCCTGGCCGGACAGGAGATCAACGGTACTGTTCCTTGCGGTGTCCTTGCTTTCCACTGCACTCGGCATTTTGCACTTCATAGCCCTATTTGGCGGTGGCATATACGTTGCACTTCTCTTGTTAATCCTCTGGGCGGTAACTCTTGGGTGGATTGTTCCGAAAGCGGACAACAGGCGCATGCTCGAGCTGGGCCTTTACGGTGAGGAAGCCAGCCCGGGAAAACTACAGGAGCTGATGGGCGTTGGGCTTGTTGCCCTCTTCGCCTCGTACGTCCTCGGCTTCGTCGTCTTCGGTTCCTTTTCGGGAGGCATGTGAGAAGAGTAAAAGGGAAAAAGCCCTCACTTCAAGAACCCGGTCTTCTTTCCGAGGTCCTCGAAGGCGTCGATGACGTACTGGAGATCCTCCTTGCTGTGGGCCGCTGAGGGCTCGAGCCTTATTCTGGCAGTTCCGAGCGGAACTGTCGGATAGACGATGGCCTGCGCGAAGATGTTGTACTCCTCGTAGAGCCTCCTGCTGAACTCCTGGGCGAGCTTCTCGTCGTAGAGCATGACCGGGGTAATCGGGTGCTTGGTGTTGCCGAGGTCGTAGCCGAGGTCTCTCAATCCGTTCTGGAGGAAGTGGGTGTTGTCCCAGAGCTTCCTAACCAGCTCGTCGCTCTTCTGGAGTATCTCAACGGCCGCTATTGCGGCGGCAACGTCAGGCGGGTTCGGAGCGCTCGAGAAGAGGAACGGTCTGGCCCTCTGGCGGAGGTACTCGATGGCCTCCTCCGGACCGGCAACGTAGCCACCTATGACACCGAAGGCCTTGCTCAGCGTACCCATCTCGAAGTCGACCCTGTCGTGGAGCTTGAAGTGGTCCACTATACCTCTTCCGCTGTCTCCGAGGACACCCTCACCATGGGCGTCGTCGATGTAGAGTATAGCATCGTACTGCTCAGCCAGCTCGGCCATCTCAGGGAGCGGGGCGAGGTCACCGTCCATCGAGAAGACACCGTCGCTGACGATGATTTTCTTCTTCTTGTCCTTGTTCTCCTCCAGCCTCTTCTTGAGGTCCTCCATATCGAGGTGCTTGTAAATGACCTTTGGAGCGCCGCTGAGGCGCATTCCGTCGATTATGCTTGCGTGGTTGAGCTCCTCGCTGATGAATACTCCATCCTCACCCTTCTTGAGGAGCGCACTTATAGCTCCCAGGTTGGCGTTGTAGCCGCTCTGGAAGAGAATTGCGGCTTCTCTCTTCTTGAACTTGGCCAGCTTCTCCTCCAGCTCAACGTGGAGCTCCATGGTACCGGCTATGGTTCTGACGGCGCCGGCACCGACACCGTAGTCGAGAATAGCCCTGATGGCAGCTTCCTTAATCTTGGGATGTGCAGCGAGTCCGAGATAGTTGTTCGAACACATGTTGAGAACGCGCTTTCCGTCAACTACAACCCAGGGCCCCTGGGCGCTCTCGAGCTTTCTAATAGTCACGTAGAGGCCCTTTTCCTTAAGCTCCTGGAGCTCTTCCCTAATCCAGTCGAGCTTCGCCATGAGAACCACCGAAAGTTTTTGGACACTGAGGTATAAAAGTTTTGCACTTCTCCTTTGGGTTCATCAGGGCCTGGAAGTGGGGGTTCGGGAGGGCAAAAGGCTTAATACCCCGGAGGCGCATAAGCCTTTTAGGAAAGGTGATAGCTATGCCAGAGGAAGTCCAGGAGGTTAAAATCCTTGAAAAGCCGTGGGTTGAGAAGTACAGGCCGCAGAGGCTGGAAGATATAGTCGGTCAGGAGCATATAGTAAAGCGCCTCAAACACTACGTTAAAACCGGTTCGATGCCCCACCTCCTCTTCGCAGGGCCGCCTGGTGTCGGAAAAACCACTGCCGCTTTAGCCCTAGCGAGGGAGCTCTTCGGCGAGCACTGGAGACACAACTTCCTCGAGCTCAACGCGAGCGATGAGCGCGGTATAAACGTCATCCGCGAGAAGGTGAAGGAATTCGCGAGAACTAAGCCGATAGGCAGTGCAAGCTTTAAGATAATATTCCTCGATGAGGCGGACGCTTTAACCCAGGATGCCCAGCAGGCGCTTAGGAGAACAATGGAGATGTTCTCGACCAACGTGAGGTTCATACTCAGCTGTAATTACAGCAGCAAGATAATCGAGCCAATACAGTCGAGGTGTGCCATCTTCCGCTTCAGACCGCTCAACGATGATGACATAGCAAAGCGCATCAAGTACATAGCCGAGAACGAGGGGCTTGAGCTCACTGAGGACGGCCTTCAGGCGCTCCTTTATGTCGCTGAAGGCGACCTCAGGAGGGCAATAAATGTCCTTCAGGCAGCTGCTGCGCTCGACAGAAAGATAACCGATGAGAACGTCTTCCTCGTTGCGAGCAGGGCTCGTCCGGAAGATGTACGTGAGATGATGAACCTTGCCCTCGAGGGCAACTTCCTCAAGGCCAGAGAGAAGCTGAGGGAGATTCTCCTCAAGCAGGGGCTCAGCGGCGAGGACGTTCTCATCCAGATGCACAAGGAAGTGTTCAACCTCACAATTCCAGAGGACAGAAAGGTCGCTTTGGCGGACAAGATAGGCGAGTACAACTTCAGGCTCGTTGAGGGAGCGAATGAGATGATCCAGCTCGAGGCTCTGCTCGCTCAGTTCACCCTGATGGGTAAGTGATGGCCATGCCCTCCTTCGATGTCCCCTGGGTTGAGAAGTACCGCCCGAGAAGGCTGAGCGAGATAGTGAACCAGGACAAGGCCTTGGAGCAGGTAAGGGCATGGATAGAGGCATGGCTGCATGGTAATCCCCCGAAGAAGAAGGCTCTCCTCCTCGCTGGACCTCCGGGGACGGGCAAGACCACCACCATCTACGCCCTGGCCAGAGAGTACGGCTTCGAGGTCATCGAGCTCAACGCGAGCGACGAGAGGACCTACGAGAAGATAGAGCGCTACGTCCAAGCAGCATACACGATGGACATTCTTGGAAAGAGGAGGAAGCTGATATTCCTCGACGAGTCAGACAACATAGAACCAAGCGGAGCAAGAGAGATAGCGAAGCTCATCGACAAAGCCAGGAACCCGATAATCATGTCAGCCAACCACTACTGGGAGGTTCCGAGGGAGATAAGAAACAAGACCCAGATAGTTGAATACAAGCGTCTGAGCCAGAGGGACATAATGAAGGCCCTCATAAGGATTCTAAAGGCAGAGGGTGTAACCGTTCCGAAGGAAATCCTCCAAGAGATAGCCAAGCGCGCCAATGGCGACTTGAGGGCGGCAATAAACGACCTTCAGACTGTTGTCTCGGGTGGAATCGAGGACGCCAGAGAGGTTCTCGCGTACCGTGACGTGGAGAAGAGCGTCTTCCAGGCATTGGCTCAGCTGTTCGCAACGGACAACGCCAAACGCGCAAAGTTGGCCGTTCTCGGCGTTGACATGTTCCCCAATGAGCTCCTCCAGTGGATAGACGAGAACCTGCCTTACGTCTATTACAAGCCGGAGGACATAGCGAGGGCCTACGAAGCGCTTAGCAGAGCTGATATATACCTCGGCAGGGCCCAGAGGACGGGTAACTACGGACTCTGGAAGTACGCCACGGACATGATGACCGCCGGCGTTGCAGTGGCTGGCGTCAAGAAGAAGGGCTTTGTGAGGATTTACCCGCCGAAGACGATAAAGCTCCTCACCGAGAGCAAGGAGGAGCGCTCGCTCAGGGATTCGGTGGTCAAGAAGATAATGAGCGAGATGCACATGGCGAAGCTCGAGGCTCTTGAAACCCTCAACATCATCAAGGCTATATTCGAGCACAATCCTGACATGGCGGCGCACTTCGTCGTCTTCCTCGACCTGAGTGAGAAGGAGGTCGAGTTCATAGTTGGCGACAAGGAGAAGGCGAAGACGATATGGGGCAAGAGCCTCAACATTCACAAGCGCCTTAAGGAGGAGCGGAGCGAGCTCAAGGAGCACGTTAAGGCAGCAGTCGAGACATCTGAGGTGAAAGAATCCGAAGAAAAAGTCGAGGAAGCAGAAGAGCTCGAAGAAGAGGGGATAAGCGAAGAGGAGCTCGAAAAGGCAGAGGAAGAGATGGAAGCCGTCGAGAAGGAGAAGAAGGCCGAGAAGATCGACAAGCCCAAGAAGAAGGGCAAGCAGGCTACGCTCTTTGACTTCCTGAAGAAGTGAGGCTTTATTTCAAAATTTTCACGTCCGCACACACTTTGAACACGTGCGGCTTGAAGTCGCTCACCTTTTTTACTTTAACCTCGCAATCTTTTCCCTGCCTCCTGCATTCTTCAAGGATTCTCCGTCTGAAGGACTCGATCTCGTCCTCGTGGACGAAGTCATAGTAGTGGAGCCATTTCTCGGCCCTGCTCAGGGCTAGGGCCAGGGCATCCACCCCTCTTGGTGTGGGGCTTATCACGCGGTCGAACACTGGCAGCTCTGGGAGAACCTTGAAGGCATCGCCGTGGAGGAACTCTATCTCGCCCTTCAGGTTTTTCCTGTTCAGCTCGATGTTCTCAAGGCCGAGCCTGTAAGCATCTCCGTTCAGCTCGACGGCGGTAATCTTGACCCGTTTATAGCGCGCTATGACGAGGGCGTACGGTAGAACACCGGCGAAGGGAATCAGAACCATCTCACCATCGTTTACGAGCTGAGCTAATCTATACCTCTCGCCCTTCATCCTCGGGTTGAAGAAGGCTTTGCTTAAGTCCACCTTTATCCTAACGCCGTTCTCCTTGTGAACTGTCGTCAGCCTCTTCTCGCCCCAGATTATGGAATAATCACGAATTCTAAATGCCCCCTCATGGAAGCCCTTCTTTGCAATGACCTTCAGAAACGGGTGAACCTTCCTCAGGCCCCAGATGATATCCTTGATCCTGTGCTCCAGCTCGGGCGGGATCTGGATTATTGCGATGTCCCCTACGACGTCGTAGCGCCTCAGATAGGAGAGCTCCTCTTCGCTAAGGCGCTCTGCCAGAACACTTTCTAGGTTTTTGTAAATCTGCCTCTCCGGTCTGAGGGGGAGCTCAATGTCCAGGACCTCGTAGCCGAGTTCCTTGACTATGGGATCGTCTAGGACGGGCAGGAGAACATGGTTTTCTTCCCTCTCTGGTCTCCTCTTTCCGTCATATAGGTTAAGCTTTTTCAGTTTCCTCTTTACTGGCTCCGCTTTCTCCTTCGGCACTCTTATTGCTGGCATTGTTTTCTCCCTCTTGTTCCCGGCTTTTAACGTTTGTTCTCTTTGCCAGTTTGTCTAAATCCTCGCGTAGTAGGGTTCCAAAGAATGCCTTGCTGGAAAGCAGCTCCTCGATCTCTTTTATGTTGGGTCTCTTGAATTCCCTGGCCAGGATGTTGAACTGCTTCTCATCTAGAATCTGGGGTATGGCGAGGACTATCATGTATGCACCGCTGACAACTGCATAGTCCTTGAGAGTGAAGAGGAACTTTGCTATGGCGCTGAACTCCGAGTAGAACATCAAGTACTCTATTCCCTCGATGTAAATTGCACTTTTCTCGTGGTTTCTCATGAACTTGACGGCCTCTTCCCGGAGGATATGCAGACTGCTGGGGCTGACGGCATGCCTGTGGGACACCCCACTGAGCCACAGGAATCTCTCCGGCTCTATTCCAAATTCGCGTACCCACTCTTCCCATGTTCGCCTGCTAATGACGAGGATCGGCACTTTCTCTCTGTGGAGCGCCTTCAGCAAAAGCTTGGCCTCTTCAGTGCTCTCGACGAGAAAGACATCAGACTTTTTTATCCCGCTCCCCCCTTCTTCTTTCCTGACATATATTTCACAAATCTCCCGCTCTAGACACCTGAGTGACAGAAGTGATAGGAGCAAGAACATTCCGATTGTTATAAGCTCGAGCATGGGGCGTAGTACGTTTCTCCCAAAGGCCGTGAGGATAATAACTGTCCCGCCGAGGAGTCCGAGGAGAGTTAGCGTGACTGCGAGTCCAATAATAGCCTTTTTGGAGTGGCTGTTTGCGAGATAATAGTAACGCCTAACCCTGACGAGCCAGTAGGTGGTAATGATGAATAGCAAAATTCCCCCCATGAAGGTTATGAGGTCAACTCCCATCCAGTCACCCTTATAGTTTAGGGCAAAGTAGTATTAAACTATTTCCAGTAGGGCTCTCTCATCAGGACTGCCTTCCGGAAGAGCTCAACAAGTTCTGCATCGCTGGCATTGTTCCTTAGAGCAGTTGCAAAGTCTATGAGGTCTCTCTTTCTCAGCAGACAGGTTTTAAACTTGCCGTCTGAAGTAACCCTAAGGCGGGTGCAGTTGGCGCAGAAAATCGTGTTGTGCATAGCTCTGACGACTTCAACCTCGGCTATTCCGTACTCTGTCGGAACAAAGTACTTCTTGCGCCTGTGCATTCTTCTCTCACGAGTCTCTACAGCCATCTCCTCGAGCTTCTGCTCAACGGGCTTGAGCGGGTAAAAATATTTCCTGAAAAAGCTCGTTTGTGTCATTTCTCTCGGCGCCTCGAGCTCTATCAGCTGGAGAATTGACTTCGTTTTAGCCGCGAAGTTTATCATATCCCATATCTCGTTGTCGTTGAGGCCCTTCATCACTGTCATGTTGAGCTTGACCGGGCTGAGGTATCTGACGGCCTCCTCAATGCCATCAAGAACGACATCGAGCATGTCAACGCCGGTTATTTTCTTGTAAACATCGGGCTTAAGGCTGTGGAGCGAGACGTTCACCCTGTCAAGGCCAGCTTTTGCCAGGGGTTTTGCCAGCTCCTTTAAGCGACTTCCGTTGGTCGTCATCGAGAGGTCCCTTAGGTAGGGTTTTATCCTTCTCACTATCTCGATAATATCGCTCCTTACAGTCGGTTCGCCGCCGGTTAGCTTGACCTTCTCTATCCCGAGGTTCGAGGCTACTCTAACGAGCCTTTCGATTTCTGCTGGAGTGAGTTCTAACCTTGCGTTGAAGTGCTGGCCCTCTCGATGGCAGAAGAAACATCTGTAGTTGCAGTCCCGTGTGATTGAAATCCTGAGGTTCGTCACCGGCCTGCCAAAGCGGTCATAGAGCACCATTTCAAGCACCAAGATGATTAACATTTTGGCTTAAAAAAAGGTTTGGGTAAGTGATTCTGTTTACCCAACGATCATCGAAAACTACAAGTAGGGGGAGAATCTAGATAACCCTCAGGGGGTTTTCGCATGAACGTTGACGAACTGAGGGCCAGGCTGTCCCGTCTCGAGGAGCTCCACGCTCAATTTGAGCATCAGTTTCCTGGCATCTACGAGGAGAAGGACTATGAAGCTCTTCTTGCAAGGATCAAGGGACTTTACACGCTCTCCAGAGAGAAGCTTGAGATAGCCTCTGTTCTCTACCGGGAGATGGCCCAGATCGGTGGAAGGGCTGAGGAACTTGCCAAGGAGCTCCACAGGAACGAGCACCAGATGAAGTTCCGCCTTGAGGAGATTCTGTCTCTACTGGCGAAAGCAACCGACTATGACGCCCGGCTACGGCTGAACACTGCTCTTGACAGACTTGTTCATTTCCACCGGGTTTACGATTACGCTGTGAGCAGGGCAATTCAAGAACTTGCCACTGAGGTTGAAGGACTCACCCTTCTGGCCGAGGGCGAAAAGGAGAAAAAGGTACCCGTGAGTATAATGGACAAGCTCCGGAAGATTGAAGAGCTTGAGGCCGAGCTCGAGGTTATGAAAACCTTCATGCTCAGGCTTTACTCTCACCCCGGCGACGTTCACAAGGTTGAGGAGGCCCTAAAGGACTGGCATTCAAGGGGCCTGCTGTGGGTCGAGGCGAGGAACGTGGAGAAGCTCAGCGGCGTTGGGAGAGCCGGCGAGATACTCGAAGGTCTGACGCTCATAGGAGTGGTGGAAAAGAAAATGAGGGGTGGTGAAAGTGTCTACAGACACAGGAGTTTCAGTTCGGGTTAGGGGCATCTACAGCACGGCCCTCACGAAGCTCTTCCTCGACAGGGGCTTTGGCATCTCCCAGCCGAGCCAGAAGATCGTCGAGCGCTTCAACCTCGAGAAAACCTATGACGAGTTTGACGTTGATGTTTACGACAAGAAGGACCATCACGGTGTCGTTCTCGTTGGGACGAGGGTTGAGGAGGTTAGGAAGGTCCTTGAGGACGAGCTGATAGATGTTTTCTTTAGAAAGCTTCCCTACCAGCTCTATGGGATATACAAGGGAATGATCGTCAAGAGAGACGAGCGTTACGTTTACATCGACATAGGCAGTGCCATAGGCACCGTCGTTGCCGACGAGCTTCCAAACGCTATGGAAGGCGACGAAGTCCTCGTCCAGGTCAAGAAGCACAACCTCCTGCCGCACCTGAGCGTTACTTTGACCATTCCCGGTGACTACGCGGTGCTCATTCCAAAGCCGATAGGGGCACAGAGGCACGTGAAGATATCCAGAAAGATACGCGACCAGAGCGAGAGGGAGAGGCTTAGGATCCTCGGACTCAGCATAGACCTCGGGGAGTGGGGAATACTCTGGAGGACTGCCGCAGCCTACAAGGACTGGAACACCCTCAGGGATGAGATAATAAAGCTTTCCAAGCTCGCCGACAAGCTCAAGAAGGCGGACTCCTACACGGCTCCATCTGTCATAATTGAGGGCAGGAACATCTACGAGGTCGAGTTCGGTGGAGGGGCAAAGAAGAAGCTCGACGAGGTAAGAAACAAGGTTGTTCCCACCGTTGAGGGTCACCACCAGCTGAAAGCCTACGACCCAGAGCTCAGTTTTGCAGTTGAAATAGCCGAGGGAATCCTCGCCAAGGTTCCTGGCCAGAGAGAGAGGGTGAAGCAGGGCTTCTGGGAGGCTTTGATTACCAACAAGGGGCCGAAGAAGGGCTGGCTCTTCAGCCTGGAGCACTACAAGCCCGACGGCCAGAGGATAAAGATAGGGCCGGGCGAGATAATTGAGGTCTCCATGAACCCGCTCAAGGTTACCATAAAGCGCCACCTCAAGCCCGGCAAGTTCTACGACGGCCTTGACATTCCGATAGAGTTTGGCGACTACGTGATTACTGAGATAGAGGCAGGTAAGTGGTGGTTCGTCCACAGGTACTACGACAGAAACGGCAACCTGAAGGGCGAGTACTACAACATCAACACCCCCGTCGAGATTTACCCTGACAGGGCGCGCTACGTTGACCTTGAGGTCGACATCGTCAAGTGGCCGGACGGCAAGAAGGAGATAATCGATAAGGACAAGCTCACCGAGCACTACGAAGAGGGCATCATCACAGAGAAGCTCTACAAAGCCGTGCTCAGGATAACCCAGGAAGTGTTTGAGAGGGTTTAAGGGCAAACCTTTAATATTTTCTTCTCCTTTTCTATCTCCGGTGATAAAATGAAGCCGGGTGTTCTGAGGGGTTATTCCAAGGCTCTCAAAAAGGTTCATCAGGCAGGCGCGACTACCGAGTATTCTTACCGTACCGCTTTTCACGAGTTCTTGCGCGGTCTGTTCCCGAGGGAGTACAACGTCAAAATAATCCACGAGCCAGGTAGGGAGACTTTTGGAGCACCCGACTTTAAGATATTCACCGATACTGGGATAATTGGATACATAGAGACGAAAGCCCCTGACCTTGACCTCCACAGGCTTCCAAAGAGAGATAAAAGCCAGATCAAACGCTATTCTGAGAGGCTCGACAACTTCATTCTGACGAACTACCGCGACTTCATCCTCTACCAGAAAGGTGAGAAGGTAGAGGAGGTTTCGCTTCTAGATGAAGACTTCAATTTAATCGAATCGAACGTTGAGAAGTTCCAGAGGCTCATCGACAGGTTCCTGAGCTTTACCGTTCCCAAAATCAAAGACCCCGAAACACTTGCGCATGTGCTTGCCAAGAGGGCAAAAATCCTAAAGGATGTGGTTCTGGAAAACCTCAAGGACGATGAGCAGTTACAGTACCTTCACAGGGCATTCAAAGAGCACCTCATGAGTGGAATGAAGCAGAGCGAGTTCGCCGATGCCTACGCTCAAACAGTAGTTTACGGCCTTTTCATGGCGAGGTTCACAATAAAAGTCCAGCTGACGAGGGAGAACGTGGCATTTAGGGGTGTTCCTAAGTCCCTTCGCGTCGTCCACGAGATATTCAAGTACGTGGCGGCTGACCTGCCCGACTATCTCGAATGGATCGTGGAAGAGCTCATCGCGATACTCAACAACGTGGACGTTGAGGAGCTCAAGAGGCGCTTCCACTTCGGGAACGGCGAGTTCGATCCGTTCCTGCACTTCTATGAGACGTTTCTGGCGGAATATAATCCCAAGCTCAGGAAGTCGAAGGGTGTTTACTACACTCCAATCCCGGTCGTTGAGTTCATCGTCAACTCGGTGGACGAGATACTCCGCGAGAGGTTTGGGAAGAGGCTCCACGATGAGGGTGTTACTATACTCGACCCTGCTACGGGAACCGGGACGTTCCTAGCGGGAGTCCTCGACAGGATACACCAGAACATCAAGGGGACGCTCTTCCAGCTCTACCTCAAAGAGAGGTTGCTCAACAACATCTATGGGTTCGAGATACTGATTTCGCCCTACTTGGTAGCCCATCTCAAGCTCTCGATGGTGCTCAACCAATGGGGGATAACGCTGAGGGACGACGAGAGGTTCAAGATTTACCTCACCAACGCCCTCGATTTAATGCGCGAGCGCGGACAGGCGGGGCTTTTCGAGAGGGCCCTGGATAAAGAGAGCGAAGAGGCCGACAGGGTGAAGAGGGACACGAAGATTTTCGTGGTCATCGGGAACCCGCCTTATGAAACAAGAAAGGATGAAACTTACATTCAGACTCTCCTAAAAGACTACATGAAAGGCTTGGGAGTTGAGAAAGAGAAATCCAGAAACGCCCTACAGGATGATTACGTCAAGTTCATCCGCTTCGCCCAGTGGAAGATAGATCAGAACGGTAAAGGAATAGTCGGCTTCATCACGAACAACTCGTACCTTGACGGCCTCGTCCACAGGAGGATGAGGCAGAGCCTCATGGAGAGCTTCGATGAGATATACATCCTCAACCTTCACGGGAACGCGAGGAGGGGCGAAAGCGACGAGAACGTCTTTGACATCCAGCAGGGCGTTACCATAGCGCTCTTCGTTAAGCTGAGAGAAGGGAAGCACAGGGCTGAGGAGTGCAAGGTCTATTACCATTCAATCGTCCACGACGCAGGGAAGACGACGAGGGAGGAGAAGTACGAGTTCCTGAGGGGCAACGGCTGGAAGTCAATAGAATGGAAAGAGCTTGAGCCTAAAGAGCCCTACTACTTCTTCGTGCCCAAAGACCTCAGCCTTGAGGAGGAATACTCCAAGTTCCCGAAGCTGGACGAGATTTTTGAGGTTTACAGTTCAGGAGTTGAGACGGGCAAAGACAGTGCCTTAGTTGGATTCTCAAAAGGTGATTTGATGCCAGTTATTAAAGATATTCTAAATCCTGACGTTTCAAATTCACAACTGGCAGAAAAGTATGGTCTCTCTTCAACGTCGGGGTGGAGATTTGAGGAAAAAAGGGTGAAGATTGTCGGTACTTCTATGGACCATTCAAAATTCAGAAAATTGAGTTACAGACCATTTGATCAAAGGTGGGTCTACTATGAACCCAAGATCCTGAGACGCGCTCATGAGAAGATCATGAAGCATTTCTTAACTGGTAGCAACATTGGGATAGTAGCTGAGAAGATAGTTCCAAAAGTTGAAAACACTTGGAACTCAATTTTTGTTTCTGAAACTCTAACGGAATTGCACCTTACCGGTTCCAAGTCTTATCTCTTCCCCCTTTACCTCTACTCCGACGACGGCAAGACTAAAAGACCCAACATCAAGCCCGAGTTCCTTGAAGAGCTCAGGAAGCGCTACGGGGAGATAACGCCGGAGGACTTCCTCTACTACGCCTACGCGGTTTTACACGACCCCAAGTATCGCAGGCGCTACGCCGAGTTCCTGAAGTTTGACTTCCCGAGGATACCGCTCTACGACAGGGAGACCTTCAAGAAGTACAGGGACATCGGCGAGGAGCTGGTCAAGCTCCACCTAATGAAGGTGGACTTCCCAATCGAGCCGAAGCTCGTAGGGGACGACCTAACCGTTGAGAAGGTCAAGTACGACGGTAAGAACTGCGTGGCCATAAACAAGACCACCAAGCTCTGCGGAATCCCGCCTGAGGTCTGGGAGTACACTATCGGCGGCTATCGCGTGATAGAGAAGTACCTCAAGGGCAGGAAGGGAAGGAAGCTCAGCTTGGAGGAGCTTGAGCACATTTACAAGGTCGTTGAGATACTGAAAAGGACGATAGAGCTTGTTAGGGAGCTTGAGAAAATCCTAGTGGGCTGAACACACTTCCTCCTTTTCTTCCTGTGAGATATTACCAAATCAGTAATATACTTGGCCAGCAATATTTGTTCGACTATTCTTCTCTCCCAAGCACGTCCTCTATGCCCTTCTCGGTTATCCTGAAGTACACCATGCTGCCCTCTGGCCTGAACCTGTGCCTCTCCAGAAGGGCCACGCGCAATCCGGGAGTGTTCAGCTTATCCAACCTCAGAATGTCCTTGCAGCGGTATCCGAGGGTGTGCTCGGCAACTGGCTTCATCCTCTCGGCGCGGCTGTCGAAGTGCACCTGATTTATCACGATTACTGGGATACCGAGCTTCCTTGCGAGCCACAGGAGAACCTGCAACTGCTTCCCGAGTTCGGCGGTGAGATTCTTCCTCTGCTCTTCAACCCTGTAGTGGGCCGTTATGGAATCCACGACGATGAGGGAGAAACTCTTATCGACGATCTTCTTCAGGCTTCCTATTGTCCTTCTCTGTTCCTTGAAATCTGCTGGAGTGAAAAGAATGAACCTCTGGAGGGCTTCCTCAGGGTCGAGGCCCCTGGATTCAGCCATCTGGGCGAGCCTCTCGGGAGAAAAGCCGCCCTCTGTATCGACGTATGCAACCTTCCCGCCGCTCAGGAGGCCAATCTGAACGGCAAGGGTGGTCTTTCCGGTGGCGAAACTCCCATAAACTTGGGTCAGAACCTCGGGGGCTATGCCCCCTCCGAGAAGTTCATCCAGTGATTTGACTCCCGTGCTCAGCATTACCTCCACCGCTAAAGCGAGAGCTCCTCGTAGAGCTTGAGGGGCTTCACCAAGGTCCAGATGCGCCTCTTCTTGAGTTCCTCCAGGAGCTTCTCGACACTCCCCCCCCATAGACCCCGTAGTGCATAGGGATGGCTATCTTTGGCCTTATGTCCTCGATTATCTGAGCCGCTTCGCGTTCGTTCGCCGTTGAGCGGCCGCTTATGGGCACCAGCAGGATGTCGACCTTTCCGCGGAGCCTCTGAATGGTCGGCATCGAATATGTGTCCCCCGTGTGGAACAACGTTTTGTCCCCTTCTATTAGGTATCCAACCGGGTACTGGCTGGAGGGATGCTCGACGTATATTGCGGTAACCTTGACGCCGTTCTCGAGCTCTATGGTCTGCTCTTCCTCGATTTCCATAACTTTCGTTACCCCGTCGCTGATAGCCATGAGATAGACTGGCTTAGGTCCGATAACGGTTGCGTCGCGCAGCCTCGAGAGGAGCTTGACCTTGCCGTAGTGGTCGCTGTGCTCGTGGGTTATCAGGATGTAGTCGACCTCTCCTATTCTGTCGTCGTCAACCTCGGGATACGGGTCGATGAGCAGTCTCACACCCTTCGTCTCGACCCAGAAGCACGCGTGTCCATACCAGATAATCCTCATAGGTAATACCTCCCTTCATTGGTTCGGTGAGGTGGACTTAAAGTTTTTTGTTTGCTCCTTTCGACGTTGGTTTTATAAGCCGGGAGTGCGTTATCCTCTTGATGACAGCGGAAGTTGAAACCCGAAAGAAGGGTCTAATAGTGAGAGAGCCCTTCGCGACGCTCATCGTTGAGGGTAAAAAGGTCTGGGAGATAAGGAAGTTCCGCACGAGGGTGAGAGGTGAGATCCTGATTCTGAATGGAGGGAAGGCTCTGGGGAAGGCTGAGCTGGTCGAGGTTCGCGGACCCTTCACGCCCGAAGAGCTTGCCGAGCACAGGGACAAACACCTCGCCGACCTCGAGTTCCTCAGGGCCTATTCGAATGGAAAGCCCCTCTATGCGTGGGTTCTCCGCAACGCGGAGAAGTTCGAAAAACCTGCAAAGGTGAACATTGCCAAGGGAGCCCAGGTGTGGGCGAACGTGGTGATGAGGGATGAACAATAGGCGCCTCATAATTCCTCCGGTCTCACTGCCAATCCTTGTAGTCATCTTCATCCTCTTTCTCCTCGTTTTTCTCCTGTTCTCGAGCATAGTTATGGCGGCCTTTGCGAAGCTTGGAATCCCTCCGCAGGTCGCCTATGCGCTTTTTCTTTTCGCATTGCTCGGCAGTTTCATCAACATCCCCATAGCTGAGGAAACCTCCTACGAGCCGGTCATACGGGTGGGGGAGGTTCGGTTCTTTGGAATCCCCTATCCAGTCCCCTATTTTGATTGGGAAGAGAGAAAGGTCATAATAGCCATAAACGTTGGCGGCGCTTTGGTTCCCCTCAGTATCGTCATCTACGAGCTTCTCAGGCTCGTCTATCTCGGGCAATTCGGGCTGCTCTTCAACACGCTCCTCGCGGTTGCGATAGCGGCCCTCTTTAGCCATGCCATAGCGAAGCCGGTTAAGGGTCTAGGAATAGCAATGCCGCTATTTTTGCCTCCTTTGATGGCTCTGATCCTGGCCCTTCTTCTTGGTGACGGAAACCCTCCGCTGGTGGCCTACGTGAGCGGAACGATGGGAGTTCTCATAGGGGCTGATTTGATGAACTGGCGCAAAATCAAGAACCTCGGCGCACCGATGATGAGCATAGGTGGGGCTGGAACCTTCGACGGTATCTTTTTGGCCGGTCTGATTGCCGTTCTCCTGGCATAACGGTGGGTTTATAAGGCCTGGGTTAAACATGGAAGTGGCAAGATTCGCGGTTATGGGGTGATGCTCATGATAGTGGTCGGAAGCGGTGCGAGGCACCTGGAGGACGAGATAAGGAAGCTCGGCGGTGAGGTTCTCGACGTCGAGATTAAGAAGTTCCCGGATGGGGAGAAGTATGTTCGCGTTCTTGGCTCGGGCGATGAGGCCCTTGTGGTTCAGTCAACATTTAAGCCACAGGATGAGAACCTCATCGAGCTGCTCCTCATAGGCGACGCCCTCCGCGAGAGGGACTTTGGGAAGCTCAATGCCATCGTCCCTTACCTGGCCTATTCCAGGCAGGACAGGGTTACAAAGGAGGGCGAACCGATAAGCGTTAGGGCTATCATGAGAGCGCTTGGCCTCTACTACGACGAGCTTTACGTCTTCGATCTGCACAATCCCGAAACTCTCAGGTTCTTCCCAGGTAAGGCGGTGAACCTCTCGCCGGCAAGGGCGATAGCTGAGTACTTTGGCGAGAAACTCGGCGATGGTATAATCCTTGCCCCGGACAAGGGTGCCCGGGAGAGGGCTAGAGCGGTTGCCGAGAAGCTCGGACTGGAGTACAGCCACTTCGAGAAGAGGAGGATTTCCCCAACTGAGGTTCAGATGTGGCCAGTTGATATCGACGTGAAAGGCAAAAACGTGCTTATAGTGGACGACATCATAAGCACGGGCGGCACGATGGTTAGAGCCGCGAACCTGCTCAGAGAGATGGGTGCTGAGAAAATATTCGTGGCGGCAACGCACGGCGTCTTCGCTGAGGGGGCGATAGAGAGGGTTGGCAAGGCAGTTGATGAGCTGGCGGTTACCAACACTATTCCTACCCCCGTCTCGAAGATAAGCATAGTGCCAGATATACTCGGACTGTGAGGCGGAATCATGGCTCGGGCGTTCTCCCTTGCTGCCCTCCTCATCTTTCTGACGTTCTTCTGGGCAGGATTCCTTCTGCTGGTGTCTTTCCTCGTGCTTGGGCTCGCTGATTTGAACCCTCAACCCGGCTATGGAATTTCGATCGTTCTCTCGCTATTGGTTCTCCTCTCACTAACGAAACGTCTCCTTCTCTCCATTAGGGTGGATGAGAACGCCTCTATGAAGCTGGCCCTCGTGGTGGGCTTCCTCTTGGTTTTAGTCTTCTACTTGACTATACCACGTTTCTGTGGGGGGTGTGGCGGATGAAGAGGATTGCCCTCTACACCCTTGGCTTCGTCTTCATGACGTTCCTTGCCGCGGTCGATTTCGTGCTCTTCGTGGACAGGTTTGTACCCCTGAGCGGACGCTGGATGCCCTTCCTGGTTTCTCTCCCGATGGTTATTCTCGGTGGTTACGTTGGATAGACCGTTGGTGAGGGCCTCGGAATGGGTCACGATGAGGCGCTCAACATGGGCGTTGCTACCTCGGTGGTTTCGGGTTTTCTGCTTCTCACCTTTTCCTCCTCTGATTCAGTGCAAAAATTTTTGCCATTTTTATGTCTAAATTGTGCATTTTGTCGGCGCTTTTTGACAGATTCTTTTTCAAAAATACGGCCGGGTATGGGTTTTGCAAAAATTTTTCACTGCTGGGGTTCACCCCTATTGGGTGGAGCGCCCGAACAGGGCGCGACGAAGCCCAGGCGCCAAGACGGCGGCGTCGGGGGGAAAGGGCGCAAAGCGCCCAAGATGAACCCCGCCCTCCAGCCATGGGCACAGCAACGTGCGCTCCCGAGGAAACGCCGAAAGGCGGACCCCTCGGGGGTAAGGCAGGCCCGGTACCCCGACTAAACCCCGGACGGAATTTGGTACTTCCCGCCATGGGAAGTCCCACCGGCCGTACTCCTTGCTCAATTCCGGTTGATCCTGCCGGAGGCCACTGCTATGGGGGTCCGACTAAGCCATGCGAGTCATGGGGCGCCTTGCGCGCACCGGCGGACGGCTCAGTAACACGTCGGTAACCTACCCTCGGGAGGGGGATAACCCCGGGAAACTGGGGCTAATCCCCCATAGGCCTGAGGTACTGGAAGGTCCTCAGGCCGAAAGGGGCTTCGGCCCGCCCGAGGATGGGCCGGCGGCCGATTAGGTAGTTGGTGGGGTAACGGCCCACCAAGCCGAAGATCGGTACGGGCCATGAGAGTGGGAGCCCGGAGATGGACACTGAGACACGGGTCCAGGCCCTACGGGGCGCAGCAGGCGCGAAACCTCCGCAATGCGGGAAACCGCGACGGGGGGACCCCCAGTGCCGTGGCATCGCCACGGCTTTTCCGGAGTGTAAAAAGCTCCGGGAATAAGGGCTGGGCAAGGCCGGTGGCAGCCGCCGCGGTAATACCGGCGGCCCGAGTGGTGGCCGCTATTATTGGGCCTAAAGCGTCCGTAGCCGGGCCCGTAAGTCCCTGGCGAAATCCCACGGCTCAACCGTGGGGCTTGCTGGGGATACTGCGGGCCTTGGGACCGGGAGAGGCCGGGGGTACCCCTGGGGTAGGGGTGAAATCCTATAATCCCAGGGGGACCGCCAGTGGCGAAGGCGCCCGGCTGGAACGGGTCCGACGGTGAGGGACGAAGGCCAGGGGAGCGAACCGGATTAGATACCCGGGTAGTCCTGGCTGTAAAGGATGCGGGCTAGGTGTCGGGCGAGCTTCGAGCTCGCCCGGTGCCGAAGGGAAGCCGTTAAGCCCGCCGCCTGGGGAGTACGGCCGCAAGGCTGAAACTTAAAGGAATTGGCGGGGGAGCACTACAAGGGGTGGAGCGTGCGGTTTAATTGGATTCAACGCCGGGAACCTCACCGGGGGCGACGGCAGGATGAAGGCCAGGCTGAAGGTCTTGCCGGACACGCCGAGAGGAGGTGCATGGCCGCCGTCAGCTCGTACCGTGAGGCGTCCACTTAAGTGTGGTAACGAGCGAGACCCGCACCCCCAGTTGCCAGTCCTCCCCGCTGGGGAGGAGGCACTCTGGGGGGACCGCCGGCGATAAGCCGGAGGAAGGAGCGGGCGACGGTAGGTCAGTATGCCCCGAAACCCCCGGGCTACACGCGCGCTACAATGGGCGGGACAATGGGATCCGACCCCGAAAGGGGAAGGGAATCCCCTAAACCCGCCCCCAGTTCGGATCGCGGGCTGCAACTCGCCCGCGTGAAGCTGGAATCCCTAGTACCCGCGTGTCATCATCGCGCGGCGAATACGTCCCTGCTCCTTGCACACACCGCCCGTCACTCCACCCGAGCGGGGTCCGGGTGAGGCCTGATCTCCCTTCGGGGAGGTCGGGTCGAGCCTGGGCTCCGTGAGGGGGGAGAAGTCGTAACAAGGTAGCCGTAGGGGAACCTACGGCTCGATCACCTCCTATCGCCGGAAATCCGTCCGGGGGGTTTAAGGGGTGCCGGGCCTGCCATCCGTGGGCCGGTAGCTCAGCCTGGGAGAGCGTCGGCTTTGCAAGCCGAAGGCCCCGGGTTCGAATCCCGGCCGGTCCACCACGAAGAGGTGCACATCCCGAGCACGGCTCGGGGTGGAAGGGTCCTAGGCCCCGAACAGGGGTCACGATGAGGACCGTGCATAGGTGGATTGACCCAAAAAATGCCCAGCCCCCTGAGTAGGGGGCAGAAAACCTAAGCCGCCTGGTGGATGGCTCGGCTCGGGGCGCCGACGAAGGGCGTGGCAAGCTGCGATAAGCCCCGGCGAGGCGCAGGCAGCCGTCGAACCGGGGATTCCCGAATGGGACCTCCCGCGGCATTTGCCGCACTCCCAGTCGGGAGGGGGAACGCGGGGAATTGAAACATCTTAGTACCCGCAGGAAAAGAAAGCAAAAGCGATGCCGTGAGTAGGGGCGACCGAAAGCGGCACAGGGCAAACTGAACCCTTCGGGGAAACCCGGAGGGGATGTGGTGTTGTAGGGCCCTGCGTCGGAGCCTCGAGGGTGAAGCCGAAGTCCGCTGGAACGCGGCGCCGTAGAGGGTGAAAGCCCCGTAGGCGTAAGCCCTCAGGCTCCTGCAGGGTTCCTGAGTACCGTCGGTCGGATATCCGGCGGGAAGCTGGGAGGCATCGGCTCCCAACCCTAAATACGTCCCGAGACCGATAGCGAACTAGTACCGTGAGGGAAAGCTGAAAAGCACCCCTGGCAGGGGGTGAAAAGAGCCTGAAACCAGGCGGCGATAGGTGGGTGCGGCCTGGAAGGGTTGAGCCTCCCCGAAGGAAACACGGGCGACCGTGGAGTACGAGGGGAGGGGACCGGGGTTGCACCGTCCGTCTTGGATCACGGGGCAGGGAGTTCACGGCCGTGGCGAGGTTAAGGGGGTTAAGCCCCGAAGCCACAGGGAAACCGACAGGTCCGCAGGCGCTTCGCCGAGGGACGGGGTGTGAAAGCGCCCGGAGTCACGGCCGTGAGACCCGAAGCCGGTCGATCTAGCCCGGGGCAGGGTGAAGTCCCTCAACAGAGGGATGGAGGCCCGCTAGGGATGCTGACGTGCAATTCGCTCCCGTGACCTCGGGCTAGGGGTGAAAGGCCAATCGAGGCCGGCGATAGCTGGTTCCCGCCGAATTATCCCTCAGGATAGCCCGGCCGGAGGTAGGTGGTGGGGTAGAGCACTGATTGGGGGTTTAGGGGGAGAAATCCCCCGGCTCCCTGTCAAACTCCGAACCCACTACCGCCGTAGATGGCCGGAGTAGGGGGGCGGTGTAAGCCGTCACCCGAGAGGGGAACAACCCAGACCGGGGTTAAGGCCCCTAAATGCCGGCTAAGTGTTACTCCAAAGGGTGTCCCTGGCCTTAGACAGCGGGGAGGTAGGCTTAGAAGCAGCCATCCTTTAAAGAGTGCGTAACAGCTCACCCGTCGAGGTCAGGGGCCCCGAAAATGGACGGGGCTTAAGCCGGCTGCCGAGACCCCGGCGCACGGACCGATTGGTCCGTGATCGGGTAGGCGGGCGTGCCGATGGGGTGGAAGCTGGGCCGTAAGGTCCAGTGGACCCGTCGGTATTGTGGATCCTGCCGGGAGTAGCAGCATAGCCGGGTGAGAATCCCGGCCGCCGTAGGGGCCAGGGTTCCACGGCAATGTTCGTCAGCCGTGGGTTAGTCGGTCCTAAGCCAGCCCGTAACTCGGCGCTGGCGAAAGGGAAACGGGTTTATATTCCCGTACCGCGGTGGTAGGTGCGGCAACGCAAGCCCGAGGGGTGACGCCTCGGGGTAGGCGGACCGGTCCACAAGGCCGGCTAAGCGTATAAGCCCGGGGAGTGCCGTAATGGCGAGAACCGGGTGAAAGCGCGAATGGCCTCCCGTAAGGGGGGTTCTGCCGATCCCTGGGGCCCGTGAAAAGCCCCTCGGGAACGATCCACCGCGACCGTACCGAGAACCGACACCGGTGCCCCTGGGTGAGAAGCCTAAGGCGTGTCGGGGGAAACCCAGCCGAGGGAACTCGGCAAATTGGCCCCGTAACTTCGGGAGAAGGGGTGCCTGCGGGTGCGTAACCCGCAGGTCGCAGTGACTAGGGGGGCCCGACTGTTTAATAAAAACACAGGTCCCAGCTAGCCCGAAAGGGTTTGTACTGGGGCCGACGCCTGCCCAGTGCCGGTATGTGAAGCCCGGGTACAACCGGGTGAAGCACCGGTAAACGGCGGGGGTAACTATAACCCTCTTAAGGTAGCGAAATTCCTTGTCGGTTAAATGCCGACCTGCATGAATGGCGTAACGAGGTCCCCACTGTCCCCGGCTGGGGCCCGGCGAAACCACTGCCAGGCGCATATGCCTGGGACCTCCGGTGGGAAGCGAAGACCCCATGGAGCTTTACTGCAGCCTGCCGTTGCTGTACGGCGGGGGGTGCGCAGCGTAGGCGGGAGGCGTCGAAGCCCGTCCTCCGGGGCGGGTGGAGCCGTCCATGAGACACCGCCCACCCTCTGCCGTACAGCTAACCCCCGATGGGGGGACAGCGGTAGGTGGGCAGTTTGGCTGGGGCGGCACACCCTCGAAAAGGTATCGAGGGTGCCCTAAGGTCGGCTCAGGCGGGTCAGGAATCCGCCGTAGAGTGCAAGGGCAAAAGCCGGCCTGACTGGACCCGTAACAGAGGCGGGTCCAGCCGCGAAAGCGTGGCCTAGCGAACCCCTGTGCCTCCCCGGTGGGGGCCAGGGATGACAGAAAAGCTACCCTGGGGATAACAGAGTCGTCTCGGGCGAGAGCCCATATCGACCCCGAGGCTTGCTACCTCGCTGTCGGCTCTTCCCATCCTGGCCCTGCAGCAGGGGCCAAGGGTGGGGGTGTTCACCCATTAAAGGGGAACGTGAGCTGGGTTTAGACCGTCGTGAGACAGGTCGGATGCTATCTACCGGAGGTGTTGGCCGCCTGAGGGGAAGGCTCCCCCAGTACGAGAGGAACAGGGAGCCGCGGCCTCTGGTCTACCGGTTGTCCTACAGGGCATAGCCGGGCAGCTACGCCGCGTCCGATAAGGCCTGAAAGCATCTAAGGCCGAAGCGGTCCCCGAAAATAGGCGGCCACTCCCAGGCGCAGGGGGTCGGGCGACCGGTCCTTTGCCTGGGACGAGGGCTCGGGAAGAAGACCCGTTTGATGGGGCGGGGGTGTAAGCGGGAAGGGAAACCGACCCGTTCAGCCTGCCGCTCCCAACAGCCCGAGGTTTCTGCCTCTGAAAGGGGGGCTGGGCATTTGATAGGTCAATCCACCTATGCACGGTCCTCAAAGCCCTTAACTTCTCGCGCTTCTGTGCACTTCAATCGCAATTGCTAAAACTTGCCTGTGGATTCTAACTTCGGTGATGTCAGTGAAGCTGCTCGTTCTCGATTTGGACGGCACACTCTGGGATCACGAAGACGCATCACTCCTTACTCCACCCTATGAATTTTACGACGATTACCTCGTAGATGCCACGGTGAAGAGCTCCGTCTGTTTCCAGGAGTTCGCGAGTTCATTGAGTGGGCGAGCGACCGCTTTATACTCAGCATAGCTAGCTGGAATCTTGAAGAGAAGGTTAGGCCAATTCTCGAGGGTTTTGGATTGTGGGACTACTTCCTCTTCCCTAAAATCGAGGGACATCCGAACAAGGCCGACATGATACTTCGCACAATCGAAGAGCTCCAATCGATTGGGCCACGAAATCGAGGAAGTAATCTACGTAGATGACAGAACGCTCCATGTCGATAAAGTCTTTTTAAAGATTCATAACGTTAATTTCATCCATATGTGGGTGGACGTTAAAGGTTTAGACGAGCTGAAAAAACTGCTGGAGGGTTTGTGATGGAGCTGCTCATAGTTAAGGACAAGCGTATTGACTACGACGGTTCTGCAATCCAGAGCCACTGGACTTACAGGAACTTTGGAATACTTGGCAACTCACTCGTCGTCTTCCGCGGTAAGTGTGATGTGAAAGTGGAAGAGATGATTGACATCGAGGATCTGAGGCAGAACAAGGAGATAAAGAGCGACGATATGGTGCACTACATCATCGAGGTCTTCGACTTTCCCAATGTCCTGCTTGCCTCGGCCCTTCAGAAGCTTTTCATAGCCAAACTCTGTGAAGTTCTTGGTGATTACGGTATCAAAACCATCAGGAAGGGCGACGACATCTACGTTAACGGGAGGAAACTCAGCATATCAATAGCGACCGTTTCACCTGTCAGCATCAAGGTTCACATAGGCATTAACGTCGAGGCAAAGGGAATTCCCGAGGGCGTCGAGGCCATTGGCCTTAAGGAGCTCGGCATCGAGGACATCGACGGCTTCATGGAGAAAACCGGAAAAGCCCTCGTTCAAGAGTTCAAAAAGGTGAAGAAGGACAGTCTGAAGGTCAGATGGGCGAGCTAAAACGCCCAAAAGAGGGCGCTTCCCACGAGTGGAACGGCCAAGTTGTCATCCAAGTAGGGCTGGTACTCTGCAAGCATCAGAATTCCTGCCCATGCTATTTTCATTATTGTTGTGGCATCGAGCAGTGCGAAGGCTATTATCGTGGCAGTTACTACGTAGCCAAGGCTTCCGGTCCAGTGCTTCTTGAGCTTGACGTTGAAACCATGCCGTTTGAAATAGTGATGCCTGATGATTCCTGTAACTCCGTCGCTTACTGCCATAGTCAAAAGCAGTGCCGTTGCGTACTCTCTAGGCAGGAAAAACGCAACAGCTGAAGCGGAGAATGCAAAGAAGACCTCTCCGTAGTTGTGCTTGATCTGATACCACGAAAACTCGCTGTTCTTCAGGTGCGGCCAAAGCTGAAAGGCGCCGAAGATAAAGGCTGCAGCACTGAAGACCTCCTTTGGGATCAAGCCTTGATAGTACATTAGAACCGCTGGAACAATGCTGAAGTGGATGATTTTTCTGTTGATCCATGCGTAGTCTTCTCCGAGATGCCTTGTTAGCCATATAGCGGCAATTATAAACGTCGCGGCGATTATTGTGTAGATGGGCCATGAGGCCATTTGATTCCACCTGAAGTTAAAAATGAAAGAATGTTAATATGCTTTTCGCTCAATGCCTTAGTGTTTTTAGCTAGCTGCCGAAAGCCGACCGGACTCTCCTGAGACCCCAGTAAAGGTCGCTGGCGTGTACCACAAAGTACCACTCATCGGTTTTAACGAGCTCTCCCCTTGATTTTCCCACCAGCTCGCCGTAGAGTCCCTGAATCCGGACTCTGGGTGCAGTCGTGGAGAGCTTCATCGTTATCTCTACAGGCTTCCCATCCTCCCAGACTATTCCAACCTTTAGTCCGGCTTTTGTTTCCTTCCTTTTCCTGAGGCCGAGCTTCAGATAGCGCAGTCTCTCCCCCGGGATGTCGTTCTCCTCGGCTTTTTCTTTGAGGTATTCTTCGACTAAAGTTAGCCCATGGAGGCCGAGCGCGTAGCCGAAGACGGGTATGCCTAAATCCTTCCTGCTCCTGCCTTTGTACGCGTAGACCTCTATTCGCCTCCCCGAACTCTTTGATGCCAAGTAGAATCCCTTCGGCTCCTCACCCCTGAACTCCTCCAGGAAATCCATAAGCGCCTCATAGGCTGAGAATGGAAGAGAAAAGCTTGCCCATGTTCCCCATACTCTAGGAGGTATTGAGACAAAGTTCATGTCCTCCAGATGGTATTCTATGGCTTTCGGCTTCAGTATTAGGAATCCCCTGTCTGTTGCCTCAACATCGACCAGTGCCCTTCTCCCGGGCACAAATGCGAATTTACCATCCTCTTCGAAGTCACTAGCTTTGAGCAGCCTGTCCCTCCTAAGCTTTCTTACCTCTCTTGAGCTGACAACAACGGGGACCGGTGTTTTTCTCCCGGTTTCCTTGTCGTAGGGTACCTTAAATCCCGCCTTAAGGAGCTCCTCCTGTATCTCCAGCGACGCCGGAAAGAATACCTGCATCCTCTCGAGCTCTAACTCCATTCGAAGACCTCCTTCTTTTTTACGCTCTTGAGTTGTTTACTATCAATGCTTATAAATTTTTCCTTCTTTTAGTTGTTATTGGCTGGTGAGCTTAAACTTAAAAGCCCCTCCACCAAGCTACCTCGGGTGAAGAAAATGGTGCACTGGGCTGACTACATGGCTAAGAAAATCATCCAGGAAATGGGAGACAAGGAAGAGTACGTGGTAGAGAGCGGCATAACCCCGAGTGGTTACGTTCACATAGGCAACTTCAGGGAGTTTTTCACTGCATATATTGTCGGTCATGCCCTCAGGGACAGGGGAAAGAAGGTTCGCCACATTCACATGTGGGACGACTACGACCGCTTTAGGAAGGTTCCCAAGAACGTTCCGAGCGAGTGGAAGGAATACCTCACCATGCCTGTCCGTGAGGTTCCAGATCCCTGGGGCTGCCACAATAGCTATGCCGAGCACTTTATGAGCCTCTTCGAGAAAGAAGTTGCCAAGCTTGGCATCGAGGCTGACTTCCTCTACGCGAGCGAGCTCTACAAGTCGGGAGAGTATGCAGAGGACATCAGGCTTGCCCTGGAGAAGCGCAACGAGATAAAGGCAATCCTCGACAAGTACCGCGAGAGGGCCAAGCAGCCGCCTCTCGAAGAGAGCTGGCAGCCTGTCATGGTTTACTGTCCCAAGTGCAGAAAGGAGGCTGAGTTCGTTTCCTGGGACGGCGAGTGGAAGGTAGCCTATAAGTGTCCCCACTGCGGAAGCGAGGGAGAAACAGACATCCGCGAGGGCAACGTCAAGCTCCGCTGGCGTGTTGACTGGCCGATGCGCTGGGCACACTTCAGTGTGGACTTCGAGCCCGCTGGCAAGGACCACCTCGCCGCCGGCAGTTCCTACGATACTGGCAGCGAGATAGTGGAGAAGGTCTTCGGAAAGCCCGCTCCGCTAACGCTCATGTACGAGTTCGTCGGCATAAAGGGAGAGAAGGGCAAGATGAGCGGAAGCAAGGGTAACGTGATCCTCCTCAGCGACCTCTACGAGGTTCTTGAGCCCGGTATAATTCGCTTCATCTACGCCAAGCACAGGCCCAACAAGGAGCTTAAGATAGACCTCGGCCTCGGTCTGCTCAACCTCTATGATGAGTTCGATAAGGTCGAGAGGATATACTTTGGCCTTGAGCACGCAAAGAACTCCGAGGAGGAAGAGGAGCTCAAGAGAACCTATGAGCTCTCGATGCCGAAGGTTCCGGAGAGACTCATCGCTCAGGCACCTTTCAGGTTCCTGGTTACACTCGTTCAGATGCCTCACCTCGACGAGGACGGCATAATTGAAGTCCTCAAGGAGCAGGGACACATACCCAGGGAGCTGAGCGAGGAGGACATCGAGAGGATAAGGCTCCGCATTGAATTGGCCAAGAACTGGATCGAGAAGTACGCGCCAGACAACGTTAAGTTCAGTATCCTAGAAAAGCCGCCGAAGGTTGAGCTTACGCCTGAGATAAAGGATGCTATTGAGGAGGTGGCCAACTGGCTCGAGGCCAACGAAAGCTTCACCGTCGATGAGCTCAACAATATTATCTTCGACGCGGCCAAGAAGCGCAGCATTCCGAGCAAAGAATGGTTCAAGGTGCTCTACAATCTCTTCATTGGTAAAGACAGGGGTCCAAGACTGGCACCGTTCCTCGCTTCAATGAACAGGGAGTTCGTCATCAAGCGCCTCCGCATGGAGGCCTGATTCTTTATTCTTTTGGCATGCATGATGACTTTCTGGCTCAACTTTTTCGACGGGGGAGGTTTGCTTGTCGAATTTCTTTGACAACACCTTTTTATTTCTTATTCTCTAATGCTTTCCGGTGGTGCTCATGGAGTTCAACCTCATAATCACTGGAGTCGGTGGTCAGGGTGGTTTGACCCTCTCGCGCATAGTCGGGAACGCTGCCATGGCCGAAGGATACAACGTTAGAATCGGTGAAACTCTTGGAATGAGCCAGAGGTACGGGAGCGTTCTCAGCTACCTCCGCTTCGGCGAAGAAGTCTACTCCCCGCTCATCGAGGAGGGAAAAGCGAACCTTATGCTCGCCCTCGAGCCTGCAGAAGCCCTTAGGAACGCCCGTTTCCTTGGGAAGAGCAGTTATGCGATAATCAACGCCTATCTCATCCATACGGCAACGACCCTCGTTGGCAAGGAGAAGTACCCTGAGCTCGATGAAATTAAGGATGCCATCGGTAGGATCTGCTCCGTTGACATGCTCAACTTCCAGGAGGAAGCCGACAAAATAAACCCAAAAACGCTGGGCGTCCTCATGCTCGGCTACGCCTACGGCAAAGGGCTGATTCCCCTCAAGAAGGAGAGCATCTACGGAGGTATAAAGGCCACCCTCCGCGAAAAGCTCTGGGAGGTAAACTTCAAAGCCCTGGAAAGGGGCATCGAGCTTGCCCGCTGATTTTCACTTATTGTGTTTTATGAAAAATGCATAGAAAATCACCGTCGCTACTATGTAGAGGAATGCCGTTGTGTAAAATGGATAGCTCAGAGACATGCCAAAGAGGAGGCCGCCTATATAGTTTCCAGCGCCACGCATGAAGGTTGAGAAGGCCCTTCTTATTCCAGCTGCGGTTGCCTTTTCCTCGGTACTGAAGAAGCCCATCATGAAGGAGTCGTTTATGGGCCAGACTATGTTCATGAGTATGGAGCGGAGTATGTAGAGCGCCGCCGCCAGCAAAAACGTCTCTATCGATGGGAATATCAGGAAGAGAAAGGCTGCAAAGCTTTGGAAGGACGTTATGACCTTAACAGGTCCTATCCTCTCGACCAGCCTTGGCAGCCCGAAGGAGCCGAGGCCCATAGCGAGCTGCTGAAAGAAGAAGATGCCGCTTATCGCGGCGAGCGTTTGTCCGAACTGGAGCTTGAAGTAAAGGCTCATGTATGGTATTGTTATCCCCGCGCCGAGGCCTATTAGTGCGCTCGGCAGGGAGAATTTGAGTATCTTGATTATCAGCTCACGGTTCCAGTCTATCTTCGGGTTCTTAACTGGGACGTCGCTGATTATGAGGAGCGCAGGGATAACCAGGACGAACTGAAGGAGCGCGAGCGAAACGACAAGCCTGTAGGCTAGGCTCTCTGTCAGTCCAAGGTCTATGAAGAACTCCGGGGCAAAGCCCGCTATGAGGACTCCAAGGGCGTTGAACAGTGTCCCAAGTCCAAAGCTTATCGAGAAGGCATGGTGCCTCTGCTCCTCCTTTACCTCTTCACTGAGGAGTGCTGAGAAGTTGGGCTGTCTGAGCCCCATATTTGCGCCCACCAGGAAGAAGCCGAGAGCAAGGACGTAATCGTTAATTGCGAGCACCTGCAGGAGTCTTCCAGCCAGTCCTAAGAGAGCGCTTAGTATGAGGGTTTTCTTGTATCCCATCCTTAACGAAATCTGGCCCGCTATGAGGAAGAAGAGGCCCCCAACGAGAGTCTGAATTGAAAAGAACGTTCCCATTTGGGCCATGTCGTAGCCGAGGGCGGTCAGGTAAAACGGCATTATGAATATCGAGAACTGGAGGAAGAGCTGTCCAGCGGCATTCGCGAGTATGAGCACCTTGGCGTCCTTGGTGTACTCTCCAAGCATGTTTGCAATCTAAATCTTAGCGTTTATAAGATTGTCGAACTGAAGCTTTTTATACATGCCAGGTTAGCTATATATCGGCGGTGATATCTATGGAGTTCAGGAAGATTCAATTTACCGGCAGGAGCTCCTACATAATTTCTCTACCCAAGAAATGGGTTACGGAGCACAACCTGAAGCAGGGCGACGTCGTTCCTCTCGCTATAAATCCCGACGGAAGCATAACGATTTTTCCAAAGGAGCCGAGAGAGGTAAGTGAGAGAAAGATTCTCAAGATTTCGCGCGAGTACTCACCAGACATGGCAGTGAGGCTTGTCATCTCGGCGTACATTCAGGGCTATGACGTTCTCGAGATACATCTCGCTGAGGAGATGCCAATATATAAGGTCAAGATACGCAAGGTTCTCCAGAGCCTTCCTGGTGTTGAGATAATTCTCGACGAGCCTCAGCGAATGGTTGCCAAGAGCCTTCTTGATGAGGAAGAGGTCAATCTTGCGGAGCTTCTCAACAGGATACGCTCACTGATAATATCTATGCTCGGTGATCTCGAGATGCTTATAGCCGCGCCCGGGGAGGAAGAAATACTCCGTGACATTAATGACCTCGAAAATGAGCTCGACAGATTCTACTTCCTCATAATTCGTGCAGTCAACAGGCTCCTAACCAAAAGAGGCGTCACAGAGGAGAGTGGCATAATCAGGAGGACATTCGATCTTCTTGGCATACTGTTCATAGTCAGGAACATCGAGCGCATCGGTGACCACATAACGCGCATAGCCGAGAACCCGAGCGAGATAAACGTCCCGTACCTCAAAGAAAAGTTCAGTCAGATGATGGCACAGATAGAGGAGCGTGATCTAGGTAAAATAGACAGGTTGATGCTCGAGCTCAAGGAGGAAATACGCTCCATTGACTACCGTAGCTCAATAGCCCTCGAGAGCTACCGCAGGATTCTAGAGTATCTGGAGAACATAGGTGAAACTATAATCAACATGGCGCTGAGCTGAAGTTCTAATCTTTTCGTTTCCACAACTCTTTTAACCCTTCGAGATTCATTGCCTACGGTGATTCTCATGGTTGCGATAATAGTTCACGGTGGTGCTGGTACCATAAGGAAGGAGGAACGTATTCCAAAGGTTATTGAAGGTGTTAGAGAGGCTGTTCTTGCCGGCTGGCGCGAGCTAAAGAGGGGTTCGGCTTTGGATGCCGTTGAGGAGGCCCTCAAAGCCCTTGAGGATAACCCTATCTTCAACGCCGGAACTGGTTCCGTCCTGACTCTCGACGGCAAGGTCGAGATGGACGCGGCAATAATGCGCGGCAAAACCCTTGAAGCCGGTGCAGTTGCTGGGATATGGGGCGTTAAGAACCCCATAAGCGTTGCGAGGAAGGTAATGGAGAAGACCGATCACGTTCTCCTCAGCGGAGAGGGTGCTGTTAAGTTCGCCCGGTTGATGGGCTTTGAAGAGTACGACCCGAGGACAGAGGAGAGACTCAAGCAGTGGGAAGAGCTCAGGAAGAAGCTCCTTGAGACTGGGGAAGTGAAGCACTGGAAGAAGCTGAGTGAGCTGATTAAGGAGTATCCCGAAGTCCTGAGGAGCACGGTTGGTGCGGTTGCCTTCGACGGCGAGGAGGTTGTGGCTGGTACATCAACCGGCGGCGTTTTCCTCAAGATGTTCGGCCGCGTTGGTGATACACCGATAATCGGAGGCGGAACCTACGCCAACGAAGTTGCCGGGGCTTCCTGTACTGGCCTCGGCGAGGTCGCTATAAAGCTGGTTCTGGCCAAGAGCGCGACCGACTTCGTCCGCTTGGGAATGGATGCTCAAGCTGCCAGCGAGGCCGCGATAAGCCTTGCCACAAGGTACTTTGGCCCCGATACCATGGGTATCATAATGGTTGATTCCCGCGGAAACATTGGCTTCGCCAAGAACACCAAACACATGAGCTACGCTTTCATGAAAGAAGGAATGGAAGAGCCTCACGCAGGTGTCTGAATGGGAAAGTGGGACATCTGGTTCCTCCACGCTTCAACGTTTTTCTTCTTCCTTGGAATGGCGGTAGTCAATCCTCTAATCTCCCCCCTAGCTATGACCCTCGGTGCTGATCCGTTCGTCGTCGGAATGATTGCGGCGATAGCCTCAATAGTGGCGTTGGTATCCAAGCCCCTGGGGGGAGTCCTCGGTGACAGGGGTCTGCGTTTTCAGATGATGGCTCTTGGCTCTTTCTTCGGCGCCCTTGCGGGTGGTCTCTACGTTGTCTCGGTCCTAACTGACAATCTGACGGCCTTTGCCGTTGGCAGAGCCGTTCATGGTTTCGGGATGGCCCTGTTCTTTCCCTCTTCTCTCTCATCCGCTATAGACCTAGCCCCTGAGGGAAGGATTGGAGAGACCCTTGGATGGCGTGGGATGATGTTCTCCTTTGGCAACCTTATGGGGCCTGCCATAGGCGGCTTCGTGGCAGATTTACTTGGCTTTCAGGCGGCTTTCCTGCTCACAGTGCTACTTTCAATAACAGCTATAGGCTTCGTTCTCTTAGCGTATTCTAGGGTCAAAGGCAGGGTTGAACTCAGGCACCATGAGAGGCACGAAAAGCCCCAGTACAGGGCTCTGCTTAAGCCCTTCTTCGTGGCCGCTTCGCTCGCCCTATTTTTCATGGCGGTTGCCTACGGTGGGATGAGCACTTTCCTTCCGGCCCTCTATAAGTCTATCGACCTTGGAACGAGCGTCTTCGGCCTCTACGCGAGCGTGATGGGCGGGACCAGTCTTCTGACGAGGGTACTCGGTGGAAAGGAAGCTGACAGGAGGGGCCCCCTGCCGGTAGCAACGGTCGGCCTGAGCGGTGTTCTGATAGCCTATATTCTACTGGCCCTCTACACCGAACCACCTTGGGCTTACGCCAGCGCCGCCATACTTGGAGCCGGCTTCGGTTTGGCAGTTCCATCCCTACAGATGATGGCGCTGGCGAATCTGCCAAGAAGGATAAGAACCTTTGGTTCCAGTGTCTATACGATGTTCTTCGACCTTGGCTACCTGACTGGGCCAATAGTCCTTGGATACGTCGCCCAGCTCAAGGACTACACCGCTGTGTTCCCACTCCTACCCATCATAATGGCGCTGTCCCTTCTCATTGCCCAGTTGCCAAGGTTTTTAAAAGATGGTAAAAACTCCACAGGGGGATGAAGGTGCTGATAAGGGTCTCCTATGGAACGGCTATAGCGATGGGTCTAATCAAGGCCAGGATGCTCGCCAGACCAACCACCGCTTACCTCATGACACATTACGATGGCCGCTGCAGGAACAACTGTGCCTTCTGCCCCCAGGCAAGGGAGAGCAGGGCGGATCTAAGCAGACTTTCCCGTGTGACGTGGCCTGCTTTCGAGGTTGAGAGGGTCGTGGAGAAGCTTCCCGATGGGAACTTTGCCAGAATTTGCCTTCAGACGGTCGATCATCCAGGACTAGTGGACGATGTTCTTGAACTCCTCGGACTTTTCCGGCCTTTGGGCTTGCCCATTTCCGTCTCCATAACACCAGTGGATAGGGAAATCTTGGAAGAGTTTAAAGCCCTTGGCGTTGACTACATCGGCGTTGGCCTTGACGTGGCTAGTGAGAGACTCTATCCAGAGATTAAGGACTCTCTTTACTCGTGGGACGATATGTGGGGTTTTACTGAGGATATCATCGAAGTTTTTGGTGATGGCAAGGCTTTTGTCCATCTGATAATTGGTCTTGGTGAGACCGACAGAGAGGCAGTTGAAACCATAGCAAAGGCTTATTCTATGGGTGCCCAGGTCTCGCTTTTTGCATTCACTCCAATTAGGGGAACGCACCTTGGGACCGCACAACCGCCCAGCCTCGAACGCTACAGAAAGATTCAGCTCGCGAACTACTTGCTTGAGGAAGGAATCATCGGGCTGGATGACCTCGAGTTCGACGTGAACGGCTCGCTAATAAGCTTTGGGATTTCCAAAGAAGAGCTGGCTGAGATAGTTCCTCCTGATGTTTTTGCAACCCATGGCTGTCCTGGTTGCAACAGACCCTACTACAATGAGAGACCCAAAAAGGAGCCTTACAACTTCCCTCTAAGACCAGAAAAAGAGTACGTAAAAAGAGTCCTCGACTCTATTCTTTAAGCGCCTCTATGATTTCGTTGAATTCCTTCAGCGAGAAGTCTGGCTTGACATTTTCTCCCTTCGCGAGCCTCACCAGAGCTTGAGTGAAACGGTGCAACTCTTCGTCATCCTTTACGAGGCTAAGCGTGACTTCCATACTCCCGGCCAGTTCACGGAGCCTGCCTTCTTTCTTCATAATAAACAGGAGATCCCCTAATCTCTTGATGCCGAGCCTGTAAAGGTCCTTACTTGGAGCTCGGTATATGCCCCTGATAGCGCACTTAACAGCCCCACGGTAGTTGTCCTCCTGAACAAAGATGTCGGCCATTCTGAAGCAGGCCTCGAAGTAGAACTCTGGCTCTTCGTCCTTAGCGAGCTCCATTATCTTATCAAGCTTTCTCTTGGCGGTATTCAAATCCTTCACGTTCTCGGCCTCTATGGCCTCTCTAAAAAGTTTCACTATTCTCTCCCGTCTGTTGAGAGGCTCGTACTTAATCACCATTTGCCTCCCCCCTACTCTCGTTCCAGGCCTCCTCAAAGGCCGGCCACACATTATCAAACTTCCTCTCGATGCGCCACCTTCGCCTGAAGGCGTTAAGGAGAACTGTTATGTCCCTCTTCAGAAGCTCGTAGCTTTCAGGGTAGGCTGTCGTCAGGTACTGTGCCCAGTCGATTATTAGAACGTCGTCATTGCTTGTTAAGACGATATTGAACTCACTCATGTCGGAGTGCACTATTCCAAAGCGCACTATCTTGAGGTATTCCTCGAGAACGCGGTCAAGTATACACTCCGCTTCCTCTCGGGTTAAATCTGTGTCACGGAGCTCCGCTAATTCAGTTCCTTCCACGAACTCCATCACCACAACATGCCTGTTCCAGGCTATTGGCTTAGGAACTCTGGCTATAGGGCTGAGCAGAGTCAGTGCCTCATATTCCTTCTTGGCTATCAACCTCGAAACGTAGAGCCAGCTCGTATGGTGCTTATCCTGAAAGACTACTCCGTGGTAGCCAGCTTTTCTGGAGCTCGTTCTCCCGCCTATGCGGTTGAACTTGACGGCAACTTTCTCTCCACCTGATGTTATGCCAATGTAAACATCCGCGTCTTTGCCAACGCCTATCTGTGCCGTGCTTATCGCTTCTACAACGCCTTTTTTCGCCAGTGCCCTTATGGCTAAAACATCATAGCCGTGTATCGTCAGCTGGTAACCGATGTAGCCGATGTCACTTCTCCTCTTGACAAGCGACCAGTCGTCGAGCTTTCCGAGGCGGAACGAGGCTGTTTCAATGTCAACCCTCGCAAAGCGTGCTATGTCCTCCAGAGGGACCCACTTGTGGTGACGCATATTGAGCTCTACCCCTCTGAGTATGCGGAAGTCTAGGTCTCGCAGTTTTGGATAGGCCTCCAATGCAAGTAACTTGCTTACCATGTTCTCTCCCTGAACTCGCTTTGGGTTGGAGATTTATAAACGTTAGTTGGCCTGGGAGCAGAAGTTGTAGACGAAATGTACCTTTCCAGAATATCTCTGTAGTCCATTTCTTAGATGAATTTCTACGCTAACTTCAACTGGATGGGTGAAGTCACAAATTGGTGCGATTGAATATTCAAGTGTAATTGTTCCTTTTCCTAGAATGCCTAGATCGCTGAGTTCCACCACGTTGATCGTGAGGTAGTCTTCAAACTGCTTTTCCATCCTAATGCTCTTCCAAGGACCACCCCTTGGGAAAAGGAAATACACTGTTCCGTCTCCGGGACTCTTGATGGTCACTTTGATGGAAGTTATGGCTGTATCTCCCGAATGGGAGATTGAGATTCGGATATGTCCGTTCATCTCTGCCAGAGTGCTGACATGGGCCAGATCTTCTTCCCCGTAATAGAGCAATACTGTTGTCCAGTTGCCAAACTCCACAGGCCCACTTAGATATCCTTTGACGGTTAGTTCCCTTGGAGCTGTCAGATACAGCATCCCGATCATGACTACCGCAATGATCCCAATTGCTAGGGGTAGTTCTTTCTTTGCCATAGCCGCCCATAAATTACTATCTATAATTGTCTTTAAGTCTTTGGACAGATAATTTTTTAAGCGCTTAACTTTTTATCGAAACCATGCGCCGCAGGCTTTTACTCCTTATATCCCTTGGCTGGATTTTCAACTACGCCCACAGGATGGCGATTCCGCCCCTGATTCCAATGATAAAGGCCGAACTCGGAATAAACAATTCCGAGGCTGGTCTTCTGATGACCTTCTTGCTCTTTCCTTACGCTCTCATCCAGGTTCCTGCGGGCTATTTCGGCGATAGAATCGGGCGAAAAAGACTCCTCGTGCTCAGCATAGTGGGTTACTCACTCTCATCTGCTCTGATACTCTTTGCACGGGAATACTGGGGGCTTCTTGCAGTTAGGGCCCTTTACGGCCTATTTTCTGGCCTCTACTACGCCCCTGCAACTGCTCTGATAAGCGAGGTCTACCGCGAGAGAAAGGGATCTGCCCTGGGTGTTTTCATGGTAGGTCCACCGGTTGGAAGTGGAATAGCACCTCTTATAGTCGTGCCTATAGCTCTCAACCTTGAGTGGCGCTATGCTTTCCTGGTTCTCTCTGTTATGAGCCTTCTCGTTGGCCTTGCGCTGGCCTTTGCGGTAAGGGGAGAAGTTTCAAAGCCAAGCAGGGTGAGCTTTTCAATTCCCAAGAATGTTTTCCTCCTGAGTGCTGCCAACTTCATAGTTCTAGCTGCCTTTTTCGGCCTTCTCACATTCCTCGTTTCATTTCTTGTAAATTCCGGCGTCTCCATTGAGATGGCTTCCCTGCTTTTTTCACTCCTCTCTGTCATAGGCATAGCGGGTTCTCTCTTTGGGGGAGGACTTTACGATAGAATCGGGAGGCGGAGCATCGCGGTTGTATTTGGACTCAACGCCTTGTTGACCTTTGTTTTGACAGTTACGGCATCGCCATTGGTCATAATACCTCTTGGTCTCACCTTTTACTCCGTGGGAGCCATAGTCACAGCTTATACTTCGGAGAAGGCCAGTGGGGAAAACCTCGGCTCAGTCATGGGCTTCGTTAATATGGTTGGATTCTTCGGGGCAACGATAGGTCCTTACTTCCTTGGCCTTCTGATAGATGGCTTTGGCTACAAGATGGCTTTCTTATCAATTCCTGTGATGTATCTCCTCGCCTGGGCAATAATCAAAGTTGAAGAAAAGCTAGAAGAAAAGGAAGGTCTCAGCCGTACATGACCTCGTGCATGGCTATCTGCTGGGCGAGCCTCTGCTCCGAGCCAAAAACTTTCTCAATAGCTTTGAGGAAGTCTTCCTGTGTCACGTACTCACGTCTGTCCCTTATGGCAAACATTCCAGCCTCCATGGTTATGGCCTTCAGATCTGCACCGCTCGCTCCCTCAGTCATCTCTGCTATTATTCTCAGGTCAACGCCCTTGAGGTTCATCCTCTTAGTGTGGACCTTGAGTATCTCGAGCCTGCCCTTGAAGTTGGGCAGCGGAACTTCTATGAGCCTGTCGAACCTTCCTGGTCTGAGGAGTGCTGGATCGAGGATGTCTGGCCTGTTGGTGGCGGCGATGATCTTGACATTGCCGCTTGGATCGAAGCCGTCCATCTCCGCGAGAAGCTGCATAAGGGTTCTGTTGACCTCCCTCTCACCACCGGTTGTCTCGTCCATTCTCTTCGCTCCGATGGCGTCAATCTCATCGATGAATATAATGGCCGGTGCCTTCTCCTTTGCCAGCTCGAAGAGTTCGTGGACTAAACGAGCGCCCTCACCGATGAACTTTCTCACGAGTTCGCTTCCAACGACGCGGATGAATGTTGCGTTAACCTCATGTGCCAGGGCCTTTGCCATGAGGGTCTTTCCACAACCGGGTGGGCCGTAGAGGAGAACACCCTTGGGGGGCTCTATGCCTACCTTCTCGAAGAGCTCCGGGTGTTTGAGAGGAAGTTCCACAGCCTCCCTCAGCTCCTGGAGCTGTTTGTCCAGACCGCCTATGTCATTGTAACTTACTGTCGGCCTCTCAATGACCTCGAAGCCAAGGACACTTGGATCCTTCTCGCTTGGAAGGAGCTCAACGATGGCCATTGTCCTCTGGTCGAGGGCAACCCTCGCGCCGGGCTTCAGGTTCTCCCTTTCGATCCAGGGAGCTATCCTGACGACAAAGCGCGGGCCGTTGTAGTTCTGGACTATCGCTCTATCCTCGTCGAGAAGCTCTATCAGTGTTCCAGCGAAAGCCGGTGGTTGCCTGAGTCTTGACATCTCCATCCTCAACCGTGAGAGCTCTCTCTCGAGCCTTTCCTTATCTGCCTCAAGGGTTCTTACCTGGAGCTCAAGCTGCCTAATCCTCTTTTTAAGGTACATGATGTAATCATCGTACTCTTCGGAGGGTTTTATCCCAACATCTTCAATACTCATAATCTTTCACCTCTCACGGGTCAACTTGTGTAGAAGGGCCTTTTTAACTCTATCCTTACATTATAAGTCCTTCCTTATAAGTTTTGATTTGTGTTTCTTTATATATTTTTGGTAACAGATGTGTGGACTCTTCTTGACTTAGCTTTGAAGTAATGGGCGGAGGGTTTCTTTGCGAAATTTTTATTAACTATGAGTGCCAATTATAGAGGGGTGCTGTAGCAAGGGGTGATGGAATGAGGGTTGAGATAAAGTTTAGACCCACAGAGGAGGATACGATTCTTCCTTTCAACTACAATTACGATGTCTATACTCAGCTCATAGAGAAGATGGCCATAGTTTCTCCCGAGATTGCCCGTGAGGCCGAAGTGAGCCACGTCGATTACTTTACGTTTTCCCGCATGATGGTGAGGAAGCGCGAGCTTATTCCTGACAGAGGCATAAGAGTTCTCTCTGATGATGTCTCTCTCTACATCTCTTCCTCCTCCAGTGAGCTCATAAGGGCCGTTGTTGAGGGCTTCATCGACAGTCCTATCCTTCAGATAGGCGATGCTACCTTCATAACCGAGGATATAAAAATTTTGAAGGAGCCCAAGATAAAGGATAGTGCCCTCTTCTCGACCCTTAGTCCTATCATGGTAAGAACAGTCAAGCTCAGCAGCAACAGGATGAAGATATGGGATCTCTACCCGAACGAGGAGGCATTCTTCGATAAGCTCCGCAAGGTCATGCTGATGCGCTACTCTGCGATCATGGGTTCCATGCCTGAGGATAGGGATTTCAGCATAGATGTTATCAAGTTCAAGCCCGTCCGGATACTCGTGAAGGACACATACTATCGTGGCTCTCTGATGATATTCCGCTATCGCGGCTCCCTCGAGATAGCTCGCTTCGGCTATGAGAACGGCTTTGGAGAAAAAACCAGATATGGCTTTGGTATGGTCAAAGTGATTGATGAAGAACTAAGACGAGAAGACCAAGAGTAGCCTCTATCAGCCAGACTATCGCGACAAGCTTCGGCTCGTTCACTCTTATTTTTCTCATTATCGTCCCCAAAAAGCTCGGATAAGGTGGTGCTTGGAGCGTCCCGTCCGGGAGGACTTTAGTTTTTCCGTGTCTTCTCACTCCAAAGCGAACGCTTGTTGCCTTTATGATGAAGTCTAAAAAGTGTGGAATCAGGAGTATTGCAGTATAAACCTCGACTTTTCCAATAATCCCTATTAATCCTATAAGTGCCCCCATGCTGAGCGTTCCCGTGTCGCCGGGAAAGACTTTCGCTGGATACTTGTTCCAACACAGGAAGCCGAGAGCCGCGCCGAGACCGGTAAGTGCAAGCAGTTGAGCACTTCCGTCTGTTATTAGTGCCAGGAAGAGAAGCGCTATGGCGGAGGTGCCAATCTCGAGTCCGTTGAATCCAGCAAGCATATTCACCAAGTTGGCTGAACCTGTTACAAAGAGCACGGCAAAGATGGGATAGAGTATCCCGAGGTTCAGGTCAAAGCCGAAGATATCGATATGGGATGAAACCCCTATGATCACAACTGGAATTGACACGAAAAGTGAGAGGATGACCTTGTGAAGCTGCCTCAGATTGGTTAGATCATCAACAACGCCGATAATTCCGAAGAGGAGAAACACCATTGTCGCCAGGGAAATCTTATCGGTCAAAAACGGCGAAATTGCGACTGGCAGGGCCAGGATAAGAGCGATCCCACCCATCTCCGGCACTTCTGGCTGGTCAAGCTTGTGGATGTCCCTCCCGACAATGCCGGCTCTTCTCATCCTTTCTGCGATGTATGGCGTCATGATGAGTGTCAGGGTTAAACCTATAAGAGGAGCAACGGCTATCATATTAGACACCCACCGGTGTTACAACGGCCCAAAAATAAACCCTTCGGTGAAAACCATGGATATAAGGCTCGTCGTCTTTGACCTCGACGGAACCCTCATCGGGGCACCAAAGCCTTTTGCCCAAGTCAAGGAGGAGCTTAAATCAAGGCTGCTGGAGATGGGAATTCCCCAGGAGATTATTGGTGACCTCACTCCAATGTACGAAAATCTCCATCGGATAGCGAAGGAAACAGGGAGAAGCTTTGAAGAGCTATACTCAATAATGGTCGGGCTCGAAGTGGAACGAATAGAGGAGAGCTTTCTCTTCGATGGCGTTCTCGACGTTCTGGAGTTCCTAAAGGCAAGGGGCATTCCAATGGCGATAATGACGAGGAGTTCCCGCGAGGCAACGATGAAGGCCCTCGAGATGAACGGCGTTATGGACTACTTCTCGTTGATATCCACCCGGGACGATGTTCCGGCCAGGGAAGTCAAGCCGAACGCTGGTCAGCTTGAAAGGATAATTACCGCCTTTGGGGTCGAGCCGAGTAAGGTTCTCGTCGTTGGAGATCACGGCTACGATATAATTCCCGCCCGGGAGCTAGGTGCGCTGAGCGTCATGATCACTGACCACACCGCCGGGAGGATGAGTTTCAGCGTTGAGGCGAAGCCGAACTTCGAGATTGAAACGATTAAAGGCCTCCTTCCGCTGTTGGAGAACCTATTGAGTACATACGTGGTCGTTCCTGCCTACAACGAGGAGAGAACCATTGGGACAGTTCTTGACGATCTCCTGCGCTACTTCCGGGCTGAAGAGATAATCGTCGTCAACGATGGCAGCAGGGACAAAACAGCCGAGGTAGCACGCTCCAGAGGCGTTCACGTCCTTACCCACCTTGTCAACCGAGGCCTCGGTGGGGCCCTTGGGACGGGCATTGCCTATGCCCTCAGGAAGAATGCGAGACTTATACTCACCTTTGATGCCGATGGTCAACACCTAGTGAGTGATGCCCTTCGCGTTATGAAGCCAGTCGCCGAGGGCAAAGCCGACTTTGCAGTTGGCTCGAGGCTCAAGGGCGACACGAGCGAGATGCCCTTCGTCAAGCGCTTTGGTAACTTCGTCCTTGATGCCATAACAGCGGTCTTCGCGCGGAAGTACGTCAGCGACAGCCAGAGCGGACTGAGATGCTTCAGTCGGGAGTGTGCGTCAAAAATAACGATAACCTGCGACCGCTATGCAGTTTCAAGCGAGATAATCATAGAGGCCTCGGGGAACGGTTGCAGGATTGTGGAAGTTCCCATTAAAGCAGTTTATACGGAGTACTCCATGAAGAAGGGCACAAACATCCTGGAGGGGGTTAAGATAGCCCTTAATCTGCTGTTCGACAAACTGAGGTGATGAGTATGTATGCGGTTCAGTACATAACTATAGTTATTGTTCTCGCATTGATGGTCTATGTGCTTGGAAGGTATGGGCGCAAGGAATTTGAGTGGGGAGACTTCCTGTTCTGGGAAGCACTCCTGCTTGGCCTCCTGATAGTCGCAATATTTCCTTTGGAGATAGCCAACGAAATAAAGCACATCCTTGGTCTTGGTAGAGGTCTCGATGCCCTCTTCGTTATAAGTATTGGCCTTGCATACATACTGATGTTCAGGGTTTATCTCGCTGTCGACAAAACCGAGCGCGAGATAACCGAGCTCACAAGGAAAATCGCCATGGAGCTGGAGGAGATAAACAAGCGACTGGAAAAAATAGAGAAGAACCTTTAACCTTCCACAAACTCTCCGAAGAGCTCCTCCAGGAAGAGCTTCACCCTCTCTTTCGGGAGTCTGAACTGCCTTATCTTCACTATTCCTTTCTCCTGCGCTTCCCTGAGGAGTATTTCAGTTGCCTCGTTGGGGTACATTTCCTCGTATACTATCTCCTTTATGCCTGCGTTGATGACTAACTTGAAGCAGGTGTCGCAGGGAAAGTGGGTGACGTAGAGCGTTGCCCCCTCGAGGCTTATGCCCTTTCTGGCTGCCATGGCTATGACGTTCTGCTCCGCGTGAACCGCCCTGTGGCAGTGGCTGTCCACTATGAGGCAGCCTACATCAATACAGTGCTCCATTCCCCTCGGCGCACCGTTGTAGCCTGTTGCAAGTATGTACCCGTCCTTGACGGCAACGGCGCCAACGCGGAGCCTTGGACAGGTTGCTCTAAGGCTCACAAGTTTCGCTATCAGCATAAAGTACTCGTCCTTGGTTGGCCTGATGCGCTTTATGCGCTCTGCCTTTTCCCGGTCTAGGAAGATTTCAACGCTCATAGCCATCACTGCATGCGCCTGTTGAACAGGTTACTACCATTTATTTCAACCAAGATTCTGAATATTCTCTCATCATAACTTGGATGGGTCTCTATTATGGCTGTTTTCTGCTTCCTCTCTATTGCCGGCTCAATGCTCGGCAGCGAGCTCAGCCTGACCCCTATCCTGAGATCCTCGTAGTATTTGAGCTCCTCGAGGGCGCGCTTCAGGCTCATGGGGACGTCTAAGAGTCTGAGTGCGGTTTCGTCCGCCTGGAATTCCCTGTTCTTCAGGAAGCTGGCGCGGGTAACCTCGTAGAGTCCGTATAGTCCGAGTGCCGCTATCGTGACAGTGGGGCTGTGGGCTAGGAAAATCAGCACCGCTGTGAACACAATCATAAGGTACCTGCCGTAGGCTATAAGGGGAAACATCTTTGTGTCGCCATTCTTTATGTGGCCGAGTTCATGGGCGGCAACGGCTAGTATTTCGTCTTGGTCAAGAACCTCGAAAAGTCCGAGGGAAAGGACTACCGTGTTCTTAAATGAGTATGCGTTTGGGATGTAGTCGTCAAGGATGTAAACTCTTGGCATTGAGAGGCCTGCCTTCTTTGCCATTCTGGCTATGCCGTCGTAGAGCCAGGGGATCTCACTTCTTTCAAGGGGGATATAGTTACCCTTGATGTCGTGAGTGGAGACCCAGAGGTAGAATGCGAAGATGAGGCCAAATGCCGTCAGTGATATCTTGAGGCCCAGTTCTTTTAGAGCCACTACTGCCAGCAGGACCTCTAGGGTTATTATGATGAAGAGCATCTTTCATCACTTCTTAATTTTGGAGAGGTATGCGTAGGTCGCTTCCCTGAAGTTTGTCATGAGGGCGTCGAGGATACTCTTCACTACTTTTTCCTCGAACTCCTCCCTTGTGGTGGTTATTGAGTAGACGTATCTCATACCACCCCTTCCCTTCTCAACGCTTCTTTTGAGCAGACCGCGCTCGCAGAGGCGGTTCATGAGAATGCTTATAGTGGAGCGCCTTATGTCTGGATGCTTCTCCTTCATGTATTCGTAGACCTGGCCGGCGGTGGCCACCTTAACCTTCCACATGTGTTCCATTATCTCTGCTTCGAGGGGTGGGAGAACCGCCTTTATACCTTCTTCGGTAAGCTTGAACTCGTGGGGCTCCATGGGTATCACCTTTTTCTTCCTTACCTTACTTTATTTTATTTAGGGTGCCTTAGCTAAAAAGTTTTTGTGCTTTTTGGTGCTTCCATGTACTTTTAAGTCCAGTCAATTCCGGAATTAGGTTTTTAAATCTACCCCCCGAGTAGTTATGGGCATGGGCCGGTGGCTTAGCCTGGATAGAGCGTCGGCCTCCGGAGCCGAAGGTCGCGGGTTCGAATCCCGCCCGGCCCGCCACAGGAAACTTTTGCCAAGCAAAAGTTGCTCGTTAGAGGTTCATCAAAGCTCGTATGTCTCTTTTAGATTCGTCAAGTTCCGAGAGTTCCCAGATTTACGGGTTATTTTTGGGTTTCACTCAAAAAAGCGCCTGGAGAGCGCTGGTAAAGCAGAAACAATTTAATGTGCCGCTTTGAAAGTGGAATCCGTAGCACTCATTCGTCTATCAGAAGGACATACAAACTCATTCCAACAGTTGAAAAGAAGTTTACTTCTTTGGTCAACCTTTGCCCTGCAAAGTTGCTAACTTCGCCTGCGCGAAGTTTGTAGGACTGGTGGGCCCGCGGGGCTTTGAACCCCG
Organism: Thermococcus sp. GR6; assembly: GCF_012027415.1. NCBI lineage: Archaea > Methanobacteriati > Methanobacteriota > Thermococci > Thermococcales > Thermococcaceae > Thermococcus > Thermococcus sp. GR6. Next base: position 549,958 of record NZ_SNUM01000002.1, read on the forward strand.
GACCTCCGCCGTGTGAGGGCGGCGTCATAACCAGGCTAGACCACGGGCCCGTCCCGGGAATAGTGGAAGGGAACGAAAATATAAAGCTTTCGCTAGACCTCGTCGAGTATCTTCCTCGGTGCACCGGCGAAGGTCACTAAGTATTCCGCCTCAACAATGTGCAGTCTTCCCGGAACGACCATAACGTGCGGCTGTCTGCCGAAGTCCTCGTTGAGCATGTCCCTAACGTAGCCAGCTTTGAGCGTCGGATTGAGCGAGCCCGCACGCGCAAGAACGACTACCAGCGTATCAGGCGTGAAAACACCTTCCCCCTTCATCTCCTCAACCTGGAGGAGAATCTCCATAGCCTTGTTAGCTGTCATGTAGCGATTCTGATCAGCCTTTATGTCAAGGAAGAGCATCGTGTGAAGCCCCCGCTCTTTGTTCTCCCTTATCACGTCGTAGTGACTCGTTGGAAACCAGTTTTTCTCTGGGTAAGCCACGGTTGCGCTCTTGCCGAACTTGTATACCTGAAGGCCGGTTATTGCTATGGCGGAATAGATGCTTGGCGCGTGGATGACGTAACTCTCGATTCCCATCTCCTTCGCCCTTATGCGGAGGTCGGAGTGAGTGGTTGCCACCATAGGGTCACCCGCGGTTAGAAAGGCGACGTCCTTGTCCTTCGCCTCGCTAAGAACGATTCTCTCAAATTGGAGCTCGACTTCTTCCCTGCTGAGCCTCCTGATGGGCTTCCCTATGAGTTCCTCAATCTTATCAAGCGTCGTCCCGGCCAAAAGCGAGGTGTAGAACTCGGCAAAGACGAGGTCGCATTTTCTGGCCATCTCAAGGCCCTTGAGCGTGATGTCTTTTTCGTCGTAGAGTCCTAACCCAATGAAGTATATCGCCATTTTCCCCACCGACCGAGCGTAGGGTGGGGGGTTTTTAAGTTTGACCGCCAATGTGGGCAACTCTGAAACTGCATTTAATCTCTCAATTACTGACTAAACCTGGATCCAACTTAAAATGACCCTTTTAACGCGAGTTCACTTTGTTTTGGATGTCCACACGACGTTAGGTTGGAGAGAACTCGCATAAATATTACTGTTCGGTGAATGGACCCATCAACAAGCAAGCCAAATAAGAAGAATGACCTGTAAAACTGCAATCTTGGAAGTTAATCACTTTTGATCAACCTTTTCTCAAGAGAAGTTTGCCTGTTAGGCAATTGCCGAAAGGTTTATAATGATTGACGAATATCATCCACTATGCTTGAAAAGGAGAAAGAAGCTCTTGCCAAGAGGATAGCCGGAGAAATAACCCTCTCCTCCGACCCCGGAAAGACCATGCGCAAATGGAGGGAGATATTCGGCATAAGTCAGACGGAGCTCGCCGAATACCTCGGCGTCTCTTCTTCCGTCATAAGCGACTACGAGGGTGGGAGGAGAAAGAGCCCCGGTGCTTCAACCATCAGGAAGTTCGTTGAGGCTCTTCTGGAGATAGACGAGCGGAGAGGAGGAAACGTCATAAAAGCCTTCAGCAAGACCCTTGGAAGTGAGCTTCCGACCAGCGCTATCCTTGATATAAGGGAGTTCGCACTGCCCATCACCATCAAAGACCTCGTTGGAGCCGTCAAGGGTGAAGTTGTTGCAAACATGCACCTTCTGGATAGAAGGATATACGGATACACAGTCGTTGACAGTATAAAGGCGATCCTCGAGATGTCGGCGGAAGAATTCCTCAAGCTCTACGGCTGGACGACTGAGAGGGCGCTAATATTCACCAAGGTAACGACCGGAAGGAGTCCAATGATAGCCGTCCGCGTTCAGGGGCTCAAGCCGGCAGTAGTCGTCCTTCACGGCGTCAAGAAGCTCGATGAGCTTGCGGTAAAACTGGCCGAGCGCGAGAGGGTCCCACTGGTGATTTCCCACGCGGGAAGTGAGGCAGAACTTATAACAGGGCTGAGAAGACTTGTAGAAAAGACAGAGATGGAGCTCTAGCGGGCAAACTCTAATCGAGCTGCTTCTTCCGCCATATCCCACCTTCCGCGAGCTTAGTTAGTCTGTCCCTTATGTGGAGCAGTACGTCGCTCAGCGTTTTTCCATTGTCATACTCCTCGATAATTCTGATGAGCTCCTCCCTGCTGTAGTCCTTCATTTCACGAGCGAGCTCTGTCATCCTCGGATAAGCCCTGACGATGTTGTCTACGATGGTTATATCTGCCATCCTCGCTGAACGAGATAATGGGTTCAAATCAATGGTTATCACAAACTTGCCCATCCTAACGAGGGCCTCAGTCCTGTCACCGTCCTCCAGAGGAACGACTACCACGTCGGCCTTCCAGATGCCATTCTCATCGACTTTTCCGCGCTCGTGCTCTAGGCCGGGAATCCTCTTTGTTGGGTTTATACCGAGGAGCTCTATCTCGGGATCGTATTTGCGGAGTTCTCCTGCTATCGCTTTAACACGATCCTCTGTGCGATAGAAGAGGTTTATCTCGAGCTTGGCATTGAGTGCTCTGGAGAGCTCTATTGTCTCCTTCGGCACCAAAGCGGCAACGTTGCCGTTCACGGAGACAACGGGATGCTCCGCAAGGAGGAGCTTCGCGACCGCTGCCCTCATGGCCCTCTCGGCGGGTTCTATCGTCCTTTCGCCGATGAGATAGTCGAAGGCCTCTCCCCTACCGTGGGCGATCAAGCCGGCCTTCGCCGTCATTCCCTTCTCCATTCCCTCGATGATCTTCTCTCTATAGTAGAGGCTCCAGTAACGCGGATGGCTTGGAGGTATTTTCACCATTTCCATCACCCGGTATTGGTTTGGCATAATATGATAAAAAGCCTTCCTCGCCAAATTTATCCTTTAGCCCGTCCATAATAAAGTCTGCAGAGAACTTTTTTGGGGCGGCTCGGAGTTCTGAACCTTTGGTTTAAAAAAGGAATATAAACCTTAGGTTCAAAACCTTGGGTGAACAAATTTGAACACATGCCTAAGGTGGTGCATTATGGGGTATAAAATAACAAAAAAGGAGAACCTGAGCGCCATAGACTTCTTCATGGAGGTCGAGGCACCCCACATAGCTCGCTCCTGGAAGGTGGGCCAGTTCGTGGTTTTGATTCCCGATGAGAAGGGCGAAAGAGTCCCGATGTCTGTCTATTATGCTGATGACGGAAGGATAGGTATGTTTCTCAGGCGCCATGGAATCACAACCTTCAAGCTCTGGTATGAGTTCGACGTTGGAGACGAGATTCTCAGTATAACAGGCCCTCTTGGAAAGCCGATTGACGTCAAGTACTACGGCAACGTTGTCTTTGTCTCGGATGCTGTCTGTGCGCAGGCCGAGAGCTACGCAACGCTCAAGGCCATGAAAGAAGTTGGAAACTACACTATAGCGATTCAGACCTTTGAGAACGCCGCAAACGTTTATCCAGAGAAGTACCTAGCAAAACCGGTAGCGGACGAGCACTACCTCACAACAGAGGATGGAAGCGTTGGTATAAAGGGCCACTACCTTGATGTCCTCAAGGAGCTCATCGAGAAGGACAAGGTGGATATAGTCTTCGGCGGTGGAAAGCTCGGCTCCCTCAAAAAGCTCGCTGAGCTAACAAGGCCCTACGGAATCCCCACGATAGTCACGGTCAGGCAGATAATGGTTGACGGAACAGGAATGTGCGGTTCGTGTAGGGTTCTTTACGACGGTGAGATAAAGTTCGCTTGCAGGGACGGGCCGATGATGGATGCTCACAAAATAGACTGGGACGATGCCATAAAGAGGAACGCCCGCTTTGCTGAGCAGGAGAAAATTGCAAGGGAGAGATACCTTGCCAAGCTGAGGGAGAAGGGGGTGATCTGAATGGCGAGAGCCAAACCTAAGCTTATCAAGGAGCGCGTTCCCACTCCGGAAGTGCCAGTGGAGGAGAGGGTGAGGAGCTTCGTTGAGGTTAACCTCGGTTATGACTTTGCTTCGGCCCTAAAGGAAGCGGAGCGCTGCATACAGTGTCCACCCGAGTACGCGCCATGCATCAAAGGGTGCCCTGTCCACATAAACATACCAGGATTCATAAGGGCCCTACGTGAGAACCCTGATAACCCGGATGAAGCCGTCAAGAACGCCCTGCGTGTAATATGGAACGATAATACCTTACCTGCTGTTACGGGAAGGGTCTGCCCGCAAGAGGAGCAGTGTGAGGCTCCCTGTGTGATGGGTAAGGTCGGAGAGCCGATAAACATAGGCAAGCTGGAGAGGTTCGTGGCTGACTACGCGAGGAAGCACGGCATAGAGGAAGTGCTCCTCAAGGAATTCATGGGAGACAATGGGGGAATGAAGGGAAAGGTCGCAGTGGTCGGAAGCGGGCCTGCTGGCCTGACCTGTGCGGGAGAGCTTGCGAAGATGGGCTACAAGGTTACCATCTTCGAGGCCCTTCACAAGCCAGGTGGAGTACTCATCTATGGAATTCCCGAATTCAGGCTCCCGAAGGAAATACTCGAGAAGGAGATAGCAAAGCTCAGGGAGTTGGGAGTTGAGATAAAGCTAGACTACATCGTCGGGAAGACTGTAACTCTTGAGGAACTCCTTGAAGAGTACGATGCAGTCTTTATCGGCACCGGTGCCGGTACTCCAAAGCTCCTGAACATACCCGGAATCCTTCTCGACAGGATTTACACCGCAAACGAGTTCCTCACGAGGATTAACCTCATGAAGGCCTACCTCTTCCCCGAATATGACGAGCCGATAGCGATAGGGAAGAAGACAATCGTTATTGGGGCTGGAAACACGGCGATGGATGCAGCGCGCTCCGCCCTCCGGCTTGGTACTGAAGTTACGATAGCCTACCGTCGCGGAAGGGAAGACATGACCGCCCGTATCGAAGAGATTCAGCACGCTGAGGAAGAAGGTGTTAAGTTTGAGTTCTTCGTGAACCCGGTCGAGTTCATAGGGGACGAGAACGGTAAAGTGAAGGCAGTGAAGTTCGAGAAGATGAGGCCGCTCGATGAGCGCGATAGCAGAGGTAAGAGGAAGATAGTTGGCACCGGTGAGTACATAACGCTGGAAGCCGACACTGTCATCATCGCCATTGGCCTTGAACCCAACAGAATAATAAGCGAGGAAGCCACCGGTCTCAAGACGAACTCCGATGGAACACTTGTGGTGGACGAGAACCTCATGACGAGCATCCCGGGCGTCTTTGCAGGCGGAGACGCAATAAGGGGAGAAGCGACCGTCATCCTAGCGATGGGTGATGGAAAGAAGGCGGCAAAAGCCATCCACAATTACATACAGGCCAAGAAGGCGAACGCTTGATACCTCTTTTCTTCTCTACCATTGCCTTTTCCTGTCACCGAAGAAAAACTTCATGAAACCAGAGAAGTCCTCGCCGCGGAAGGCCGCGTAGAGGCTTTGTGTCTCCTCTGGTGTGAGCCACTCTATTCTCTCTGGAATCCCATCTTCAAAGAGATAAAGTATCTCGTCGTCCTTTCTAGCAACATCAAGGGTGTATATTTTCTTTCCCTGTTCTTGAGCCATTTTAATTTCTCTAGCGACAAGAGAAGTGAACTTGCCTACTATTGCTATTGCAACGAATATCTCGGCGTCCTGTATCATGTGATCTGTCATTTTTAGACCGTAGTCTGATGGTATAATGAAGTTGTTAGAGCCAAGTTTCTCTTCGAGAATTTCAAGGATTACCTTCTCTGTGTGAGTGTGGTAGAGTATTGTCGGCTCGCTCAGGTAAACGAGCGGCCCGTATTTCTCCTTTTTCTTTCGCCGGAAAAATCCAAGCATGAGACCACCTCAGGTGGGGATAATGTCCTCATCGTCTCCTCGGGAGGGATGACACTCATCATCGGTTTGCGGACGGAAACGGCTGCTTAGGGCCTTTATTCTGGGAACAGAGTCATTTTCACGGACTTCTTTTCATTGCCCTACGGCACCATTCATCGTCCACTTGCTTTGACCCCTCTTTTCGAGGCTCCCAAGAGAATAACTAACCTTAGTATTCAAAGGCTTTTTGGTTGTTCATCGCTTTTTAGTTATTGTCTTGATTTGTCAATTAAATGAAGGATAATCATCCTCTGAAACGTCGGGATAAACGGAAGCCTCACTATCAAACCTTTTAGTATTTCTCCCTCTTGGTAGACCATAATAGACTCTCTACCGTCTCTAATAAAGATTCCCTCCACACTGTAAGATGTGTCACCTGTAAATAGTGCCTTCGCGAGTAATTCAAAATTTCCCTGATCATCCTCTAGAGCCTTTTCTAAAGATACCGGAAATACTTCTCCAAGCTGACTTAAAGTGTCGATATAGCGTTTGTTTCTCTTGGGTTTGGGAAGGATTATTTTTGTATTCAGTCCTTTACGCTTTGCAATTTCGAACGCTTTCTTGAACTTAAACCCTAGTTTCCAGTCGACAAGTGCTGAAATGAACTCTTCTTCTGCCCTTTCTGCTAAACCCTCAATGTTGCTTTTTATGTTCCATTCGCCCTGTAAATACCAGATTGGAAACCATTCTTGTCTCTGTTCCTTTTGATAACTCTTCAGTTTGATTATGACATCCTCTGCCGATTTAATGTACATATCCCTAAGCGAGGCAACCACTTTTTCAGGATCAGTAGCCTTAAAGTAAGTAGGGCTCCCTTCGCTTATATCCACAAAACCCTTCTTATGAAGCTCTTTTAAAACCTCGTAAACCTTTGGCCTCGGAACTTCACTTTCCTTAGCTATCTCACTCGCTTTTGATGGCCCAAGGATTACTAAAGCGGCATAGACCCTCGCCTCGTACTCCTTGAGACCAAGAACCTTAAGCTTCTCAATAATCTCCTGCTCAATCACCGTAACCACACACCTCCATTTCCTGTAGCTCCTAAGCTAAATATATATCTTTGCTTGGGCCGCTGGTGTTTGCATAAGTAAAAAATAAACACAGAGAGTTCATTTTAATCCTTCATAACCTCTTCTGCAAAAAATATCGGGATGAGCACTATCAGAAACATCGCAATCACTATTGAGAAATTCACATAGTACGCTGTGGGCGAGGGACGCTACCAGTCCGGTATATCGTGAGAATCGCTCCGCCCACAGGAGGAGCTATGGAGGAGCCCATGTTTCTAAAAGTGGTAAAAAGGCCCGTTGTTAATCCCAGCCTCTCCCGGGGAGCAGAGAACGTTAACAGGTTAATTAGGGACACGTTCAGGAGAGCCATTCCCATAGAGCCCATACTCATAAATCCCAGCACATACGTAACTCCATCATAGAGGTGGAGAACGGCCAGTGAGTATCCCAACACCGCCGTTAAGATTCCAAAAACGGAGAGGGTCTTCGCCCCAACCCGGAGTATAACGCGACCTGCTATAGGAGCGGTTATCAGATATGTTAAAACAAGAGGTGCCATATAAAGGCCGGCCTTAAACACGGGGAGCCCGTATCCATGGGGTTCGGGCATCTGTAGCAAATACGTCAAGGTTAGCGAGTTTATCTGAAATGCAAATGCCACGACAAAAGTCGCAAAAACAGCGGCCTTAACATTCCTGTTAAAGATCTCGCGAGGAATGAAAGGATGCTCAGTTTTGGCCTCATGGAAAAGGAATGCAAAAAGGGAAACGGCGGAGAAGGTTATCAGAAAGATAACCTTTCCAGATGTCCATTCCCACTGAGGACCTTTTGATAAGGCTATTAAAAAGGACACCAGAAAGGCCGCGAAAAGAGATATTCCAGTCAAGTCTATCCTTTTATCATGCTGAACGAACCTGCTTTCCCTCACGTATAGAGCAATTAATACAACCAGCAGAGTAGCAAAAGGAGCAACCGTATGGAAAGTGGCCCTCCATCCGTAGTTTTGCGCAATCCAGGCCCCTACCGGAAACGCAATGATAATACCCACTCCATTCATAGCAGAGATGAGCCCCTGGGCCATGGGTGCAAGCCGCCGGGGGAACTGCTCCCGGACTAAAGAGTAAGCTAGTGGCAGCATGGCCATGCCCACACCTTGTACGGCCCTTGAGAGAAGCAACGCTCTAAAGGTGGGGGCATACCCATTGAGTACTAGAGCAAGGGTGTAAAGAGAAAGGGCCGTTAAGAGGAGCTTCTTTTTCCCGTAGATATCCCCCAGGGTACCAAAGACCAGCGCACAAATTGTCCCTGTGATTAAATAGGCTGTGAGGATCCACGACACATCAGCCTGCGTTATGTTGAATTCTTGCTGGATATAGGGTAGGCTTGGTATTAACATTGTCTCGGTATAAAGAACAAGGAGGGATGCAAGACTAAGGAGAGGGGTGACTCTCCAGGCGTACTTGGTATCATAGTCCGTCATTTGCTCACCTCCTCTCACTCGGTCTCAACGGGGAAGACCAACCCCCTGTTGCCGTCAACCCGGATGTACTGCCCGTCCTTGAGCACTTTTGTTGCCATCCCGGTTCCCATAACTGCAGGAATGCCGTACTCGCGTGCGACAATGGCAGCATGGGACAATGGCCCGCCGGTATCAACCACCACCGCCATCGCCAGCCGGAAGAGGGGTGTCCAGGCTGGAGTTGTGTAAGGTGCAACTAGCACATCTCCAGGCTGGAGCTTGTGGAATTCTGAACTGTCTCTGATTATACGAGCGGGACCCTCTGCCACTCCTGGACTGCCGGGTATGCCGACCAGCAGAGCCCTCTGTGCATCCTCAGAGGTATCTTGGACGTACAACAGCCGCGGGTCTATGAAGGGCTTGTCTTTTAGGCTCGCCCATTTTTCCTTCCTCCGAGACACTAGAGCACGGAGTTTCTCTGCAGTATCTTCTGAGAGTGGCCACTTCTTTATCTGCTCTATTTCACTTAGCTTTAGGTAGAAGATGTCCTGGGGAACCTCCAGTACTCCGGCATCTACTAGGCGTTTGCCCATTGTCAATAGAGCGCGCCTTAGTATCGGTATTGGCATCATAGCGTAAAAGCGCCCGTCCTCGCGGAGCCTGTGGAGCTGACGCGCTTCTTCAAGAACGCTCAGGAACATGGAGCGGAAAGGCCGTAAACGCAGCAGTGGATGGGCCAGTACCTGATCGAGGGCCTCTCTGAATCTCGCACAGGAGTCTCCATGTTTCACCTCCGAGGTGGCGAGACTTGCGACTATTCCAAGCACAACCTCCGGCTCCTCCCTCCACGTTCCATGAGAAATCAACGCCGAGCCCCTAGCTTCACGATGCCCGTATTTTTCGAGGAATGCCTCGAATTCGGATAGGAATTCTTGACCTGCTGGCGTTTTTTCGAGAACAGAAATCAGCTGTTTCGGCTCATATTTGCGGAAGAGCTCCATAAGTTCAGGGTTTTTCCTTACCATCTCTGAGAGCTTCTCCAGTTCAGTATTTGCCTCTGTAACTTTTGTGTTAATGCATGTAAAGAGGAGGGTTGAGAGCAGGTGCCTGCGCCTAAGCGTCCGCAGTGAGAGGGATATTATCCCAGCAGATATCAAGGCTCTGGGGAGATACCGTTTACGTATTTCACCCGCCAGTGACGGTATTGAGAGCGCCTCGTGCACCGTATCAAGAAGCTCCTCCCACGTGCTTTCTTCCGGATCGCGCTTTTTCAGCGAATCAACGCGGGCTTGAATCTCGGAGAGGAGCGGGTCGGATTCCCATTTTGCTGAGTCGTACCGTAAAGCCAGCCATATCAGCCGGAAGGGTGCCAGCAACACCTCCCATGAGGGACGTATGGAGAAGTCAGGGCGAACTTTTACAGTTATACCGTCCTCCTCCACAAAGATCTGTTCCAAAGCAGGCACCTTGATGCCGAAATAACGCGCAATCTGTCCTACGGCACTGGAGAAAATGGTCTCAATCCACGCCATGTCCAGCGGATAGGGCCTCTCCGGGATTATCTCTGCTAGAGTCCTTATGAGCATCCTGTTGAGTTTGCCCAATCTAGGCAGGGGTTCGGGGAGTGTGGTAATGGGACGCGCCTGAAGTATGAATATTTCCCCGTTGGCTAATGCCCACTCGATGTCCTGCGGTCTGCCAAAATAGCTCTGGATTTTAATGCCGAGGTCTGCGAGCTTTTTTAAAATATCGTCCGACACAACCGGTTGAGTGACATTCGATGTTTTGATCTCTTCAACTCCTCCATCAGCCTTGGGCTTAACAACAACTTCTCTCCGACCAAAACGTCTCTCTACAATGCGCCAGCCAAAACGGGTTTTGCGAAGGACGTAGTGATCCGGTGTCACCAGACCAGATACAACGGCCTCACCGAGTCCAACGTTCACGTTTATGACCACTTCGTCCCGTGCCCCCGTGATGGGATTGGCCGTGAACATAACGCCCGAAGCCTCAGCTGGTACCATGCGTTGAACTATAACGGCCATTTTTGCCATTCTGTGGTCTATTCCCATCTTCTCACGGTAGGCTATTGCACGGTCGTCCCATAGAGAAACCCAGCATCGGCGTACGGCCTCTACAACGGCATCGGAACCGACTACGTTAAGAAAAGTCTCATGCTGTCCAGCAAACGCAGCATTAGGCATGTCTTCAGCCGTTGCAGTCGAGCGCACGGCAACGGGCCCGGATCCCATAGCTTGGTAAGCAGTACGAATAGCTTGCGCCATCTCTTCTGGTATTGGGGCGCTTAGGAATGCTTTTCTAATGGCCTCACCATTAACGGGTCTCTCTTTCAGGGCGCGCTCAATGACCTCGTCCAGATGGTTTCTTGAGACAAAGAGATCATAGGCAAGAGTCGTTACAACGAAACCAGGTGGAACTGGAAAACCTGAAGCCAACAGCTCGCCAAGGACGGCAGCCTTGCCGCCTACAAGATGGATATCTTTTCTGCTAATTTCTTGTAGATTCAGGACATAACGCTTGTTCATACAGCACCCCTATGAGAACGTGAAAAAAGTCCGAGATATAAAATTTGTGTAACTATAGTAGTTACAGTTTTGGATTCTTAATTAAAACCGTAGAAAGAGTTTAGTTTTCTCACAGACTGAACTGAACGAATGGCTTCATGTTGCCATGAGTCTCCTCATTGCCATAGAAATCAAAAATGTCTCAAATGATCTCCGTTTTGGAAATGGATGATTTTAGGGGGCCACTAGTGACTACAAAAAGAGGATCCTTCAGGTGGGCGAAAACGAGTATATCGTTGAGCGATCTGTCTCCTGCACTACCAGACAAGCAGTTCGACTCCTATAAAGAACTGCTCATGGTCTGATCTTAACCATCAGAGAGTCCATTGGATGCGACGGGATTAATGTCAGGATAAACAAAGTGTGAGCACGAGAAGCAACCTTTAAAGGAAAACCTCGAACTAAGACCATGCGCATCGTTCCTCTCGCGGCCGAAAGTCTTGGGGTGAGGAGCCTGGCAACGTTCGTGGAAGCTGGAGGAATAAAAATTCTCATCGACCCCGGTGTCGCCCTCGGGCCGAAGCGCTACGGCCTTCCACCAGCTAAGGCTGAAATAGGCGCCCTCCAACAGATGAGGAGAAAGCTTCAGGGCTACGCGCGAAGGAGTGATGCTGTCGTTATATCCCACTACCATTACGACCACTACACACCGTTCTTCGAAGGTCTGTACGAGAGCTCAAGCGAGAGCTACGCGAGGGAGATATACGAGAGAAAGCTCCTTTTCATAAAGCACCCACGGGAAAACATAAACTTCAGCCAGAAAAAGAGGGCCTGGGTCTTCCTCAAAAACGTCGAACCGATAGCGGAGAAGATTGAGTTCGCGGACGGCAAATCTTTTGACCTCGGCGGCGTTGAGTTGGAGTTCTCTCCAGCCGTTCCCCATGGAAGCGAAGGTTCTAGGCTCGGCTTCGTTGTGATGACGCTCATCGATGACGGCTCTAAGAGAGTAATCCACGCGAGCGATATTCAGTTGCTCAACAAAAAAGCTGTAGAGTGGATAATCGAGAAGGTTCCAGATTTTCTCATAACTGGGGGACCACCGGCATACCTCGGTAAGCGCGCTGAGGGAAGCTGGCAGGCGGGCATTAAAAACCTCAACGAGATAATCCGCGAAACAGGAGCAGAGATAATACTCGACCACCACATCATTAGGGATAAGAACTATCCGAGGTTCTTCGACGAGCTCGAGGAGAGACCAAAGACCTTCGCGGGCTACCTGAAGGTTGAAGATCGACCGTTGGAGGCTTACAGGCGGGAACTTCACAAAATCGAGGGAGGAGATAAGGAGGAAGTTCCCTTCAAAGTATAACCCTTTTCCCTATCAGGTCAGGAGACAGGGATTTCCTAACGATCAAGAGAAGAAGGCCCCCTGTATACAAGCTCGAAGACCGACGGGGCAAGCATCAAGATCGTGGTTTTGGGCGCACCTTTGCTATCATATCCTACAGGGCAACGCCTAGGGAAATCACTCATCATATTGCTTCGAATTCAGGAAATATAACCTGAACGCAGGTGTTCACAAACGTGGGTAGAAAGTGTTATGTATGGAAAGACAAAATTCAATTGAGGTGAGAAAGTTGGGATGTGAGAAAAATCCTCGAGAAAAAGCATTTAGGATAGCTATGATAGTACTAGTGATAGCAATGCTGGTCTACGCCTTTAAAAGTGGCAACTACTCGGTAGGTGCCCTAAGCGTAATACCCGTCCTTCTTTTTGTATACTCCGAGTGTGGCTCACTGCCCTTCCTGACCTGCGATCCAGAGGATGAGATCCCAGAGGAATTCAGTCTGTAGCCGAAAGGCTTAAGCTTTTTCCATGTTTTCTAAATTTGGTGGTCGATATGAGGAGCTTTTACATAGCTCACGAGGAGGATATAAAGGCTGGAAAGACGACGGATATTTACTTCATCAGAACGAGAAAGATATTGGTCGAAAGGGGAATCCACAGGAGAGTCTTCGCCGACGTAACCACGACGGGACTTCCAAAGGGCTGGAAGTGGGGAGTTCTGGCTGGAATCGAAGAAGTTGCCAAGCTCCTCGAAGGCCTGCCGGTGAACGTCTACGCCATGCCAGAGGGAACGATATTCCACCCCTATGAGCCTGTTCTTCAGATTGAAGGATACTACGAGGAATTCGGCATCTACGAGACTGCCTTACTCGGAATGCTCAGTCAGGCGAGCGGTATAGCCACCGCAGCATTGAGGGTCAAGATCGCCGCGAACTTCAAGCCAGTCTATTCCTTTGGCATAAGGCACATGCATCCTGCCATAGCCCCAATGATTGACCGCTCGGCATTCATAGGCGGCTGCGACGGGGTGAGCGGCGTTCTCGGGGCGGAGATGATAGGTGAAAAGCCCGTTGGAACGATGCCTCACGCGCTGATTCTTACCGTAGGTGACCAGGTGAAGGCCTGGAAGTACTTCGACGAGGTCGTCGAGCCGGAGGTGCCAAGGACAGCGCTGGTTGACACCATCTGCGACGAGAAGTTTGAGGCTCTGATGGCAGCTGAAGCCTTAGGAGAACGCCTGACCGCGGTGAGGCTCGACACGCCCGGCTCGAGGAGGGGCAACTTCAGGAGGATAATCGAAGAGGTCCGCTGGGAGCTCGACCTAAGGGGTTACGAGCACGTTAAAATCTTCGTCAGTGGAGGCCTAAACGAGGAGAGCATAAGGGAGATAGTGGACATCGCAGATGCTTTTGGCGTTGGCTCGTCCATAGCCAGTGCGAAACCTATAGACTTCTCCCTTGACATAGTCGAGATCGAAGGAAAGCCTTTCACCAAGCGTGGCAAGCTCAGCGGAAGGAAGCAGATATACCGCTGTGAGAACGGCCATTACCACAGGGTTTCAGCAGATAAAAAGCTGGAAAGGTGTCCAGTCTGTGGGGCGAAAGTCGAGCCGCTCTTAAAGCCGCTCATCGAAAACGGTGAAATAGTGGCAGAGCTTCCAAAGGCGACGGAGATAAGGGAGTACGTGCTTGAGCAAGCGGAGAGGTTCGGGCTGGGACTCGACTGACAGAGAAGATTGGATTGGCCGCCCCAATGGACCCTGTGGCTGACGGGAGCCTGATGGGCTGTTTTTATTCCTTTATTATGTTGTTAGGGTACTGTTGATAACTTGTGGATTTTGAAGGAGTACCAAAAACTGAAGGGCAATGGGAAGGAAAACGACGAATAGTGAGAATGAAAAAGGAGAGGCTTCAAGCCTCCTCAATGACGATAGCGCTGACCGGGCAGGCCTCAGCGGCCTCAACTGCGCAGTTGTAGAGGTTCTCGTCCTCGATAACCTCCACAACCGGAACTGCCTTGCCCTCGTCGTTCATCTCGAAGACGTCCGGGCAGAGGCTAGCACAGATGGCATCTCCAATACAGGTGTCCTGGTCAACCATAACCTTCCACGCCATGGCACATCACCGCTTTTAGATGAACTTCGGCGAATATAAACTTTTCGTCGAGGAAAAAGACTCAAAACGACGAAAATTCGTGGAAGAAGGAGAAAAATTGGACTCTCATGCACAGAGAGGAACAGGATGGGTCAATAAAGTCCGAGTTTCTTTTTGTACTCATCGCTTATCCTGTCCGGCGTCCACGGTGGGTCGAAGGTGAGCTCGATTTCGGCGTCTTTAACGCCCGGAATCTCGAGTATCTTATCCTCGACAGCCCTGAGAATCCACATCGTCAGCGGGCAGCCAGGGGTGGTCATCGTCATCTTGACGTAAACTGTCTTGTCTGGCCTGATGTCCAGCTCGTATATAAGGCCCAGATTGACAACATCAACGCCGATTTCTGGGTCGATGACTTCCTTGAGCTTCTCGAGTATCATTTCTCTTGTTACTTCGGCGTTGTCATCGACCTGCTTGTCCCTCTCACGGTTTATCGTGATTGTGCCAATTCCCTCGATCTTCTGGAGCTCAGTGTTGAGCCTTATGAGAACGTTGTCGATGTCTGGCGTGTCTTTTGAGAGGGTAATTGTTACAGAACCATCCTCACCGATTTCAAGCCCCTTAACGTACTTCTCATCAACTACCGCTTTAACCTTCTCCATTACCTCTTCTTTGGTTACCATAATTCACCACCTAAGCGAAGTTCAAGATAACAAATTTAAACCTTTTGGGTCAGAAATGGGTAATCAACGGGATAGGATATCGAATATCAATGCCTCTGCTATTTTTGGGGTTATTGCCCTGGCTCTAAGCTCACGGAGAACCCTTTGAATCGAGAAGCGCTTCACACTTGGGGCTTTTCTGAAGGTTTCCCATAGGAGAGGGCAGCCAAACTTGAGATCGTACTTCCCACCAATCAGCTCGATTATCTCAGCTTTATCAAGGGCCAGAAAGGCCGGGAAGTTAAGCGTTATCAGATCTCCGTTCTTGTAGATGGAAATAAGGCCAGAGCTCAGCAAGTCACCGCTGGCTACGATTTTGGCACCTATTTCTCTCGCGTAGTCCTCAACGGCCTTTATGACCATCGAATGGCAGCGGCCACAGATCGGAGCACCCTTGTTCATCTGCTCAGTCATCGCCTCAAGATAACCAGGAATATCAACAAAAACCGCGCCGTAGCTTTTGGCCTTCTCGATAACCCCTTCGTTCATCTGGGGGAGCTTTGCCGTAACTGGTACAACCTCGAAGCCAGCCCAGCGGAGGATTTTGAGGGTTGAGGTACTGTCAGAGCCGGCAGAGAAAGCCAGGACTATTTTTTCACCAACGGGTGAGCGGTCGAAGTCTTTACCTGTTAGGCGGTACTCCAGGAGGGCTCTGAGACGGGAGTAAGCCCTCTCGCCGATGTAAGGCCTAACCTGCTCAAGGGCCTCGCGGTTGTATTCGAGACGATAGCGCTTGATAAAGTCATATCCAACAATCCTCAGCATCAGAGAAGCAAAAGTTGGGAGACTTATTAACTTTACCACTGTGGAAAACATTTAAAAGCGCCTCACCTTAACCCCGTTCACGAACCAAAATCCTTCTGGAGGTGCTTGAAATGAGGGAGATAGTTGAGAGGGTTAAGGAGAAGACGAGCATTCCCGTTTATGATAGGACCATTGAGAACGTTCTGAGCGCGGTTCTCGCGAGCAGCGATGTCTGGCGCATAGTTGACCTCAGCGAGGAGCCGCTTCCGCTGGTCGTCGCGGTGATAACGGCCCTCCACGAGCTCGGCTACATCGCTTTCGAGGAGAACGGCGTGAGGCTCACCGCCAAGGGCAAGGAGCTGGTGGAGAAGTATGGAATCGGGTCGAGAAAGGACTACACCTGCTCCCACTGCGAGGGCAAGACCGTCGAGCTCGACGCCTTCAGCGATCTGCTCGAGCAGTTCAAGGAGATCGTCAAGGACAGGCCCCAGCCGCTCCACGACTTTGACCAGGCTTACGTTACGCCAGAGACCACCGTGGCAAGGATTGCCCTGATGCACACGAGGGGCGACCTTGAGAACAAGGAGGTCTTTGTCCTGGGTGATGACGACCTCACCAGTGTTGCCCTGATGCTCAGCGGCCTTCCGAAAAGGATAGCCGTCCTCGACATCGACGAGAGGCTTGTTAAGTTCATCGAGAAGGTCGCGGACGAGATAGGCTTCAGCAATATCGAGATGTTCACCTTTGACCTCAGGGAGCCGCTTCCCGACTATGCCCTCCACAAGTTCGACACCTTCATCACAGATCCGCCTGAGACTGTTGACGCTATAAGGGCCTTCGTCGGCAGGGGAATCGCCACCCTCAAGGGCCCCGGTTGCGCCGGCTACTTCGGTATAACCAGACGCGAGAGCTCTCTAGACAAGTGGCGCGATATACAGAGGGTTCTCCTCAACGAGTTCAACGTCGTCATAACGGACATCATCAGGAACTTCAACGAGTACGTCAACTGGGGCTACGAGGAGGAGACCAGGGCCTGGAAGCTCCTTCCGGTTAAGGTCAAGCCGTCCTACAACTGGTACAAGAGCTACATGTTCAGGATTCAGACCCTGGAAGGCTCAAAGGGCTACGAGGAAAAAATAGAGAACTGGGACATCTACAACGACGAGGAAGCCTCGACCACATGAAGGTTGAAGGCCTCATAGAATGCTTGAGGCAAAAGCTCGGCCGGGTTCCCGGCCTCCACTCTTTAATTCTCTTCGGCTCGCTGGTTGGGGGCAACTTCATTCCCGGAACGAGCGATGTTGACTTCTTCGCGATCCTTGATGATGGTGTTGAATGGCTCTGGCCTGAAGAAGGACGACGTCCTTAAAACGCTGAAAGATCTCGGCGATGGTGATGCGGTTAGAATATACGAGGCATATCTTGATGGAAGAAAAACATACTTTGACGAAGAGTTTCTGAAAGAGTTCGTGAGATTCAGGGTAGGAAAAATGAGGAAAGGCCTTTAGATCACCTTTTATTTCGTTTCTTCCAGGACCTTGACACCACAACGGCAAGTGTTATCAGAACTGCTCCTGCTATCATGTAGACGTATGTCATCCTTTCACTTGGTGCCGGCTCGCTGGCGATGAAGCCATCAACCTTATAGGCATTAATCATCAGTGGACTCTGAGAGGGATAAATGACCACGTAGCCGTCCAAGCTGCTAACATCTGCGCTGTTCGTAGAGTTACCGATGTAAAGTCCATTTCTCACGAGAAGGAACGTCGCATTGGCCAGCTTTACTGCATTCCCGCTTTCCTCGGGCTCTGGTATGTCAACGTAGAGTATGGTCCTGAGGAACTGAACTCCCTTCTCGTATATTGAGGTATCCGTAAGCCCTGCCTCCTGGAGGGCCCACAGAACCCTGGTCGTGGACGTCAGTCCTACCACCGAGCCCTGAGTGTATGGCCAGCCGCCGTTAGGATACTGTCTTTCTGCGAGGATGCTGAGGCTCTCGTTAAGGGGCCTTTCGAGGCCAAACTCCTTGAAGACGATGGCCGCGTAAGCGAAGTAGTAGGTGGGCGTGTTGTAGTAAATCGGGTTGCCTGTTTTGGAATCTTTCGTCTCGAGCATCCAAGTGAGGTTCTCCTGGAGATATTCTAGAGACCTGGCATAGTCATAGTTCACACCAAGATTCTTGAGCACCCAGACGACGTATTCCGTGTTGTAGAAGTCCTTCCAGATGCCATCCTTAGATATCTTGAGGAGGTAGCTGACAGCATCTTCATAATCCTCGCTGAGCAGGGCCTTAACTCTCGCTACTTCAGCGATCTGCCATGGGAGCAGAGCCGAGTAGTTGGTAGGGAGTTTGGGCTTCTTGCCACAGGCTATATAGTAGTCGGCGAGAATCACCTTCTCCCAGTCGTCGTTGGGTGTTATCTTGTCAATATAAGGGCAGGCTATCGGCTTTAAGTCCTCAAAACCACTTATCTTCGAAGCGCTCAACAGGTCGAGGACGCGATAGTGAAGAATCCCCCAGAAGCCGAAGTGTTCTCTCTTGAGGAGTTCCTCGCGGTATTTTTCACTACCGGTAGCGTAGAGGGCCATTGCTATTGCTACCGTGCTCTGAAAGTCCTCAGTCAACTCAGTCCTCTCACCCATATAGGCGAGTGCAAATGCCCAGTATGCCGCCAGTTCACCCACAACTTCCATCTTCTTCAGGTCTTCCTTTTTTCCCAAAGCCATATAGCCAAATACTCTCTCGACGTCGTTCTTCGGCTGTGCGGCCATAAGCCAACCCTGGGCCCTGTCTATTGCCTCCTGAACCTGCTTCCTAAACCCTGGAAGCTTCTCGTTGAGATAGCCGCTATTGAGGAACTCCCTGAGGGCAATAAGTGCGAGGGCAGTGTCGGTATAGTCCTGCCAGGAGCCGTCTGGATTCTGCTTGTAGATGAGCCAATAAGCGGCGCTGTTTATGGTGGTATTGTACCTTCCACTAGCTATCCTCTCGCCCCTTATGAGCGCGAGTATCGCCATCGCGGTGTACTTGGCTTCGTGGTCTTCGCCGTATGCGAACCCCCATGAGTCAAAAGGTGTCCTGAGCATCATCAGCCACTCGCAGCCCTCGAGAACCTTCGCATAGTCACCAGTTTCATAGAGGGCAAGAACTGAAAAGGCCGTGTCAGGTACGGTCGGCTTGTATACGTAGGGCTCGATTTTAGCGTTTGTGAGAGGAACAGATGATAAGATGATCATAACAAAGAACATTGCTGTGAGAACTTTTCTCATGGCTATCACCTCAAATGAAAAGAGAAAAGAGGCTTAAAAATCAACCGTAGTAGACAACGACGTCAAGCTGGTAGCTGGCCCAGCCGTAGGTGTTGTAGGCGTAGACTATGAACTTCCATGTTCCAGGAGCCGGGTTAAGATATTCGACGTGCTCGTAGCTGGTGGAGGTCTCGGAGCGGTCGACGAGGTTGCCGTTCGGATCGTAGAGATAGAGGTCAAGGTCGTGGAGTGAAGTGTCGAAGGTGAGGTCACCGGTTATCTTGGTAGCTCCGCTGTTGACGGTCATGGTGAAGCTGTCGCTCTTGTCGTACCAGTCGTGGACATAACCAGTGAAGGTCTGGCTGTCGGTGGTGGGAGTTGGGGTAGGAGTGGGCGTCGGAGTGGTTCCGGTAGACTGGCTGAGAGTTCCATCACTGACAACGTCGACCTGGTAGTTGGCGGCACCGCTGTAGCTGACAACCTTAATCGTCCAGGTTCCAGCGGTTGGGTTATAATAACCAACCTTCTCGAATCCGTAGTAGGAGGTGTAGGAGTAGTCGACCTGGTTGCCGTTCGGGTCGTAGAGATAGAGGTCAATGTCACTGGCGCTGTTGTCCCAGTAAAGGGTAGCGGTGACGAAAGTCGCGCCGCTTATGTCGAAGGTGTGACTGACGCTTCCCTTATCCGCGACGGAGCCGGTGAAGACAAGCTTGGCGTAGTTGTCGTAGTTGATGGCCTTGTAGACATTGACCCTACCTGCACCGTATGCGATGTCGGCTATTTCAGCTGGGGCCACTATGTCGGCGGTCTCAATGAGGGCAGTCTTGATCTTGCTGTTGGTCCAGTCCGGGTGAGCCTGGAGGAGCAAGGCGGCAACTCCAGCGACGTGCGGGGTGGCCATGCTGGTTCCGGAGGCCTTGGTGTAGTAGGTGTCAATCGGGGTTCCCATGCTGGTTCCGGCGGCCCTCGGGGCAATGATGTCAACACCCGGAGCGACAACCTCCGGCTTAAGCCTGCCGTCGGCGGTCGGACCCCTGCTTGAGAAGCTGGCTATAGTGTCGGTGCTATCAACGGCACCCACGGTTATGACCTTACTGGCAGCAGCTGGAGAACCGACGGTGTAGGTGTTAGGACCGCTGTTTCCAGCTGCGACACAGACAACAAGGCCCGCATCCCAAGCGGCGTTGACCGCCTGGCTGAGTGAATCAGTACCGTCGGAGCTCTGACTTGAACCGAGGGAGAGGTTGATGACCTTAATTCCATAAGCGTCCTTGTTCTGGACTACCCAGTCAACACCGGCTATAATGTCTGATATGCTTCCAGAACCGTCAGCGGCAAGAACCTTGACGCCGACGAGCTTGGCGCCCGGAGCGACACCGATGTACTGGCCGTTGCTCGCGGCACCTGTTCCTGCGACAATACCAGCAACGTGGGTTCCATGACCGTTGTCATCGTACGGGGTGGTCTTTCCGTTCACGGCATCGTACCAAGCGATGACTTTACCCTGGAGGTCAGGGTGGTTGGCGTCGATACCGGTATCGATAACCGCAACGACTATTCCAGTGCCATCGTAACCGAGGTTCCATACGGCATCGGCCTGAATCTGAGCAACTGACGTTGAGTCAGCGGCCTGAACCTTGTAGTCCTCCTGGATAAACCTCACACCGGACAGCTTGCTGTTTCCAAAGAAGCCTGAGTCGATCATTCCCGCAACGAGAAGGAGATCCTTGACCTTTATTTTAACTGCAACCGCAGGTATAATCTTGTAGCTGTACTTAATCTCAGCGCCCATTATCTTGAGAATCTGCACTGCCCTGTCGCGGTCAGCTGGGCTGTTGAACATTATAACGGTGCTAATATCCTGGTTCCAGTTCATACCCTGGACCTTCTTGAAGAGTCCCGGAGTCAAGAGTCCATAGTTCTTTTCCTGTACAGGGCTCACTGCGATTGGCTTTGTTGGCACAGCTGCTGCAGTCCCTGCAATTAGACCAACAAGAAAGAGTGCAACCACAGCTGCTTTCCAACCTTTCATTCATATACCCCCTTGTTGGATTTTAGCGCATTGAACCATCCGGGTACTCTACCCGTCATCAAGGCACTTCTCTGGACATCTACCGTATAAATCTTTCGATTTTAAAGCGTATTATTACATATGGTCGGTATAACTGGGCGATTTTAGTTGTTTTACGTAAACTTAAAACACAACAGATTGTAAGTTATATTGAGAGAAAACTAACATATAATCCTCAACAGGGAACAATGTAGCACGATGTGCACGGGCCTCCGTAGGAACCCCAGAATATTGGAGAAACAACAATATATTAAAGAAAAGACAAGAGAATTCAGAACTCGTTCAGGCCGAGCTCCTTGAGCTTCTCCTCGGGAATTCTTCCATCCTCGGTCCAGCCGCGGAGTGCATAGTACCTCGGAAGCATCTCCTTGAGCCTGACGACCCTTCCCTTGTTCGGACCCTGTCTGACCGGCTCCTCAAGAAGGCGCTTGGGTAGAGTGTCCTCCTTGAGTGGATCGAGGCCGGCCTTGAGGTTGAAGAGCCTCTCTGCGTTCCAGATGCGCTCTCCGATCTTGAGGTACTCCTCGGTAGTGAGGTCCCATCCGAGAGCTGCATTAAGCATGTCGCGGTAGTCGTCCGCACCAAGTCCGAAGGTTGTGAATACACACAGACCCGCGGCGTCTATCAACGCGGTAAGGTCCTGGAAGATTATGACCATCTTGACCTTCTCGTCGCTGATGTCGTGCGGATCCATCTTGTACGGGTAGCCGAGGATCTCCGGGCTTATCATGTACTGCTTGATGTGGCAGCCACCGCGGTTGTTGGTAGCGTAACCAAGGCCATGACCCTCTGCACCCCTCGGGTCGTAGGCCGGAAGCTCCTGCTTCTTGACGCCCATGAAGTACTCGGTACCGTTGTACATCTCGGCAAGTCTGTAGCCACCCTCGGCAAGCTTGTCGCCGAAGCCCTCTCTTCTAGCTATCTTCTCGAGGTAGTAGTGGAGAACCTCGGTGTTGCCCCACCTGAAGGGCGGAGCCTCCTCTCCGAGATCCTCAGGCTTGATGAGGCCCTTCTCGAAGAGCTCCATGGCAGTGGCAAGGGTTCCACCGGTTGAAATGGTGTCCATACCGAGCTCGTCTATCATGTGGTTAGCCTCTATGATGCTTGCCAGGTCGTTTATTCCAAGATGGGCTCCGAGTGCCCAGATGCTCTCGTATTCGGGACCTTCGGTGACTCCGACCGTTGGGAGCTTGTTAACCCTTCCACAGCCGATCGGACAGGCGTAACAGGGCTTATTCCTGATGAGGTATTTGGCGGTCATGGCCTCACCGCTCTGCTCTTCGGCGTACTCAAACTGGCTGTCCTGGAAGTTCCTGGTCGGGTAGAGGCCATTCTGGTTGATTATATTGACAAGAACTGCGGTACCATACTTGGGCAGTCCACCGCCAGCAACAGGATCGTTCCTCAGCTTGTCGATCTTCTCCTTCACTACGCTGGTGAACTTGGCCCTGTCGGCCACCTCAACCCTCTTGTGGCCGCGAACGACTATCGCCTTGAGGTTCTTGCTTCCCATAACGGCGCCGACACCGCCCCTTCCCGCTGCTCTGTGCTCGTCGTTCATTACCGCAGCGAAGCGGACGAGGTTCTCACCTGCCGGGCCTATTGAGGCGATGCGAACCCTCTTGTCGCCGACTTCTTCCCTGAGTTTCTCCTCGGTCTCGCTCACGAGCTTGCCCCAGAGGTGGCTTGCATCCCTGATTTCAACCTGGTCGTCGTTTATGTATATGTAAACCGGGTGATCAGCCTTGCCCTCGACTATTATAGCGTCCCAGCCAGCGAACTTCAGCTCGGCTCCGAAGAAGCCACCGGAGTTGGCCATGGCTATATAGCCAGTCAGTGGGCTCTTGGTTATAACCATGTATCTGCCGCCAGTTGGGGCAGTGGTTCCAGTCAACGGGCCGGTGGCGTATATTATTTTGTTTTCAGGACTGAATGGGTCAACCGTTGGGTCTATCTCCTTCAGGAGGTAGTAGATACCAAATCCTCTGGTTCCAAGCCACTTCTGGGCAAACTTCTCGTCGAACTTCTCTTCACTGATTTTGCCTGTGCTTAGGTTAACCCTCAAAATTCTTCCCCAGTATGCAAACATGCTTCGATGCCCCCCAGTTGTTGTCGGAAACATTTTTGTACACTAGTGCTAATAAACTTGACGAAAGCAAGATAGGGAAACACAAATGTATCAAGCAAGTGGATTTGTTTAACAGGAAAAATTGTTTAACAAAAAAGTTGAGACCATTTCCGAACAACTAAGTTGGAAAACCGCACATTGGTTCCGAGGAAAATTAAAAATAGTCGAGCTACCAAAAGCCCTTCATACCCTTTTCGGGTATTGGGCAGAGGACTATGCGCCTGGACCATAGACAGTCCGCGCAGCTCGGGCTGTTGCCCCAGCAGTCGGAGTTTGTATCCTGGACAAAGGAGCAGGACCCATTGAGCGGACAGTCAGTGCAGCTTGGATAGAGGGAGTTCTTAACGACGAATCTGAACCAACTGTACTCCCTACTCGTCCAAATGTCCGCTAGGCTCTTCTCCCGAACATTGCCGAAGGAGTAAGCGGTGACTATTTTCTCCCTGCCGAAGACTATCTCAGGATATGTGTGCAAGAAGCGGTAGCAGGGAGCTACTTCACCATCCCACCTTACTACGGCCACTTTCTTATCAATGAACTCACAGTGCCGTTCTGTCCTCAGGGAGAACTCTGCTATCTTCTGTAGATAGCCATGGTAGATGGCTTGGAGCTTGTCAACTATCGGCTTCATGTCCACGCTACCATCGTAGACTATCATATCAGCATGCTCCTTGTTTATGGGAATGATGTTTGAGATGAGTAGCGTATCGACACCCAGAGAGCCAACGTAGTGCGCTATCTCGGGTAGCTCCTTGTAGTTCTCCTTTGTCGCCACGACCTCAACGCCTATGTGGGGAACGTCCCTTCCCAGCTTTTTCTTGGCCTCCTGAATCTTCCTGATGCGGGATCCGGTGTAGTCTGGCTTTATATGTCCAATGTCGACTGGCTGCGTCGGTACGGAATCGATCGAGAAGTATATCAAGTCAACCCCAAGCTTCACAAGCTCCTCTATTCGCTTGTCCGTAAGGAGGAATCCGTTGGTGCTTATGCCGAGGGCAAAGCCGCGTCTCTTCACTTCCCTGACCATGTCCATGAAGCGGGGGTGAACCGTTGGCTCGCCTATGCCACCAAAGTAAATCATCTCCAGCTCTGGAAGCTCCTCTGCATCATCGAGTATCTTGATGAAGAGATCCCAGTCCATGTCACCTTCGTCGTCTTCCCAGTACTGCTTGAAGCACATCTCACAGCGGAGGTTGCAGCGGTTGGTTATCTCTATGTAGAGATATTTCAAATCGGGCTTCTTGGGGATTAGAACGAATGCACCATCAAGGTCGAACTTATGAGCGCCGTTCTCCAACTTAAATCACCTGGCTGCGAAATAAAACGGATATATTTATAACGTTTAGTGGACAAGTTTGGGCAACGGATTTTGCTTGTGCAGTTTGATTCTTCAAACCACACTGGAGAACTAATTTATATGTTGGATTTGACGTACAAGCTTCGATGAAAAGTGAAACCCTGAAAAGTTGGCAACTAGTGAGTAAACCTATTTCACAAGAGACCATTTAGAATTGCACGCGATTTTCCGTCAACGCTCAGCCTTTGGGAAAGGCTGGCGAAAGGCTCGTGATTCTTTTTCAGTGCACGTCCAATTTTGGGATTTCACGTTTGAACGGCAAGTTGCTGATGGAATTCAATTCTGAAGTTTTACCTTGGTGAGGGTTTGCTTTCTTTAGCGCTCCGGAGGAGCGCGGGTGGAGTAAAAACCCAATCAAAGGTATATCAATACGACTGCATTCCTTCGAAAAGCACCCATTGAAACGAAATCCCTTCACGAGAAACCCGCAAACAGGAATCACGAACTTTGATGAAACTTTTGTTTGGCAAATAAACTTTGCAGACAAAGTTTAATCAAAGAGTGCCCTCCCCTTCAACTTGCTGGAGGACAGTCGTGCACTCATAATTTGCTGGTTGGAAAGTGGGTTTAACTTCAAGGGAAGTCTTTCAAGCAGTTTGCTTTTTGTTCTGGCGTCCAAAGGACGCCTTGAGATTAGCAAACCCTGAAAAACTGCAACTTGACTTGACGTTCTTAGAAAAGCATCTAATTTTCCGTCAGCGCTTGCGAAGCAAACTTTGCAGTGCAAAGTTTGACCAAAGAGCAAACTTCTCTTCAAAGTTGTTAAGATAAGTTTGCATGTCTTCTTGAAATTGCAAGTCTAACAGGGGTTTAACCCAAAAACAAGACATTAAAACTGGTTTCACCTCCTTTTTAACGCCCCGAGGGCGTTATATTTGCAGTGAAACACTGTGGAGGAGCCTTTGGAAAGTAAATCCACCTAAGAACAGCCACTTTAAGAGTGACATGCGAACCTTGATCAAACTTCGCGCAGGCGAAGTTTGTTAGAATGGTGCGGGGGCGGGGATTTGAACCCCGGAACCCCTTCGGGACGGGACCCTAAATCCCGCGCCTTTGACCAGGCTCGGCTACCCCCGCGCGGATGGAACTTCTTCCCTGCTCTTTAAAAACTTTGGGGGAACAAAGCTTATAAAGGATGTAAAGGAAGTTTTACGTAAAGGAAACTTTACATGGTGGGAGCATGAACTTGGGCGCTGTCGTTGGACTCATCCTCGGGCTCGCCGTAGGGACCTACCTTCCAGTTATTTACCGGAGGAACGTAGGGCTCGAAAGGGACGAGAGAGTTGAGAGAATAGAGGAAAAGGCCTCGAAGGTGACCCTTGAGCTCGTTCAGTTAGTAAGTGGCTTGGGAATCGCCTACTCGGCCTTTGTTGCCAAGAACCTCTCAACGGCCTTCACGTTCCTTCTGCTGGTTTTCATAGCATCAACCTTCGGACACCTCGCGTTGAAGGTTCACTACTCGAGGGTGATGTGAATGGAGCGATACCGCCCCTTGATTTTCGCCTTCCTCTTTGTGATGTACCTGCCGATGTTATATTTCCTGAACAGCAGGCCCGCCCTGAGCCTGGTCTTTTTCATAGGCGCAGTTGCCGGAACCTGGGCAATCGAGAGGTTCTACAACGCGAAGGTTGAACCTGTCAGGGACGAGAGGACGGAGCTGATAAAGCTGAGGAGCTTCTACCACGGCACATTAGCGTTCTTGACGGGAATAGCGCTCGAATTCATATGGCTCGCTGGAAACGACCAGGAGAGTGCTATCGTATTCGCAAAGCTCCTCGCAGTTCCGCTTACGTTGCTGTTAGGGGCCTTGGTCATCTCCAGGGGGTACTACGCGAGGGTGATGTGAGTGAAGAACCGCCTCCGCGAGCTCAGGGAAGCCAAGGGACTAACCCAGGAGGAGCTGGCCAAAGCCCTCGGCGTCACGAGGCAGACGATAATAGCGATAGAAAAGGGTAAGTACGATCCATCGCTTAAGCTAGCTTTCAAGATAGCGCGCTTTTTTGGAGTTCTCATTGAAGACATTTTCGTCTACGAGGGGGAGAGGGATGATAGTTGAGGTTGTGAACCTCGAGAAAGACTACGGAAAAGTGAAGGCCCTCAAGGGAATAAGCTTCGAGATTCCGGAGGGCGAAATCTTCGGTCTCATTGGGCCTAACGGTGCGGGAAAGAGTACTACGTTAAAGATACTCTCAACGCTCCTCAGACCAACGGCTGGAAAGGCGAGCATAGCTGGCTACGACGTTGTCAAGGACGCCTCAAAGGTCAGGGAGTTCATAAGCTACCTGCCGGAGGAAGCTGGCGCCTACAAGAACCTCACGGGTTACGAATATCTCGAGTTCATGGCGAGGCTCTACGCCAAGGGCGGGAGGAACTTTGAGGAGATGCTGGAGCTCGGCGTTAAGCTGAGCGACTTGGGGGACAGGCTCTATGACAAAGTCTCGACGTATTCCAAAGGAATGACGAGGAAGCTCCTTATAGCGAGGGCTCTGATGGTGAAGCCCAAGCTGGCAATTCTTGACGAACCCGCAAGCGGCCTCGATATAGTCAACGCTTACACCATAAGGAAGACCATCAGGAAGTTCGCGAGGAACGAGGGCGTTACGTTTCTCATCTCGAGCCACAACATGCTCGAAGTCGAGTACCTCTGCAACAGGGTTGCCTTCATCAATGAGGGCAGAATAGTCGACATAGGCACTCCGGCCGAGCTCAAGGAGAAGTACGGCGCTGAGAACCTCGAAGAGGTCTTCATGAGGGCTGTGGGGGCGGAAATCAATGAACCCGTTGGGGGTAAGGGCTCATGAGCGACTTCTGGGTGATGGCGAAGAAAGAACTCAGGAACCTCTTCAGGGACAGGAAGCTTATCTTCGGTCTTGTGGTCATACCTCTCATCCTGTTCCCGGTCATGGGCAAGGTGATAACCCTTGGGCTGGAGCAGGCACAGGGTGAGACGAAGGTCGCCATAGTGGACTTCGACGAGGGAGGGTACGGTGAAGTTCTGATAAAGGCTCTTGAGGTAACTCCAAACGTAACTGTCATGGTCATCAACGCAACATCTCTGGATGAAGCCCTTCAGAAGGCAGTTCTGGAGAAGCAGAACGTTCTTGTGGTGATCCCTCCAGACTTTTCGACGAGGCTTGAAGAAAACGAGAAAGCTACAGTTCAAATTTACGGTATCTTCACGACAATCGGTGCAGGTGTAAAGGAGAGCGTCAGTGAGGGCAGGATAAACGCCGTTATCGGAGTTTTAAGCGATGGGATAGCCCGGATAAAGATTGAGCAGCTCGGGGCTGGAAATCCAGACGCGATACTTCGGCCGATAGAGACAGAGAGCAAATCTGTCATCAGGGGTACGATAGTTGACATCCTGCCGAGCATAGTCTCGAACGTCATAGCCTCGCAGGCCTTCTCAATACCTATGATAGTCTTCCTTATGGTGATGGTCACCGCCCAGATGGCTGCCGGGGCGATGGCGGCCGAAAAGGAGAACAAAACCCTTGAGACGCTCCTGACCCTTCCCGTTGCCAGAACAAAGATAGTAGGTGCCAAGATCTTTGGAACCGCCGTCATGGGTCTGATGGCGGCGATAGCCTACATGATAGGAATGCGCAGCTACCTTGGCTCCTTCGGTCTGGGGGCGACGGGCATAACCCTCGAAGACATTGGTCTCAGCGTGACGCCGACGGGGATGCTGCTCTTCGCCCTCGTCGTCTTTCTGACCATAATCTTCTCCCTCAGCTTGGCGATGATACTCGCAATCTTCGCGGAAGACGTGCAGAGCGCCACAACGGTGGTGAGCGCAGTGATAATGCCCCTTGCCTTTCCCGCGTTCCTCCTTATGTACACTGACATCAGCGACCTGCCAGTGGCCATCAAGTATGTCCTGCTGGCGATTCCGTTCACACACCCGATAGTGGACTACCGCTACATCCTCCTTGGTGACTACGGTTCAGTATTTCTCAGCGTGGGGTATCTTGCCTTAATGGCCGGACTGACACTCTACGTTACCGCGTGGATATTCTCAACGGAGAAGGTTATGACGGCAAAAATAAGCTGGGGAAGGAAGAAGATGGAGTGAGCCTTTCTTTTTATTCTATAGGTACTCCATCTTTTGTCCTCGGTGCGAGCCACTTCATGAGCCTCTGCGGATCTTTGGTACGGATGATTATCGTTATCGGGCCTAGCGGGGATTCCTCGTTGAAGTTCACCACCCCAGCGTAAGCTGCCTGTTTGTTGACCTTTATGATTATCTCCTCGCCGAAGTAGCCCTCCTCAAGGAAAGAGCGCGCCGTGTCGAGTATTGCCTGGCCGCGGAAAAGCTCGTAGAGCCTCTGAAGGGCTTTCTTGCTCCTGGTTTTTCCGGTCAAGATGATGTAGTCTCCTCTGTCGAATGCCTCGAACTCCAAATCCGGAATCAGATTAAGCATCGCCCTCTTGACCTTCTCTATATCCTCCGTCGGATAAACGTAAGCCTCAACCTCAACTTCCTCGAACATATTCCCACCGTCATCCACTCGACCCAAAGCTTATAAAGGCAACCCCCCTATTAATTAGGGTGGCCTAACAGTGTTAGACAACTTCATCGCGAACCTCGCCGAATGGATGCTCGAGATCTCCGGGGGCAGCATCCTGTGGGTCTCCTTCTATGCGGGTCTGTTTGTGGCTATCATGACCTCTCTCGGCGCGATGGTGGCAATATTCGCCAAGAACATCCCTGAAAGGGGAGTTGACTTCAGCCTGAGCTTCGCGGCTGGAGTTATGATAGTCGCGAGCTTCACCAGCCTAATTCTCCCTGCTATAGAAAGCACCGGAGGCTTTGGGCCGGCTGGAATTGGAATAGCCCTTGGCATTCTCGTGGTCTCCATGATAGACCGCCTCATCCCCCATGAGCACATGGTCAAGGGCTACGAAGGCCCAAGCGATTTGAAAGATAGGCTCCGGAAGGTCTGGCTCCTCGTTCTCGCCCTCATAATCCACAACCTGCCAGAGGGATTAGCCATTGGTACTTCTCTAGTTTACAACCTTGAGGTTGGCCTAGTTACGGCCATCGCTATAGGCATTCAGGACTTCCCTGAAGGGACTGTCGTCTCGCTCCCTCTAGCCGTCATTCAGAAAAAGCGCCTCCAACCGATTATGATCGGTGTTCTGAGCGGGTTGGCTGAGATGGCGATGGTAATCCTTGGAGCGATCTTTTTCACGGCCTTTGCTTGGTCTCTGCCCTACGGCCTTGGTTTGGCAGGAGGAGCCATGCTCTACGTAACTGTGAAGGAGATGATTCCTGAGATATACAAGAGGGAAGAGAACGAGACGCTTGTAACTCTGGGCTTTTTCGTTGGATTCTACGTGATGCTCTTCCTCGACTCAATGCTCGGCTAAAATCTTCTCAACGAGCTCCTGAACTTTTCTCTCGTATTCTTCTTTTGGGCAGTCGTTGACTATCATGTAGTCGGCCATTGCTATGACGTTTCCGATGCCGAACTTGAGCTCCTTCCAATCGCGCTCTTCAAAGTCCTCCCAGCTCTGCGGGTCGTCGTGTCTTCCCCTGGCTTTGAGCCGCTCGAAGCGCATATGTGGCGGTGTATGGACAGCGACGATGATGATCTCCTCACCAGGAAAAGCGCTCCTGAAGGTTCCTACCTCGTCAAGAGAGCGGACGCCGTCGATTACAACTACTTTATTCCTTCTGAGCAGTTCTCTGACCTTCTCAACGGCGAGCTTTGCCACGGCATTCTGGCCCAGTTCCTGCCTCAGGCGAATGCTCACCTTGGCAACGTTCTCCTTTGTGAGCTCGAGGCCACGCTTGGCAGTCTCTTCCCTTACGACGTCGCCCATAGAAACGCTCGGGAAACCTCTCTTCTCGAACTCTTTAACGATCTTGCTTTTTCCTGAACCTGGCATTCCTGTCACGATGATTATCATAGTGCCCACGCCAAAGTAAAAGGTCGGGATTTAAAAATTTAATCCGCTCACTTCAAGAAGTCATCCAGGGTTCCCTTTCTTCTCTTTCTGTTCTCTTCTGTGCTTTTCTTTGAGGCTTTTGGGAGCTCGACTCCAAAGTGCATGAACAATCCCTCTACGACCTTCAAACCTATGCCCTCAACTGCCAGGAGCTCGCTCACTTTGGCTCTCATGATGTCCTCCGTTGTTCTAAAGCCCGCGTTGTAAAGCGCCCTCGCTCTCTTCCTTCCGATGTTGGGCAGTCTGACCAGTTCAAGAAGTTCCTCCCTGACGCCGTGCTTGAGCCTTAGATGCAGGTCACGGAGGTAGTCCAGAACGTCTTTCTTCGGCTCGAACAGCTTGTAGAGCTCGATGAGAGAGTACATCAGCCAGTCGGCGAGCTCAAGGATTCTGTAAAGGTCGCCGGGGTCGATGTTGTATGTATCATAGATTCTCGTCTCGGGCACCTCGTTTATCCAGTCAAGGAGAATCTTGGCCGTCTTGACCTCATTGAGAAAGCTCTGGAACCTGTAGTCCTCCCAGTAGGGGATGTTGACGTAGAGCTTCTCTTCCATCTCGTAGGCCAGGTCAAGATAGTCCTCCATTTCCTTCCTGCGTGCGTTCAGCGTGCCCATGTCGGGTGTTGAAGCTATGAGCTGGAAGATTCCGAAGGGATTGGGGTTCTTTTCGAGCTTCGGGAAGGCGTCCTTGAACTTCTTGGCAGTGAGCGGGTCTATGTAGAGCTGGGAAGTTCTCCTGCCGAAGGGAAGGGCTATGAAGCGATCCTCAATGTCCATGTCTATGAACTCGTTCTCAATGAGGAAGTAGACTATCTCCTTGGCCTTCCACTCTAGATGGGACGTGTCGCTTCTCTGGTAGAAGTAGAAGGTCTTTTCGAGGAAGCTTATAAGTTCCCGGAAGTTCTCCACCCCGAAGTTGGTTATTAGGGCTAAAATCTGTCCCCTGAAGGCGGACTCATTGGCGAGCATGGAGAACAGCTTTTCAGGCTTTCCGAAGACGTATCTGCCCATCAGTTTCTTTGGATCCTCGGTTCTCGCAACGATTATAGCCTCTCCAACCTTGTCGTACTTTGGCCTTCCCGCGCGCCCCATCATCTGCTGTATCTCGAGAACTGGGATGTCAATCCAGCCGAAGTTGGAGTAGCGCTTGGTGTCGCGGATTATGACGCGGAAAGCTGGGAGGTTTATTCCGGCCGAGAGTGTCGGAGTCGCCGTAATTACCTTAATCAGGCCTTCACGGAAGGCATCTTCTATCATCGTCCTTTCAGTTCTGCTCAAGCCGGCGTGGTGAAAGGCTACACCACCCCTCAAAGCCTTCTTGAGCTTCTCGTTGGTGGGATTGCTCTCAAGGGAATCCGCAAGCTCTTTGAGCCCCCTTTGTTCCGGCTTAGTCAGAAGCCTCGCTATCTTTGGGGCCAGGCTCACAGCTTCCTTCTCAGCGGAACGCCTTGTGTTGACGAAAACGAGGGCCTGCTTACCTCTTTTGACGGCGTCAATAGCCAACGAGTCCCAGTTGGCTGGATACCTATCTATCTTTCCGTCCTCCCAGAAGAGTTCACCCTGTGCAAAAACTCCCTTTCTGAGCTGAACCGGCCGCCAGTTGCTCACGACGAGCTCGGCGTTGAGCCATTCGGCCAGTTCTTCAGCGTTTCCGACGGTGGCGCTCAGGGCCAGAATCTGAGCCCTGCCGAGCATATGGCTTAGAATCATCTCAAGCGTCGCCCCCCTGTCGTAAGAACCGATGAGATGGACTTCATCCGCCACGACGAGCTTAACGTCCTTAATCCAGCTCGAGCCGTGCCTCAAAAGCGAATCAAACTTTTCGGCAGTCGCGACGATTATGTCATACCTCCCGAGCCACTCATCTGTGGAGTCGTAATCGCCGGTTGTGGCGGCAACGCGGAGACCGAGGACTTCCCACTCCTTAAATTCACGGTACTTCTCCTCGGCCAGGGCTTTAAGGGGAACGAGATAGACTGCTTTACCCCCCTCACGCAGGAGTTTGTTAACCATCACTATCTCGGAAACGAGGGTCTTTCCGCTGGCCGTTGGAATGGCCAGGACTAGGTTTTTCCCTTCCAGCACTCCACTCCTCAGGGCTTCCGCCTGGGGAGGATAGAGCTCCTCTATGCCCCTTTCCAGGATGATCCTTTTTATCCTCTCGTCAACGGGAAGCTCTTCAACCCTCATGGTCAACCAGAAAAAATCGGCGGGGCGCTTTATAGGTTTTTGGTTTTAGCGGGAGAGCCTATCACTCGGCCCCTACGAAAAGCTTAAATGAGATGGTCGGCTAAATAAAAACGTAAAGCCTTTCCGCGGTGGTGAAAAATGGTTAGGTCGTACGTTTTATTGACAGTTGAGATTGGAAAAGTCGAGAGCGTCATAGAGGCCCTCAAGCAGATTCCTGGAGTTACCAAGGCTGACGCAGTTACGGGCCCCTATGATGCCATAGTTCATATAGAGGCCAAGGACCTCGGCGAGCTGACCAGAAAGATACTCCACGACATACACAACATCGATGGCGTCATCGACACTACCACTGCAATAGTCGTAGAAATGGAAGAGGAGGAGTGATTACCTCTTTTTCCTCTTGGATTTGGACTTCTTGTCTTTGGCCTTAGCCCGGGTTTTTCTGATTTCCCTGATCTTCTGACCTATCATCTTCAGGCTCTTGCCCTTGGGGTGCTTGCTCTCTATCCTGACCATGCCACGCCTTCTGTACTCCTCGTCGAGGCCGGCTAACCTTGGATTCAGCTTGTTCTCATCCAATTCGACAACTTTCATCCCGAGGCTCTCGGCTGCATCGACGATTTCCTGAATCGTTGGCCCATCAACGGCAAATTCCTTTCCAACGGTCCGCCCGTATCGCCTGCTGAGCCTTACATCGAGCTCGTTGGGCCACACTACGAACTTTCTCATCCCTTCCACCTAAAAGGTTTAAAAGAGGAGCGGTTAAAAACCCTTTTGGTGAGCCCTATGGACACTTCCGTCTTTGAGAAATATCTCTTTGGTAAGGCCAACAGGGGAGACATTATTCTTGTGGAGTATCCATCAACATATCCTGTAGAGGAGTTCTCGTGGAGTTTCCTGATCCCGGCACTTGTTGAGAGGGGTGGGGTTGTTATAGGTGACTTCTTTGGCATTGGTGATCTTATGTTCCGGAAATACACCCGTAAGGTGTCCGGTAAGGGATACTCAAAGATAATCGAGCTCATCAAGGAAATTAAGATTGTCAAGATAGGTCCGGGTTCGGCCAGTTACGGTGAGGTGATAGAAGAAGTTGTGCCCGTCTATGACTCTCACAGCTTCCTGAAGAACTACCACATGGTTGTTAACAAGATGACGCACTTCCCCACCAAGCCGGAGTACTTCGTAACCTTTGGGATTGCCCTCTACGTCCACTTTGGGGGAGATGAGGCTGTGAAAGCAATACTCACGAGCATCAGCACCATCCCTCTGGAGGAGTGGGTTGGAATCCATTTCATCAACGTCGACATTTTAAGCAGGGAGCACGTAGCGATGCTCGAGGAGATGGCCTCGATGGTTTTCTACATATCAAAAGATGGCCTGATAGTAAAGAAGGGCGGTGAGGCATTTGATTCGGGAGGGGGATAGGGTACTGCTGATAGACAGAAGGGGGAAGAGGTACCTCGTAACGGTCTCGAATAGGGAGTTCCACACGGATTTGGGTATAATCAACCTTGGGGAGCTTCTCGATAAGAGCTATGGAGACACCCTGACCAGCCACAAGGGTGAGGAGTTCAAGATACTGAAGCCAGACATCAACGACATAATAGCCAAAATGAAACGAGGGCCTCAGATAGTGCATCCCAAGGACGCGGGAATAATCATCGCCTACGCTGGAATCTCACCAGGAAATACGGTTATAGAGGCCGGCGTTGGCAGTGGAGCGCTGACGATTTTCCTAGCGAACATCGTCGGCCCGGCCGGCAGAGTTATCAGCTATGAGGTAAGGGAAGACTTCGCCAGGATAGCTCAGAAGAACGTTGAGCTGGCCGGTTTCTCTGACAGGGTCACGATAAAGCTCAAGAACATTTACGAGGGCATCGATGAGGACTACGCCGACCACATTGTCCTCGACCTTCCACAGCCCGAGAATGTTCTCCCGCATGCCGTTGAAGTCCTCAGGCCCGGGGGTTACTTTGTTGCCTACACGCCGTGCATGAACCAGGTTCATCGCTTCTTCCAGGCCCTCCAGGAGTACAGGGATTACTTCTACAAACCGAGGGTTGTAGAGGTCCTTGTCAGGGAGCATGAGGTCAAAAAGGAGTGCATGAGACCAAAAACAACGATGCTGGCGCACACGGGATACATAACATTCCTTAGAAAGCTCTAAGGGCCTTTTCTCATTTTCCATGTGAGTATAGTTTAAGCTCGTTTCTTGGACGTTCGAATTTTCAAACTTTGTGAGTGTAATCGAGTCATTTTGGCATTCCGGACTCGTTCTTCGAAATTCTTTTCCATTTTTAAACCTTTGGTTGACAACATATTTATAAACACTTTATGTTGCAAACCTTTAGATGCCCAAGTTTGACCACGTGTACGGAGGTGTTCATTGTGTATAAAATCCTAGAGAAAAAGGAGATTGCCATGCGCAACACCTGGTATAAAGTTCACGCCCCCCATGTAGCCAGAAAGGTTCAGCCGGGGCAGTTCATAATCGTTAGGGCCTTCGAGAACGGAGAGAGAATCCCTCTCACCCCTGTCATGTGGGATCGCGAAGAGGGCTGGATAGTTCTCGTGGTCTTCACCAGGGGAAGGACCACCATGAGAATGGCCGCTGAGCTCAAGGAAGGCGACGAGATACTCAACATTGCCGGGCCTCTCGGAAACCCCGTTCCAATGAAGAAGTTTGGGAAGATCCTCGCAATTGGGGCCTACACCGGAATAGTGGAGGTCTTCCCGATAGCCAAGGCGTGGCAGGAACTTGGAAACGATGTTACGACCCTTAACGTTACCTTTGAACCGATGGTAGTTCTAAAAGAGGAGCTTGAGGGGGCAGTTTCAAGACACATAGTTGAACCCGTTCCAATAGATCCAAATCTAGACTTCCCGGCAAACATGAGGAACGTTACCAAGAGGCTCACTGAGAAGGTTCATGAGATGCTGGAGAAGGAGGGCTTTGACCTGGTCTTCATGGTCGGCCCGGCGGGCGACCAGAGAGCGGTTTTCAACGTCGTCAAGGAGTTTGGAGTCCCAATGAAGGTCGACCTTCACCCAATCATGGTTGACGGAACCGGAATGTGCGGAGCCTGCCGCGTCACCGTTGGCGGCGAGGTTAAGTTTGCCTGCATAGACGGTCCAGAGTTCGACGCCTACCAGGTCGCGTGGGACGAGCTCATAGCGAGGAGCGGTTACTATACTGACCTGGAGGCGAAGGCCATGCAGGAGTACATGAAAGCCCTCCAGGGAGGTGGGCAGTGATGGCCCTTAAGAGAAAGCTCATTAAGGAACGCGTTCCGACTTCCGAGATCCCGGTTAGGGAAAGGATAAATTCATTCAAAGAAGTCAATCTTGGTTATACCTTCGAGCTGGCCGTTAAGGAGGCCGAGCGCTGCCTTCAGTGTCCATACAACTATGCACCCTGTATCAAGGGATGTCCTGTTCACATCGACATTCCAGGATTCATAAGCAAGCTCGTTGAGTACCGCGACAACCCTGACAAGGCCGTTAAGGAGGCTCTCAACGTCATCTGGGCCTGCAACTCTCTGCCGGCAACCACCGGTCGTGTCTGCCCTCAGGAGGATCAGTGTGAGATGAACTGTGTTATGGGCAAAGTTGGTGACAAGATAAACATCGGCAAGCTCGAGAGGTTTGTCGCCGACTACGCGAGGGAGCACGGCATAGACGAGGAGCTTCTCTTTGAGATAGTACCCAAGATAGAGAAGAAGGGCCAGAAAGTTGCAATCATCGGAGCCGGTCCGGCCGGACTTACCGCCGCTGGCGAGCTGGCCAAGCTCGGCTACGACGTCACAATCTACGAGGCTCTCCACGAGGCCGGCGGAGTCCTTATGTACGGCATTCCAGAGTTCAGGCTGCCTAAGGAGATAGTCCAGAGCGAGATTGAAAAGCTCAAGAAGCTCGGTGTGAAAATCCTGACTGACCACATCGTCGGAAAGACTGTCACCATGGAAGAGTTGCTCGAGGAGTACGACGCCGTCTTCATTGGCTCCGGAGCTGGAACGCCGAGGTTCATCAACGCTCCAGGAATTAACCTCAACGGCATCTACTCGGCCAACGAGTTCCTGACCAGGGTCAATCTCATGAAGGCCTATAAGTTCCCGGAGTACGACACGCCCGTCAAAGTCGGCAAGCGCGTTATAGTCATTGGTGCCGGAAACACCGGAATGGACGCAGCGAGGAGCGCGAGGCGCTTCGGCGCCGAGGTCATCATCGCCTACAGGCGCGGTCCCGAGGATGTAAGTGCCCGTGTCGAGGAGGTTGAGCACGCCAAGGAGGAGGGCATCAAGTTCGAGTTCTTCCTCAACCCGGTCGAGTTCATAGGCGACGGCAAGGGCAACCTCAAGGCGGTTAAGTTCGAGAAGATGAAGCCGCTCGACGAGAAAGACAGCAGGGGCAAGAGGAAGATAGTCGGCACCGGCGAGTACGTCACCATCGAGACCGACACGGTCATCATAGCCATAGGCAAGCATCCAAACAGGCTCATCGTCAACACGCCTGGCCTGAAGGTCGAGCGCGGTAAGATAGTCGTCGACGAGAACCTCATGACGAGCATTCCGGGAGTCTTCGCCGGTGGCGATGCGATAAGGGGCGAAGCAACGGTTATCCTTGCCATGGGTGACGGAAGGAGGGCTGCCAAAGCCATCCATGAGTATCTGACGAAGAAGAGGGAAGAACAGAGAGAGAATGCCTGAGCTCTTTTTTCTGTTCTTCTCAACTTTCCTCTTACGACTACTATCTCATGCTTCTGCCCTAGAATTTGCGGCACCTTTATCAATTTCCCGACGAATAAAACTCCCGGCGATGACGAGCTCCGGAGTGGCTGAATCGGGCATGCCATGATGGAGGGCATACTGGCCGAGCCGTCAGCCTTTTAACCCCTTGAAAAGAGGAAGAAACGAGCGATGAAGACCTCTAGGGTATCTGAAACTGCGCTTCGCGCAGCGAAAAGATGATGAAAACCGAAGGCTGAGCTCACTCCTCCATCTCCTCGATTTCCTCCAGGATCTCCTCGAACTTCTTGAAGTCCTCACTCTTTGCCAGGAGTGTAACGAACTCGTCTATTTCTTTCTTCTCCAAGAACGCTCCAGCGAGGAGCTTGCCCGTGTAGCGGTTGTTCTTTATCTCCCAGAACATGTAGAACTCGGGGAAGTTCTCCTTAATCTTCCGGTAGGCAACGCCGTACTTGGAGTCCTTCAGCGGGTTCTGTTCGAGGTAGAAGTGCCCAGGCTCGAGCTCTATCATGTGAAGAATAGCACCGCGTTTCGTTTTCACGAGTCTAACCTTAACGTCCCATTCCTTCAGAACCTTCATGGGGGACCACCGAAGAGAATAGGGCTGTAAGATACTTAAGCGTTCCGAAGCGAAAGGGAGAGAAAAGTTGAGGGCAATCAAAGGGACTTGAGATACTCCGCGTAAGCCTCGGCGTCCATAAGCTCCTTGAGCTCCTCGTCGAGGTTGCTCGGCTTGAGCTTGGCTATCCAGTTCTCGTAGGGATCCTCGTTAAGAACCTCGGGGCTGTCCTCAAGCTCCTCGTTGACCTCGACAATCTCGCCACTGACCGGAGCGTAGACCTCGGAAACAGCCTTGACGCTCTCGAGCTCACAGAGAACGTCGCCCTTGCTGACCTCTTTACCGACCTCAGGAAGCTCGACGTAGGCAAGGTCACCGAGCTCCTTCTGGGCGTAGTCGCTTATTCCGACGAGAACAGTACCGTCCTCAAGAACCTGGACCCACTCGTGGTCCTTCGTGTAGTAAAGGCCCTCCTTGACCTTGTATTCACCGACCTCAATCATGAGCACCACCAAATTCCTCTAAAACCGCTCGAGATTTAAACCTTTCCATGACGGAACCCTCTCATGGCCGGTCGAGAAGGGCTCTGGGCGTAAAAATTCCCTATTTTTGGGAAGTTCTCCGAACGGATTTCACATTTCTGGGCATTCTCTTTGCATCTGCAAAACAGTTATAACTTCCCGTACCGTAGACTACAACATGAGCCGCATCCCCTTCTACCTCAAAGAGAGGCTCGAGAACCTCCGAGAAAGGATTCTCCATGAGAGGTTTGAGGCGTCGAAGCTCCCGGTCTGGGAGCGGATAGTCCTCACCTGGGCCGCCCTGCTGGCATTCTGGGTGGTCATCTCTGCTAACCTCGAGCCGAGGAACCTCTTTCTAGGTGCGACGGTTACCCTGATAATTGCCTCGTTCATGAGGGACATGCTGACCGAGGACATAAGGCGGACCGGCCACGTTTTGGAGAAACTTCTCTATTTCACCTTCCTCTACCTTCCGCAGTACCTCATCATAATGGCCTTCAGGCTCATAGAAAGCAACCTCAAGGTGGCTAAAAACGTGATCTTCTTAGACATCCATCCGGGCATAGTCAAGATAAAGACTGATCTGCACTCCGACACGGGCGTTACTATCTTGGCGAACTCCATAACCCTGACGCCGGGAACTCTAACCCTTGACGTCAGCAAGAAGCTCGGGGAAACTTACCTCTACGTCCACTGGATAGACCTCGAAACGCTCAACCGTGAGAAGGCCGGAGAGAAAATAAAGGGGGATATCGAGGAATGGCTCAAGAAAGTCTTCTGGTGAGTACCTTCTACCTGCTGGTCTTCACGGCGATATTGATAACCTACCGCGTGGTTAGGGGACCCACCCTTCCTGATAGGATAGTGGGGCTCAACACGATAACGACGAAGGTTGTGATGATAATAGCCATTGTATCGGTCATCCGGAAGGAGTACTATCTAATAGACCTCGCCATAGTCCTGCTCATGGTAAACGCCGTTGGGGGGTTAATTCTGGCCAAATACCTGGAGAGGAGGGCAGTTCATGATTGAGACGATACTTCTTTTGTTCGGTGGGGCGGTTATGCTCTTTGGTGCTTTGGGGATACTTCGCTTCCCCGACGTTTACACCCGCCTCCACGCGGCGACGAAGTGCGATACCGGTGGCGCGATGAGCATAATCTTAGCGCTCATCCTCATGATGGACGCTCCGGCCCTGGTGAGACTGAAGTTTCTTGTGCTGGCCTTCCTGATAGCGATGATAAATCCCATGGTCTCCCATGCCATAGCGCGTGGGGCCTATAAGTACGGCGTAAAGCCCAAAGTAGTGGTGGACATGTATGCTTGGGACAATCCTTGATGTCGTCTTTGTGGCCATGATAATACTCGCGGTGGCCGTTGTTGAGGAAAAGAACCTGGTTAGTGCGGTTGTTAAGTACTCCCTCCTCAGCCTGCTCTTCATCTTGGCTTTATTCGAGCTCAGAGCCCCCGACGTTGCCCTCTCAGCCATAGTCGTCGGCGCGATAGTCATAGGGATATTCCTCTTTACGATAGAGGAGGTGACGAGGTGAGGAAGGTCGCTCTCCTGATAACTCTCGCACTGGCCGTCGTCCTCCTTAGCCTGGACTACTCCCACTCCTTTGGCGGAAGTTATGCCTACTACGTTGGGAACTGGGATGAAATAGGGATACCCAACCTGGTTTCGGCCATCTTAGCCGGCTGGAGAGCCTACGACAGCCTCGGAGAGGCGAGCCTGCTCTTCACTGCCGTCATTGGCTTTTACTTGCTCATTGGAGGGAAGAAGAAGTGAAGATGAGCATCGTCGTGAGGACGACCACGAAGCTCGTCAGCCCCTTCCTCGTCACCTACGCGGCTTACCTTATGCTCTACGGCCATCTCAGCCCGGGAGGGGGCTTCCAGGGCGGTGTAATCCTCGCGGTGGCGGTAATACTTCTTATCACTTCCCACGGGTACAAAAAAGTCAGGAAGAAGTTCAAATTCAACTGGGCAAGCCTCATAGAGAGCTCCGCCGGGGCGATGCTCGTGCTCCTGGGAATAACCGGACTTGCGTTTGGGGCGTTCTATGCCAATTTCCTGCCCACGGAGGGGGGGATAATCCTTCCGTTCAACGTCATCGTCGGCCTTGAGGTCGGTGCGGCGTTCACGTTCGTATTCTACATCCTGCTGAGGTGGGTTGAAAGTGATTAGCCCGGAACAGGCTGGAGTAGTAATCATGCTCATCGGGACCTATGGCCTGATGGCTAAAAAGGAGCCGATAAAGCTAGTGCTCTCCATCAACGTTGTTTCCCTCGGTCTGGTTCTCTTCTTCGTGGGACTGGCATATTCACCGGGAAAGGACGTTCCCATAATGCCTACGGATCCCGTTGACCCGCTCCCAGCGACGCTTATGCTCACCACCCTTGTAGTTGATGTCGCGATAACTTCCCTGGCCTTGGCGATTATAATGCGCATGCGGAGGGATGGGCAGTGATTTCGCTTATGGTAGCGTTTCCGCTCCTCTTTGCCTTCTTCATCGTCCTGCTGGACACGCTGAGGGTGAAAAAGCCTATAATACAGGTTTCCTTCCTGCTCGGTGCCATCCTCCCTGCCGCGGTTCTCTTCATGGGCATCCCGGAGAGAGAGATAGTTGGCGGCTGGAACCGGATAAGCGGCATAGAGGTGGGGATAAGCGAACTGAACCTGCCGTTCATCGTAGGGGAGCTCATACTCTTTGCCTTTGCGGCACTTTACTCAATATCCTACTTCGACTTCAGGGACAAGAAAACACCCAAGGCTTTAGCTTTGCTACTGCTTCTCCACGCTGGCCTTCTGGGAGCGTTCATAGCGGGAGACCTCTTTAACTTCTACATCTACATGGAGATTGCATCTGTCTCGGCCTTCGCGCTCATAACCTTCTCGGGCGAGCCGAACTCTAGGAGAGCTGCCTTCAAGTACCTCATGCTCTCGCTTCTGGCTTCATACTTCTTCGTCTTCGCTATAGGGCTGATATACATGGAGACGGGCTATCTAAACTTGATCCTTATATCTGAGAACGCCGTCCACTCAAGGGAGCTGAACGCGGCCGTTGGGATAGCCTTTGCCTCGCTGCTCCTGAAGGCAGGCATCTTTCCGCTCCACTCATGGCTTCCGGATGCTCACTCGAGCGCTCCCACCCCTGTCAGCGCGGTTCTCTCGGGGGCGGTGGTTAAAGCTCCCGCCTACGGTTTGATCTTCATATTCTCTGTCCTCCCAGTAGGGGGGACCTTAAGAACCCTCGCCATGGGTACGGCAGTCGTGTCCATTTTCTTTGGCATAACTATGGCGCTCCTACAAAGGGACGCTAAGAGGCTTCTTGCATACCACACAGTTTCCCAGATGGGCTACGTCCTGCTTGGGATAGCAAGCCTCAACTTCCTTGGAGCAGCATACTACGCGCTCGCTCATTCACTCTTCAAGGGTGGCCTTTTCCTGAGCGTTGGTGCTCTAGGAAGAAAAACTCGGGAGCTAGGGAAGTTCGGCTACAGGAACGTGCCAATCATGGCGCTTTCCGTGGTCATGCTCAGTCTGGCCATAGGCGGCGTTTCTCCCT
The DNA here is from genome assembly GCF_012027415.1 of Thermococcus sp. GR6. Lineage (NCBI taxonomy): Archaea > Methanobacteriati > Methanobacteriota > Thermococci > Thermococcales > Thermococcaceae > Thermococcus > Thermococcus sp. GR6. Next base: position 591,994 of record NZ_SNUM01000002.1, read on the forward strand.
TCGTAGGCTCCTACGCGAAGGGTTTGATCTCTTCTGGCCTCGATGGGGCATGGAAGTATGTCCTCTACGCCGGAAGCGTCGGTACGCTGATTTCCTTCACAAAGCTCAACTACTACCTGCTAAGGGGCACCTCTGAGGACATTAAGGCTGTCTGGAAGTTTTCTTCCATCTTCCTCGCCTTCATCACCTTAGGCTCTGGGCTGTATTTAGGAGCCGTCTTTGATCCAAAGGACATCATATATGTAGTCTTGGCCATGGTTCTGTTCTTCCTCCTGAAGGCAGCGGATATCTTCAAGAAGAGAGTCCACGTAGGCTTCGGAGAAATAGGGGAGGAAGTGAACGTCCTCACGGCGGTTTTTATACTGGCAATTCTGGCATCGGTCCTACTCCAGGGGGCGTAGGACCACTTCCTTAACTTCCTTCAGCGCCTCAAGTTCTCCTCTCAGTTCTTCCAGCGTGCCACTCATCCCGCTCACGTCTATGACCGCAACTATCCCGGCCAGCTCTATGCCTTCAAGCTCCTCGGACTCGCTGAAGAGTATGTTTGCTCCGTGCTTCCCGAAGAGGCCGCTTATCTTTGCCAGAACGCCTGGCTTGTCATCTACAATAAGTTCAACTTCCACAAGCTTCTTCCCTGGTAGGGCTATCCTTTCCATGTGCACCTCATTGAGATCCGTGTCAATCTCCAGGAGGAAGTAGGCACCTTCGACAAGACCGAGCTCGTAGGCGTAATCGAGGGGTATCTCAACCTTTCCGCTCTCCTTTATTCGGACTATCTCGTAGTGCCTCATAATTAGAGCTCTCATTTAATTGATAAAAGCCTTGCCCATCAGAAACATTATTAACCCTGTCACCATAAGAAACCAACATGGAAATCATAGGGTACGTCTTTGTAATCATAGCCTTTGCGAGGCTTCTAGCTGAAGGCTTCGAGAGACTAGGCTATCCTGGCTTCCTCGGTGAAATAACCGCGGGTATGATACTCAGCGCCATTCTGCTGGAGATGCCGAGAGATCAGATGCTTCTGATGGCCGAGCTTGGTCTCTTTTTCCTGATGATTTCGGCTGGCCTTGAAGTGACGCCGGAGGAGCTCCACTACGCCGGCAGGATAACCCTTCCCCTCTATGTGCTCACTTATATTGCAATGTTTGTGGTGACCCTGCCCTTCACGAACTGGATGATAAGTTCGGACAACATCATTGTAGCGGCGATACTGTCAATAGCGTCCGCTCCAATAGTGCTCCGCCTCAAGCGCTTCTTCGGTGAGGATTTTCTTCATGTTGCCCTCTCATACGCGGTCATAAGTGAAGTCATGAGTCTCTTCATAGTCTATATAATGGTTAGAATACATGAAAGCCCCGGGAACTATACCCCCATTGTGACCAGCATCCTCAAGGATGCGGTCTTCATTGGCGGCATTATGTACATCAACTACATCATAGGCATAAAGCAGAAAGTCTACATCATAAGGTTCCTGAGGAGGCTTAAGAGCGACGAGGCTGTATTTGGCCTGTTCATGGTGTTTTCAACATCACTAGCGTTCATTAGCGAAGAGATTGGTATGCACTTCAGCATAGGTGGGTTCTTGGCAGGCCTCATGATGCACAGCGACCTCGTTGGAACCAAACAATACGACAGGCTTACCACCATAGTCAGCGGCGTCACTTACGGTATCTTTGCCCCAATATTCTTTGCCTGGCGTGGTCTGAACTTTGAGACAGAGCTTTCCCTCCTTGTACTGGAGTTTTTCGCTGTGGTCTACGTCGCTAGGCTTATCCTATCGGCAGCCATAGTCAGGCACAAGGATGTTTCAACGTCCATTGTCAGGGGTGCTGGAATAGCGAGCTTCGGGGTCCTTGGCCTTCTTGTAGGTGAAATCGGTTACGTCTCGGGCGTTTTAAGCGAACACATGTACGCCATGGCCTCCCTATCAAGCGTCCTTGGAATATTCACCTCTGCCACTCTAGGCAGAGTGGTGAATCACTACCTAGCAAAACCCCAGGAAACAGTCGATTGATGTCCCAAATCTTGTCCCTCAATGTTTTCCCAAGAGAAAGATTTTTTGACGTTCTTTCCAATATAGCGAAACGTTTTTAAGTCCCCCACAGAGTAGCGAGTGAGCGAATCCTTGCTTTGACGTATAACCGTCTAATCCGTGAGAAAGGAAAGGAGGAAGTTGGTATGAGCTGGACGACCCCGAAAAGAGCCTTTATAGGTGCTGCCACCGCGGAAGGTGGGACTAAACTTAACGCTTTCGATAACGCCCTCCTCAAGCTGGGCATAGGCAATGTCAACCTCGTCAAGCTGAGCAGCGTCATACCTGCTCACATCGAGTGGATCGACGAAGTCCACGACGTGCCAATAGGAATGCTCCTGCCAACAGTCTATGCACACATCGAGAGCGACGAGCCCGGGATGACCATCAGCGCCGCGCTTGGCATAGGCATCAGTGAGGGCAATCAGGGCGGACTAATCTACGAGTACGCCGGATACTGCACCAAGGAAGAGGCCGAGGAAATGGTCAGGAAGATGGTCGAGGAGGGCTTCCGCGTCAGGGGCTGGAAGATGAAGGAGTTCAAGGTCGCCTCGGCCGAAATAACCGTCAGGGACAAGCCGGCTGCGGCCATAGCCGCTGTCGTAATGTTCCCCTACTGAGGGTTTAGTTTTTAAGCCCTTTCCCTTCTTCAGCTTTTAGAGGTGGGAACTTATGGGATTTAACGAGCAGGAGAATGCATTTATCGAGTGGTATCCGAGGGGCTACGGAGTGGGCTTCAAGGTTAAGGAGAGGCTCTTTGAGACCCAGACTAAGTATCAGAGGCTTGAGCTCTACGAAACCGAAGGTTTCGGCAAACTCCTTGTCCTCGACGGGACGGTTCAGCTCGTCGAGATAGGTGAGGAAAGCTACCACGAGCCCCTCGTCCACCCCGTCATGCTCGCTCACCCTAATCCGAGAAGGGTGCTCATCATAGGTGGCGGCGACGGAGGAACGCTGAGGGAAGTGCTGAGGCATAAAACTATAGAAAAGGCCATCATGGTCGAGATAGACGAGATGGTCATAGAGGTCTCCAGGATCTACATGAACGTCGCGAGGGGCGCCTTCGAGGACCCGAGGGCGGAATTGATAGTCGGCGACGGCGTTGAGTATCTAAAAAACACGGACGAGAAGTTTGACGTCATCATCGTTGACTCAACGGACCCTGTTGGACCGGCAAAGATGCTCTTCAGCGAGGGATTCTTCAGAAACGCATACGAGAAGCTCAACGATAACGGTCTGTACATCACCCAGGCGGGCAGCGTGTACCTATTCACCAACGAGCTGCTCGACGCCTACAGGGATATGAGGAAGGTCTTCGACGAAGTCCACTACTTCAGCTTCCCGGTCATAGGATACGCATCTCCATGGAGCTTCCTCGTCGGAGTCAAGGGAGATATCAACTTCAGAAAGGTTGACCTTCAGCGCGCTAAGGAGCTTAAGCTCTACTACTACGATCCGGAGAGGCACGAAACCCTCTTTCAGATGCCAAAGTACGTGAGGGAGCTTCTGGAGAAGGTCTAACCCTTCTCCTTACTTCAATACCTTTTTGGAGGTGATTAACCCGTGCTCAAGGCAGCCTTCAAAAACACCAGAATCCTCGATGGAAGAGCGTTCATTGGCATTGGCCTTCTTGGCCTGGCGATGAGTTTTTCCCGTAATCCCGATGTTTATGATGCGTTCATACTGGTTGTTTCGCTCCTCCTGTATGTTGCATATGCCTTCGCGATAAACAACTGTTTCGATGCCGATACCGATTCCCTCAACCCGGCCAAGTGGGATAAGAACCCGGTAGCCAGCGGTGAGCTGAGCTTTCGTGCTGGAGTCATATCCTCCACGTTGATGGCCCTCGTGGGAATTTTCCTCGCCAGCACCCTTGATAGGGGCGAGTTCTGGATATACGTTACAATGGTTGTCCTTGCAACGGTTTACTCAGCCCCGCCGAGGCTCAAGGCCCGTCCGATAATCGACGTGCTCTCCCATGGAATATTCTTCGGGGTGCTGCCCTTCCTCTACGGGGCTTACTTCGATGGTATCCTCACGCAGGGGGAGATGACCATAGCCGTCGCGGTGCTCCTCTACTCCTTTGCCTTAGAGCTGAGAAACCACCTTGAGGACTACGAGAGCGACCTCAGGGCAGGCTTGAAAACCACGCCAATAGTCCTCGGCAGGGAAGCCTCAGAGACCCTCGTGGTGGTCTTCTCGGGCCTCTCACTGGTGCTCCTGCTCGCTTCCTTCAACTTCGCCCTCGGGGCACTGGGAGTGGCCGTTTACGGGTTCAGGGACAACTACAGGCTCATGGATGCGGGAGTGGTCGCTTTGCTAATCACACACATGCTCGGGACGGTGGTGTGAATGAAGATCGCCCTCGTCAGTGACTGGTACTACCCCAAGGTCGGCGGCGTCGCCAGCCACATGCACCACCTTGCAATCCACCTCAGAGAGCGCGGTCATGAAGTGGCCATTGTTACCAACGACCTCGAGACCGGGAAGGAGAAGGAACTCGAAAGCCTTGGCATCGAGCTCGTTAAGGTTCCGGGGAGGGTAAGCCCTATACTTGGGATAAACATGAGCTACTCCCTCGCATCGAGTGAAGAGCTGGGTGAATTTTTGGAGGATTACGATGTCGTGCACTCCCACCACGCCTTTACACCTCTTGCGCTTAAGGCTGTTAAAGCCGGTAGAACCCTTGGGAAGGCGACTCTGCTGACGACCCACAGCATATCCTTCTCCTACGAATCGCGGCTCTGGGAAGCTCTCGGACTGACTATCCCTCTCTTTAGCAGATACCTCCGCTATCCCCACGAAATAATAGCCGTCAGCAAGGCTGCAGAGGCATTCATCAACCACTTCACGGATGTTCCTGTGAGGGTCATCCCGAACGGGGTAGACGATGAGATCTTCAAACCCTTGAGTAATAAGGAAAGGGACCGCCTCAAGTCAGAACTCGGTATTGAGGGAAAGGTTGTCCTGTATGTCAGCAGGATGAGCTACCGCAAGGGACCTCAAGTTCTCATCAATGCCTTTTCGAAGATAGAGGACGCGACACTCATCCTGGTTGGCTCGGGGGAGATGCTTCCTTTCCTGAAGGCGCAGGCTAAGTTCCTGAAGATGGAGGACAGGGTGCGCTTCCTTGGCTACGTGGAGAGCTCTCTCCTTCCGAAGCTCTTCGGCATGGCGGATGTCTTTGTCCTTCCATCCATTACGGCGGAGGCTTTTGGTATAGTAATTCTCGAAGCGATGGCGTCAGGCATCCCCGTTGTCGCGACGGACGTTGGGGGAATCCCCGAGATAATTAAGGAGAGTGAAAGTGGACTCCTCGTTCCACCAGGCAACGAACTTTCGCTTAGGGATGCAATTCAAAAGCTCCTCAACGACGAGGAACTCGCAAAGTGGTTCGGAAGCAACGGAAGGAAAGCTGTAGAGGAGCGTTACTCGTGGAAAAAGGTCGCCGCAGAGATAGAAAAGGCTTATGAGGATGCACTCCTTATAGGGTAAGGGGATAATTATGTGGATGGAAGAACTTACCTGGCCTGATTTTGAGGAAGCTAAGAAATCGATAGATACGGTTCTTATTCCCGTTGGGAGTGTGGAAGCCCACGGCAGGCACCTGCCTCTTGGTACCGACGTTTTTGCCCCTCTAGAGCTCTGCAGGCGCGTGGAGAAGAGAGTGAGAAACGCGGGGAAGGACGTTCTAATAGCGCCGCCGATATGGTACGGCCATACATTCGTCCTGAACGTTTATCCCGGGACCATCGACGTTAGAGCCGATGCCTTCAAAGCCTACGTTAGGGAAGTCATCTCGGAGTTCGTCGAGGAGGGCTTCAAGAGGGTAGTCCTCATGAACGGCCATGGGGGCAACGTTTACCCTCTCGTTGAGGCAGCCGAGGAAGTTGCGGAGAGCTATCCGAACGCCGAGATATGGCTCATAAACTGGTGGATCGACTTCAGGGAGGACATACTCAGCATATGCTCCAGCCAGGGCCATGCAGGCCAGGACGAAACGTCGGTGATGCTCGCCATAAGGCCGGAACTCGTGAAGATGGACAAAGCAGTCGGCGACAAAAGGACGAGCAGGGTTAGGATCATCAGGAAGGACATAGGGAGGGAACTGTTTCCGGATGGAGTCAACGACGACCCCGGATCTGCGACGAGGGAGAACGGTGAGGCAATACTGGGTGTAATCAGCGAGAAGATAGCCCGCCTTCTGCTGGGTGAGGATTAATGGAAAATGAGAAAGTTCTGGAGGAACTTGATAAGCGCATAAAGCGCCTCGAGGCTGAGATAGAACTCGTGGAGAACAGACTTCGCTACCTTGATGAGATAGGCGCACCGTCCAAGTACAGGGCGTTCCGGAGAAAAGACTACTCAATCTACTATCTCCTGCTCATGGGCGTCTGGATGCTTGTGGGATTCCTCGCCCTCATGAGCATCAGGAACCGCCTCCCCGGAGAGATCAATATCCCGCTCCTGCCGTATCTCTTTGTTGCCTTAACGGCCATAGTTTTCCCGCTCATATACCTGCTGTGGAGCAAGCGGGAGGAGCCAAAGACACCAATGGATGAGCTAGAGGAGAGGGAGAGGCTCGCCAGACTTGTTTTGTCCCTCTTCTACCGTCCGCTTAGGAAGGCCATTGAGGATGGGGACAGGGAAGCCTTGAGGAGCCTCGCCGATGAGCTTCTAACCAATCCTATCCTGGCGGAAGCCGTTGAGAGGATGAACGAGGGCGACCCGAAGCTCATGGCCTACGCGCTGTACCTCTACACCTCCTATCAGAAGGGTATGGAGGGAGAACTTAAGGAAGTTCTCTCGTCCCTCCACAACAAGCCCCTGAAGGCGCTCCTCTCGACCCTTGCCGAGGCCTAAAGGTTAATAACCTTTCCTGCTTTCTCTTTAATCGGTGAGACGGTTGAGGTTCGAGGTTCTTAGCAAAGACGATATGAACGCCCTCTCGAGGGAGCTGAGCAGGGCTGGGATAATGAACAGGACCAAGGAAGAGGTTTCGCCCGAGATAGCGCACTACATCGTCATAAGCGGCACCTATGCCGAGCTCGTTGAGAAGGCGGAGGGTATAGAGCCCCTTGAAGAGAGCCTCGAGGAGCTGAGGGCTGCCTTCGACGACATCATGGCCAACTGGGAGATCAACCAGGGGAAGGCCCTTGAGGAGCTCTTTGACGAGTCTGACCTGGGTAAGCTGCTCATAGTCACATCGCTCATCGAGACCGGTGCGGTCGTTGAGGAGGACGGAAGGCTCGTCCTCATGGAGAAACCTCTGCTGGATGGCCTGAGGGTCGAGCTGCGCTTTCCGATAGAGGAGGTTGACGAGTACCTCGAGGAGCTCGAGGAGCGCTTCGAGACGAGCATGGTGACAGAGTTCACACTTGAGAAGCACTACTACGTTGAGGTCATGGAAGTTGACAGGGAGCTCGTTGAGGCTGCCCTTGAGATAGCTGAGGACTATGCAACTGAGGAGAGCATCGTTGAGGCGATGTTCGACGGTATAGCCCGCTCCGTCCTGACCGACGTCATCCTCGATCTCGCTGAAAAGCACAGAAGGAAGAACGAGCTCATTGACGCCCTCCTTGAGAGAGAACCCATAGTGGTCGAGGGAAAGCACGAGAGACTCAACATATACTTTGATGAAGAAGCGATAGAAGACTTCCTGAAGGAGCTTCAAACGCTGGGATACCTCAAGGTGAAGGGCAACAGGATATGGGTCTGACATAAAGCTTAAAAATTCAATCTCCTACCAGCGACGGGGGTGGAGGAGATGGCGGTGTTGAAGGCCATCAAGTTCAAGGACAGGGACGGAGAGCTCTACTTCCGCTGCCCCAGGTGCGGGATGGTCTTCCGCAGGAGCAAGGACTATGTGAGGCACATCAACAAAGCACACGGCCATCTCTTCAGAAAGGCCTGATTCTTCCCTTTTTCTGGGATGAAGAAAAGATTAAGGGTCTGAACCGTGATGAGCGGTTCGGGCTTGCTGACCGTTAGTCTCTGATTACTATCTCTTTCGTTAGCTTGACGATGAACGTCTTCCCGACCTTTTCTCTTGTGACGAGCTCCTTCTTCTCGAGTTCCTGGATGATTCTGCTTATCGTTGGCCTTGAGTAGCCGGTAAGCTCCGGAAGCTCTTCCTGCTTGACAATCCCGCCCCTCTCAAGGATTGCCCTGACAACTATGCGCTCTTTCTCGGTGAGAACCTCGATAGGCACCTTGTTTGCCGCCCAGCGTTTCTTGGCGTAGTAGAGCGAAACCGGCACTGCGACTGCCAGAGACAACATCACCGCGGCGATAACCATGACCCAGTTGGTTCCTTCTTTAGGTTTGGGCACAGTTATCTCTATGTTCTCCTTCACCCAGTAGGTCTCGTAGCCCAGGGACTCTATCTTCTTCTGGACATCCTTTGACATTCCTGCACCGATCAGGATGACAAGATCTGGGTTGAGTTTCTGTATTGCGTTGGCCGTTGAGTCTGACAGAGCGTCCTCCTGTGTGAGGAGCAGAGGATAGCCATAGTTCATTGCCCATCTTGCCGCCGCCAGAGCCGAACCGTAATCACTGGAGCTTGCGACAACAACGGTCTCCGCGCCGTTGGGGTAGAAATGGAGGGCCAGCTTTGCGGCGGTTTCCGTTCTAACGGCTCCACCTATCCTTTCGACCACAAAGCCTATGTTCAGCAGTTCGTCCTGAACCTCGTTGCTTACGGCCTGAGAGTCTCCTATGATAAGTACATGGTTCCAGCCGAACTGAGCGTAGGACTGGAGCTGGGCCAGCGTTCCAGGATCGAGTTCCTTCGGATCAACAGGCAGAATAGGGACACCGAGCATTTTGGCGTAGGGCCACGCCACGATGTAATCTATCAAATCATCGTTCCTCACGATTATCAGGTCGTATTTTGGGGTCTCCTCTTGAGCGGCGGAGAGGGGCAGTATGAGGGATGAAACCATGAACAGGATGAGCACCAAGGCAATGGCCCTTTTAACCATTTTATCACCTGAAAAAAGAGTGGGGAAAGCTCCTTAAAAGGTTTTTCAAAGTTCCAGGCTCTCGCCCGGCTTGAGGATGATGACCTCCGCCTTGTCCCCGACGAGCTTCTTGAACTCTTCCGGGTCCGCGGCGATCGGTGGCCAGGTGTTGTAGTGCATCGGAACGACCTTCCTCGGCTTAAGAAGCTCCACAGCCTTTGCGGCCTCCTTCGGTCCCATTGTGAAGTGACCACCTATCGGGAGTAAAGCCAGGTCAATCGGCCCGTAGAGTTCGTTGAGGAGTTCCATGTCCTTGAACACGAAGGTGTCGCCGGCGTGATATATCTTGACTCCATCGAGCTCGATTACGTAGCCGCAGGCGTTTCCGATGCTGTACTTGCCATCGCTGCTGGAGTGCCAGGCTGGGACTTGGACTATCTTGATCCCATCAACCTCGGTCGGACCATAGTTCATTCCGATAGTTGTTATACCAGGGTTGTTCTCGACGAGGTAATTGGCTATGTCGTACATGGCGACTATCTTGGCACCAGTTCTTTTGGCTATCCCTACGGCGTCACCAATGTGGTCACCGTGGGCGTGGGTTATTAAAATCAGGTCTGCTTCGAGCTCTTCCGGCTTTGCGGCAGCTGCAGGATTGCCGGTCAGGAAGGGATCTATCAGAATCCTTTTGCTTCCGACGATCTCGAAAGCAGCGTGGCCCAAAAACCTCACCTTCACCATGTCATCACCTCAGACGGATATAATAACCAGAACTTACTTAAATCTTTCGACTTCTCTGGAAGTGGGCAATGATGGTCTTTTTAGCCCATTGGGGCTTTATTTATTCTCTTCCATGCCCATATCTGCCTCACTGTCCTTTTTAGGAAAGCTTATATAGAATTCCGCCGAGTCTAGCTCGGTGATGTGATGACGTTTGATTACTTCTTTAAACCCAAGGCCATAGCTGTTATTGGAGCTTCTAATGACCCCCTCAAGTTAGGCTACGAGGTCTTCAAGAACCTCAAAGATTACAAGGACGGCAAGGTTTACCCGGTTAACGTCAAGGATGAGGTCGTTCAGGGCGTCAAAGCCTACAAAAACGTCAAGGACATCCCAGATGAGGTTGAGCTCGCGGTTGTCGTCGTCCCGAAGAGGTTCGTGAAGCAGACGATAATCGACTGCGGCGAAAAGGGCGTCAAGGGGATAATCCTCATAACAGCGGGCTTCGGCGAGGTTGGCGAGGAGGGCAAGAGGGAGGAGCGCGAGCTTGTCGAGATAGCCCACCGGTACGGCATGAGGATCGTCGGACCGAACTGCGTCGGCATAATGAACACTCACAACGACATGAACGCCACCTTCGTAGCCAACGCCAAGAAGGGGGACATCGCCTTCATCAGCCAGAGCGGAGCTCTGGGAGCTGGAATCATCTACAAGACCATCAAGGAGGGCATAGGGTTCTCCAAGTTCGTCAGCATAGGCAACATGGCCGATGTTGACTTCGCCGAGTTCATGGAGTATTTGGCGAACGACCCGGAGAGCAAGGCCATAGCACTCTACATCGAGGGCATCAAGGATGGAAGGAAGTTCATGGAGGTCGCAAAGCGCGTTACCAAGAAGAAGCCGGTCATAGTCCTCAAGGCTGGAAAGAGTGAGAGTGGAGCCAGGGCAGCCTCAAGCCACACGGGTTCTCTTGCTGGTTCATACAAGATATACGAGGCCGCATTCAAGCAGAGCGGCATCATCGTGGCTGATACTATAGATGACATGCTAAGCATGGCGAGGGCTTTCACCCAGCCATTGCCGAAGGGTAAGCGCGTCGCGATAATGACCAACGCCGGCGGGCCAGGAGTCCTCACTGCGGATGAAATTGACAAGCGCGGCCTCAAGCTTGCCAACCTCGAGGAGAAGACGATGGAGGGACTCCGCTCCTTCCTCCCGCCGATGGCAGCGGTGAAGAACCCTGTTGACATGATAGCGAGCGCGAGAGGCGAGGACTACTATAAGACTGCGAAGCTCCTCCTTGAGGACCCGAACGTTGACATGCTCATAGCGATATGCGTCGTCCCAACCTTCGCAGGAATGACGCCAACCGAGCACGCTGAAGGCGTCGTCAGGGCGGTTAAAGAGGTCAACAACGGCAAGCCCGTTCTTGGACTCTTCATGGCCGGCTACATAAGCGAGCCCGCCAAGGAGGTTCTCGAAAAGGCAGGCATTCCAAGCTACGAGAGGCCGGAAGATGTTGCTTCTGCCGCTTATGCCCTTGTCGAGTTCGCGAAGGACGTTGGAGTTTTGAAGGAAGGAAAATGAGGTGATTTTGGATGGCGAAGGTTACCGACATAGTGTTGTGGGACAAGCCCGGGGAGAAGGTTATCCTCCTCGGTAACCAGGCCATAGCCAGAGGAGCGCTTGAGGCCAACATAGCGGTTTTCGCGGCATATCCTGGAACGCCGAGCTCAGAGCTCACCGACACTATGGCTATGGTTGCTAAAAAGGCCGGTGTTTACATGGAGTACTCGACCAACGAGAAGGTTGCCTTTGAGACCGCTTTGAGCGCCGCCTGGGCCGGATTGAGGGCTATGACGGCAATGAAGCACGTTGGTTTAAACGTCGCTGCTGACACCTTCATGAGCGCCGTCGGAATGGGTGTCGAGGGCGGCTTCGTCATAATGGTGGCGGACGACCCAAGCATGTGGAGCAGCCAGAACGAGCAGGATACCCGTGTTTACGCTAAGTTCGCCAACGTCCCGGTTCTAGAGCCGATTTCACCGCATGAAGCCAAGGAGATGACGAAGTACGCCTTCGAGCTGAGCGAGAAGTTTAAGCATTTCGTTATCCTCAGAACCACCACTAGGAGCTCCCACGCGAGGGGAGATGTTGTTCTCGGCGAGCTTCCAGAGGAAATAAAGACCGGTAAGAGGAAGTTCGGTGAGTTTAAGAAGGATCCGAGCAGATTCGTCGATGTTCCAGCCAACGCCAGACGCTTCCACCCGCAGATACTAGAGAAGATCGAGAAGATCCGCGAGGAGCTTAACAACTGCCCATTCAACTGGATAGAGGGTAAGGAAGACGCCAAGGTCGGTATCATCGCTCCCGGTCTGAGCTACGCCTACGTTAAAGAAGCCCTTGCCTGGCTCGGCATCGAAGACGTCAAAATCCTCAAGCTTGGAACGCCCTTCCCTGTCCCCTACGGCCTGCTCGAGAAGTTCGTTGACGGCCTTGAGAAGGTTCTCATCGTTGAGGAACTCGAGCCCGTCGTTGAGGAGCAAGTCAAGACCTGGGCCTACGACAAGGGCCTCACCATCCCGATTCACGGCAAGGATCTCGTCCCGAGGATTTACGAGATGACCACGAGAAGGGCCGTCGAGGCCATAGCGAAGTTCCTCGGCCTTGAGACGCCCATAGACTTCGCCGAGCTTGACGAGAAGTATAAGAAAGTTAGTGAGATGGTCCCGCCGAGGCCGCCGAGCCTCTGTCCTGCCTGTCCTCACAGGAACACCTTCTACGCCATAAAGAAGGCCGCGACGCCTAGGGCGATATTCCCGAGCGACATCGGCTGTTACACCCTCGGTGTTCTCCCGCCGCTCAAGGCCGTCGATACAACTGTCGCGATGGGCGGTTCGATCGGAGTTGCCCACGGTCTCAGCATAGCCCTCAACGGCTCTGTCGCTGAGGATGAGCACAAGGAGGGCAAAGAGAAGAAGGTCATCGTGGCAACCATTGGAGACTCGACCTTCTTCCACACGGGACTTCCAGCTTTGGCAAACGCCATCTACAACCGCTCCAACGTCGTCATAGTTGTCGTGGACAACCTCGTCACAGCAATGACCGGCGACCAGCCGAACCCGGGAACGGGCGACACCCCGCACGGACCGGGTAAGCAGATCAAGATCGAAGAGGTCGCCAAGGCACTCGGTGCGGACTTCGTTGCGGTCGTTGACCCCTACGACATAAAGGCCATCACCGAGACCATCAAGAAGGCCCTCCAGGTCGAGGGAGTCAGCGTCGTTGTTTCGAGAAGGGTCTGTGCCCTCCACAGGATCGGCGAGCTCAGAAGGGCTGGAATCAAGTGGCCGCTCTATCAGGTCAACGAGGAGAAGTGTACCGGCTGTAAGGTATGTATCAATGCTTATGGCTGTCCTGCGATCTACTGGGATGCCGAGAGCGGCAAGGCCAAGGTCGACCCGCTCATGTGCTGGGGCTGTGGCGGATGTGCGCAGGTCTGTCCGTTCGATGCCTTTGAGAAGGTCAGGGAGGGAGAGCTATGAGGGAGTACAACATCGTTATCACTGGAGTTGGCGGCCAGGGTATCCTCACCGCCGCCAACCTTCTTGGTTGGGCCGCCCTCCACGCCGGCTACAAAGTGAGAGTTGGTGAGGTTCACGGCATGAGCCAGCGTTTCGGTAGCGTTATCGCTTACGTCCGCTTCGGCGAGGACGTTTATGGCGCAATGGTTCCTGAAGGAAAGGCCGATGTTATCCTAAGCTTCGAGCCGGTTGAGGCTCTCCGCTATATCAACTACCTCAAGAAGGGTGGCCTGGTCTTCACTAACGCGAGGCCGATTCCGCCGGTTCAGGTCTCCATGGGACTCGCCAAGTACCCGAGTCTCGAGGAGATAAAGAAGGTCGTCGAGGAGGACTTTGAGGCCAAGTTCATGGCTTTCGACGCCGAAGAGCTCGCCATGAAGGCCGGCAACGTCATCACCACGAATGTCGTCCTCATCGGCGCACTGACCCAGACACCGGGCTTTCCGCTCGACGCCGAGCACGTCAAGGAAGTCATTCGCGTAAGCGTCCCGCCGAAGGCCGTTGAGGTCAACATGAAGGCCTTCGACCTCGGAGTCCAGGCGGCAAAAGAGATGCTGGGGCTCTGATGCCCCTGTTTTTCTTAAATCCTCCACCACTCCCTCTGTATTTCTACCACACTCTCCACAGTTTTTATTGCTTCGTAGCCGGGATGGGCGATTTCTTCGACGTCTTTCTCGTTTAAATAGCCCTCTATGAAGGCAGGCAGACCTTTCTTCAGCCCAACGTTGTAGCCACCCTCGAGGATTACCGCGAGGGAGTACTTGGACAGCGTTGAGCCCGCATAGCGGAAGAACCTTTCCGTTAGTCTGAGCATCGTGAGGTACTCGCCGCGAAAGCCATCAAAGCCTGCAGATACTAAAACGACCTTCGGTTTGATTTCCTCAAGGATCGGCAGTACGACCTCTCTCCAGGCGAAGATGTAGTCGTCATCAGTAGAGTAATGCGGCATGGGTATGTTTATTTTTGTTCCTTTTGCATCTCTGCCGCCGACGTCGTGCTCGTAACCGCTCCACGGATAGATGTCGCGCTCGTGAATGTCTATGTGGATTATGTTCGGGTCGTTCCAGAATATCTCCTGAGTGCCGTTGCCGTGGTGGGCATCGAAGTCTATGATAACGGCCTTCCCTTTGAGTTCCCTCAGAGTGTATGCGGCGAATGCAGCGTTGTTGAAGATGCAGAAGCCTAAAGAAGGGGCGTTGAAGGCCCTGCCGTCTTTGCCTGCGTGGTGCCCGGGCGGTCTAACTAGGGCAAGATAAAGGCCTTTCTTCTCCATGGCGGATAGAGCGGCCTCTTTTGAAGCTCCTAATGCTTTTAAAGCCGCCTCCCATGTTCCTGGAGAAACGTAGGTATCGAGATCGAGGTAGTCAAAACCTGTGCTCAGTTTTCTAACGAGTTCGACGTGTTCGCGTCCGTGAACTTTAAGAAGTTCGGTTATGGTCGTGTCCTCCGGCTCCCTCACGTTGATCCAGAGGTTGTGTTCTTTAAGTCCTCCGATTGCGTACTCAAGTCTGCTCGGATTTTCGGGATGGTACTCTTTTGGCCTGTGTTCACGGAAAAGGGGAGAGTACAAAACTTCATAAGCGGGCAAGGCCCGCGTCCTCCAAGCGGTTCACCACTCTTCCTCTTCCTCGATGAGCCCGTACTTCTCAAGCTCCCTGAGGAGCTTCCTAACAGCCTCCCAGGCGTCGTGCTCGCTCTTGGCTCCAGAGCAGACTATCTTTCCTGAGGAGAAGAGCAGTATAACGGCTCTTGGCTCCTTAACGCGGTAGATAACGCCCGGGAACTGCTCGGGCTCGTACTCACAGTTGGGCAGGCTCAGAGCGACGGCATCGAGGTTGAACTCCATTCCTATATCGCCGCTGAAGACCATGTTCTGGATGTCTATCTGCGGCGCGCGCTGGAACTTGGCACCTATACGCTTGAGCATCTGGATGAGCTTGTTGACAGCCCTCTCGATGTCCTCGACGCTCTTGGCACCGGTGACGACGAGCTTGCCGGAGCTGAATATTAGCAGGGCCACCTTCGGCTCCTCGAAGCGGCATATTATTCCCGGGAACTCCTCGGGATTGTACTTGGAGTTGGGGCATATTTCGATGACCTTCTCAAGGTTGAGCTGCGTGAATAAGTCCACAGAAGCGACAATATTCTCAATCCTGAGCTTTACATTGCTCATGTCGACCAAGGCTTACACCTCCAGATGGTGGGTTTAAAAACCCTTTATAAATGAACGCAAGGAGTTTTTAAAGGTTTAGGTCGTTCAAGTGTTAAAAGTAAAAGAATACTGGTTCAGAGGTAAGCCTCGACGAGCACCTTTCCAGCCTCTGTGAGGCTCTTCTCGCCGAGGAATCCAAGTGCCCTCAGCATTGTTAGGGCTTTCTTTATCTCCTCATCGCTGAGGCTTAGGTACTTCTTAATGACGTCGATCTCGTCCTTCTTGTATCCCTTGATTTCGGTGCTCTCCTTCCAGATCCTGTTGAATGTTTCTATGTTTTCGTAGATTACACGGAGCACGTTGTAGAGGGTTGGGGTAACGCTGAACTTGACTTTCACGATTTCTTGGGCCTTGGCGTTCTCTACGGCAGTCTTAACTTTCTCCCCAAGCTCGGTGAGCTTGATCATACCGTTCTGGAGCTCGGCGATGAATCCTTTGGCCTCTGCCTCGCCTATGGCCCTTACGATGTCCTTCTCGTTCCCGCCAACGTAGTCTCTAACGAGTCTGACCAGCTCGTCCCGCGGAATGTACTTCTTCCTGGGCGTCTTGATGAGTATGGCGGCATCGTACTTGGTGAGATATGGCTTCCTCTTGATTCCCCTGCTGAGCCTGAGGTAGAACCTGCCCTTGTCGGTTATTCCGTTCCTGATGAGGCCCTCCTCCCTGGCTTTAACCACCCATTCGGCCGTTGGAACGTCGCCGCTCTCGGCGTAGGTTAAGGCCTTCATTCCATCGGGCGTTACAACGCCGAACTCCTTGGCTTCTCTGCCCCACTCGGTTAACCAGTAGGTGTCTTTGTTCTTCATGAACTTCCTCTCGAGGAGTTCCTTTGATTCGAGCAGGTGAAGTATGGCTCCGAGGTCATCGACCTTGGCAAGCTTCTCGATCTCGGTGTAGGTGGGCAGTATCTCTGGGTTGGCCTCGTGCTTTTTCTCTATCTCTGCTATCGCCCTGAGAACTTTGAGCTCGTCTGCGAGCAGGTAAATGGGCAGTACCTTCTCCTCAACCCTTCCCATGGCCTCGTAGGTCTCCATGACGGTCTTACCGAATTCGGTGATTCCTTTCTCATCGGTGAAGCCCTGGGCATCGCTGCTCTCACTCCTCTTTCCGGCCTTGAGAGCTTCAAAATCTTCTTTCCTCAGGATTATGGCCCCGGCGAAGGCGGGAATCATGCTTGCGGCCTTGAGTGCGAGCTTGGCAGCCGGTGTTGTGGTGAAGGCCCTACCACTCTCCGTTGCCGGTGAAATCAGAAGCAGTCTCATGGCCTGCAGAGCGTTGACGATGTTGTCCCCGTAGAGCTTCGAGTTCTTGTAATTCACCAGCTCGTCGAGTGTTCCAATCTTGGGCATCCCTCTCAAGAAGGAGACTATCTCAGGTGTGAGGTAAACTATCGGGTGGCTCTCGCGGTATATCTGGAGAAGCTCTCTGCCGAGGTCGTTGACACTGTTCTCGTCGGCAAGTTGCCTCTCCCTGAGAAGCTCCATCCATTCCTCTGGAATCTGGCCGGTCTCGACAGCCAGTTCGAGTATCTTGATTATCTCACTGTCAGCGAAGAGGTCAGGGAGCTTCTCCACGTTGAGCTTCTCAGCGAACTCGAGCATTCTCTTCCCGGCCTCGGTGAACCTGATTTTTCCACCCTCAAGCTCGACAAAGCCGAGTATGTAGAGTTCAAGCGCTCTGAGCTGGAACTCCTCTGGAAGCTTGGCCTCGATTTCGGCTCCGCTTTCGGTGTTTTTCATCTCCCTGAGAATCTCCAGGTGCCTCCTCTTCAGGAACATCATTATCCCTCCGGTTGTTTTCTGCACTTTTTCCTCACTTGAATTTTTTAAAACTTTCGGTAACTAAAAATTGAGAAGGCTTAAAAAGGCTCACGACAAGGACGAATTGGTGAGAATATGAGAAACACGATGGTATTGGTAAGGACCGACAACTTCCAGAAGGCCAGCATAGCACTGGCCGACCTCGTCCGCTACGGCGGCATGAAGATAAGGGGAGACCCGAGGATAATACCCCCCGTACTCTCTGATTGGGCGTTTGAGAAGATAAGCGGTGAGAAGCCGAGGAAAAAGTTCAGGGCCCACGTGATAGCGCAGATAGATTTGCCTCCAGCTAAGGCAATAGGCAGGCTGATGGATATTCATCCACCTGCTCACATTCTGGTTATTCCCCCCGATACAGAGGTCTGGGAGGAGTTAATTCGTATGTGGGGAACCTTCGAGAAGCTCAAAGGCTTCCACCCGCCGAAGAGAACGAAGGCTGAGGAGCTCAAGAAGAAGAGGGAGGAAGATCTGGAGGAGTTCTAAGTCCTCACTTCTTCCTCTTCCGAATCTTGATGTTGGCTATATCACCAAGTGTCGGTTCGTAGTCCTTTGGAATTGTGACCTTCTCTTTAACTTCTTCTTCAACTCTCTCGATGAGTGTTATCTTGAAGTACTTCTCAAGCTTCTTCGCTTCCTTTATCGTGGGCTCACGGTAGCCGTGGGCTATCGCGCGCAGGTCCTTCATCGAAAGGCCAATTTCATGCGAAAGCTCCTCGTAGCTCTTGCCCGAGCGCTGTATGGCCCTGTAAACCCTTTCAGCGAAGTCCTCGACTATCTCCTCTGTGTAAAGAGGTCTTTCCGTCCTCGGCTTGGGAGCCGGCTTGGGTTTTGGCCGTGAGTAGGTCCTCCTGACTGGCTGCCTGCCCGTGGGCATTATGCTGAAGCCTGCCTTTTTCCTTCCATACTTCTCATAACAGCGGTCGCAGACGAGAACCTCGGCTCCTTCGAGCCTTATCCTGTGACCTGGACCCCTTATGGGCGCGCCGCATATCTCGCAGTACTTCGGCTTAGCCTTCGCCATTTCAATCACCTTCTGACTCCACCTAAAGCTCGGAGCTATCCTTTTTAAACCCCTCGATGAGCTTATATTGATGAGTAAGGTAAGGATAGAGAAGCTGCAAAAGCTCGATCAGGAGACCCTTGAGAGGCTGATAGAGATATACATGAGCGGCTACGAAGGTATGCGAGAGTACGGTGGTGAGGGGGAGAGTTACGCCAAGCGTTACCTTCGCTGGTGCTGGAACAAAGCCAAGGACGGCTTCTTTGTTGCCAAAGTCGGCGACGAGATAGCCGGCTTTATCGTCTGTGACAATGACTGGTACAGCAAGTACGAGGGGAGGACCGTTGGAGCTATCCACGAGTTCGTCGTTGACAAGCGCTTTCAGGGGCACGGAATCGGGCACAAGCTGATGGAAAAGTGCCTCGAATACTTGAGCAGGTACAACGACAGGATAGAGCTCTGGGTGGGCGAGAAGAACGAGAAGGCCATGAAATTCTACGAGGACTACGGCTTCAGAAGGGTAGAGCAGAGCGGGATATGGGTTCGAATGGTAAAGGACGTTCGAAAGGATGATAAAGGGAAGAGAGAAAGCTAAAACTATTGGGTGGATTGGATGCCCTGCATACGTCCGCCAAACCCTGAGAAGGTGGGAAACTTGAACGAGGAGAGTTTTATACGGGAAGGAAAGGGGAAGCTGAAGGTTACGATAGAGAGCGGTGGGGAGAAGCTCGAAACCACGATGAACGGCTCGCTGAGGAGCGTTGGAGAGATAGCCGAGATGCTCGGCGTCGAGGCCAAGGATGGAAAGCTAGAGGCCGTTGTTGATGGTGTGAAGGTGAAGATGGAGAAAGGCAAACTTGAGCTGGAGTTCGAGAGCGGGGATAAGATGAGGATTGAGAAGAGTTGATCCTGTTCCCGATTTCTTTTGTTTGGTTGGCTTTGTCTGGATAATGACGTCACCACTGGATTGATATATCAATGTCAAGAATTGTTTGGAAAAATGGTGAAAAAAGGTGCTCCTCACTTAATCGGCGGCCTGAACTTGTAGCCGTAGAGGATTATTCCGTCCTCCTCGAACTCCCTTATCTTCTTGGTGACGACCTCGACCTCCATGCCGAAGTCAATCTCCTCGGGATCGACGTCTGTCAGTTGGGCCAGTACCACCGGCCCCTCCTCAAGCTCTATAAGGGCGAGTGGATAGGGCTTGTAATACTCGAAGCCGCTTGGCGGGTTCCTAACGATGGTCCAGCTTAGGACCTTACCCTTGCCGCTGAGCTCAATCTCCTCGATGTTCCTCGAGCCGCAGACTGGACAGATGCTCCTCTTCGGGAAGTGAACGTGGCCGTTCTCACACTTACTGCCGATGAGTCTGTACTTCTCACGGAAGTGCCTCCAGTGCCTCGAAACCTGCATTGGCCTCGCCATTTCAGACCCTCCTCAGGATGTTAACAGTTATGTTCGAACCTGTTCCACCTATGTTCTGGGTCAGGCCTATCTCGGCGTCAGGTACCTGAGTCGGCGCTTCTCCGCGCAGCTGGAGAACCGCTTCGACCGTCTGGTAAACGCCGGTAGCTCCGACTGGGTGTCCCCTGGCCTTTAGCCCACCCATTGTTTGTATTGGATAATCTGCGTCGATGGCTATCTGGCCCTCCTTTGCGAGCTGGGCACCCTTACCACGCTCTGCGGCTCCGAGGGCTTCCAAGCTTAAAGCGGCCATAACCGTGAATGCATCGTGAACCTCGAAGAAGTCTATGTCCTTTGGCTCGACGCCTGCCATCTTGTATGCCCTCTGGGCGGCTACCCTTGCAGCTTTAAGGTCGAGCAGATCCTCCCTGTTGGCAAGATTTATGGTATCTATGGCCCTTCCTATTCCGGCAACCTCGACCCACTTCTCCTTAGGAACACCTAGCTCCTTCGCTTTCTCAGGCGTGGTGATTATCAGGGCCGCGGCACCGTCGCAGACAGGGGACGCGTCAAAGAGCTTGAGCGGGTCCGCCACATAAGGGCTCTTAAGGACAGTCTCAACCTTTATTGGCTTCTTGAACATTGCGTAAGGGTTCTTAGCACCGTTGGCGTGAGCATTAACTGCGAATAAGGCCAGATCCTCCTCGGTGTAGCCGTAAGTCTTCATGTAATAGCGCATGATGAGCGCGTTAAGGGCGACGAAGCTGGCCCCATGGAAGAGCTCCCACTCGGCGTCAGCGGCGTAGGCGAGATATCTGGTGGTATCGCTTGGCCAAGCGTCGGTCATCTTCTCAACGCCGACGACGACAACTACGTCCTCGAGACCGCTTAGAACGGCCTTAACTCCTTCCTGTACTGCAGCACCGCCGGAGGCACATGCTGCCTCGATTTTAACAGCTGGGATGTTGCCCAGGCCAGCCCAGTCGGCTATGAGCGCACCAAGGTTTTCCTGCTCAACGAGCGGTCCTGAAATCATATTTGCAACGTAAAGGGAATCAACACTGTCGATTCCAGCGTCCTCCATGGCCTTGAGGATCGCCTCAACGGCCAGATCGCGAAGGGCAAGCTTCCAGTGTTCCCCAACGGGAGTCATTCCGGCACCGATTATGACGGCCTTTTCCATCTCAACCACCTCACATTATATACTTCCTTCTCGCCTTTGCGTAGAGGGCATAGTCGATGTACTTCTTCCTGTTCACGTAGTCCATAGTCTTCGGCGCGAGGTCGCGCTTCTCTTCTATGGCGTCCTGTACAACGATGCTGAAGGCGTCGCTTCCGGCTCCAGAACCAAAGGATACCCACAGAATCCTGTCGCCAGGCTTGGCGATGTCGAGAACGGCAGAAACACCGACCATCGTGGCGCCGCTGTATGTATTTCCGATTATTCCAGTGAGCAGTCCCGGGAGGACTTTCTCCTTCGGAATTCCAAGTATCTTCGCGACGGTAAGCGGGAATTTGACGTTTGGCTGGTGGAAAACAGCATAGTCGAAGTCGTTAACGGTTAAACCGAGCTCCTCCATCAGGGTCTTGGCGGCGTTGATTATGTGGTGGAAGTAAGCCGGCTCTCCGGTGAACCTGTTTCCGTGCCTCGGATAGTGCTCGTGCTGGCGCCTCCAGAAGTCTGGAGTGTCGGTGACGTAGGAGTAGCTTCCCTCAAAATACGCAACGGTCTCGCTGCTCTTCTCGCCAATTATAAAAGCGGCACCTCCAGCGCCGGCGGTGAACTCGAGGTGGTCGCCGGGCCTTCCCTGGGCCGTGTCGGCGCCGATGGCCATAGCGTAGTCCGCCATCCCGGAGCCGACGAAGCCGATGGCAGTTTGGAGAGCCTCGGTTCCAGCCTTACAGGCGAACTCGAAGTCGGCGGTGCTAACGTCAGGAGTCGCACCGATTGCCTCGGCTATGACAGTTCCGGTTGGCTTGACCGCATAGGGCTTGCTCTCACTTCCAAACCACACCGCTCTGATGAGCTTTGGATCTATCCTCGCCCTTTTGAGGGCATTTCTCGCTGCCTCAATTCCAATTGTGAGTGCATCCTCGTCAAGACCTGGAACGGCTTTCTCCTCGATCGGGAAGCTCGAAACTCCCCAGACCCTTCCTATCTCTTCGGCTTTGATTCTATACCTTGGAACGTAGGCACCGTAGCCGACGATACCGACGTCCTTGACGGGCTTCAGGAGCTTTCTCATGGGGCATCACCTACAAAAGTTGAACGTAACTCCGCCTAAGGTTGAGACGGGAGTTATAAAAGTCTTTCGGTGAAAGTGAAAGGCTTTTTCGACGATTGGCGATACCCGGTGAAGCTCATCTGAATTCAACCGAGTCTCCAAGTGACAAGAATTCCAGAAAATGTTGTCGTTTCTGGATACTGCCGATCCCTTTAAGTTCTATTTTCCTTCGCTTTATCTCTCACCGTTATTGCCTTCTCTCTTATGCTGTCATCCATTATCGCATCCACGACTTCATCAATGTTATCAAAAGCGAGGTAGTATCTTTTCCCGTTTGTGTCCTCTATGAGCAGGCCGGAATCCGAGACCGCGTAGGAGTCGACATACCCGTATGCGCCCTTGTAGAGGCCCAGTCGGTACCTCCCAAAGGCAAGCCCGTTGAGCCTGACCTCAAGCGTCTCTCTGCAGTTCGTCCTCCAAAACTCCTTCACAGGTATCTGGATGTTTTTCTTCTTCGTCTCCACAGAAATGATCTTACGTCCGCCATCATGCCTAACGACAACCCTGCGGGGAACGTACTCATCGAGGTAGAGCTTTATCTTGATGGCCACAAAAGAAACAATGAGCAGAAATGGCGCCAGCACCACCAATAGAGGGATCGCCGAGTCAAAAACCATCCCGGTGCCCCCATGCTCAAAAGTAAAGAGAGACTCAAGGCTTCCTAACCACGAAGAGCGCGTGGTCCTTCTCGTAGGGCTCAAGGGAAAGCCTCTCGACGACCTCGAAGTAGGTAGCAAGCTCCTTTTCGACCTCCTTGAAGACCTGCTCCGGCTCCTTAGTGACGTCAATGCTCCTGCTCTTGACGGATATCATTCCGTAGCCGCCGCTCTTGAGAAAGACCTGTGCGTTGTCGATGAGTATCTTTGCCTGTGTCGGCTGGGCGACGTCCTCGAAGATGACGTCCACCTTGGGAACCAGCGCGCGATAACCTTCTGGCTTCGTTGCATCGCCGAGTATGGGGACTATGTTCCTTCTCTCCTCGACTATCGGAACGAGCTCCCTGAGGACGCGCGGCGAGAACTCCACTCCAAAGACCTTTCCTTCCCAGCCGACTATGTCGCTGACGTGGGATGCGGTAGTTCCGCTCGCCACACCGAGGTAGAGCACGGTTGAGCCCGGCTTAATCGGGAAGTGCTTAAGCCCGTTGAGTATGGCCGCGCCGAGCTTTGACCTCCTCGGGTTCCAGACCCTATACTCCTCGCCCTCGAACTTGATCAGCCTCTCGCCGTAGACCTTCTGGCCGGGGACGAGGTTCTTGGTAGCTATCTTCTCGCTCCCGTCCTCATCAATGAAGACGTAAACGCCCGGGAACTTGTGCTTTTTAATCTTCATTCAAATCACCTCTTGCCGCCCTTCTTTTTCTTCTTTCCACCCTTTTTACCCTCGCCTTTTCCTTTCTTCTTTTCCCTGCCCCTGAACTTCTCCTTGCCCTTCTTCTTGAACTTCTTCTCCTTCTTTTTCTTCTCTGGCTTGGCCTTCCTCTTGGGCGGGTTCGGGTACTTCTCCTTGATTTCCTTTATCCTCTGCTCCAGCTCCTGCTTGAGCTCTTCAGCGATATATTCACCGGAGAAGTAGTCAACCCTGGCAGCTATGGCGAGCTTGCCGGCGAGAGCCCTTGCTATCTTACCCCTCTGCCACCACGGTGAGCGGTTTATGGCTGGGTACTGGAATATGACACCGTGCTTCGGCGGCTTGGCACCGGTTCTGAGGTGCCTGAAGAGCGCCTTCTCGGCACCGAGAACCTGTATGGTCGATGCCGGCATCATGGCGAGCTCCTTGAGGCCTCCAGCGAGGCTGAGCAGCCTGGCACCGAGCTTCGCACCAACGAGGGCCTTGAGGTTTGGCGCTACTTCGTCCATGGCAGTCTCGAGGTAGTCCTCTATCTGCTCCCTCAGCTTGTAGAGGTCGCTTATCTCGCTGGCGAGCTTCTGGATTATGTCGCTGTCGAACTTGCCGAGCGGGGCACCCATGGAGCTCTCGGCGGCCTTGAGTATCTTTTCGATCTTCCCATTGGGAAGGCCAAGCTCCCTGAGCCTCTCATCGGTGACGTTCTCCCTCGGCCCGATTGTCTTGACGAAGGCAACGTACTGCTGGTGCTTGGGCAGAATCTCGTCCAGCTCCGGGAAGTGGAGGCTGTACCACTCCCTGAGGCGGGAAACTAGGAGATTGATGACTTTGTCAATGTCATCAAGCGCCTCAATGGCCTGGATTATCATTTTATCTCTCGCACCGCTCTGTTCCTGTATGCGAAGCCTTGTCAGGGCCACACCGACGCTGAAGTACTCGTCGAACCAGTTCTCACCCAAAAACTCCTCCGGGCTTGAACGAAGTTTTTCACCGGCTATGTTCGGAAACTCAGCAGTAACATTGTATCCAAGCTCCTTTAAAGCCCTGCTCAGCTCAGAGTCCTCGACCACGAACTCGTCGTAGCCCCTGCTTTCAAGCTCTTTGAGGAACGAAAGGAGCTCGTCGCTTAGCTCGCCATTCAAAAGCCTATCAAGACTAACCTCTGGCTTTCCCGAGAAGACCTTCTGGTCGATGAGATTACCGCTCTCGTCAAAGGCGTAGATGCCCCTGACGTTCTCGGCAAGGTACGCTTTCATTATCATCACCCTCTCAGTTTTTTGTCTCCGAAGTATAAAAGGGCTACCCCTTTTAAGGCCTATCGGTGGGGAGAAAAGGGAAGAAAAGGGTCAGTCCTCCCAGGGCTCGGTGTACTTGAGGGCCCAGCCGAACTCCTCCTTGAGGATGTCGATTGCTGCGCTCGGTGGAATAACTCCGCGCTCGGTTATTATGACATCCACGTACTCCGGTGGAGTGACATCAAAAGCTGGGTTCCAGACCTCGATGTTCTTTGGCCAGGTTTCCAGTTCTTCCTTTGGAATGACCTCATAGGGGTCACGCATTTCAATCTCGACGAGCTGGCCGAGCATGGTCTCCGGGTGGAACTTGTAGGTCTCGGCCGCTATCATCGTCCATACCCTGTGCTCTTTTGCGGTGAGCGCTATAAGAGCCGTTCCAATCTTGTTTATAACTGCACCGTTCACGGTGATGCTGTCCGCGCCCATGACGACCTTGTCCGTCATCTTCATGTAGTGTCTCGCCGCGGAATCAACGACGTATATAACCGGAATGCCGTAGCTGGCAAGCTCTTTTGCCGTTATTTTGCCCTGCCACTTGGGCCTTGTCTCCGTGACGATGACCTTTATGTCCTTGCCCTGCTCCCAGGCGGTCTTCATGACGCTTATAGCTGCTTTGCTGTGGCAGTGGGTCATTATGACGTCGCCATCCTCTATGCGCTTGGCACCGAACTCTCCAATCCTCACAACGGCGTTCTCGGAGTTGTGGATGAACTCTTTAGCTGCGTTGATAACGACGAACTTTAGCTGGTCGAGGTCGGCCCCTCCTGCGTAGGCCACCTTTCCGCGGTGCATGACGTAACGGAGCGCATTTGGCAGAGAGACTGCCGTCGGCCTCGTCTCGAAGAGAATCTTTGCCGCCTGCTTCATCTCGCTCCAGAATTCGTCAACGTTGGTCGCTTTGCTCTGCTCGGCCTGAACCTGGAGTGCGTAGGCGGCCGAGCGGGCTATCTTTCCGGCTCCTCTAATCTCCATGTTCTTAATCTTCTCTGCTATTTCGAGCACTTCTTTTACTACCGCCATCTCCATCACCCCTTACCGGTAAACTCACATTATGTCTAGGGGGTTTATAGAACTTTTCGTGTTCACTGATGGAGTCTTGTGTCCTTTGATGTTCATAAACAGGCTCAAAAAAGCCCATTTACAAAAGTAAAATGCTCTGACGACCATTGCAGAAAGATTTATAACCAATCGCCGCTACCATCACATGTATAGAATTGGTGATGCGCTCAAAAGTGTTCATTAAATGGGGGGAACGGAAGTGGAGGAAAAACTCATGCGGAAGTTAAGTTCCGATTCACTGGATTTTGAGACTTACTTCTCTAACAAGGCTCAGGAAATGAAGGCCTCGGAGATTAGGGAGCTCCTCAAGCTCGTCGAGACATCAGACGTTATCTCGCTCGCCGGCGGCCTTCCCGCCCCGGAGACATTCCCCGTGGAGACAATCAAGAAGATAACCGCCGAGATACTTAACACTCATGCAGACAAGGCACTCCAGTACGGAACGACGAAGGGCTTCACACCGCTCCGCCTTGCTCTCGCGGACTGGATGGAAAAGCGCTACGGTATTCCGACGAGCAAAGTCGAGATAATGATGGTCGCCGGCTCCCAGCAGGCCCTTGACCTCATTGGAAGGGTCTTCATAAACCCTGGAGACATAGTCGTTGTTGAGGGTCCGACCTATCTGGCTGCGCTTAATGCCTTCAAGTACTACGAGCCTGAATTCGTCTCAATTCCCATGGACGACAACGGTATGATGATTGATCTCCTTGAGGAGAAGTTAGAAAAGCTCAGGGCCGAAGGAAAGAAGGTCAAGTTCGTCTATACCGTCTCGACGTTCCAGAATCCGATGGGTGTTACGATGAGCCTTGACAGGAGGAAGAGACTCGTAGAGCTGGCCCAAGAGTACGACTTCCTCATCGTTGAGGACAGCCCGTACAGCGAGCTCCGCTACTCCGGAGAGCCAATTCCTCCCATTAAGCACTTCGACGACGAGGGAAGGGTTATCTATCTCGGCACCTTCTCGAAGATATTTGCTCCGGGCTTCAGGCTGGGATGGGTAGCGGCCCACCCGCACTTCATCAGGAAGATGGAGATAGCCAAGCAGGCCATTGATCTCTGTGCCAACCCATTCGGACAGGTCATAGCTTGGAAGTACGTTGCTGACGGCCACCTCGACGAGCACATTCCGAAGGTTATAGAGTTCTACAAGCCGAGAAGAGATGCGATGCTCGAGGCCCTCGAGGAGTACATGCCGGAGGGCGTTAAGTGGACCAAGCCAGACGGAGGAATGTTCATCTGGGTTACCCTCCCCGAGGGCATCGACACCAAGCTCATGATGGAGAAGGCCGTTGCCAAGGGTGTCGCCTACGTTCCGGGTGAGGCGTTCTTCGCCCACAGGGACGTCAAGAACACCATGCGCTTGAACTTTACATATGTCCCAGAGGAAAAGATACATGAGGGCGTTAAGAGGCTTGCAGAGGTCATAGAAGAGGAAATAAAGGCCATCAAGGGCTGATTCTATCCTTTTCCGTAAACCTTTTTATACTTCCTTCCTCAACTTCTTTCTAGGTGGTCGCTATGAAGCCTCTGATAGGTATAATCGGTCAGATAGACCATTCCAGAAATCGCCTTTTTCTCGATAAAATGCACTTGGAGAAGGTGATTAAAGCTGGGGGCATTCCTGCGGTTTTCACTGCGGATTCCTCTCCGGAGGAGGTTCTGGAGCACGCCGACGGAATCCTCCTCATCGAGGGCCCCGACGTTCATCCCCATTTCTACGGTGAGGATCCATCAAGTTCCATCAAGTATGTGGATGTTGAAAGGGACGAATTTGAGATATGCCTCGTAAAAAAAGCTATTGAAAAGGGTGTGCCGATTCTTGGCATCGGACGTGGAATGCAAGTTATAAACGTTGCCCTGGGTGGAACTCTGTATCAGGACCTAACGGAGATTCCTAAAGCCATCAAGCATGACTGGGATCTGAACATTATCGGTCCGACCCAGCGTGTTCACGGAGTAAGGATAAAGATGAGCTCGAAGCTCTATGAGATTCTCAAGGACGAGCTCAGCATAGAGGGCACCAACGAGGTTTATCTGCGCGTCAACAGCTTCCACCACCAGGCCATCAAGAGGGTTGGCGAGGGAATAAAGCCCGTTGCCTACGCCGTCGACGGTCTCATCGAGGCGATTGAGGCAGAAGAGAGCTTTGTGATTGGCGTCCAGTGGCAGGCGGAGCATTTGCCCGAAATGGAGCGGCTCTTCGAGGCTTTTGTACTGGCTGCTGCAGAATACCGTGCCAAGAAGCGGGAGATGGAGAGACTGGAGATAGAGGCTGAGGTCAGAGAGGAACTAGATGAGAACCGTCGCAGCTCGGATACGACCGATAACCTTCCCGACACGAGCCAAACGTAATACCCCTCTCGGTTATTTTTCTCTCCGCCTCTTGAAGGATCTTCGTTCTGAGCTCCCGTGGAAGGTAGTAATATCCTCCTATCCGCTCACCTTTTTCATAGAGCGGCCACAGCTTTTCCATGAGCTCCGGGAACTTCGCAAACATCCTTCTCTTTGAATCTGTCCTCAGCTTGAGCGTCGAAACGGTTATGTGGTCAACGAAGTTCAGCGCATCAAGGGTCTTGTTGAAGTCCCCCCAGGTGTAAAACGGGATTATCGGGTCTATGCGCGCGTAAACTGGGATTCCCTCACTCTTAGCCTTTTTGAGGGCTCTAATCCTGTCTTTAGGTGCGGGTGCATTCGGCTCCAGGAGCTTTGCCTTTCTCTCATCCACGGTGGTCACGGTTATCCCAACGGCGCACTTGAGCTCCTTCAGGATATCGAGGTCACGCTCGAAGACGTCCGACTTCGTGAGGAGCAAACAGCGGACGTCGTATCTCTTGAAAAGCTCGAGAACCTTCCTCGTTATTCCGAGCTCACCCTCTATGGTTGGATAGGGGTCGGAAGAGTATGAGAGCGCTATGATGTACCCCCTGTCGAACTTTCTCAGTTCTTTCTCAAGCTTCGGTAAAAGTCCTTCCTTTATCCTCACACGAAAGGCATGGGGGATGTAGCTCGTTATGTAGCAGTAAACGCAGGCATGATCGCAGCCGGTGTAGACGTTCAGCGTGTACTTAAAGGGACATGTACAGAGCTTTGCCTTCCATGGGTCGAAGGGCCGTATATACATGTTTGTGCCTACGAAAAGGCCTTAAAAGAAATTGTGTTTACTTTTACGGGTGAAAAATATGGCAGACGAGGTTAAAGGTCGGGTGGAGTGGTTCAAGGACTATCAGTTCATCGGAAGGATAGAGAGCGATAGCTGCTCTGTTATCCTTGGTGAAGGTGGCATAAGACCCATGAAGCTTCTCCTTCTGAGCGTTGCTGGCTGCACCGCCTATGATGTGGTTATGATACTCCAGAAGATGCGCGAGCCGATTGAGGGCCTGGAAGTCGAAATCAGCGGTGAAAGAAGGGAGGAGCACCCGAGAATATACAAGAAGGTTCACATCCATTACAAAATTTACGGTGACGTGAGTGAGGAGAAAGCCAAACGCGCGATAGAGCTGAGTCAGGACAAATACTGCTCCGCCTCGGCCCACATAAAGCTCAGTGGGGCGGAGCTTACGTACTCTTTCGAGATTATCAAGAGTTAGCTTTTTAACCTCTTTTCTTTCAGCCGCCGCGGGTGGTAAAGTGATAGAGCTGCTCAAGCACTTTGTCATACTCTATGGTGGCCTCTTTGCGATAACGAATCCCATTGGAGCGGTGCCAGTCTTCCTAGGCGTCACTCACGACCTTTCATGGAGCGAGAGAAGAGAGATAGCAAGGAAAACTGCCATAACGGTAGTGGTAACGCTCGTAACCTTCGCCCTCATCGGCCAGTGGATATTCCGGTTCTTCGGCTCTAGTATGGATGCCTTCGCCATAGCCGGCGGCATTCTTCTCTTCCGAATGGCCATGGACATGCTCTCAGGAAGGCTCTCTTCAATCAAGATAAGCAGGGAAGAAACAGAGGAGTTCGACGAAGAAGTGGTGACCCTTGAGGAGGTTGCGATAATTCCCCTTGCCATCCCGCTGATCTCCGGTCCGGGTGCGATAACGACGGTGATGATCTACACCGCCAAGAGCATTAGTCTTCCGGAGAAAGTGACGGTCATAGCCAGCATAATGGCAATAGGTCTCACGGTATGGCTCGTCCTGTGCTCGGCCAACAAGATCAAAACCAAACTCGGGAGGGTCGGAATCAAGGTCATGACGAGGATGATGGGTCTCATACTAACGTCCAT
Organism: Thermococcus sp. GR6; assembly: GCF_012027415.1. Taxonomy (NCBI): domain Archaea; kingdom Methanobacteriati; phylum Methanobacteriota; class Thermococci; order Thermococcales; family Thermococcaceae; genus Thermococcus; species Thermococcus sp. GR6. The sequence goes on from NZ_SNUM01000002.1 coordinate 621,940, forward strand.
GGCCGTTCAGATGATAATAAACGGCATAAAAGGCGCCTTCGGCCTCTGAGGAAGACTTTTAAGCCCCTTCTCCAACTTCTTTCGGTGGTTGTATGAGAGGAGATTTGATCAGGGTTCTAAGCCTGATTGAGGAGAAGGCCAACGAGCTAAAGCTCGACGGCTACGAGCCTGATGTTGTTCTCGTCGGCTTCGAAGCTTACGAATTCATAAAAGGGCAGGTGAACGAGGAGTTCGGCGGTGAGGAGGAAGTCCTCGAGCTTTCAGGATTAAAGCTCCGCATCCTCGACGAACTCGGAAAGGACGCGGTTGTTGTTGACAGTAAGGTTCTGGGCTTTGGTCTCGGCGGGGCAAAGCGGTTCAGGGTTCTGGAGTGAAACGGTAGCCCCTTAAAATGAGGAGACTCAACGCTACTGCCATTACGTCTGCCAGGCTTCCAGGGTTCCTTAAGTCCTTCTTTTCCCTCATAAATGAGTCAAACTCTTCGAGCGTAAGCTTACCTTCCAGGACTTCCCCCGCCTTTCTCTGGACGAGCTTTGCCTCTTCTATGCCAGCTTTTCTGATGATGAGCGTGTCGAGGTTGCTCGACAAAAGCTCCAGAAAAGCCGTTTGTACTGCTTCCTCAAGCGGTCTCCCCCTGACGAGCTCGTAAAGTCTCGCGAAGGTATTGTAACTCAGCTCGTACTGGTTGAGCCACTCGCAGAATATCAGCTCCCTCTCGCAACTTATCTCAGCGAGCCTTGCCAGGTTTATTCCGTCCTGGAAGAGCTCCCTGAAGGAATCGTCGCTGTAGACATCGTACTTAACGCCACTGGGGATGCCTTTCGGGTTGGCTATCCTTATCGCACGGTATAGCTCCATGGTATCTCTCACGATGGATTCCTCGATGAGGAGCTTCACCTTCTCCCTGGCATCGAGCATGTTCCTGCCCATTGATAGGGCAATCATCAGCGGAATGGATAGGGTTATTATGCCAAAGTTGGGATTGGCGTTCTGTGCTTCCCTCGCGTTCTGAACCGCCCTCCTAATCAGCTCGCCGATTCCTGCCTCACTCGGTAGGAGGGCTCCTTTCCGGAGAAGCTCACCGACCTTAACGGCCTCGTAGTAGATGTCTATAACGGCAGTTTCAGCGAAGAGGAAGTGGTAAAAGGTCAGATCCTCGAAGTCCCTAAAGCGGTTTACGTTGCCAGGCTTCGGGATAGTGGCTTCAATGAGCGGGCCGAGGGTGAAGGCCTTTATGATCCTCCACCGCTCCATTCAGACCACCAGATAGAGGAGCAGATAGATGAGGTAGAGGATCAGCACAACCCTCCTCGCGGTTCTCTTTGTCAGCATGTAGAGGCCGAAGGCTATTAGCGTAACGCCCCAGAAGGCATCCTTTATTGCCCCCGCGTAGGGCTGGAGCCAGGCTATGAAAGTTGGATTGAACTGCTTCAGCAGGAGGACAAACCCAAGGAAAACGAAGATTATTCCGAGCGTTCTCATCTTAATCACCCTTCGTCAGCAGTATTATGCCTATCACAAGGAGCGTAGCGGCGAGGAGCGTCGTTCCTCCAACAGGGTCGATTATCAATGGGAAGAGGGGCTTTGCTATAAGGGCCGCGCCGATTACTATCAGTATTACCGCGAGGGCTTTAGTGTTATCGTTCCCTGAGAAGACCTCGTTGATCCTCTTTCCAGTCTCGTCCGCCAGCTCGTTGAGCCTCTCCTCGATGGGCTTCTCCTCGCCCCCCTCCTCGGGCAGGACAAGGGCAAGCAGGAAGTAGAGCAGAACCATCGCGAAGGGGTTGAATACCAGCAGGACGACAAAGATAATCCTGAGGAGCGTCGGGTCTACTTCAAGGTGCTCGGCTATCCCTCCAATAACCCCGAGAAAGACCCTGTTCTCCTTTGAGCGCATCAGTTTCTTCACCATTTCTCCTCACCAGTTGTAAGAAAGGGGAAGGGGCTTAAAAAGTCATCCCTTGATGCTCACATCACCGACCACATTGGAAATCGAAACGACTATCGTGCCGTTGTTCCCGCTCGTTGTGCTCTTAACGTTTCCCACAACATCCTCGGCGTTTAGGGCCACACCAAAGTCCGGCGGGACGATTACTATGATATCGCCCACCACATTGTTGATGCTCACGTGATCGCTGGCGTGGAGCGTTATATCTCCAACCGCGTTCTCGATCGTGTACCCCGCCCAACTCTGGCCATCGAAATCGCCAACGACGTGCCTTACGGTTATCCTCTTGACTCCTGCCGAGACCAGAAACTCCCCGACGGCGTCTCTTATGCCCAGGTACTCGAGCTCTCCACCAACTTCTACCACAACGGTGCCGTTCTTGTAGTCGTTGCAGATGTTCCTTTTGCTGATAATGCCCTCTTTAATCGGACAGTACACTTCGAGGACGCCGTTTTCAAAGCTAACGTTTATTGGAAGGTTGCTCTTGACCACTATGCCGCTCACGTTCGCCTTGACCACGTATACATCTCCCACGGTGCCCCTGACAACAAGAGAGGGCGCGCTGAACTTTCCAAACTCGACGAGTGCTCCGGCGGTCTTTTTTGGGGTTATACCTCTGATCTCAATGTCGCCGTGGAGCGCTAAGGCTAACGTCACCGCCGCACCCACAAGAACTGCCACGAGGATTAATGCTAGGAGTGCACCGAGAGTCCCGCCTTGCCTTTTCATGGCTTACACCTATGAAAAATCTCATCACTTTTCTGTATAAGGCTTATGCCGGAGAAAAGTTAACAAGAAAAGTTGGAGCTCAGCGGAGGAGCTTCACAAACTCCCTCATCCAGGCGTACAGGTCGCCTGGGTGCCTTGAGCTGACCCAGTTGCCGTCGACGACGACCTCTGCGTCGATCCATTCTGCCCCTGCGTTTATCACGTCGTCCCTGATGGTTATCGTGCTGGTTCCCTTCCTGCCTTTAAGGACTTTGGCGGAGATGAGTATCTGTGGCCCATGGCATATGCTCGCGACCGGCTTGCCGTCCTCGAACATCCTTCTGGTTATCATAACTGCCTTCTCGTTAAGCCTGACTATCTCCGGGGCCCTCCCACCTGGAAGAACGAGGGCATCGAACTCGTCGGGGTCAACCTCCTCAAAAGTCAGATCAACGTTAACACTGTACCCGTGCTTTCCGGTTATCTTGCCTCTCTGAAAGCTGGCGACATAAACCTCGTGGCCTTCCTCTTTTATCCTATGGAGCGGGTATATTAGCTCCAGATCCTCGAAACCATCCGCGCTCAGAAACAGTACCTTCATAGAAACACCCCCATATTAACGCTCAGAGAGAAATAGAAATGGGACACTTATAAGCTTTTGTGGACAAAAATGGGCATTAGAGCGGAAGTTCCGTCGTCTCTTTGTGGACCTTGAGCACGACCATGGTGTGGGTCGCCTCAACGCCCTCGATTTCACCGATGGTGTCGAGGAACTCGTTGAGCTCCTCGCTTCCACTTGTTCTTATCTTCACGAGCATGTCGTAGTCGCCGGTGGTTTCATAGATTTCGACTATCTCCGGGTACTGCTTAAGCTCCTGGGCGACGTGGGAGTACTTGCCGGCCTTGGACTTTATGAGTATAAACGCGAGAATCCTGAAGCCGAGGGAATCGGGGTCGAGAATGACGGTGAATTTCTTTATGATGCCTTTCTCTTTCAGCTTCTTTATCCTCTCGTAAACGGTCGATTCGGCCAGATTGACCTCCTTGGAGATCTCCCGCAGGGGCGTTCTGCTGTTCTTTTGGAGTATGGCGAGAATCTTTTTGTCTATTTCGTCCAAACCCATTCGCATGAGCATCACCACCCCTAAAAAATTTTCGGATGATTATATAAACTTGCCGATTTTCGAGAACCATACTTTTATAAAACGCCATCCGCTCTTTAATCCAGAGGCTTCTGGAGGGTCAGCCATGCCAACCAACGTAACAGCGGAGTACCTAGCAGCGGAGGAAGAATACCGGAACGCCAAGACGATTCCAGAGAAGATTCGGGCCCTCGAGAAAATGTACTCCACCGTTCCCAAGCACAAGGGAACGGAGAAGCTCAGGCTCCAGATAAAGCGAAAGCTGGCTGAGCTGAGGAAGGAGCTTGAAAAGCAGAGGCAGGTTCAGAAGAAGGGTGGCGGCTACTCCTTCAGCGTGAGGAAGGAAGGTGCTGCTCAGATAGTATTGGCTGGCCTTCCGAATGTAGGAAAGTCCTCCCTCATGAAGGCGCTGACAAACGTTGATATCGACGTGGCTGATTATGCCTTCACAACAGTCGAACCTATCCCTGGAATGATGCATCACAAGGATGTTCAGATACAGCTCGTTGAGGTGCCCGGCCTCGTCGAGGGTGCCGCCCTCGGAAAGGGCATGGGACCCCAGCTCCTGAGTGTTATAAGGAACGCCGATGCTATAGCCATCGTCGTTGACCTCTCTCAGGATCCCGTAAAGCAGATGGAAATCCTCCTGAGGGAGTTCGAGAGGGCGGGAATAAAGCTCAACAAGCGCCGTCCAAGGGTCGAGATAAAGAGGACAGCGAGCGGTGGAATAATCATCAACGGTCAGGAGAACATAAAGGGCGACATAAGTGAAGTCATGAAGATGCTCCGCGAGGAGAGGATTCACTCAGCTGAGATAACCGTCAAAGAGCCCGTGACTCTGGAGGAGTTCGCTGACGCTTTAGACGAGAGCCTCGTCTGGAGGAGGGCGATAATCATTGCCAACAAGGGCGACGCCCCTGGAAGCAAAGAGAACTACGAGAGGCTCGTCCAGGCTTACGGAGACAGATTCAAAATCATCCCTGTCTCCGCGAGGAGGAAGATAAACCTCGACAAGCTCAAGGACGAGCTGTACGAGCTGGCCGGAATAATAAGGGTCTTCACGAAGAGTCCCGGGGAAGAGCCGGCCTATCCCCCCGTGCCGCTCAAGAAGGGCTCAACGGTTATGGATTTGGCGGAGAGAATCCACAAAGACTTTGCCAAGAACTTCCGATATGCCCGTGTCTGGGGTAAGAGCGTCAAGTTCCCGGGCCAGAGGGTTGGGGCCGACCACGTGCTGGAGGATGGGGACATAGTGGAGATTCACGCACGATAATGTTAGCTCGTTTCTTTCTTGTGTGTTGTTTATATGTCATTCCTTTAGTCATCGGGATGTTTTTAATGGTCTGAGGCGGGTGAAGGATAATTGCTCCCATCGGCGGATTCTGGTGTAATTTAACCAAATGTTGTAAACCATTTTTGGTCAGCCTAACGTTTATAAGCATTGGTGATCATCTTAGAACGCCTGCTTTTAGAAAATCCAGAGGTGGGAGCATGAGACCGCTCGACCTGACGGAAAAAGACCCTTCTAAGAGAATCACGATCTACTTTGAGGGGGAACCCCTCGAGGCCTATGAGGGTGAAAAGCTCACTGTTGCCCTTCTGGCTAACGGCATCTACTGGCTCACCACGAGCACCGAGGGGAGAAAGAGAGGGGCCTTTACGTTTGGCCCCGTTCCGATGGTCGTCAACGGCGTGAAGAACATCAACGGCAGAAAAACGGTTGTAAAGGATGGCATGAGGATAGAGCGTCAGAACTACGGTGATTTTCAGGAGACTGTTGAAGTAGATGAGAGCAAACCCGTAACGAGACAGGTCGTGGATGTGGCCGTTATAGGTGCTGGCCCCGCCGGAATAGGGGCAGCACTTGAGCTTCAGGAGCATCTGACGGTCGCCCTCATTGAGGAGCGCGGCTGGCTCGGCGGAGACATGTGGCTCAAGAGTCTCCCACAGGAAGGTTTTGATGGTGAACCAAAGAAGGTCATAAAGTCACTCGTTGCCCAGTTCAACGACAACGTTCGCGTTTTCAGGAAAACGATAGCGTTGGGAATCTTCGACAAGGGGGAGTACTTCCTGGTTCCCATCGTTAAGGGAGACCAGTTTATAGAACTTATGGCGAGACGCGTTGTTTTGGCCGTTGGAGCAGTTGACAATATTCTCCTCTTTGAGAACAACGACATTCCGGGCGTTTTCAGGCGCGACTTTGCCCTTGAGGTCATGAACGTCTGGGGTGTCGCTCCCGGCAAAAAAGTCGCAGTCGTCGGAAGCAGGCCGGAGGGCATCGTTCCTGAGCTTGAGAGATGGGATATCGAGTACATCGTCGTCCCAAACCCGAAGCGCGTTGAAGGAACGGAAAAGGTTGAAAAGCTGATAGATATGAACGGCAACGTTTACGAGGTTGACGCTGTGATAGTTTCCGATGGCAGAAGGCCGGACATAAACCCGATAACCCAGGCCGGCGGAAAGCTTCGCTTCAAGAGAGGCTACTACATGCCAGTTCTCGACTCACAGCACAGAATAAGGGACGGCATCTACGTCGCTGGAAGCGCCGTCAGCATAAAGCCCCACTATGCCAACTACCTTGAAGGCAGACTCGTTGGGGCGTACATCCTTGGAGAGTTCGGCTACGAGGCCCAGCCGTGTGTTTATGAGGAGAAGCTGAGGGAGTACGAGCCTGAGGCTATCACCATCCACAAGATAGAGTTCGATGCCTTTAGTCTGGAGGACGTCCAGATATGTGGCTGCGACGTCTCGCTGAAGAAGGTCGACGATGTGGTGAGAAGTGGTATAACAGACCTTCAGATAATCAAGCGTCTCACCCACCTAGCCATGGGCTTCTGCCAAGGCCGCTTCTGCCTCTTTAACGGCGCGGTGGTGGTTTCCCAGAGGGCCAACCTGGACATGGCGAGAATTGACCTGCCGGTCGCGAGACCGCCGCTCAAGAACGTGAAGATGAAGGTTACCGCCGCTGGGGGATGATGGCTATGCCGACGAAAGAACTTCCCGAAAGAAGCGAAATCGTTATCATTGGCGGGGGAATAATAGGTGTGACCCTCGCCCACGAGCTAGCTAAACGCGGTGAGGAGGTCACCGTCATAGAGAAGCGCTTCATAGGCTCAGGCTCGACCTTCCGTTGTGGAACTGGCATAAGGCAACAGTTCAACGACGAGGCCAACGTTCAGGTCATGAAGCGCTCCGTCGAGCTCTGGAAGCGCTATAGTGAAGAGTACGGCTTCTCCTTAGAGCAGACAGGTTATCTATTCTTGCTCTACGACGATGATGAGGTCAAGGAGTTCAAGAGGAACATAGCCATCCAGAACCGCTTCGGCGTCCCGACGAGGCTCATAACTCCAGAAGAGGCGAAGGAGATAGTCCCGCTCCTTGACATAAGTGAGGTCATAGCGGCATCGTGGAACCCCACTGATGGAAAGGCCGATCCCTTCTACTCGACCGCTGCATTCGCCCTCAACGCCGAGCGCTTTGGGGCTAAGCTGGTTGAGTACACGGAGGTCAAGGATTTCATCATCGAGAACGGTGAGATAAAGGGTCTCAAGACCAACCGGGGAGTTATCAAGACGGGCATCGTCGTTAACGCTACCAATGCGTGGGCCAAGCTCATCAACGCAATGGCCGGAATAAAGACTCCTATTCCGATAGAGCCTTACAAACATCAGGCAGTGATAACGCAACCGATAAGGAAGGGCGCGATAAAGCCGATGGTCATTTCCTTCAAGTACGGCCACGCTTATCTGACCCAGACCAGCCACGGCGGCATTGTTGGCGGTGTCGGCTACGAGCTGGGGCCAACCTACGACCTCAATCCGACCTATGAGTTCATGCGTGAGGTGAGCTACTACTTTACCAAGATAATCCCGGCTCTGAGGGAGCTTCTTATACTCAGAACATGGGCGGGCTACTACGCTAAAACGCCTGATAGCAACCCCGCCATAGGAAAAATCGAGGAGCTGAGCGACTACTACATTGCCGCTGGCTTTTCCGGCCATGGTTTCATGATGGCCCCGGCCGTTGCGGAGATGGTCGCCGATTTGATAACCAAAGGCAGAACGAGCCTTCCAGTCGAGTGGTATGACCCATACAGATTTGAGCGTGGTGAGCTCAGGGGCCAAGCCCTCCAGATGGGGTGAAGTCCTTTCTTTTTCCTTCGCTATCCTTAAATATTTTCTCGCCGAATTTTCGTGGGTGAAATCATGTATCGCGTTGATTCTCCCGGTCGGGTGAATCTTATCGGTGAGCACACTGATTACGCTCTTGGCTACGCCATGCCGATGGCAATAAACATCCACACGGTTCTGCATGCCATGGAGGACGAGCAGATCAGGGTTTACTCGCAGATATTCCGTGAGGTCAAGGAGTTCTCGCTCGATGACATTAGAAGGAGTGGAGACTGGGCGGACTACATAAAGGGAATTTTCTGGGTTCTCCGGGAGGAAGGACATGAGGTAGGCGGCATGAAGGGAATTCTGAATGGAGACTTACCTATAGGCTCGGGTTTAGGTTCTTCAGCGAGTCTTGAGCTTGCCGTTCTGGCGTTTCTCAACGAGGCATATAAACTTAGATTACTCCCCATAGAAATGGCCCTCTTGGCTCAGAAAGCCGAAAACGAGTTTGTGGGTGTCCCTTGTGGAATACTCGACCAGTTCATCATGACCCATGGGAAGAAGGAGCACGTCATTTTCCTTGATACTGATACGCTGAGGCACGAATACATAAAATTCCCGAGGGACATTCAGGTGATCGTCTTCTATACCGGTGTCAAGAGGGAGCTGGCCAACTCAGCCTACGCGGAGCGTAGGAAGGTTGCAGAAGAAACCTTAGGGCTTCTCGGTAAGAGAACTTCCAAGGAGGTTGAGGAGGCAGAGCTGAGAAACATTCCCTCCCTCTACAGGCGCCTCTTTGGCTACATCGTTAGAGAAAACCGGCGCGTTCTAGAGGCAAGAGATGCACTCAGGGAGGGAGATGTAGACACATTGGGAGAGCTTATCACAGCTTCTCACTGGGATCTTGCGAGGAGCTATGATGTAAGCTGTGAAGAGCTGGACTTCTTCGTTCGTAGATCCCTCCAGCTCGGCGCCTATGGCGCGAAGCTCACGGGAACAGGTTTCGGCGGTTCGGCCATAGCGATAGTCGATAGTGACAGGGCACTGAGCATTGCTAGGACAGTCTTAGAGGAGTACCAGCGTACCTTCAACTGGGAGGCCGACTACTATCTTGTCCTCCCGACCGATGGTGTTGCTGTGAGGAGGGTTTAGGGTGTCTCTCTTGTATCTTTTATCTCTCCATAAACGTTGGCACTTTTCCCAAGTTCTCTCAAAGGTCGTGTTCCGAAGAGAGAACCATCGAGATGCTTCAGCGCCATAATAAATCCTCAGCCTAAAATCACCTTGGAGGAAGTTTTATAAGAGGCTTCCCATAGGCGCGAGCGATGAGCAGAAGGGAGCTCGTCGTAACGCAGGGAAGGCGCGAGAAGGCAGGGAAGATTCGCAGAATAAGGATCAAGCGCAGGAACGTGGTCCTGCTAGCGGTTAGTATGTTCATCGCCAACGCGGCCTTTGGCATGGCGTTTCCATATCTCAGCGTCTACATGAAGCTCCTCGGCGGCGGCATGCTGATGGTCGGGCTTTTAAGCGTCGCCTTCAACCTGACCTCGACAGTCTTCCAGTATCCCTTTGGCTATCTCTCCGATAGGACTAGGAACAGGAAGGCCTTCATATCCTTCGGCCTGTTCTCTACGGGGACCTTCTATGCCCTCATGGCGGTCGTTTCAACTCCGTTAGCCCTGCTTACCCTGAGGACGTTTCAGGGGGCACTCGGCTCAGCCATTATGCCTGCCCATTCGGCGCTGATAGCGGAGCTCTCGACCCGTGTGGGTTCAGCCTACGGGCTCTTCGGTTCGATTGAGAACGCGGGCTACATGCTGGGCAACTTCATCGGCGGCTTCCTCATAAAATACATTGGAATTAGGGGAATCTTCCTCATAGCAGGGGCTCTCCTCGTCCTTTCCTCTGCGATAGTTCTCCTCCTCAGGGAGAGGCCGAGGCCGAAAAGGGCTCCAAGAAAGCTTATACTCGTCCAGGAAGGGCGGGAAAGCGAGAAGGCAACCTTCCAGGGTGCGGCATTCAAGCGGCTCATGAGGGGCCATCTGGGCCTTTTCTACTTTACAGTTCTGCTCGTAATGATAGCTTCCGGTCAGGTCTATTCAGTGGTCTCGGTTTACTTTGAGGAGGTCTTTGGGAGCGAGTGGGTCGGGATACTTTTTGGAATAGACTCTTTAGCGGCGGCGGTGAGCGGATACTACCTCGGGAAGCTGATTGACCGCTACGGCGCCAAGAAATTCTACCTGCTGGCGATAGCCGGCTACGCCATCGCTTTCCTCGGCTACGCTTTCGCGAAGAATCTCTACCTGATGATCGTCGTGGCCCTCCTTTCGGGCGTCAAGTGGTCACTGACCCTAAACGCCTCCTCGACCTATGTTGCCACGAAGGTCAGGGCGACGGAGAGGGGTCAGGCTATGGGCCTGCTCAACGCTATGATGAGCCTCGGCTGGGTCGTAGGTCCATTACTCGGAGGCTATCTCTCCGCCATAAGCTTCGAGCTGAACTTCACGAGCACGCTCGTGCCTCTCGGAGTAGCCTTCCTCTTCGCGCTTAGACTGCCAGAGTGATGCACTCCGGTGGGACTTTCTCGACTATCCTGACGTTCTTCCCGGCTTTGTAAATCTTCAAGCCTTTCTTTCGGAGGCATTCAGCCTCTATTACCAGAAGAGCCACGTCTCGCCCGTGCCGCCTGCCGGTTTCGATGGCCTCGCTTTTGCTCATGCTTAGGTGAACAAACTGCCGCCCCATGGGCTTCAACCCCTCGCGGAGAATGCTCTCGAGGTTCCTCCTCGGCGTGCCGTGATAGAGAAAGCGGCTCCCGGTGTCTTCTTCGTGGTTCAAGCTCACCGGAAAGCTGTGGCCGTAGCGGGCACGTATTTTATCGCCTTTAATCTCGTAGCGGCCCTTCGCATCGCGGGCGACTATTTCGCGTACGAACTCCTCCGTAACATCTGGATAAACCGTCCTTAGGGCATCGGCGAGTTCGGGAAGGGGCACAAAGCCTTCCATGTCTGGCCGCAGTCCGAACTCCTCCGGCGAGTGCCGCAGGATGTAGGCCATTAGCTTGCTGACCTTCACGCGGTTCATGGAACTCAATTTGCGGGCCGATTAAATAAGTTTGTCCCCAATGGCATTCTGGCACATTTACATGGGTGGGAGAACCGAGTGTGAAAGAAAAATGGAAAAGTCGCCCCGCTACTCCTTCTTGCCTTCGCTCAGCAGGATGAGTAATAACACAAGAAAAGCACCCATCCATATCAGCGTTGCGTTCATAGTAAAGAGGCCGAGGAGAACTGTGAATAACCCCCACAAGAGAAATGGGTTCTTCCGGACCTCCCGCTTAAACTCCTCCCAGTTCATCGCAATCACCTCTAAAGTTCTTCAGGTGCTTTATCCTCACCTCAATCGAAGGGTGTCTGTTCAACAGGTTAAACCATTTCCCCGTTTTTTCCGGCAGCAGGTTGAGCTCGGCCAGCTTTCTAAGCGCCCTTAGGGTTGGTTCAAGCCCCACGACATTCGCCGCGAACTCATCCGCCTTGAACTCGTTCCTTATGGCTATCCTTGATTCAATAACAAAGAGCCAGAAGTAGAAGGCAAAGAAGAAAACGCCGAAGAAAACCCACGGCGATGAGAACAGCTGAACGTTGAATTTGTGGAGGATGTAAATGAGTCCTATCCAGAAGATGAACCAGCCGATGCTCAAAGCCGCGTTTATCCAGAGGTGCTTTCCTTTTATGTGCCCTATCTCATGCGCTAAGACCGCTTTAATCTCGTCCTCTTCGAAGTTATCAACCAGATAGCGGGTTAAAACAACGTAGCGGTAGCGGGGAATTATACCCGTAACCATGGCGTTTGCGAGCTTTTGACCGGGCTTTCCTTTAACGATGATGTCCCTGACTTTAACCCCCTGCTCATCACAGAACCTCATGAGCTCGGCCTTAAGCTCGGGGTCGAGCTCGCTCTTTGTCCCGACTCTAATCAGGATGAGGGGAAAGAGCGCAAAGAAAGCGAGTATTAGGGTTGAGTACATGGGCAGGTCAAACCACCACTTTGAGGTTAAACTCTCTGGCAGGTAGAGCATCAGCAGCAGCCAGATAAAGGCAAAGCCGATGATTGGGCCCAGGATCAGTGCGAGAGCTTTCAGAACATCCTTTTTTGGATTTTCAATCTTTTCCTCTGTAATATTCACTCCTACTTTGACAGTCTCGTAGATGATGAGGAAGATTGACAGAAGAAGCGGGAAAAGCAGGATTGCTGCAAATGCAAACACCTTGAATATTTCAGGTAGGGGAAGCTTATCTACCATGTTAGAGGCCCAGTCAAGGGCTCCGAGGGCTATCATCGCCGGGAAGTAGAGTATGAAGGCCCCAAAGATACAAATGACCTCAGCCTTCAGCAGATTGTAGTTTTTCTCTTTTTTTGGTAGGTCTTCCCTCAGGATTTTGCGGCCCCAATACCTCATGATGATGGGAGGAATAAGGACGGTTGCAAGGGACACAAGAATCAATGAAATCTCCTTCATATTTTTCACCGGGCGGAGATACGTCTGGTTTGGAATTTAAGAGTTGTGGTTTAATTTTCGAAAAAGGTTGGAAGAGTAAAAACCTCACGGCAGCTCGATGACGGCCCATATGGGCCTGTGGTCGGAAACTTCCACATCGCAGAGGCATCCGTAGTCTTTGACCTTTGCCGGCCAGTCCTTCTTGAGCAGGATGTAGTCGATGTTTTCGATGTCGATGTTGCCCCAGTTGAAGGTGTATGGCGGCCTCTTCTCAAAGGAGTCATAGTAGTCGCGCGTGAGTATGGCTATCGCCTCATCGTCCGGCTCGGCGTTGGTGTCGCCGGCTATTATCTGAGCTACCGGCTCGCTCTCCGCGAACTTGAGGAGCTCTTCCGCTTGCATTGCTCTCTCTGTCTCGTTCAGCCCCATGTGCACGTTGACGAGGGTTAATCCGAGCTCATCGATGGTTACCTTCTGGGCTGGCCTCGCCTGTCCGATGCTCTCGAGGTTGAGTTCACTTTCCGTCTTCATGTGCCAGCGCGAGAAGACTGCTATGCCGTAGGTTCCTTCAACGGCCGGTTTGTACTTGTAGGCGTAGCCGAGGTATGCGGAGATCATCAGGGGGACATCCTGGTAGCCGTTGCCGATCATTCCACCGACGACCTCCTGCGCCGCCCAGATATCAGGCTTATGCTCCTTCAGGAGGTTAATCAGCTCGTAGCCGTTGAACGTCCCCTGGTAAGGCCCGAAGCCCTGGTGGACATTGTAGCTCCAGATGAGGACGTCCTTCTTGGCTTCAACGTAAGTTGGGCCCACGTTGAAGAGGGCGAGAACTATTACCGAAACCACTGCGAGGCCGAGGAGCGGGCCCGCTGTTTCTTTCGCGTTTGGAAGCCTAACCTCGGCACTTCCACCGTAGCTCGCGAGAGTGTAGATCACGGAAGCGGCTAGAATTAGGGCTTCAAGGTTGTCCTCCATGAAGGGCAGTCCAATATCCCTGCCGACGTAGGCGCCCAAAGCCAAAGTTGCCACGAGGAAGAGGTAAGCGGCGCCGATTACCCCACCCCTGCTGCCCTTAGCGCTCTCGACGAGAGCTATGGCTGATGCAAGGGCAAGGGGAAGACCTATCAAACTGGCAGGCTTGACGAAGAGCGTCGCCGCACCTACGATGAGAAGGGCAGACGCTACGCCAGGTTTTTTGGCCAGGTAGGGTCCTGCAATAATCGCCAGACCAATGACAAGCGAGTAGCCTATGAAATGCGGTAGGTAATAGACGGTGATTCCCGAGTAGCGCATGATGGCATTCGGATAGATGAGGCCGAGCTCCAGCAGGGCTGCGAAGGTGTAGAGGCCGAAGCCAGGTTTTTTGAGAGTTCCCTCTTCCTTCCAGAGGGCGAAGGCCCCGAGGAGCACCAGAACCGCAAGGATGACCCTCGTGTGCGGGAAGTCTAGGGGTTCGCCCCCGACCGCGAGAACCCTGAGGCTCAAGTCGGCCACAAGGCCCATTGTTAGGTATTTCACGTCGAGCTCCTTGACGAGTGCGAGGGCGATCGGAATGGTGAAGGCCGCTATCAGGTGGGTGTACTCGGTGGCGTCAGTGGCAAGGGAAGCCACCGCGTAGGCCGCCATTAGGGCCCCTCCAGCTTTTCTGCTCATTTTACCAACGAGGATGGCGGCGAGTATGAGGAGTATTATACCAAGTCCTGATGGGAAGTTCACGCCGTAGAAGAACGTCTTCTCAAGGCTGGAATAAGCGCCGGCAACGAAGATCCTCAGGCTCGACGCCAGCAGCACTCCGGTCCCGATTCCAAGCAGTATCTTATTCCTATCACTAACCTTCACTAGCATCACCTAAAACCCAAGTTTGCCAGAATGAACTTAAAGTTTGCTGAAATGTGAAGAGAAAAGAGGGGTCACTTGAACTTCCTCAAAGCCATCTCGGCCGCAACGCTTATCGGATCTATCGTCGGGCTTATCGGCGGGGCGTAAGCCGTTTCGAGGTAAACGATGTCCTCGACGGTTGCCTCTTTCTGTGCTAGGGCGGAGAGCGTCATTATCCTGCCCCAGACGCGCTCGCCGCCGACTATCTGCGCTCCGATGAGCTTTCTATCGTCTTTCCTGAAGATGACCTTCACTGTTATCGGCTTGCCGCCGGGATAGTACTCGGGCTTGGTGGAGCCTTTGAACTTACCGACGGCTATCGCGATGCCCTCCTTCCTCGCCCTATCCTCCGTTATGCCGAAGGTGCCGATCTCAAGGCCGAAGAGCTCGGTTATTGCCGTGTTGAAGACGGGCCTGAAGGCGATGTCCTTTCCTGCTATGTGCTCCGCTGCCACTTTTGCCATCCTCACTGCAGAAGTTCCCAGCTGGCTGAGGATTCTCTGCCCAGTAACGGCGTCAATAACTTCCGCACAGTCGCCTATCGCGTATATGTCAGGGTCGCTCGTCTGGAGGTGCTCGTTGACGACTATTCCGCGGTTAACTTCGAGGCCCGCTTTTTTAGCGAGGTCAACGTTGGCCCTCACACCGGTGGCGACGAGAACCAGATCAGCCTCGACTTCCTCGTCACCAATTTTTACGGCCTTGACGGGGCTGCCTATTATCTCGCTCACACCGACGCCGAAGCGGAAGGAAACGCCGTGCCTCTCCATCTCCGTTTGAACGAGCTTGGCGATATCTTTGTCCAGCATCGTGGGCAGAAGCCTGTCCAGCAGCTCGACGACGAGAACCTCCATGCCGAGCTTTGCGAAGGCCTCCGCGCCTTCAAGACCGATCAGGCCGGCACCTATGACCACGGCCTTCTTCGGCTTTCTCTCGGCTATGTAGGCCTTTATCTTCCTCACGTCGTCGAGGCTCTTGAGTGTGAAAACTCCTTCGTTCTCGACGCCCTTGATCGGCGGAACGAAGGCCTTTGAGCCTAGGGCCAGAACGAGCTTATCGTAGGGAACTTCGCCCTTATCGGTGATGACAACCTTCCGCTCCCTATCTATCTCCTTGGCCTCGGTGCCGAGCATGAGGGTTATTTTCTGCTTCTCGTAGAACTCGTTCGGGAAGACTATAACATCCTCGGGCTTCTCTATTGTGCCGCTTATCACGTGGGGGAGCGCACACGGCGAGTACTGCATCGTCTCCTCCTTTCCGATGACGGTTATCTCAGCTTTCCTGTCGAGCTTCCTCATGAAGAGGGCGAAGTTGCTTCCGGCAGTTCCAGAACCGATGACGACGATTTTCATAGACACCACCGGAGAAAAGAGGAAGGCGGGATATAAAAAGTTGGCCTTAACCGAAGGTTGATTAGCGCATCCACTTCCTTGCTATGACGGCGACAATAAGCGCCATGAAGACAGCGCCGGTGAGGGCTTCAGCGGCACTTAAAGCCTTCAGCCAGCCTGTCGGGTGCATGTCCCCGTAGCCGAGGGTGGTGAAGGTGACGAGGGAGTAGTAGAGGGAGTTAAGGAGAGTTCCAAAGCAACTTCCAGGATTCTCTGGATTTAGAGCGATTATCACATTATTCGAGAGCTGAATGGTTGCTTTGTTCAACACTCTTGCATTAAAGGGTAAAGAAAAGTTAGATAATCCAATCCATGCTAAATACGTTGGGCCTAATACAATTACCCAATATTTCCAATAGCGTCGAATTCCACTAATGAATTCCTCCAAGGTAGTTATGTTTTCAAAAATGCCACGATAATACAAAACTACCAAGTATGAAACTCCAAAAAGCGTCCAAAACATACCCAAGTCTAACCACTTAAACCACTCAATATCCCATTCAGTATAAAAACTATAGCTTAGTATCTCAAGCCAATATGCGATACCAAAATACAATACAACTAATAGGCTCACCCAGATAATTCGCCTCCAGTTTGTGCCATATTCCGAAGGCAGATCGCCAATGAGCCACTCAAGGAAATTACGAATTTTCATATTCGCTCTCTCGGATCTAACTCTCCTTCTGGCACGCATTTCGAGGACAAACATTCTGTCGGCTTCTTCCCGTTTGCCTTCTTTGTCAAAACTTACTCTTTGGATGCGAGCAGATTCTATGATTGCTTCGGGAACACGGAATAATCCAGCAAATTCCTGAAGAAGCATTTCATAATCAGAGGATTCGGGAATGAGCTTATCTAATTCAACGAATTTCATAGCAGTTACGCTAGTATGGGAAAAATCAACTTTGCCCCCAAATTTATACCCAAAATTAATCTGAATCTTTTTTGAGAGTAGTACATCTTTCAATCGCACATCACTCAAAACTTTTCTAAGCTCTTCTTCCGTCGGCTTCTCTGAAAAATCAACGCTCAATCTAAAAGAAGCATCCCTGAATATTGCATCTCCGTTGAAGAACGCTCTTTTAAAATCAGCCCTGTTGTTGAATATTGCCCCACTGAAGTCAGCAGACTGGAGAAATATAGCTTCTGGGAACTCTGCAATACTATCAAAAAATGTTGATTTAAACCTGACGTTTTCAATGAATCTCGTGCTATGGAACTCTACTGGCTCTCTGAACTTTGTTTCTTCAAATTGGGCTTCATCATAGAATATAGTGTAATTGAACCTCGCTCCCTTCTCAAAGACAGCAAAGTTGAAGATAGCTTTTCCAAACTCCGCAAAGTCAAAAGCAGCGACATCTTTAAACGTGGAGCGGGCAAAGCTCGTCTGTGGATATTCATAATTTGGATTTATAACCGGGATACTTGGTTCACGAAAGATACACCACTGAAAATCAGCCTCCTTTTCAAAAACGCACTCTACAAAATCGGCTCCTCGATGAAACGTGCAATATCGTGCGCCCATCTCTATAGTCCTAGTGAATGCTACAGAACCTTCAAAATGAGCTTCTGAGAAGTTAGGCTTAGAGTAAAATTGGGCACCCCTAAATGATGCATCACCCTTAAACCGAACTCCTCTAAAGTCAATGGGAGAAAATCCGAAACGTCCAGCACTCCTAGTCTCAACGTCTACTAGAAAGTTTGCATTACTAAACTCTGCAAATTTTTCGAATACTGATCCTTTGAAATTAACATAGCCTCTGAATTCAGTATTATCAAATCTGGACTCATAATGAAAAGTGCACTTAATAAACTCAGTTGAAGGACCTAAGAATTTCGTTTTTTCAAACTCGACATAAAACGAATCCCCAGGTGACTCCTCCTCAAATTTCGAGAAACTAAATCTGGTAGCCCCATAAAATGTTGCATTTTTAAAGGAAACCCTATTCTGAAAAGACGCTCTAATAAACGTGGCCGAGAATTCATAGAAGTCATTAGTGTAATAACTACCATCCCGGAGCTTCTTTTTTTGTGGATGTTCATGTCCAACTCTTAATTCCGGAGAAACTTCTTTCCAAAATCGTTTCATCTGGTCCTCTCTGTTTGCTGTAGGTGGAAATAGGTCTTCAGCATTTTCAAATTTTGCATCATTAAATCTGGCTGTTCCTTTAAATACTGCCCGGTCAAACGACACATAACCTTTGAACGTTGCATTGTCAAACGTAGCCTCTTCCTCAAAGGTGGCTTTATAAAAGGACATTATCCCCTCAAAGATAGCCCCATTGAATGATGCCTTCTTTTTAAACAGAGCATGTTTGAATGGGAACTTCCCAACCCACGTTAATCCCGTTTTTGGGTCTGAATACTCTAAAACCACTTTATCGTTTTCAAATAGCTTTGGAAACACGAAGCCTCCCGCAGTAATATCCTTTTCAAAAACCAATCTTTTCACTTTCTGACCGTTAACGTCAACTTCTTCGAGTTCCTCAACCCTCGCATGGAATTTCCTAAAAAACATTTCCCAAAACTTTTTGGCTTCTTCGGAGGTCTTATTCTTCTTGTAAAAAATCGACTCATCAACCGAGCCGTTCAGCGACATGATGTCATCTTACTTTCAGGAACTATAAAACCTTTCCGGAAAATCCGGACAAAAATTAATAAAAACCTCAGGGCTCCACAACCGTCCCGTTGTGCTTCCCCTTTATCACATCGAAGAGGCTGTAAGCGTCCTTCTTGCCCACGATGTACGTCCTTATCTTGCCGCGCTGGATGAACTTCGCAGCAAGGGCATCGACGACGCCGCTTCCACCGGCCTTGCTTTCGCCCTCCATTGCTATGTCGACGAGCTGATCCACGGTTATCCTGTCGAGCTTCTTTGCGTCAGGATTCTTCCTCGGATCGCTGTCGTAGACACCGTCAACGTTGGTGACCACGATCAGAAGGTCGGCCTGCAGGTACTCGGCGAGAAGGGCAGCGACCGCATCGGTCGTGTGTCCTGGGTGAGTTCCGCCCATTATGGGTATCTTCTTGAGCTGTATGACCTCCCAGGCCTTCCTGAAGTCCTGGACGACGAAGGGATAAGCTTTCTCGCCGAGCGCAGCTATCAGAAGCATTGCGTTGGCCCTGGTGATGTGAATTCCTATGTAGTCCTTGAAGGTCTCGTTGGGCGTGAAGGTCTTCGCAGCCTTGATGTACTTGCGCGCCACTTTGCCGCCACCGACTACCACAGCCACCTCATGGTCCTCGCTTATCTTGGTGAGCTCATACGCGATGGCCTTGATAAAATCGATGTCGGGATCGTCCGGAACGAGAACTGAACCGCCTATGTCAAAGACTATCCTCATGATGACCCTCACGATGCTAATTGGGGCCCCTTTATAACCTTTTCTTGCCAGTAAAATATCAAAAAGAGTAGAAAGCCCTCAGTAGTAGTACCAGATGGTCTCGTAGTCTTCCCGCTTTTCCCCGATGCTCTCCAGATAGCGGAGATACTCCTCTATTGGGACGTCCGTGTATGTGTAGAGTTTCGTCTCGCTGATGCCTTTCTCCCACGGGTGGAAGAGGTACACCCTGCTTCCGTCGGGCTTTATGGCTATGAGCTCCCTGTCCTGCCAGGCCCTCAGGTGGTTCTTGCCCATCCTCGGCACGTTGAAGATCGGCTCGTCCGTCCTGAACTGGCCCGGTAAGAGCCTTGCCTCCTCTTTCCTCTCCTGGATGACCCTCGCTATCGGCACGAGATAGTCTCTCTGCTCGATCTTACCTTTGGGATAGAAGGTGTAGTATGGATCGATGCCGATCTTCTTGAGGGCTATTCTAAGTGCAACGTTCTCGAAGCGCCTGCTGACGTTTCTCTGGTAGACCAGCTGGTTGTAGACGTATATTCCCTGCCTCCGGAGGTTGTAGACTGCCCTGGCCATCTCTGGGGTTACCTCGTAGGCTGTTTCTACGTGGGTCGAGACGGCCACGTTCCTCTTGCCTGGCTCGATGTACAATCCGAGTATCTCGGCCAGCTCTTCAGTTATGCGCATTGGGACGGTCACTGGAATCCTTGTTCCCCAGCGGATGTTAATGACGTGGTCGAACTCGCTCAGACGGGACATTATCTTGTCTATAATCTTGTTGCTCAGGGCGAAGGGGTCTCCTCCGGTTATGAGCACGTCTATCATCGACTCGCGCTCGCCGAACCACTCTATAGCCTTCTCTATCTTGTCCCATCCCGGGAACGAGCCTGCCATAAAGGGTTCAAGGACCTCCCAGTTCCTCTGGCAGTAGACGCATATCTGTGGGCAGGTGTCGAAGGCCTTGAGGATCGCTATCATCACGTACCTCCTCGTGACGAGGTCTATCGGAGAGGTGTCGTGTTCGCCCATGAAGTCGAAGGCGTACTCTCTGTCCTTGCGGTGGAGTATCATGTTGTCCATGTACCACTTGGGCGGCATCACCTGCCTTCTGACGTGCCTGTCCTCCTTGTAGGGCTCCTTAAAGTCCCAGAGGTGGAGGTAGTAAGGTGTTATTCCCCAGGGAATGCGATACTTGACTGCCCTCTCGACTTCTTCCAGATCCTCCTCTGGAACCTTGACGATGCCAAGTTCGTTGAGCTCTCTGAGGATTTCAAGGCCCTTCCTGCCCTTGAGGACATGGCTGAACTGCCACCTGTAGTCGAACCACTCCTCATCGCCTATGCCCCAGTACTCCTCGAGCTGCTTCCTCTGCTCCTCCCTCTTCTTGATTATCCTCCCGTCGAGTCCACTCGGATAGCGGTCGAGCCAGGCCTTTATGTACTCGTAGACCTTATCGAGGTAGTCGGAGCGCAGCTTCCCTGCCTCCCTGCCGTGAACCTTACTGAAGTCGGGTGAAACTATGCCTGCTTTTTCCAGCTTCGGCCCAAGCCAGCCCTTGGAGTAGTTGGCCTTGCCAGACATGGCAAGGAAGAGGTGCCTGAACTCCTCGAGGAATCCCTTAGTGAGAACACTAAGGGTCTTTTCGTCGCCCTTGGCGGCTTTCCAGAGATATTCCAGCGTTGAGAAGCCTGCTGCCTTTTCGTTGTATGGCGAGAGAATGTTCTCAAAGACGTCGCAGGCATAGATGGCGAGCCACCTGTCTATGGGGCTTACCTCTATCTCGCCGCTTTTGAACTTCCACCCCAGGTTCCTCGTGAATTCCAGGAGCTTCTCCCTTGCCTCCTCAAGACTCTCGCTCTTCTGGAGAATTTCGCCTATTTCTGGAAGTGGCTCGAAGATTTCCATGAATTCTCCGTGCCCCACCCCCTGCTCAAGACCCCATGGAGACTTCTCAACCCCAAAGGCTGAAAGGGCGCTCTCAACCCTAATCACGGTGATCACCTCCTGACCTTGAAGAGGACAGAAAGAGGCGTGGAAGTACGTATGCGTGCATTAATTCTGAGAATACCTATTTAAATTTTACTCCCATTCTCGAATAACCTGCGTCACATAGTGTAGAAAACAAAAGAATATTTGGCAGACTTTTGGGATATATTAGCCTATCTGAAAGGCCGAGCTCCTCAGTTCGCCGCGCTCGAATCTGTACGGGTCGTACCACTCCCAGTCGAGGGGCACTTTGCTTCTTCCTTTGGTCATGAACTCCGCCATCGCTTGGGCAACCGCTGGCGCCATCATAAAGCCGTGTCCGGAGAAGCCTGCCGCAATGTAGAAGTTGTCGAGGAGCCTTCCTATGGCAGGGTTCTTGTCAGGAGTTTTAGCGTAGAAGCCGGCCCACTGGCGGACGATATGGGCGTGTCTGATGGCGGGAATTATCTGAACGGCGTATCTCAGCACACCCCTCAGGAAGTCGTAGGTCGGCTCGTAGTCGTCGAGGCTTTTGGCTTTGTGCTCTATTCCCGAGCCACAGATTATTCCACCGTCCTCGCCGTCTTGGATGAGGTAGCTGTCGTTCCAGCTCGGCGGACAGACGAGGGGTTCGACCTGACCTGGCTTGAGGGGCTCCGTCTTCACGAGCTGGTGCTTGTATGCGGTTATTGGAACGAGTTCCCTGCTCAGGCCTGCCATCTCGTTAATCAGCGGTGCCCATGCGTTGGCCGCGTTGAGAAGGGCGTTAACCTTAACGCTCTCCACATTTCCGTTGCTTCTGAACTTCACCGCGATTATCTCGTCTCCCTCGCGCTCCAGAGCCACAACTTCGGTGTGCTCCCTCGCGTCAACGCCCATCTCCTTGGCTTTCGTGAGATATGCAAAGAGCGTCTTGAATGGGTTGGCCTTTCCGTCCATCGGGTTCCAGGCCCCGGCCAAGAACGGTTCTGTGTTGAGTGGCGGGACTATTTCCTTTGCCTCGTCCATATCTATGAGCCTCGTGGGAACGCCAAAGCTGTTCTGGAGCTTTATGTTGTTCTTGAACGCATCAACCTCCTCCTCGCTCGTCGCCAGGAAGAGGTAACCGGAGTGCCGGAAGCCTATCTCGGCCCCGAGCTCCTCTTCAAGTCTCTCCCAGCGCTCGATGGAGTACTTCATGAGCCTGATGTTGGCCTCGTCCGTGAACTGCGCCCGTATTCCCGTTGCACAGCGGAAGGTCGAACCCGAGCCGAAGTAGTTCTTCTCGAAGAGGATTACCTCTTCTCCGAGCTTTGCCAGCTCATAGGCCGTTGCGACGCCTATTATTCCGCCGCCGATGATCGCTATCTTACTCATCGGCACCACCCACCAGAACCTCGACGCGGACGGGCATTATCGGAACCCTCGACTTTGGGAGCGGTATATCCTCCTGCCTCTTTCCCGTCTTCCTCGCGAGGATTGAGATTACAATCGGGATGCACGTCCTTCCCTGGCAGGGCCCCATGCCTATCCTGAGAAGCCGCTTGATTTCCTCGATGTCCGTGATGCCCGAGTCGATGAGCCTCTCGACGTCTTCAACCGTGACGTCGTTGCAGCGGCAGACGATTTTCTTCCCGCTCATTCTCTCACCACCACAGCCCTTTCTGATGAAAGCGCTGGAGGAATGTTTCTGACTCCCGAACTAGCTTCAACGATATTGGGTGCCCGCGCAATTGATGCCATTCTGTTGTTCACCCCTGAAATGCGCCCTTCGGGCGCGAGATAACTGTGAACCTTACAGAGGTGTCCCATCTTTTGGCACCCATCAGATACAATCTCGGCGGCCGTCATTCTCTCACCACCTTAACCGCTCTGATCTCCCAGGCGAGTTCTATTGGAACCTCCACAGTGATTATCGGCGTGTCACCCTTGCTTTTCTCCCTCGGGACTACCGTGAGGACTTTCCCCTTGCCAACAGGCTCCCCGACGCGATTAAGGAGAACGACCTCCTCGTCCCTCTCCGGAACCGGCAGAAGCTCGTGGGGCATCGTTATCCTCGCCTTGTCACCAACGTAGTGCATCATGAAGAACGCTAGGCCAGGGCATATCTGGACACAGAGGGAGCAGCCTATGCACTTGTCATAGTCAACGATGGGCAAATCGTTCGGCGTGGGCATGCTTATGGCTCCAGTAGGGCATATCTCCCTGCAGGGGGCGCAGGGTATCTCCTGCGGACACTCTGGAATTGCCACTGGCCTTTTCCTCAATCTCTCCTTGCTCGGAAGCGGGATGAACTTCTGAAGCTCCTCGGGCGTTATGTAGCCGGTTCTCAGGTACTCAGGAATCTCGCTCATTCTCTCACCACCAGAGCTTTCTTAACACCTTCCATAGCGTGCCTGCCAAAGGGTCCGGAGCGGAACTCGTCCAAGTCTCTCTGTGCCTTCTCTATCTCTTTGACCCAGCTCTCGTCGGCTATGCCGAGCCTCAGGGCAGCGGCTATTCCTGCTATCTTGCCCTCCAGCATCGCAGTGGTAGCCTCCTCTATTCCGGCAGAATCGCCGGCCACGAAGATGCCTCTCACGGTTGTCTCCATCCACTCGTCGCGAACTGCCACATGGCCGCTGAGCTCCCGGATGTACTTTATCTGGCAGCCTACCTGGTGGAGGAGCTCTATGCTCGGCCTCAGGCCAACCGCGAGGGCTATCACATCGACCTCGAAGACCTTCTCCGTTCCGGGAATAACGTTCCAGTTCTCGTCGAGCTGAGCAACAACGGCCCTCTCGACCCTCTCCCTTCCTTCAGCGCGAAGAATAGTGTGCCTGGTCAGTATCGGAACGCCCAAGCGTCTAACCTTGGCCGCGTGAACGAAGTAGCCTCCCACCTTCGGCATCGCCTCGACTATAGCCTTGACTTCAACTCCAGCCTGAATGAGTTGATACGCCAGAATAAGTCCCACGTTGCCCGCACCAACGATTAGAACCTTGTCGCCCGGCTTCACCCCGTAGGTGTTCATGAGGGTCTGAATGGCTCCAGCACCGTAGATTCCGGGCAGATCGTTGTTCTCGAAGGGAATCATCTTCTCCATCGCACCGGTGGCGACGATGACGGCCCTTCCACGGAACTCTATCAGCTCGCGGTTGTTTTTGACGGCCAGAACGAGCTTCTCATCTCCATCTTGGAATATTCCCACCGCTGAAGTTTCGAGGAAGACCTCGACGTTCTCCCTTTTTCTGACTTCATCCTCCAGAATCCTGGCTATCTCGACGCCCCTCACTCCAGCGAACTGCTCGCGTTTGCCAAAGAACTTGTGGGTCTGCTTGACGAGCTGACCGCCGAGCATCGGATTCTCGTCGAGAAGAACGATCTTTGCTCCTGCGTCGGCCGCATGGATTGCCGCCATCAGTCCGGCGGGCCCACCTCCAATGATGACGATATCTGCCTTCACGACCTTGGCATCCTTCCACTCCGGAGGCTTGATGTCCTTCGGGAGCTCGGCCTTCCCTCTCTGGCGCTCTATGGTCATGCCGTCCTCGACGAGGGTTATGCACGTCCTGACGTTGGGGATTCCGTTAACAACCATCAAACAGGAGGAGCACTTTCCAATGGCACAGAAGAGGCCTCTTGGACGCTTTTCGTTGGCCGAGTAGTTCAGGACTCTGATTCCATTAGCGTGAAGTGCAGCGGCGATGGTTTCGTCCTCGTAGGCCTTGATTGGCTGTCCTTCAAAGTATATGATAACTTCTCTTCCGCGTTCAAAACGCAGAACAGGGTGTTCAGTTAGGCGCATGATGTATCACCTGTGCACCCATCCGTGCAGGAACTTATGAAAATTTTTCAATCCAATGGTGGGCAACCTTTGGTTTGCGAACCTACCAAAGCTTTATATATCTAGGAGCGGATAAGTTAGCTGGCGGCGGGCTAGGCCGGGGGGTTCGGCGTCCCCTGTAACCGGAAACCGCCGATATGCCGGGGCCGAAGCCCGGGGGGCGGTTCCCAAAGCCGCCTGCGGAAG
The DNA here is from genome assembly GCF_012027415.1 of Thermococcus sp. GR6. Lineage (NCBI taxonomy): Archaea > Methanobacteriati > Methanobacteriota > Thermococci > Thermococcales > Thermococcaceae > Thermococcus > Thermococcus sp. GR6. The sequence goes on from NZ_SNUM01000002.1 coordinate 646,920, forward strand.
CCGGGGCACAACGATGATCCCTCGTCCCACGGGGCCGACGGTGGGCGGGGTCCGGCTGGAGGGCCGGACTAACGCCCTTTGCCCGCCGAACCCCGCCAGGCCCGGAAGGGAGCAGCGGTAGGCGGGACGTTCGGCGCTCGTGGGGTAGCGGGGGTGAGCGAGTCCCGGTGGAAGCGGACGGTGGAGGGTTCCCACCCCCGGGCCCGCCCGCCGCCACTACAAGGCTTTTCTAAAGACACATTCAGCCAATATGATCAGAAACGTTTGCTCTTTTACTCAGCTTTCTTTTGGCCAATAGAGGAATAAAACCATAGTTTGAAAGACTTTTTTAAATATATAATAGTTAAATACTAACTATCTTTAATAAATCAAAAAATTTATATATGACTGATGATTAAATTTACACGCAAAACTGCTGGAGGCGTTGTTAAGTGAAGTGGAAACCACTGCTGGCTCTTGGCATTGCACTTTTAGTTTTTGTTATAGTGCCGGAAAGCCAGGGGGGTTTCTGCCAAGGACTCGCCAGAGTTGTACTCTCTCTACTATGACTGGCTTCAAGGCAAACCTGCAGGATTGGCAACTTTTAATGTGGAGCCTATTCTAAATGGGAAACCTTTCACTGGTGAGCTTATCCTCGCAATCATAGATTACAACACCAACCCTCCAAAAATAGTCAAAGTTGAAAGGATTAGAGGATCAACAAGTGCTTCTTTAAAAATCCAGAGAATTCCAATTGGAACAAAAGAAATGGTAGAACTAATTAATGGGAAACTAACTACTGTTAAGAGGACTACCTTTATGGAAAGAAAATATTTCATTTCTATTGTGGGAATTCAAGGAGACAAGATGTACTCAGGAGGAAAATTCATCGTATTTGAACCTAAAAATCCATTAACTCAGATAAACTTGAGGATAAAGTTGAATACAAAGGTTCTCAGTAATAGAGATATCGAGAAGCTAAAAAACAGTGCTAACAAGGCATTTTCAAAACTCAGCAACGGAAAAATAAAGGAATCTGATGGGATTCTATACAGTATTGAATCTCTTTCGTCAGATACAGACACTGCACTCCTTCCTGCAGGAGTAATTCATGCAGCTCCCGGAACAAAGGTTGAATGGCACATCTCATCTGGAGCGGAACTACCAGGACCCACGGGGTTATGGTATGACAGCTTCTATCAATACGTAATATGGGATGAACCTGATCCAAATGGGTGGGAAAAAGGAGATAAAAGCATAGCAATAGCAAATACAGATGACCATATTACCTTAGACAATACATATTCATCATTTTATAGACAAAGAAAAGTTTTTGCGCATGTCCAGTATAGAATAGATACGTATATGATAGGCTCATCTTGGTGGGTTGTCACCGAATATGTAATTACACCTCAGTATATACTGGACCTGGAAGGGGGTTCCATAACTACTGACTACTCTGTCCCATTAACCCCACCCAGTTATGCTGGAACAATTCATAACTCTCCGCAATGGATAAACTTTGAAACTAATGAAGACGGGCCAGGATGGATGGTTCAATCAGTTACATTTACATTCGGAATTGACTATGAAGCGATTACAGCAGACGTAACGGTAACCCTTTATAGAGCCGCGGGAAGCACAACAGCTAAACCTCCCTATGTGCGGGTGTATAATGCTATCGGAGCTAAATATTGGTACAAGGACAATGACAGAACAACATACGAAGTGTACTTTCACTGGTAGCAAGGACAATGCATGAATAATCTTTATTCTCTTTATTTTTTGTCGTAGACATTGAATTGCTGTAGAATTAACCTTTTTTATATAAGTATCCCCCGCGGACCACTAAATGAAAAGCAAAATCTTAATAACTCTCCACCATTTTTGCCCTTTAGGTGTGAAAATGCTGAGCGTTGAAGTTGCTAAGCTCAAGCTTGGGAATCCCCTCCTCTTAGCTTCTGGAGTAAACGATAAGACCCCTGAACAGTGGATACGCGCTCATGAGGAAGGTGCTGGCGGCGTCGTTACCAAGTCCATCGGAATCGAGCCGAGAAATGGCTACGACAACCCCACTATCGTGGAGCTCCCCTATGGACTGATAAACGCGATGGGACTGCCGAATCCCGGCTGGAAGGGCTTTCTGGAGATGGTCGAAGGCTACACCTTTGACTTTCCACTAATAGTCTCGATATTCGGCGGAACACCGGAGGAGTTCGCCTTTCTCGCTGAAAAGCTGAGCGACGTGGCAGATGCTTTCGAGCTCAACCTTAGCTGCCCCCATGCGAAGGGCTACGGCATGGAGATAGGCCAGAGGCCGGAGATGGTCTACGAGGTCGTCAAAGCCGTTAAGGACGTGACGGACAAGCCCGTTATAGCGAAGCTTACGCCAAACATAGACGACATAACGAAGCTCGGTCTGGCCGCTGAAAAGGCCGGTGCAGATGCGGTCGCAGCCATAAACACGCTGAAGGCGATAGCGATAGACGTCTACGCGAGGAGGCCGATACTGAGCAACAGAGTCGGCGGCTACTCTGGTCCGGGGGTCAAGCCCGTCGCCTTGAGGGCGGTCTACGATTTGGCCAAGGCCCTTGATATCCCGGTCATCGGGATAGGCGGCATAACCACGTGGCAGGATGCTGTGGAGTTTTTCCTCGCTGGAGCAAGAGCGCTCCAGATAGGAACTGCAGTGGCCCTACGCGACTGGAAGGTCTTCAGGGAGATAAACGAGGGAATAGCGAGGTATCTCGAGGAGGAAGGCTTTGAGAGTGTTGAGGAAATAGTTGGGCTGGCGCTGGAGTAGGTTTTTAACCTTCAGTCCTCTTTTTAACCTAAGCGGGGTGATAACATGAAGCGCGCAGTTGTGTTATTTTCCGGGGGGCTCGACTCGACGGCCTGCCTCTACTGGGCGAAGAGGAACTACGACGAGGTGATAATGCTGACAGTAAACTACGGCAGCAACGAGGAGAAGGTCACTAACAAGGTCGCGGAATTCTTCTCGAAGGAGCTGGACGTTCCGCTGAAAATAGTTAGGCTTGACTTTCTCGAGGAGTTCTCGAAGCTGAGGGGGACGACCTTGGTCTGCGGCGAGACTCCGAAGGTGACCGCTGAAGAGCTCGAAGATATGAGCGTTGCACAGGAAACTGCGAAAAGCGTCTGGGTTCCAGCAAGGAATGTCGTTCTCATCAGCGTCGCTGCTTCGCTCCTTGATGCGCTTGGTGGAGGCGATATAATAGTTGGCTTCAACGCTGAAGAGGGAGCAACGTTCCCCGACAACACGCCCGAGTTCGTCGAGAGGATGAACGAGATGCTGAAGTACGGAGCGATGGCGGAAGTTAGGGTCGTTGCCCCGCTCATAGACCTCGACAAGAAGGAAATCGCAAAACTCTTGAAAGAGCTAGATGCAAAGTACGAGTACTCTAACTCTTGCTACATGCCGAAGGGCTTCACGGAGGATGGCAAGCCTATACACTGCGGCGAGTGCGAGAGCTGCGTCAGGAGGCATCGCGGTCTGATGGAAGCCCTTGGGGAGGACAGGACGGTTTACGCGGTTGAGCCGAAGATATGACTGTTTCTTTCCATCTTCTTTAGGTTTTGAAAGACCTCTGGCCACACCACCGCAAGATTTATAAATACGCTCTCTACCCTATCCATTGGGCATGGGGCGGTAGCTCAGCCTGGGAGAGCGCCGGACTGAAGATCCGGGTGTCGGGGGTTCAAATCCCCCTCGCCCCACCACTTTCTCTCAATGCGGTGGTAGTCTAGCCTGGTCTAGGACACCGGCCTTCCAAGCCGGTGACCCGGGTTCAAATCCCGGCCACCGCACCACATTCTAACAAACTTCGCCTGCGCGACGTTGAAGCTCCGCTTCAACGCACGGGACGATAGTCCCGTTGAGTTTGATCAAGGCTCGCATGTCTTCTCAAACTGGTAGTTTTTGAGTGGTTTACTTCGCATTTTGCCAGTTTTATATCGTTTCACTGCAGGAATAACGCCCTTCGGGCGTTAAGAGGAAAGTGAAACATTTCAATTCACAGGTTTTCAAGTTAAACCCCTGGAAATTGCTGTTTTTGAAAAAGACATGCAAACTCATTCCAGCGGATTTAAGGTGAAGTCCGCTTTGCTGGAAGAATTTGATGGGGTTCGTGCATTTTTCTTCACATACTAACTTCGCAGGCTCTTCATTCGCTGGCTTTTGAGTCAAACCATGTTAAACTCGCAAGTTTGAGAAGACGTGCAAGTACCTTCCTTCGGCAGAGCCGGGGGACTGAAACGACAGTCTCAGGATGCACAGGCAGAGGTATTGTTCAGCTCTTCAGCTCCACTCTGACGTCCTCATCCAGCAGTATGAAAAGCGCCAGTGCTGAGAGCAGCGTTAAGCTTACCGCTGGAATTGAGAGGCCGATGAGAACCCACAGCAGGCCGAAGAGAAAGTCAAGGAGTGCTATATGGGGAGCGACATCGACTACGAGATCGCGGCCAGTTTTGATTCCATAGGCGAATATGAGATGGATCGTCGCTATTACGATAAAGCCCCCGAAGGTGTACCTATCTCCAAAGCTTATCGCTGCCATGCCGTAGAAGTAAGCCGCCAAAAGCAGAAAGAAGGAAATGACGATGGGCTTAGACCTCATCGCCGAGTTCCTCCACGGGGAGTTTCATCCTCGAGACAATCACCAGCGTCAGGATTCCGAGGAGGGGCATTATCGCCAGCTCCCCGAGGGCGAGGGCAGTACTCTGCCTTGCCAGCACATCAGTAAGGCCCGGGGCTATGATGTTGGCAGAGTTGGAGATGAGTCCAAGGGCAAAGCTGGCCTTGGGGAAGATGCTCTTCGGGTAGGTGGCTGGAGCGCTGGTCCAGAACGCCGGTCCCGTCCCCTGGAGGGCGCCGATGAGGACAACGGAAGCAAGGGCGAGGGTGTAGTTGCCCGCCAGCATGGCCTTCCCATACACGAGCAGACCGACAAAGGCCACCGCGTAGGAGAATATCATGACCTGAACAATGGCCTTGAAGAGTCCCCTGGCTGTCGGGTTCTTTCTTGAGAGCAGGTAGCCCACGTAGCCCATACCTATGCTCCAGAGGGCCTTTGATATGTTCAGGCTGGTACTTAGAGTTGCCACGTGCTCCTTAGTCCAGCCGATCTCATAGCCGAGCGAAGCTGAGAAGCCGACGATGGTGAAGATTATCCACAGAGCTGGGAAGAAAGTCAGGCCAAGGATCCAGGTGAACGGCATCTTCCAGACGTTGATCTTTGTGCTGGCCTCATTTCTGTGGCTTATCTCAAAGTCCTCGGTGAACAGCCACCATATGGCCAGGACAGTGTACATGATAACGACTGTGCTCCAGAAGCCGCCTTTCCAACCGAAAGCCTCAACAGCGTACTTTGCGCTTATGCTTCCGAACACGCCACCCCAGAAAATGCCAGAGAGGATTATGCCCTTGGCGAAGGGCCTTTCAGCCACGAAGAAGTGGGCTATCTGGGTGCTAAAGAGCGGAACGAGCGTGACGACGAATCCCTGAATGAATCTCAGGAAAACTACAACGTGCCAATTGGGAGCGAGTGGGATGAGCGCCTGGGTTACAGCAGCCCAGCTCAAAGCTATTGCAACGCTCCTCTTAAAGCTGCCTTCGTAGATTTTGGTATGGCCGAGAAGGAAGGCTATGAAGAGACCGAAAACATAGGCGATATGCTGCCACTCGTAGGCGGCACTGTCGATTCCGAAGTGCGCCATGACGTCGGGCTTCGCAACGGCCATCATGGTGAGAGTTCCAAAACCGGCAGTCATAACCAGCGTGTCAAGCAGGACTGACCTCCACCGTTTGTCCATGATATCTCCTCCCTAAAGCTTTCCGAGTATCATTAGCACGCCGAAAATAATGAAAAGTCCTCCAGCAAGCTTGTGAACAACGTCCAGAGGCAGTACGTCGCCAAGCTTGTCCCCCAGAAATGCGCCGATAAGATTGACCGCCGCCAGGCCCAAGATCGCTCCAATGAAGGCTGTCTTCCAGCCGTATTTGGAAGCAAAGGCTATCGTTGCGAGCTGAGTTTTATCCCCCAGCTCGGCAAGAAATATTGCAATGAAGATGGTGAGGATACCATCCATGTCTTGTTCACCGTTAGAGCTTTGATAGTGCTTCATTCATTCTTTCCAGCGCCTCTAGGAGCTGACTCTTCTTAGTGGCGTAGCTTATCCTTATCCATCCCTCTCCGGCCTTGCCGAAGGCGGTTCCTGGAATAACGACAACCCTAGCGTTCTCGAGTAGCCACTCGGCGAAGTCTTCACTGCTCATATCGAGCTCTGGGCCAATTTTGGCCCAGATATAGAAGGCACCCTTTGGTCTGAATGGCGTTATATGGGGCATCTTGTTGAGGTACTTAAGAACGAGCCTTCTCCTTTCGGCGTAGGTCTGGCGCATCCTTTCAACTGCTTCCCAGCTGCGCTTGTCTCTCAGGGCCGTTATTCCTGCTATCTGAACGAAGGAGGTAACGTTGCCAACGACATAGGCGTGGAGCTTTATCATATCCCTGATTACCTGGGTCGGCGCTATGGCAAAGCCCAAACGCCAGCCGGTCATGGCGAAGGTCTTCGAGAAGCTGTTCGCGAGGATTGTGTTGTCAGGGGCGTACTTGATCATGGGGTAGTGTTTGGCCCCCTCATAGAGGAAGTGCTCGTAAGGTTCGTCGCTAAGGATGTAAAGGTTGTAGTCCTCGGCTATATCAGCTATGGCTTTCACGGTTTTCTTCTTGAGGATTGCACCTGTTGGGTTGTTGGGATAGTTGATAACCAACATCCTGGTACGTTTGGTTATAGCCTCGACAAGTTCATCAGGGTCAATCTGGAACTCGTTCTCCTCGCGGAGGGGGATTCTTATTATCCCCGCCTCGGCGATCTTGGCATCTTCAACATAGCAGACAAAAGCAGGATCGGGGATTATAACGTCGTCATCCCCTTCGAGAAGCGTCTGGAAGGCGAGGTAAGTTGCTTCATAAGCGCCAGCGGTAACGATTATATCGTCGGGAGAAACGTCAACCTTGTAGTGGGTCTTGTAGTACTCAGCTATGGCCTCCCTGAACTCTGGAATACCTGCGTTGGGCGTGTAGTGGGTGTAACCCTCGTCAATGGCTCTCTTCGCAGCATCCTTAACGACATCGGGCGTGTCGAAATCGGGCTCCCCTATTCCAAGGGAAATGACATCCTCCATTTTTCTGGCTTTCTCAAAAAGTTCTCTGATTTTTGAGCGCTGGATGAGGTTTATACGCCCTGCAAGGAAGTACTTGCGCTTTTTATATCTCATCGAGCATCACCTCAGGCAGTCCGAAAATGAGGACGGAATTTTATAAACCTATCCTCAATGAAGTACAAAAATGGGCATCTAATGCCTATAAAACTTCAACGAGGGCAGCCTTTTCAAAAAAAGTTTTCACTTTTTCCTTATCACAGTCGTTCATTGGTAACTCCTTGAGACCGAGTTCCTGGAGTATTGATTCTGCCCGCTCACGGCCTCCAAAGACAACCAGGTAGTTCTCTCCATTTCTTATTCCATGTTGGGCTATTGCATCCTTTATCTGAAGTGTTCCAGCAAGACGGAGAAGCAGCTCGCCGCCCACGGTTCTCGCGTGGTTTGTTCCCCTCTCAAATGAACGAAGGGCTAAGAGTGCTGCAAATGCTGCTGCCTCCCAGCATTCAACGTTCACTATCTGAAAGTCCCCACCCAACTTTGGGATGAGCTCTTCAGCATTGTCTACACGGACCTTTGCGATGTGAAGGTTATCTAGTATTTTTCTCATCGAGCCACCCAGAGTTAGCTGAAATTTCTGAAGTTAAAACCCTTTCTCCCCTCCAATCTTCCTTGAGTTGAGGTATTTTTTGCTTTTTTGGGTTTTTTCAAAAATTTTTTGAAAATCATAATATGCTAGTAATATTAAGCAAGCGCAAAGTATTTAACTAATTAAAGCACTACTTATTTCAGCGGCTTGCTGGACTGGGTGGTGCAACAATGAGCAAGATGCGTATCATCAGTGTACAGCTCCCCCAAGGACTGATTAACGCCATGGATCAACTCGTTAGGAAGGGAGTCTATCCTAACAGGAGCGAGATTATCAGAGAAGCCATTCGCGAGCTCCTGAAGAAGGAACTCTATCAGTTTGAGGCTGAGGAACGCTCAACGCCAGATTACATCATGAAATAAGCCGCTAAAATCAACGTTAAAATCACTATCCTCTAATGGCTGATGGACTGAGGGGGTTGGGGCCAATGGTATTTAAGCTCTTGGAACAGGCCGGAATTAAACTCGATTTGGACGACGAGCCGAAGACGGCAAAGCTAGATGGGTTTTCAGAGGATAATTTAGACGACCTGATAAGGATTGTAATAGTCGGCGTTGGCGGTTCTGGAAACAACACCATAACTAGACTCTACGAACTTGGTGTCCAGGGTGCTGAGCTGATAGCCATGAACACCGATGCTCAGCACCTTGCTAGGACGAAGGCTCATAAGAAGCTTCTCCTTGGTAGAGAGATAACTCACGGCAAGGGTTCCGGCGGGAACCCTGAGATAGGCTACCGGGCAGCCGAGGCGAGCGCTCACGAGATTGCCGAGACCATAGGTGACGCTGATTTGGTTTTCATAACAGCAGGTATGGGCAACGGCACAGGTACGGGTGCCGCTCCAGTCGTCGCTAAGGTTATCAAGGAGCGCGCTAGACACAACGGTCGCTTTAGGGAGCCGCTCGTTGTTAGCGTTGTCACGTTTCCGTTTAGGAACGAGGGTAAGATAAGGATAGAGAAAGCCAGGGCGGGTATAAAAGCCCTCATGTACTACTCGGACACCGTCATAATTATCGAGAACGACAAGCTCCTCAAGCTCGTTCCGAAGCTGCCCATCAATGCCGCCTTCCGCTTTGCGGATGAGATAATAGCAAGGATGGTCAAAGGCATCACCGAGACCATAAAGCTGCCCTCTATGGTTAACATTGACTTCGCCGACGTTTACAGCGTCATGCACAACGGTGGAGCTGCCCTCATCGGGATAGGCGAGAGTGACTCCAGCAACAGGGCAGTGGATGCCGTCAAGAACGCCCTCGAGAACAAGATGCTTGAAGTTGAGTTTGGCAGCGGTGATAAGGCTCTGGTTCACTTCACCGTTGGTCCGGACGTAAGCCTGGGCGAGATAAACGCCGCTATGGATATTGTCTATGAGAAGCTCGGTGAAAAGTCGGAGATAAAGTGGGGCGCTAGGATAGACGAGGACATGGGTAAAGTCGTTCGTGCGATGGTAATCATGACCGGAGTTAAATCACCGCACATACTTGGCGGGGAGCACGCCCTCCAGATGGGCTCATCATTCAAGGAGAACCTGATAGCCCCAGAGCCGATAAAGCCCTTCAAGTCGGATGGTGATGGAGCGGACAAAATCTGGAGGGTTATCTCAGGGAACAAGAAGAACAAAAAGGAGCTTCCCCCCTACGCGAAGAGGGTTCTCGACGACTTTATCGACTTTACCTGACTTCTTCATCTTTAACTTTGAGCAGGTGATTCTATGGCAGTGGTGATTAGCGTAGCCAACCAAAAGGGTGGAGTTGGAAAGACGACGATCACTATGAACCTCGGTCACGCGCTGGCCTCGATGGGCAAGCGCGTTCTGCTCGTGGACATCGACCCTCAGTTCAACCTCACCTTCGGCCTGATCGGCATGGATGTGCTCGAATACGGGGAAAACAACGTCGGAACGCTGATGACGAGAGAGAGCAGTGTCGAAGAAACCATCGTCGAGGTCAGGGAGAATCTCCACCTGATACCGAGCCACCTCAACCTCTCGGCCAAGGAAATAGAGATAATCAACGCCTACAACCGCGAGAGGAGACTTGAAAAGGCTTTAACCCCTATACTGCCCGACTACGACTACGTGCTCATAGACAACCCGCCGAGCATGGGAATCTTCTTGGTTAACTCACTCACGGCGTCAGATTACGTTCTAATCCCACTCGAGCTCAGCTACTTCGGTGTCATCGGAATGCAGCTCATGTTCAACCTGATGCGCATGATAAGGGAAGAGACCAACGAGAACCTCAAGCTGCTTGGTTTAGTTCCCAACAAGTTCACGCGCCAGACTAAGGTTCCCAAGATGCGCCTCAGGGAGCTGAAGGAAACCTATCCAGATGCGCCGATTCTGACGACGATCCCAAAGGCCATAGCACTCGAGAAGGCCCAGAGCCAGGGGCTGAGCATATTCGAGTTTGAGGGTGACGGACGGGCCGCAAAGGCCCTCTTAAAGCTCGCCAGAGAGGTGGTTGAGATTGTCGAAGGATAAAATCCCGAGACTTTTTGACGGTTCCGTTAACGAGCTTACCAAGCCTTCCAGGCCAAAGAAACTGGAGGAGAAGGTCAAATTGAAATCAAAAGACCTGAAGAAGGAGAAGAAGCAGAAGACCCTCTACATAAGCCTCGACATGAACAGGAAGCTCATTGAGCTCTACGGGGAAGAGGGCAGGAGGCAGAGCGCCATCGTGGAGGATGCAGTTAACCTCTACTACTACCTCAAGCTGGCCCTTGGCGAAAAGAAATTCAACGAGTTAATGAGTGCCGTTAAGAGGGAAGACCCCGAGTTCCTGAGGGAGTACATGGGACGGTTTAAACTCTAACGTTAATCTAGGACAAGCGAAATAGGTGTCGGAATCGGCTCCAACTCCCGTTGGGAAGGATCCGTGATGAAATAAGGACTGAAATCAGAGCTGGAATCACTCACAGTATGTTTCCACTATCCTTTGAATTATTTTGCTCGTCTTTGCCCTATCCTCTTTGTAGAGGTATGGGATCCTTATGACCTCGGAGTTTATTCCGTGCTTTCTCAGTTCCTCCTTCAGCCTCTCGCAGCTGAATCCCTGATCCGGCCCTATTGCAACAATATCCGGATTTATTTTCCTGACAAGCTCGTAGTCTATCGTCCCTGGAGAGCCGATGTATACCTCGTCCACCATCTTGAGTGCTCTCAAAAGCTCGGCCCTGTCCTCAGCGGGGTTCACCGGCTCGCGGCGCTTCTGCATTCTAACCGTCTCATCGTGGGCGACTATGACCACCAGCTCATCTCCAAGGCTCTTTGCCTGGCTCAAAAAGTGGATGTGGCCAACGTGGAGGAGGTCAAAGACTCCGCCGACGAGGACTCTAATCTTCTTTCTCTCCCTTTTTTCCATATCATCCCACCGTTAGCTCCCAGATCCTGTCCTTTGCGTGGTGTATGACCTTGACGGCTTTGCCTTTGGGCTTCTCCTTCATATCCTTTCCGCTCATTAGGGCTATCCCAATTGCGAGAGGTCTGCCGTAGTCCTCCTCGACGACGAAGACGAAATCACCTTCTTTAATTCCCTCATCGGCGTCGGTTATTCCAGCTGCCATCACATCGGCGCCCTTAAGGATGAAGGGCACCGCCCCGGCATCGACGACAACCCTGCGCTTCCAGGTTCTCAGGTCTTCCTCATTGGACAGTTCGTAGAGCGCTATGACGAGCGGGAAGATTAGGTCCTTCCGCCTTATGAATGTCGGCTTCCCGTTCACGATGATTATCTCGGTAGTCTTGTCGAACTCGGCTAGCTCGACTCTGTCCTTTTTCTTGATTAGCTTTTGGGCGACCTCCTCTCCAAAGATCTCGCTCATCTCACGAATTATCTCTTTTACCTCCTTCTTGCTGAGCGGATGCTTGACTTTCAGCTCCATCTTCACACCCCCATTATTTCATCGTAGAGCTTTCTCGCACTCTCCTTTGGGTTCTCACTTGCGTAGATGCTCCTTCCGACGATAATGTAGTCGGCGCCGGCCTTTAAAACTTCCCAAGCCTTTCCTCCCTGTGCCCCGACACCGGGGGTCAGGATTTTAACCTCCTTTTTGAGCCTCTCACGGATGTAAGCGACGCGCTTGGGCCTCGTTGCTGGGGCGATAACACCGAAAGGCTCGAGCTCGTTTGCCATCTTGATGAGCTTGTCTGCTGCAGGCTGAATAAACTCTTTTGCCCCCGGGTGGCTCATCTCGACGACGATTATCGTCTTCCCGAGATCCATGATGGCCTTAACGCTGTCTTTGCCAACAAAACCATGAGCAATTACGTAATCTGCCCCCGCTTCGAAAACTCTGCTTGCTATGAGCCTGTTCGTGTTTGGAATGTCCGCCAGCTTTAAGTCCGCTATTATGGGGAGACCCGTAACCTGCTTCAGCTCCGTGATGATTCTCAAACCCGAGCCGATTATAAGCGGCCAGTTTACCTTGATAGCCCAGAGATAATCAGCTGTGCATTTGGCTATCTCCAACGCCCTGTTTTGTTCGTAGACATCTAACGCCAGTATAAGCTTGCGCTCTTTGTGGGATGCCATGCAGTCACCTCACAAGGCACTGGATGTCCTCTGGAAGCTCCTCCCCTTTTAAGAACAGGGCTACATGATAGGCGCTCTTCATGGCCTCGGGCTCCTTCTCAGCCCAGGTAACCACAATAAGATCGCTCTCTTCCAATTGAAATGCCTTCTTGAGCTTTTCTGCCAGTTCAGGCATTGTGTCACTAAGTGGCCTACTATCCTCTGGAAAGACTGGCTCACCCTTCTTAACGACGAGTATCATCGCTCCCTTCGCGAAGAACCTTATTGCCTCGTCGCGGAGCTCTATACTTTTGAACTCTGGCGGATCCTTCACGATAAGAGCATAGGCTGGATAATCTTCAACTTTCCCTACTTTTTGAACTTCTGAGAAGCTCTTGGAGATTCTTTCGAGGAGTTTCAGGCCCTTATCATTTAGTGAGTGCCCTCTCTGAGTCGACTCAATGACTTCGAGACTGGCAAGCTTCTTCAAGAGAGTTCTAACACTCCCCTCACCGAGGTCGAGAACCTCCGAGATAGTTTTTCTACCCGTTGGATTTCTCAGCATAAACAGAACCGCAATGACATCCTCAAGTGTGAACTCGGGATAGGCTCCTCTCTTCCAGCTCATCGGCTTCCCTCCGAGAAAAGTAGGGCGAGGAGATTAAAACTTTATTGGAAAATGAAAAAGGCTCAGAGCAACTTGGATCCGAGACCAGCCCACATGCGCATCTTCTCGTGGGCGATGATCCTCGGGATGTTGCCCTTCTCCTTCGGTCCCGGGTTCTTCATGTAGAAGGCGTTGACCTCGTAAACTGTTCCATACTCCTTCTTGTCGAGGGCTATCTTACCTAGCCTGGCGAGGTCAACGAGCAGGCCGGCCAGAGCAGGGCTGTCGTTTATCCTTCCAGTTATGACGAGTTCGTCGTGGGCGCCATTGAAGCTGACGTACTCGATGTGCATGGCGATGAACTTCTTGTCGCCGAGCGGTTCGAGGAAGCCGGTGGGCTTAATGTAGTGCGGTGCGTCGTAGCCGAGCAGGTCCTTGACGATGGAGCTCTTGGTGAACTCCTTGCTCTTGTTCCTCTCCTTGTCGGTGAGAGCCAGGAAGTCGTTGTTTCCACCGATGTTGAACTGGGCTATATCGATGACGTAGCGGTTCCTCTGGGCGAGGTGAGTGAGTATGTCTGCGGTGAGTGGGGTTGCACCGGTGGCACCGTCGTCACCAAATATGACCATGTTGCTATCCTTGGCGAGTTCTACAAAGACCGGGTCGTTGGCGATGAGGGTCGGAATAGCGTTGACAAAGGCAGCGCCGCCGACCTCCTTGGCGTACTGGGCAATGGCGTAGGCGTAGACCTGCGTTGCCGTGAGCCTGTCCCTGTTGTCCTCCGCGATGGCCTTCTCAAGCTCCTCCCTGCTCTCGAATGGAACGAAGGCCTCGGTGGTGCAGACGTTGATGAAGACCTCAGCCTTCATCTCCTTCCACTCGTTTACGAGGTGTTCAATGGCATCCTTAAGGCTCATCTCGTCCTCCAAACCAGTGGCCTCAATCGGAAGGTTCCTGAGGCTCCTCAGGTGGATTCCCTTCCTCACGGTTATTCCTTTGAGGCTTTCTGGCGCCTCTGGATCGTAGGCCTTGACGACCTCATGGAGATCCTTGCCAACCTTGGAGGCATCGACGTCGTAGGAGCCAACTATTTCGATGTCCTTTATCTTGATTGGGAGCTCGTCAGCCAGGGGAACGCCGTAGGGCTTAAGCTTTCCGGCTTTTATCTTCTCAAGACCACTCGCAAAGATGCTGGCAACGTAGCCCTGTCCGAGGATTACAACCCTAACCATTTTCCCACCTCCTTTACTTGTTTATAGGATATTTTACAGCAGTTAAATAGTTTTTGGTAGAAAAACGCTTTAACGGATTTTTGAACATGTTCTCTTCCCCGCTTTCGTGGTGAGGAGCTGGAGAAGACCCCTCCAAAACCTTTATAAATAACAAAATCTGAATAAAATTCGACATCAGCTCACTTTTTTAAATAAGCCCCTCAGAGCCTTTTTGGGCTCGCTTTTGACGACTTGGGGTGTGGTAGCCATGAGGACCGCGGCACTCTGGCTGGTCGCACTGGTGGTTTTCGGAGTGATTGCCAGCGGTTGCATAGGCGGAGAGCAGACCGCGACCTCTTCTGAACAGGTTCAGCTTACGGGAGACTTTACAAAGGACGCTGTTGAGATAGGCAAGATTCTAGAGCAGAATGGAGTTAAGGAGGTCAAGTTCTCTGCATGGGGTTCCGGCGACCCCAACAGCGTGATGAGGGTTTATGGCATAGTTGAAGCGGCGAGGAGGATAAACAAAATCTGGGCCGACAACGGTATCAACGTCAAAATCGTGATAACCGACACTCACTACGTCGCCTCCTTCCAGGACGCTTACAACGAGTACCTAAGCAAGCAGCCCCTTGGACAGGCCGGGGACTTCTTCGTCAACAGCTACGCCTTCCTGCCGACCCTGGCCGATGAGGGCTACATCCTTGACATAACAGACTATGCGAAGGCCTACCAGAGCGTTATCGACGACTTCTATCCGTCCCTGATTGAGGCCTCAAAGTACAACGGAAAGCTCTACGGCCTGCCTCAGGATACCGAGGCGAGGCCCCTCTACATAAGGAAGGACGTCGCGGCGAAGATAGGCTTCGACCTCAACGGTCTCGACGAGAAGGTGAAGAACGGTGAGTTCACATGGAGCGACATCTACTACTGGGCCAAGAAGGCCAAGGATGAGGGAGCCGCCGAGTGGGGCCTCATCCACAGAAAGGGTTCAGCCCACCCTGACCTGATACAGTTCATCTTCGCCTTCGGGGGCAGGCTCTATGACCCAAACACCGGAAAGCTGATCGTTGATGTTCCGGCCGTTTACAAGTGGCTCTACGTCGAGTGGAAGTTTGCCCGCGATGGCCTCCTCCCGGAGGACATAATGAGTTGGGACTGGGCGAAGCAGATACATCCAACGGTGGTCGAGGGGAGAACGCTCTTTGACATAGGCGGAACGTGGTACTGGACCGAGTGGCAGACCAAGCAGTACTACGCCAAGGGCGGAACTCCGAGGGGCCTCAAGCCCGAGGAAGTGAAGGAGTGGTTCTACTACACGCTCTTCCCGGCGGGTGAGAAGGGCGAGAAGCCGGTAACGCTGAGCCAGCCGTTCGTCTGGATGATAAACTCCAAGGCCGGCCAGCTGAACCCGAAGTACGATGAGCTCAAAGATGTCTACCACAAGCTCGCCTTCCTGATGCTCATCAAGGCCAGCGACCCGGACATAAACGCGATACACAGCGTCATCTCCGCTCACCTGCCCGTGAGAAAAGCTGCTGCAGAGCTCATCAAGGACGAAAAGTGGCTCAACGACCTCAAGTCGCTCAACCTCGACCTGAGCGATGAGGTGAAGAACAACATCAAGGACATAGTTCAGGCGACCGTCAACCCGATAAACGCCCAGTTCCTGGCAGATGTTAGCTACATGCTGGAGTACACCCACCTGGCTCCTGCTCACCCGAAGTATCCTGCCCTGGCCAACATCTTCAGGGAGGCGGTTGACAAGGTCCTCAGGGGCGAGATGAAGCCGGACGAAGCCGTTAATTACATAATTCAGAAGGTCAATGCCGATCCCGAGCTTAAAGATGCCGTCGAGATACAGGGGGAGATACCCAAAGACTGGAAGTTCCCCCAGGGATGAGGTGATTTCATGAGGGGAAAGGTTAGGGATCTTTCCTTCTTTCTTTCCCCTATGATAATTATGGTGTTCCTGTTCTACCTGATACCCCTAGTCATGACCGTTTATATTAGCATGACCCGGATGAGGAACTGGAACGTTGACAGGTATCTTACCGAGTTTGTGGGCCTCTACAACTACGATAGGCTTTTCTACATGTTCCAGCACGACCCGACCTTCAAGGCCGTTGTTCTGACCACCATCGTCTTCGTCGGAATCACGCTCATGATAAACGTCTTTGGGGGCCTCGCCCTCGCCCTGGCGACATTCTTCATTAACGAAAAATCCGCCTCCTCATACCGTCTGCTCTGGCTCCTCCCCAGGATGTCGCCGATAGCGGTTTACAGCCTTGTCTGGTACTACTTCTTTCACGGGAGTGAAATCGGAACTCTGAACTCCGTCCTGATGCACCTCGGCCTCATTTCCGAACCCATCCCCTGGGGACAGGTCATACCCTGGGGGGCGTGGAGCATAATAATCTTCGTTAACGGCCTCGTGGGAGTAAGCTTCGGAATGATAGTCTTCACCTCAGCGCTGAACCAGATACCCCGGGAGCTGGTCGTTGCGGCGAGGGTTGACGGCGCTTCCTCGTGGCAGATATCAAGGAGGATACTAATTCCCATGATCAAGTGGCACCTGCTCTACGTCCTCACCTGGCAGTTCCTCAGCCTGCTCACCACATATCCCCACCTCTTCCTGCTCGTTCAGTGGGATCTCGTTAACAGGGACTACGGAACAACGCTGGCGCTGTACGTATTCAATACTGCCTTCGGCAGGGGTGAGCAGGACCAGGGGCTGGCAGCGGCGGCAGCGGTGATTCTCTCAATAATAGGCATAATAGGTGGCTTTGTGACTCTTAAGGTGCTCAAGTTCGAGAGGATGATGAGAAGGCCAAGGGGGGACTTCTGATGAGGGACGTTGAGGCTAGACCCAAGAGGTACGAGTGGCTAATCCTCCTCGCCCTCCTCCTTGCAAGCCTTCCCCTCATCGTCGGCTTTTCCCTCCTCATGCTGTCGAGCTTCAGCACCGAGATGGTCACAAACCTCGACCCGGGTTCCTTTCACTTCACCCTTGAAAACTGGATAAACCTCTTCCAGGGGAAGATAGCCACAACCGGCGGGATAAGGGTCAACATCTGGAGGATAACCCTCAACACCCTCATTGTGGCCCTAGGGGTTGCCGGGGTAGTCACGCTGACGAGCACGATGGCGGGCTACTCACTGTCGAGGATAGACTTTAAGGGAAGGAAGACCATGATGGTTCTCCTCCTGGTTCTCCACGCCTTTCCGGGTGTTGCCCTCATAGTCGGAGTCTACCTCCTATACCGCCTTACTTTTCCGGAGTCAACGGACTTCGTCGGGCTTTACTCCTTCCTCTACGTTATTCTCGCCCGCGCGGCCCTTGAAATCCCGATGTCAATATGGCTGATGAAGGGCTTCTTCGACACAGTCCCCTGGGAGTTTGAGTGGTCGGGGATAATCGACGGGGCATCCAGGATAACCGTCTGGAGGAAGATTATGCTCCCCCTGATAAAGCCGGGAATTCTTTCGGTGGCCCTCTTTGCCTTCCTCGCCGGCTGGCAGGACATAATCTACGTCAGGACTTTCCTGATATACCAGACGCTCGCGACGTTCATAGAGGCCAACATAGAGGCGGAGTACTCGCACATGCCCCTCATTGCCGCCGCCGGGACGTTCTACCTTCTTCCCACCATAATATTCTTCCTGACGGCCCAGAAGCTCCTCCTCCAGGGCTATTCGGGTGGAATTAAGGGATGAGGTGGTGGATATGGTCAGGATAACCCTGGAAAACATCACGAAGAAGTTCGGTGATTTCACAGCCCTTAGGGGCATAAGCCTTGAGATAGAGGACAAGGAGTTCATGGCCCTCCTCGGGCCGAGCGGAAGCGGGAAGTCGACGCTCCTCTACACGATAGCTGGAATCTATAAACCAACGAGCGGGAGGATATACTTTGACGGACGCGACATAACTGACGTCCCCCCGAAGGACAGGAACGTCGGACTCGTCTTCCAGAACTGGGCGCTCTATCCCCACATGAAGGTCTTCGACAACATCGCCTTCCCCCTTGAGCTGAGAAAGGCTCCGAAGGACGAGATCGAGCGGAAGGTGAGAGAAGTAGCCGAGATGCTCCGCATAGAGAAGCTCCTCGACAGGTATCCCTGGCAGCTGAGCGGCGGCCAGCAGCAACGCGTGGCAATAGCGAGGGCCCTCGTCAAGGAACCGGACGTCCTCCTCCTCGATGAGCCCCTCAGCAACCTCGATGCTCTCCTCAGGCTGGAGGTGAGAGCAGAGCTCAAGAGGCTCCAGAAGGAGCTGGGCATAACGGCCGTCTACGTAACCCACGACCAGGCCGAGGCTCTGGCCATGGCCGACAGGATAGCCGTGATAAGGGAGGGAAAGATACTACAGGTCGGGGACCCGGACGACGTTTATTACCGTCCCAAGTACCGCTTCGTCGGCGGTTTTCTTGGAAGCCCGCCCATGAACTTCCTCGATGCGGAGGTTGAGAATGAGCACCTCAATGTTTACGGTAATAGAATTCCGGTTCCGGCGCAGTACCGGGAGCTTGTGAAAAGGATCAACGTTGAGGAGGTTATACTCGGCTTCAGGCCCCATGATGCCGAGGTCGTTAGGGGAGAGGCCGAGGGATTAAAAGGTGCCGTTTACTCCTTTGAACCCTTGGGTAGGGAGCAGATAGTTACGGTTTCATTCAATGGAGCCCACGTTAAGGTATTCGCACCGGAGGGAGAGCACTTCCGCTTTGGGGAGGATGTAACGGTCAGGATCAGGGAGGATAGAATTGTCCTTTTCGATAGAAAGACGGAGAAAGCCCTGGAATTCCTTGAATCTTAGCTTCCCTCTTTTCTCCATATGAGATAGGCCGTGAGACCAACCCGGAGGTTCGTCAAAACTGCCAGGAGAGCAAAGAGAGCCTTAACCTGGCCGGGAAGGAGCAGGATCATCGTTAAAAATATCCTCTCATCTCTCTTGCCCGGCAGATATCGAAGCGTTGGAACGGCTCTGTAAGCATCCTTGCAGTAGGCCGCTTTAAAGCGCTCTGTGGAGTAGCTCACCATCACTGAGCCTAACAAGGCCAACAGAGCTACGAGCCACCAGACTGGTTCGCTTAGCGTTGAGTATGCGAGTAGGGCCAAAAATGCTCCATCCACGTAGCGGTCGAGGAGGGAATCAACATAGCCTCCAAAGCGGCTTGTCTGCAGTCTCGCTCGAGCCAGTTCACCGTCCATCCCGTCAAGGATTGAACTGAGCTGGTACAGAATTCCAGCTACCGCTGGATTCCAGAGGTTTAGCAGTGCCGAGAGCAGGCCAAAGAGGAACGTAACGACGGTCATTGAGTTTGGGCTGACGTACTCGATCAGCAGTATGCTCATCTCGGTTGAAATCTTCCTGTTCAGATGCCTGCTGATGAAGCCATCGCCGGTTCCTTTAACGGCGCTCTTAATAAGCATCCTCCTGGCGCGCTTGACGTCCTCTGGCGTGTCCACATCGATCCATGGAAGGCCGTCAACGAAGGTAACTTTCAGCTTTGTCCTTTCAACAACCTCCCTAAGCTCAAAGCTGTCCTTCTCCATGACTAGTGAGGACGTGACTTCAAAGATATCCTCCTCGAGGACGAAGAAACCGGTATCTACGGCATCCCACCTCGGGAGATCCTTCCCGATTCTCGCCACTTTTCCGTTCTCGACCTTCACCTTGGTGGCCTCTTCAACGTCGGCCCATTCTGGTTTCCTGTCCGCTATGAGTCCTTTACCCTTCACTGCTTCCCTGACAAAGGCTTCCGAATATACGTGGTCGCTCATTACGAGGACAAACCTTCCACTAACCCTTCCCCTCGCGAGATGAAGGGAGTAGCCGTTTCCTCGCTCCGGGGCGGGGTTTGTCACGAACTCTGCATTGAAGCCGTGTTTTTCGATGAACTCTCTGTAAAGCTCGACATAGTGCTCGTTGGTGACTATAACGAACCTCTTGACTCCCTCATTGCTCAGAAGCTTCATGGTGCGGTAGAGTATCTCTCTTCCTGCTACCTTGAGCAGTCCCTTGGGCCTTCCGCCGATCCTCGTCCCGAGGCCAGCTGCCAGAATCACTGCCGTAGTTGGAACCATGGGCATCACCTTTTTAAGGCATTTCAAGTGCGTTGGATTAGAAATCTGAAATTAAATTAACGGAAGGTGATTTAAAGCTTTCGGGTGAGAGAGATGCGCGTTGCGGTGCTCTACTCCGGCGGTAAGGATTCGAACTATGCCCTATACTGGGCTCTGAAGCAGGGCTTTGAGGTCAAATATCTTGTCAGCATGGTTAGCGAGAGCGACGAGAGCTACATGTACCACGTGCCGAACATTCACCTGACCGAGCTTCAGGCCAAAGCGATTGGAATACCCCTCATTAAGGGCTTCACCAGCGGCGAGAAGGAGAAGGAAGTCGAAGACATGAAGGCCGTCCTTGAGGGGCTGAAGGTAGACGGCATCGTTGCTGGAGCTTTAGCGAGCGAGTACCAGAAGAAGAGGGTTGATAGGGTTGCAGAAGAGCTCGGACTTGAGAGCTTCGCTCCCGCCTGGCATCGCGATCCGGTTGACTACATGCGCGAGCTGATAAACATCTTTGACATCGTGATGGTCGGCGTTTCCGCTTACGGCCTCGACCAGAAGTGGCTCGGAAGGAGGATAGATGAGAAAGCTTTAGAAGAGCTTATCAAAATTCACGAAAAGTACAGCATTCACGTCGCTGGCGAGGGTGGCGAGTTTGAGACCTTCGTTCGCGATGCGCCCTTCTTCAAAGCCAGGATAGTCTTCGATGAGGTAGAAAAGCGGTGGGACGAGTGCAGCTATTCCGGCGTTCTTGAGGTTAAGAGGGCGCATCTGGAGCCAAAAGAGTGATCCTTCCCTTTTAAAATTTGGAAAAGAAGGGAAAGCCTCAGCCCTCTGGCTTCACCCTTACCCACAGCCAAGCCTTACTGCAGCCTCCGCTGACGCCGCAGACGTTGAAATCCAGGCCCCACTCCTTGGTCGGGATTCCGGAGAAAACGTGCCAGTCGAAGTAGTCGTCGTCGAGCAGGATCGTTATCCCCACGATGCCCACCGGGTCGTCGTTGTTCCACCCGGTGGTTTTGATCAGAATCCTCCTGTACTTCCGGGCCTCGTCGAGCGGCATCACAAAGATAGGATAGCCGTTGATGTAGGACCAGTTTACGCTTATCGCCCTATCGTCGTGATACAAAAGCCTGCTGTGGTCGTTCGCCCCGACTCGTTCCCGTTGATGTTGATGTGGGGTATTACTCGCACATCCGCTGATAATGACTAATAACGTCAGGAATACAAAAATTAGAACCTTTGATGTCTCTCTCATGAAGGCGCCTCCAAATCCAAACCCTTGGAGGCAAGAAACGAAATTAGGCCCCATACAAGGGTTTGGATTTCATACAATTTGACACTCATTTTATTTAGTTATTCAATGGACAAGACTTATTAGCGGTGGGTGAAATTTTATCCCGGGTGGTAGGGTGATTGAAGCCGAGAACCTCGTCAAGACCTTTGGTTCCACTCACGCCCTTAGGGGAATCAGCTTCACGGTAAAAAATGGCGAGATATACGGCCTTCTTGGTCCCAACGGTAGTGGAAAGTCAACAACGATGAAAATCCTTGCGGGGATCCTGAGACCCACCTCTGGGAGGGTTCTCGTTGATGGTGTTAATGTATCGGAAAATCCAATCAAAGTGAAAGAAATCACCGGCTACGTCCCTGAAACTCCCGTTCTCTATGAAAGCCTCACCCCAATCGAGTTCTTCAACTTCATCGGGAGTGTGAGACGGATTCCAGGAGAGAGGCTCAATGAGATGGTCGAGACCCTTGTGAAGGCCTTCGGGATAGAGAAATACCTCGGTGAGCTGATAGGCTCTCTCAGCTTCGGAACCAAGCAGAAGGTTTCCCTCATAAGCGCCCTCCTCCATGATCCAAAAGTCCTTATCCTTGATGAGGCCATGAACGGCCTCGACCCTAAAAGCGCTCGCATTCTCAGGGAACTTCTCCTTCAGTTCAAAGGGGAGGGCAGGAGCATTGTCTTCTCCACCCACGTGCTCCAGCTGGCGGAGATGATCTGCGACCGTGTTGGCGTTATCTACAACGGCGAAATAATTGCCGAAGGAACGGTTGACGAACTCAAGAAGTTCGCCCATGAGGAGAGCTTGGAGGATGTCTTCCTCAAACTGACCGAGAGCCAAGACGAGATTTTTGCCGTAGTTCGGGCTCTCAAGGAGAGGCTTTAGGTGGGAGCATGTTCGAGGTTGTGAGGATACTCTACCGGGAGCTGCACTACAGACGGCTCAAAAGCAACCCTCAGATAGCAAGCGATCCCAAAAAGTTCGAGAAGCAGCTTAAAACCAGCGGGGACATAATCCGGGGCATTCTTTTCCAGTCCATTGCGTTCCTCTTCTTTGGTTTCATGATGGCGATGGCCATAAAATCCACCGGAGACAAAACCAAGGCAGTTATAATGTTCTCAACATACGCAATGCTTCCCTTTGTGATGGCTCTCTACACAACTGCAGTCAACGCTTCCTACACTACCTCTATGGGAATTTTTGAGCCGTTGAAGCCGCTCCCAATAAAAACCGGGGCCAAATATCTCAGCCTGCTTCTCATGATTGACAACGTTCCGGCCCTGGTCGCCATGCTTCCGTCAGTCGGGGTTTTGGCTCTCAACTACGGCCTCACAGGCATCCTGGGTCTTCTCTGGATAACCATTGGTGCGTTCCTCGGCCACGTTCTGGGCCTGGTGATATTCAGATTCTTCGGCTCCGCCAGTGTCGACGGAAGATTCTCAGGCCTGAAGACCCTTGCGAGAACGATGGGGGTACTGCTATTCATCAGCATGTTTTACGCCCTCAACTACATCCAGGCCTACGTTTCTGAACACTATGAGGAGCTTATTCCGGTTTTTTCGCGCTATTCCATAGCATACCCGTTCTCTGTGACGTCAATACTCGAACCCATTACCTCGGTTTTAATACTGCTCGGCTACATTGCCATCCTTGCTCCTTTATACCTGGTAGTTATTCGTAGGCTGTGGGAAAGGATGGGTGAGAACCTCAAGACCTCCCGCACTGTCGTTTCCAAGTTCAGGGCCAAAATCCTGTCCCCAGTGCTGGCGCTAACAATGAAGGACCTCAGGATAATTTTCAGGAAGAGCTCCCTGCTCGTTGGGCTTTTACTTCCCCTATTTATCGTCCTCCCGAGCGCCCTGAACCTCCTCATGGCCGGTTCCATCAGTGAATGGGCCGTTGTTTCGGTTCTCTTTATGATAGCATGGATGGCCTCCGTCGGAATTGACACTGTTCTCAAAATAGACGGCTTGGAATTCGAGTTCCTAAGAAGCCTGCCGATAACCCTTGGTCAGTTCGTGAAGGGGAAGCTGATAACTATGAACGCAGTTCCAATATCCGCTGGAGTAGTCCTCGTGCTCGTTGCCTCCTATCTCAACCCCTACCTCCTAAAACTAGTTCCCGCTGCAATAGTTCTGCCCCTTCTGACGTCATCACTGGCGATGACCTTCTTCTATCACGGGGAAAAAGAGCTATCCCTCCCGGAGACGAACTTTGGGCACGTTATAGCCCTGATGATACTCAACGGAATAACCCTCGGAATCGTTGCAGGGGTCTGGTTCCTCCTGGGCTATCCCTACGCCATGGGGCTTTCTATTTTAGGAGTTTTTGTTTTCCTGAAAGCGGTTAGCAGGTGACGTGGAATATCCCAAGGACTCTTTTCTCCTTCCTTAGCTTCTCGAAGAGCTCGGCCGCCTCTGGCGTTGGTATTTCGATGATTTCTTTGTCCTTGACCAGCTCCTTGCTCTCCGGCAGAAGGGAGAGCATACCCCAGAGGCCGGTCCCAACAACGAGAACGTCAAAGTCCTCTCTCAGGTACTCCCTCAGCTCCTCTGGATCGAGCTTGTGGCTTGTCCCGTGCTTCTCCTTGCTTATCCACTTCTTTCTCGTCTCTATCTTTCCACTGGGATAGATCACGATGTCGTGAGCGTACTCCTTTTCATCAACGATTATCCGACCGAACTCGGGGACTTCTATCATATCCTCACCTCAGTTCAAGGGCGTCTCTCAAGATTTTCTCATGATCAAACGCCAATGGGATTTCATTAACCTCATCTATCGGGACTACCATAACGTCCTTGGCGTCGTCTCCTGCCTTCAGCTCACCGGTTCCCAGAGCAAGAAACGCCACAGTTACCGTGTGTCCTCTCGGGTCCCTGTTGGGGTCTGAGTAAACTCCAATCAGCCGCAATAGTCTGACGTCGAGCCCCGTTTCCTCCTTTGCTTCTCTTACTGCCGCATCCTCAACGGGCTCGCCGTACTCGACGAAGCCTCCCGGCAGGGCAAAGTGATCCTTAAACGGCTCATGCTTCCTCTTAATGAGCACAACACCCTCGCGGTAGAGAATTACTAAATCAACGGTTAGGCCTATGCATCTGTGAAGCTCGACCTTGAGTTCAGGATGCCTCTCGCTGAGGAACTCCTTCAGCTCCTCCCTTATGAGGGAGATATCCATTCCCTTTGGAGCTTTAACGAGGAGAACGTACCTGTCCATATCACCACCTCAGGGAAGTCCCTTCTCATAATCTTCAGCATGCTGACGTTTCATCATCGGTCGATAATAGTTTCCGCTGGGGCTTTTATAGTTTTCAATGTTAAGAAGCGTCCTCGCTCCTTTCGACTTTCACCCTCATCGCCAGCTCGTCCACATCTTCCATGGAGAAGTCGAAGCTCCTCCTCTCCAGGAACAGCCCAGTGAATGCATTTGCCCTCTTGAGCGCCTGAATGAACGGACAGCTCTTGTAGAAGTAGCTGAACGCGGCGAGAAAAACGTCCCCTGCACCGGTGGATTCCTCGACCTCAACCCTAACCGGCCGGTAGATGTACTCCCTGCCTCTCAGATACGCCCTTCCAGGTTCCGGTCCGTTGGAAGCGAGAAGAACCTCAACGTCCTCGGGCTGAAGGTTCTTGAGGTACGGAAGCTCTGATAGGTCAGCGTGGAGCACCTTGAGCTCCTTGAGGAAGGAGGTTTCCCTCTCGATAAGTTCTACCATCCCGGGCCGAGGTTTTCGGATGAGCCCCTGGACGTCGGCCGCCAAGAAGTCTGTTCTTTCCTTGAACGCTGCGACCGTTTCGGGAGGAATCTCGTTGGCAACGGGGTTGAGGATCACCATGTCATAGCGCTTATCTGGGACTTCTGTTATTTGCTCGGCCCTAGCGAGAAGCCTCAGCGTTCTAGTGTTTCCGTCCAGGTATCTGAGCTCGTAGGCCGTACTGGTTTTTGAGGAAACGACGTTGAGTTTTATTCCCATCTCCTCGATTTCCTCGAGCCATTTCTCTGGAAAGTCTTCCCCCACGCTCGTGAGAATCTCAACGTCGCAGAACTTCGCCAACGCGAGGGCTGAGTAGTAGGCTCCTCCCCCAATTCGGATTTCGGACTTCAAACCTCTGACCACGATGTCAATGACAATGTGACCCACGAGAAGGCACTTCATTTTACCCCGCCTAACTCTGGATATAGAGAGCGCCTTAAATAAAAATCTTTTGGAAATTCACCGAAAAGTTTATAAGTGTAAAAGCGAAAAGCTTAAAAGGATGTATCCTTTTGGGGTGGGGCTATGAAGCGCCTGGGCAAGGTTTCTCACTATGCAAAGCAGGGGTTCTTAATTCTGCGTACAGACTGGGTTCCATCGCTCAATGAACCGGTTGTGGATAAGAATCTCACCATGGTCGGGGTAGTGAAGGATGTTTTCGGGCCGGTTAAAAGGCCATACGTGGCCGTTAAGCCGCGTGTCAAGAACCCTGGGGAGTACGTTGGGGCTTTGCTCTACGTCGATACCAAGCGCAAAAAGACCAAGCCGAATCACGGGAAGAAGCGAAGAGCTAAGGGCGGAACGGGTAGACGCCCTGCCCCCAGAAAAAGGGGGTGAGAACTTTTGGCTGATAAGAACATCTGTCCGGTTTGTGGTTCCGATAAGCTGTTCTACGATCCGCGGAGGGGCGAGATCGTCTGTTCTGTCTGCGGTTATGTCGTTCAGCAGAATGTTATCGATGAGGGTCCTGAATGGCGCGCCTTTGACCCCGATCAAAGGACAAAGCGCGCCAGGACCGGCGCGCCCATGACATTGATGATCCACGATAAGGGCCTCTCCACCGATATAGACTGGCGCGATAGGGACATTCACGGCAACCAGATTACGGGAATGTATCGTACCAAGATGCGCAGGCTCAGGATGTGGCAGCGCAGGATGAGAATAAACGACGCCGCCGAGCGTAACTTGGCATTCGCCCTGAGCGAGCTTGACAGGATGGCTGCCCAGATGATGCTGCCGAGGCGCGTTAAGGAGGTAGCCGCCTCGCTCTACAGGAAGGCCGTCATGAAGAAGCTCATCCGCGGAAGGTCAATCGAGGGAATGGTCTCGGCTGCCCTCTATGCCGCCTGCAGGATGGAGGGCATTCCAAGGACGCTCGACGAGATTGCTGCAGTTTCGAAGGTAACCAAGAAGGAGATAGGAAGGAGCTACCGCTTCTTGGCTAGAGGCCTTGGGCTGAACCTTAGGCCGACGAGTCCGATCGAGTACGTTGACCGCTTCGGCGATGCCCTCGACGTGAGTCAGAGAACCAAGAAGCGCGCCAAGGAGATACTTCAGGAGGCCATCAAGAGGGGAATAACAAGTGGAAAGGGACCAACTGGTTTAGCTGCCGCGGCTCTGTACGTTGCCTCACTCCTCGAGGGGGAGAAAAAGACCCAGCGCGAGGTAGCCGAGGTAGCTCACGTGACCGAAGTTACTGTCAGGAACCGCTACAAGGAGCTCGTCGAGAAGCTCGGCATAAACGTCCCGATCTGAGGGATGGCCTTGCTGATAGCGGTGATGAGCGACACACACTACGGCGACAAGACAAGAAATTTCCCTTCCCTTCTTTTCCGAGAGCTTGAGAAGAGAGGGCCAGACCTTATTCTTCACGCCGGCGACGTTACTTCTCCGGGACTCCTCGAAAGGCTGGAGGAGTTTGCCCCTGTAATTGCAGTCAGGGGAAATGCCGACCGCCTAGGACTGCCTGAGGAGCAGGTCGTTGATGCTGAGGACGTTAAAATCGGCCTTCTGCATGGTCATCAATTCTTCAGTCTCAATGCGCAGTTCTTGACCCTTAAGGCTCTTGACATGGAGGCTGATGTACTTATTTTTGGCCATACTCATATGTATTATTATGACACATACTCGATTCACGGCCAGAAGGTTGTCCTTCTCAATCCGGGTTCTCCGACTTTCCCGAGAATGGACTCGGCAGGTTTTGCCTTTATCAAAGTGGAGGGCGATAAAGTCTCGGTGGAGCGCGTTAAGTTCTGGTAGAAAAGTCGAAAAGCAAGAAGAAAGGCCTTCAGGCCTTGATGGCGAGCTTGATGTCTTCGGCCTTGACGGTCTTCCTGCCAGCGTGGTGGGCAAGGTCGACCGCCTTCTTGGCGATCTCGAGGGCCTTCTCCTCAAGGTGCTCGGCGAGGAGCTTGGCAGCGTCCTCGCTGACGCGGGCAGCGCCAGCCTTCCTTATCAACCTGTCAACTGGGGCAATCGGCAACTCAGCCATTTTCCCAACCTCCTAAACGTTGTTTTGCAGGCATCTGCGTTCTATTCTAAGAACAAAGAGCTATATAAACTTTTCGGAAATGGGGCACTCTGGAGGCAATACTCGGCCATTTTTCAGTGGGGTATTGAGAAATTGGGCATCATTGGGTCTGTGACTTATAAACGGCCCAATACTAACTTCAGGGCGAAGTTTCGAAAGTCGATTTTAGGCCTTTAAATCAGGTTTACCTGCTGCTTGTTGTTCTGATTTCCCAAAAGGGGGTGGGAGTTTGGGTCGCTGGCGAAGGAAAAGCGCCCTTAATACGCACATAGAGGCAGCAATGCCCCAAAATTGAACCATAGCATTTTTATAGGGATTTGTGCAATCTTTAGGTTACCAAGGAGGTGAAAGGATGGTAGAGAAGTTTGACAAGATATATGACTACTACGTGGACAAGAGCTACGAACCCAACAAGAAGAGAGACATCATAGCCGTGTTCCGCATAACTCCTGCTGAGGGATACACCATCGAGCAAGTGGCCGGTGGTGTGGCCGCCGAAAGTTCAACAGGAACTTGGACGACGCTCTACAACTGGTACGAGGAGGAGCGCTGGGCCGACCTTTCAGCTAAGGCCTATGACTTCATTGACATGGGCGACGGCTCATGGGTAGTCAAGATCGCCTACCCGTTCCACGCCTTCGAGGAGGCCAACCTTCCGGGACTTCTCGCGAGCATAGCCGGAAACGTCTTTGGAATGAGGCGTGCCAAGGGGCTGCGCCTTGAGGACATGTACTTCCCGGAGAAGCTCATCAGGGAGTTTAGCGGTCCAGCTTTTGGTATCGAGGGCGTCAGGAAGATGCTTGAGATCAAGGACCGGCCCATCTACGGTGTCGTTCCCAAGCCGAAGGTCGGCTACTCCCCGGAGGAGTTTGAGAAGCTTTCCTATGAGCTTCTTCTCAATGGAGCTGACTACATGAAAGACGATGAGAACCTCACCAGCCCGTGGTACAACCGCTTTGAGGAGAGGGCTGAGACCATCGCCAAGATCATCGAGAAGGTCGAGAGCGAGACCGGTGAGAAGAAGACTTGGTTCGCCAACATAACAGCTGACGTTAGGGAGATGGAGCGCAGGCTGGAAATCTTGGCTGACCTCGGCCTCAAGCACGCGATGGTTGACGTCGTCATAACCGGTTGGGGAGCCCTTGAATACATCCGCGACCTCGCGGCAGACTACGGTCTGGCCATTCACGGCCACAGGGCAATGCACGCGACCTTCACTAGGAACCCCTACCACGGCATCTCGATGTTCGTCTTGGCGAAGCTCTACAGGCTCATCGGTATCGACCAGCTCCACGTTGGAACCGCTGGAGCTGGCAAGCTTGAGGGTGGCAAGTGGGACGTCATACAGAACGCCAGAATCCTTAGGGAGAAGCACTACAAGCCCGACGAGAACGACGTCTTCCACCTGGAGCAGAAGTTCTACAGCATAAAGCCGGCCTTCCCGACCAGCTCAGGCGGCCTGCACCCGGGCAACCTGCCGATAGTTATAGACGCCCTCGGAACCGACATAGTCCTCCAGCTCGGCGGTGGAACCCTCGGCCACCCGGACGGGCCTGCCGCTGGAGCGAGGGCAGTGAGACAGGCCATCGATGCCCTCGTCCAGGGCATACCGCTCGACGAGTACGCCAAGACCCACAAGGAGCTCGCAAGGGCATTGGAGAAGTGGGGCCACGTCACCCCAATCTGACCGCTCTGACGGCTTTTTCTTCCCATTTTCGTCTTCCGTTCAACTTTTCTTCCGCAGGTAATTTTAACCCCAAGGTTCTTGGTTCTTCGGTGAGACCATGCATCCGGAAGGGTTCTTGGAAGTCATCACGGGTCCAATGTTTGCGGGTAAAACAACGGAGCTGATTAAGCGCATAGAACGCCAGATGTTTGCAAAAAGAAAGGCAGCGCTCTTCAAACCTGCCATAGACAACAGGTACAGCGAGGATGAGATCGTTGCCCACAACGGGCTGCGTTACGAGGCTTTTGTCATACCGACGGATGAAGAGGGTGTGAGAAAGATAGAGGAAATAACCAAGAGGGAGAACTTTGAGGTCATAGGAATTGACGAGGTGCAGTTCTTTCCGATGATCATTGTTGAAACACTCAACAGGCTTGCCGACGATGGTGTTTACGTCATAGCGAGTGGCCTGAACCTCGACTTCAAGGGAGACCCGTTCCCTGTAACTAGGGAACTTCTTGTCAGGGCTGACAACATAGTCTACCTAACCGCTGTCTGCACTGTCTGTGGGAGGCCTGCGACCCGAAGTCAGAGGCTTATCGATGGAAAGCCTGCTCCCAGGGATTCTCCGGTAATTCTCGTTGGAGGAAGGGAGAGCTACGAGGCTAGATGCAGGCTCCATCACGAGGTGCCTTAGCTCGTCAGCACTTTGCTCCAGGTGTTGATGTCTTTGAGTCCGTGGCCGGTTGCGATGATAACTACGCTTTCGCCTTTGTCTATTATTCCCTCTTCCCTCATTTTCTGAGCAAGGGCCAGGGAGGTTGCGGAGGATGGCTCAACAAAGAGGCCTTCCCTTCCGAGGAGAAGGCCAGCAGCGGCTGTTTCTTCATTGGTAACTGTATCGAGGTATCCGTTGCTCTCCTTTACTGCCTTGAGAACGTTTTCTCCATCAACTGGGGCCTTGACGGCTATTGCACTGGCGATTGTTGGGACCTTTTTTGTTATCTTTTCAATGGGTTTGCCGGTCTTCCAAGCTCTAACTATTGAGTCATAGCCCTCAATTTGGACGCCCGCTATCCTTGGAAGCTCACTGATGAGGCCAATCCGATAAAACTCTTTTAGGCCCTTCCAGATTGCCCTGAGGTGTGTTCCGGCTCCTATGGGCACTACTATCCAGTCGGGAACATTGAAGTGGAGTTGATCGATGATTTCAAAGCCCGTCGTCTTCTGTCCCTCGACACGGTAGTGGTAGTTGCCGGTCAGGTAGTAGCCCTCCTCAAGCGCCCTTCTCTCTGCCTCTGCCAGCGCTTCATCGTACGTCTTTCCGAAAACCTCAACGTTTGCTCCATACATCTTGGCCTGGACGAGCTTGCCCTCTGGGGTTCCCTCGGGAACTACTATAGTGACTCTGAGGCCAGCTTTTGCCCCGTATGCACTTATTGACGCCGCCATGTTGCCGGTTGAAGCTACTATCACTTTCTGCGCGTGAAATTCGAGGGCTTTTGTAATTTCGACGCTTGAGCCTCTGTCTTTAAAAGCTCCAGTCGGGTTCTCGCCTTCGTTCTTGATGTACAGCTTCGAGATGCCTATTTTTTCCTCAAGCCTTTTTGCCCTGTAAAGTCTTGTACCGCCTTCATTGAGCGTAACCGCTTTTTTAAGATTTGAGACTGGAAGGAACATCCAGTACTTCCAGACATGCGGATGCTCCCTGAACCAGGGGTCGTTATCCTGGATGAGGTCTGCTATATCGTCGTAATGATAGCAAACATCTAGGGGTGAACCACATTTGGTGCACTTATAAACTCCACATGCTAGGGAGTACTCCTCACCACACTTTGTGCAGACAAGCTTCGCTGCGAACATTGGGACCACCGCTGGTAATTCTTTCGATGTCTTTTAAAGTTGGGCATCCAAACCGAAAAGCTTAAAGTGGCCTTTTCTTACATTAAGTTAGGGAAAGATAAGGGGGTGAGAGCATGGAGTCAAATAAGAACATGGGACGATTGCTTGACATACTAGGAAACGAGACGCGAAGAAGGATACTCATCCTGCTCACCAGGAGGCCGTACTTTGTGAGCGAGCTTAGTCAGGAGCTTGGTGTTGGCCAGAAGGCCGTTTTGGAGCACCTCAGAATACTTGAGAGTGCGGGACTGATCGAAGGTAGGGTGGAGAAGATCCCGCGTGGCAGACCGAGGAAGTACTACACGATAAAGCGCGGCTTCCGTTTAGAGGTTCTCCTGACGCCGTATGCCTTTGGAACAGAGATGTACGAGCCAAAGGCGCCAAGGCCCACCCGTGAGTATGCTCAGGCGAGGGCGCTGATAAAGTCTACCGAGCCAGTGGAGGACAAGATTAGAGAGCTCGTGATGTTCCTCGCCGAGATTCAGGAAAGGATTGAGGAGCTCATAATGACAAAGCAGGAGCTTGAAGAGGTCCGCCTTATCACCGAGACTTACATAGAGAATCTCCTGCGGAGAATAGCCCAGGAGAACGAGCGCGAATTCGAGAGACTCATGCGCGAGTTTGGCCCGAGGCTCCCTAGGAAGATACTGGAAGACCTCGACGACTTTTAGAAAGCGGCTGGAGAAGGAGAAAGTTAAAGCTCAGAAAAACGAGGGATAGGGCATTCAGAGCATCTTGCCCTCTTCTTTCATTCTCACGAGCCTGGTGATGTAGCCCGCTATCCTGTTCCTAATGGTCTTACTGGTAACGTTGGTCAGCTCCCCGACCTTCTTCTTGTTGTGCTCGAAGTCCTTGGTGAACTGGTCTGGATAGCGGTCAAAGAGCTCCCTTGCAACCCTCTTAATGAACGTCTGCCTGATGTTTCCCATCATCAATCCCCCCGTTAGCTTGAGTTTGACAACCATATGCCCAATCTCGAAAGCCGTTTTAAAACTTTTCCCCGGCTCAGGCTTATAAACCCTCTCTCAAAACCTGAACCATGCTCAGGGAAATCATCTGCTGCCGGGGTCACGAGAACGTTAGGGCCACTCACAAGTCCACGCTTGAGTTTACAAAGGAGGACTACCTGACCCCGAGAGGAGATTGCATACTCTGTATTGAAGCTGACAAAGGAATAAACGACCTGAGTGAGGAGTTTAAGCGAGCGCTGAAAGAAGGAAAGAGGCTCCTCATAAGGATAAAAATCGCTGACCTTATCGACGAAGTTCTCGCCGAGGGGAGCCCCAGGCTGATTCTCGAACATCCCTACTCCATGGTCGTCAGGAAGAGCGACTACATCGATGGAAGAACCCTTGCGATAAAAGCGAACAAAGCTGCTAGAGACATAGACAGGCGCATCGTTGAGCTTCTAAAGAACCCAAAAACTGTTGCTGAGATAGAGCTGATTATCCTCGACTGAGGGTATCCTGTGCTTCTTTCTCCATGCTCTAGCGCTGGGAATAAACCTTTAAATACTCTCGGCTATTTTATTAACCTTTGGTGATGAAAATGCTCGAAGGGTACTACATAGTTGAAAACTCTGGCGTTGTTCCTGCCGAAAGGAGGTTCCGCTTTAAGGATCTCAAGGCCTGGGGCTACGACCTCCACCTCGGAACGATAGAAGGCGAAAGGGCTTACTTTGTCTCAAAGGCTGGTGAGAGGCAGGAGGGCGAGACTTACACTATTAGGGGCAGGGAGTACCACATTGACGAGACCCAGAAGGCAATCCCAAAGAATGCAAGGCTTCTGGCCAGGATAGTAATTGAAAAAGGCCGGCCCTATCTCGAGTTTTGGTTAGAAGAGGGAGAGCAGAGCTTCCCATTGGCTAAGGAAGATCCCGGGATAATCCTCCATCGCTTCTGGACTGGGAAGGGTTTCAATCAGCTTGAGAAATACGTCTGGTCAGTGGGACTGACCACCGACTTCTTCAAGGATAGGGTTTTCGTTAAGAGTCTCCCGCTACCCTATGAGGAGTATCCTCCTAAGGTCAGACGCGTCCTGAGAGAAGTCAGAGACCTCCACCGCGACATGACCGGCTTCGGAAGGTTCGTCTTCCAGTACTACGGTGAGAAAGGTAAGGCCCACAGTTACCGTCTCTGGTGGCTCCTGCCTACGATACACCTTTTCGATGTGGAGGTTTCCAACGAGGTGGATAAGATACTAGCGATGCTGGACTGATTTCTATTTTTCTCCGCAATCCCCTTAAAGGACGATGCGTTCTATCTTTCTTTTGGTGGGAATATGGAGGTAAAGCACTTAGTAAAGGCCCGAGACAACGTCGTCCTTTGGAAGCTTAAGATAACTCGGGCGGCGAGCTATCTCAGTATAGTGAACAGCTTTATGATACTCTTCGTCTTCGCCAAGAGCCTTTATGGGTGGGCGTTCATAGCCGAGCGCTTTACGTTTGCTGAGTTCATAGCCATCGCATATGGTCTAGCCTTGGTCGGCTTTTTGACTTTGGCGGAACTCGACTGGCGCTTCATGTACAAACGGGAGCAGAGCTACGCTTTGACGAGGAATCCTCTTCTGCCAGGTCAGTGCTTCACCATTGAATACCTTCTTGAAAAGGGCCTTGAAGAGGGGCGGATAAACGAGGACGAAGCGAACCGCATAAGGACCTCTCTTAGGCTGGCCGGTTGTGGGGGAAGGAAATGATGATTGGGGACACTAAGACCGTCGCCTTCGAAATAATGAACGCCGCCCTCAAAGCGGCTGATCCTTATATGGCAGTGAAAAACTCCCTCGACTTTGATGGGGAGTGGCTGATTGTTAAGGGGGAGAAATTTAGGGTTTCTGGAAAAATTTACCTCCTCGCTTTCGGCAAGGCTGCCTGCGCGATGGCTAAAGCCGCTTATGAGGTTCTCGGTGAGAGGATAGCGGAAGGCCTCATCGTCACAAAATATGGATACGCTGCAAATTGCGTGGACGACCCGAAAATCACGGTAATCGAGGCAGGCCACCCAGTCCCAGATGAGAACTCTATGAGGGGCGCACTGGCTGGCGTTGAGCTCGCGGAAAAAGTTGGGGAAGAGGATTTACTTCTTGTCCTGATTTCAGGTGGAGGTTCGGCTCTCTTTACTCTCCCCGAGGACGGCATAAGCCTTGACGACAAGATACAGACGAACGAGCTTCTTTTGGAAAGTGGGGCGAAGATTTACGAGATAAACACCGTCAGGAAGCACATCTCCAAGGTGAAGGGCGGAAAAGTGGCGAAGCTCGTGAAGGGGACGGTTGTAAGTTTAATCCTCTCGGATGTCGTCGGTGACCCATTGGAGGCCATAGCCTCTGGACCAACTGTGAGCGACCCCACCACCTTTGAAGATGCTCACAGGGTTCTGAGGCTCTACGGTGTGTGGGACAAGCTCCCGGAGAGTGTTAGGGAGCACATAGAAAAAGGCCTCCGGGGAGAAGCAGAGGAGACCCTCAAAGAAGATCTGCCCAACGTTCACAACTTCATAGTGGGGAGCGGGGCTATAGCGTGTGAGGCCGCGAAGAGAAAGGCCGAAGAGCTCGGTTTTAATGCCCACATCCTGACGACCACCCTTGAAGGCGAGGCAAGGGAGGTAGCGCTCGCAATCGGCTCGCTGATTCAGGAGATAGCCTCGAGAAACCGGCCCTTTGAGAGGCCCGCTGTTCTGATAGCCGGCGGTGAGTGGACAGTCACGATTGAAGGGGAAGCTGGTCTCGGCGGCCCGAACCAGGAGTTCGCGCTGGGCATAGCGAGGAAGATAGCTGGCTTAAACGCCGTAGTTTTGGCTCTTGACACCGACGGAACCGACGGTCCCACCGATGCCGCCGGGGGAATTGTTGACGGATCCACCCTTGAAAATCTCAAAAAGGCTGGAATAGATGTGGAGGAGGTTCTTAAGAAACACGACGCCTACAGGGCCCTCGAAAAAGTAGGTGCGCTCCTCAAAACCGGCCCGACCGGGACGAACGTCAACTCGCTGGTGATAGCGGTGATTCCAAGGTCATGATTCATTCTCCTTGCCTCTTTATCCACAGGAACAGGCTAACGAGCGGACTGAAAAGGAGCACGATGAAGGCGAGGGCACCGAGAGCACCGGATGGGTCTTGGTTATATGCCTTGAGAAAGCTTTGGTACAGCATCTGTCCAGAGATATTCCAGTACATCCAGAGTGCAAAAACGGTATCCACGACTTTGGTGGCCTTGCCTCTTTTCTTCACGACTATCCTCTGTCCGATTCTTATTGGTTCTTGGGAACTGCCCGGGAGGATGTGAGCTGCCCAGAAGGCGAGCACGAAGATAAGTGTCACAAAGTCTCTGAGCCACATCAAGAGTCCTGTCCCTATTAAAAGCACAAGTATTGAGCCAAGGCTGATATTCATGACCCTGTGCGGTGAAATCGTCCTCATAGTTGGGTCGAGGAAGTGTAGCCTGACACGGAACACAACCCACTCCCTCTTTCCTTCGAACTTGGTTATCTTTGAGGGAATCACCGGAAGCTTCAGGGGCACCGTTGAGGCTATGAGGAAGCTCTCTCCCTCGAAGTCCACCAGGTAGAAATAGCCCTCGTAGTGTTCCTTAACGAAATGGGGAGCGTAGCTCCAGAGCTCCTTGTTGGGACCCTTAACGTAGTGAACGAACCGTAGCTCTGAGAGAAACCTTTCAAGTTTTTGGGGCTCGTCCTTAAGGGTTATTATGCGCTCGAACTGGATCCACATTGACGTTAACTGCTCTTTGGAGCTTATATGGGTTGCCGTTGTTTGGAATACCGAAGGTTCTATAAGACTTTCCGCGTTAAATTTCCGGGGTGAAATCATGAACCGTATATCCCGAAGGGAACTGATAAGAAAGGCTTGGCATATCTCACCGGGAATACTGGGGGCTCCGATAATCGTCTTCACGCCAAGGTGGGTAACGCTCTTGGTGGTGTGGGGTTTCGCATTCCTCTACACTCTCCAGCATCTCAAGCTCAGGAGGAGCTGGCGCTTTACCGTCCCTGTAGCAGACCTGAGCTACCGTCAGATGGCGAGGGAGGACGAGGCCTATAACTATCTGGGGAGCTTCCTTTTCTGGGTTACGATGGCGATGATATGTTCAATCTTTCCAAAGATAGCCGCCCTTTCAGCGCTGTGGGTCTCGACCTTCGGCGACTGCTTCAATGCGATAGTGGGCCGGGCAGTGGGCGGGCCGAGAATCCCGTGGAACGGGAGAAAGACCCTCATTGGGAGCGTTACTATGTTCGTGGTCTCTCTGGTCATGCTGGTTTTTGCCCACAGAGTCCTTGGTATGCAGTATTCCCTCCCGTTCCTGGGACTGGTGGCCATGATTGCGGTATTTCTGGAGAGCCTCCCCATCCCGTCGGCCTACGACGAGTTCACGGTTCCATTTGCAACTGCCCTCCTGATATGGCTCGCCTATGGTGGAGAACTGCTTGGTGTGACGTGGTGATCAGAGCGGAACGAACTCCCACCCCTCCCTGTGGGTCTCTACCCCCTCCGCTCGAACCTTCAGCGCCTTTATCTCCTTTTTCAGCGCTCCTATGAAGCTCTCAAACTTCTCGTTGTCGGTCAGGACCTCATAGCTCTCGGAATACTCCTCCATCAAAAGTCTCTCAAACTCCCTCCCGGCAGCGCGGAGGTTGAGAACCTCGAAGAAGTAGTAGTCAGCCAAGCCCCGTGTCTCCTCTACGATGGTTCTGACATCGGTAACTCCTGGGATTATTGGGCTCACGAAGACGTAGGTTCTTACGCTCTCATCGTAAAGCGTCTGGAGCGCGTTTACTCTCGCCTTATGCAGAGGTGCCAGCGGTTCAAAGAGCCTCTTTTCCCTCCCATCAAAGCCGTTAATCGTCAGACCGACCTCTATCGAGCGGAACTCCCGGAATAAGTCTATGTCGCGGGTGACCAGCGGTGACCTCGTCAATATGGACAGCTCGTTTCTCTTGTCCATGTAGCGGAGAACTCGCCGCGTCAGCTTCAGTTCGGCTTCTATCGGCTGGTAGGGGTCGCTGACGGTTGACATCACAACGCTTCCTTGCACCCGCTTTCTGGCGAACTCTGGTGCGTTGGTCTTTGCCTCTACCCAGCTTCCCCATTCGCCGTAATCTCTCCACCGGCACAGAAACTTGGCGTAGCAGTACCTGCAGGCGAAGGCACAGCCGACGTACTGGTTAACCGTCCAGTTAACTCCCGGAATCTTCGAGCGGGTGTAGATGCTCTTGGCTTTTCTCTTGAGAACCTCAACTTTCATAAGCTCTTTTCTGTAACTCTCCTTAAAAGGTGAGCGGAATGGACTATGAGCTCCGTGTGAGGCCAGTGAGGTACGCCCGGCTTGAGATCCGACCGGATGGGACGGTGGTTGTTACAGTCCCAGCCGGCTTTGACGTCGACTCCTTCATCGAGAAGCACAGGGAGTGGCTTGAGGAGAAACTTGCTGAGGTTGAAAAAGCTCGGAAAGAAGCGGAAAAGGGTTTTCCCCTCGACGGCAGGTTCTACCGCGTCATCCCTGGTAGAAAGCCGAAGATACATGACCGGTTCGAGACAGTCGTCCTCCCTCCGATGCCCGAACAGATGATCTCGCTCCTCAGAGAGCGCCTCAGGAGGGAACTCCACGAGCTTATCGGTGAGTACTCCCGGAAGATGGGCGTCGAACCCGGAAAGATCTACGTGAGGCTCGGCAGGAGCAAGTGGGGAAGCTGCTCTTCGAGGAAAAACCTGAGCTTCAGCCTCCGTCTCATAGTCGTTCCGGAAAATCTGAAGCGATACGTTGTTGTTCACGAGCTTGCTCACCTGAGGTATCTCAACCATTCAAAGGCCTTCTGGGAACTCGTCGGAAGGTTTTATCCTGACTACAAAACCGCCAGAAGGGAGCTCAAACACTGGTGGAGGATCGTTGAGTTGAACGAATACTGGCGCTGGCTGGAGGGAAGGGAATGAAAAAGGGAAATATTCTCAAGCTTCTCGCATTGATGGCGGACGAACTTATTGTGGCCGTTCTGCTCTTAATCGTTCTCCCCTCAATGGGCATAAACGTTCCCACCAGGGGCGTGCTGGTAATCTTGGGAGTACTCCTGATCAAGGACATAGTCATCGCCCCGTTCCTTCTCAATACCTTCGACAGAAAGGTGGAAGTCGGCGTTGAGGTGTTGATAGGCAGGACTGCGGTGGTTGTTGAGGATTTAACGTCCGAAGGTCTTGTCAAGCTCGAAGGCGAGCTCTGGAAGGCAGAATGCATAAATGGAACTGCCAGGAGAGGTGAGGAAGTGAAAGTCGTTGCCGTTGAGGGCACTAAGGTTCTCGTGGAATGCCCAGAGTAGAGAGAACCATCGCGACTTCCTCTGGTCTGTTCGTTGTGAAGGAAACGCTCCAGCCATGTTTCTGGCGTATCGTGACGCAGCCTTTGGCGGGAAGGTTGAAGTGTATCATTCCGTAGCACAGGGTCCAGCTCTTACCAACTCTAAAGCTCGCGATATTCTCTAATGAGATCGTCTTTCTGATCAAGAGCCCCAGAACACCACGTATCCTCAGCTCACGGTCGTCTATCTCAATCCTAATTGCCATGACGTCCAGCAGGATTATAAGAGCCCCGATGGTGGAGGCCACCATTATCTCGAACCCTTCTCCGGCTTGGTACGTCTGGTACGTTCCCCAGAGCATTGCCGCCATGGGGAGGACCATCAGAAGCTGGAACATCCTGCTCGATACAGTTTCTTCGTAAAGGGGCATCTTCCCACCGAAGGAACTTTCCCGTTACCCCTTTAAAGGTTCACTTCCAGGTTTCTCCGGTGGTAGCATGGTAAGGGTAATGCCCGTCGACAGACTGACTGATGATGACATTAAGGAGATACTTGCCAAGTACCGGAGGATAGCTCTCGTTGGAGCTTCCCCGAAGCCGGAGCGCGATGCGAACGACGTCATGCGCTATCTGCTTGAACATGACTACGAGGTCTATCCGGTGAACCCGCGCTACGAGGAGGTCCTCGGCAGGAAGTGCTATCCGAGCGTTCTTGACATTCCCGATGATATTGAAATCGTCGACCTCTTCGTCAGACCGGAGTTCACGATGGACTACGTTGAGCAGGCGATAGAGAAGGGCGCCAAGGTCGTCTGGTTCCAGTTTAGAACCTACAACAGGGATGCCTTCAAAAAGGCGAAAGAAGCGGGACTTATAGCAGTTGCCCACCGCTGCATAAAGCAGGAGCACGTGAGGCTGCTCGGGGATTAACCTCTGTATCTCAGCACGTGAATGTCTCTGACCAGCTTGTGCCTCTTTTCATAGTCGGTGTATTTGCCCAGGACCTCAAAGCCGAGTTTCCCGAGCCACTTCCTGTCTTTTCTATAGATTCCACCGCTGGAAAGCCTGTAGGCTGGGAAGACGAAGACAACCTTTCCGTTCCTCTTGAGAATCTCACTGAAGCTCTCGAAGACCGGATAATAAAAGCGGTCAAGCTCGTTGGCGAGCTTTATCGCCTCCCCTCTGCTCGGGTTCCTCTTGAGGGGCTTGCCGAGGTAGGGTTCCGTGACTATGGCGTCAAACCTTGCCCTGAGGCACCTCTTCAGCTTCCTAGCATCGCAGACTTCAAGATGGGCCGAGTTCTTAAGGTGGAACTCCTTCCTAAGCCACGCTAAGTTTTTCTTGGCGTCTCTAATGGCTTTCTCGTCCCTGTCGCTTCCGTAAGCTGAAAGCCCCTGGAGGACGAACTCTTGGATTATCGTTCCTATGCCACAGAAGGGGTCGAGGAAGTTGCCTTTTCTCACCTCGCTCAGGTTCACCATTATCCTCGCCAGTCTGGGTGGAATGGAGAGTATCGGCCTCTGAATCGGCCTTTCGACGTCAAGCTTTTTCAGCTCAAAGGGGTCAGTGACCTTAATCGTCTCTCCAACCCAGAGACTCTCGCCGAAGAGGAATACAAAGTCCTTAGTTTCTGGAAATCCCTTGAGGATGAGCTCGGCCGGCATGGCGTAAACTTTGGCCGGCTTGAAGAACTTTGAGGGACCTTCGACTTTGAACTCCTTCTTTATCTCGCTCCCAAGCTTCCGCCAGAGCTTCCAGTCGCTCTTGCCGTAGAGGCTCACTGTGAAAAGCTTTGAGTATTCAAACTCCCGTATAGTTCCCTCTCCCTCACCAAGTATCTTAACCAGCTTCAGCGAGCCTCCGAGCCACCTAAAATATCTTTCTACGTTGGGATCAGCCTCGAAAACCAGCCAGTCCCTCCCGCTCTCGACTGGCCTAACCTTTAGATGAAACCTCCTCGCGAAGGCGTGAAACTCTGCCTTGCTGAGGCGGGGATTCTTACCGAATATTACTGCGTACATGGTCTCTCCATGGAGTCAAACTCTTAAAAAAGTTCCGAGGGTTAGGTTTAATAACATCGAACGTGTATTTTTGGTGAAATGAGCCCTGGGCAATTTACTCTTACGGGTGAAGGATATGCTAGTTAAGGAGATACTCGCCTCTGTTGAAATAATTCAGGATCCCTATATCAAATCGATTACCTACGCTAAAATCGGCGAGAGGCTGGCAAAGGCGAAGGACAACAACTACAAGACTGCCTTTTTGAGGGCCGTGGAGACTACAAAGGAAATCGACGAGCCTGTTAAAATGTTCCGAGCACTTCTCTCGGTTGGCTACTCTCTCAGCAAGGCTGGCCTCAAATCGGCCAAGAGGATATACCAAGAGGTTCTCGAGGATTCCCGCGTTCTTCCAGCTCCTCAGCGGGATTTAATAATGCAGAGCGCTGCCACTTACATGCTTTTCCTCGGCGAAATAGGTGAGGCCGTGACGTATGCCCTCGAAATCAGCAATAGGAAGCTTAGGAACGAGGTTTTACTAGAAATAATACGCACTAACACCCGGATGATCGGAAAAGAGCAGTTGAAAGTCGCTTACCGCCTCAGGAGAAGTAAGCTTGCCCTGGAGTATATTGATTCTGAACCCTACCGCTCCAAGGCCCTTCTTGAGCTGATTAAGGCCTATATGATTCTTGGAAGCTATGAGAATGGGAT
Organism: Thermococcus sp. GR6; assembly: GCF_012027415.1. Taxonomy (NCBI): domain Archaea; kingdom Methanobacteriati; phylum Methanobacteriota; class Thermococci; order Thermococcales; family Thermococcaceae; genus Thermococcus; species Thermococcus sp. GR6. The sequence continues at coordinate 688,273 of NZ_SNUM01000002.1, forward strand.
AGCCCTCATCAGAGCAATCAGTGTTAAAGAGTGGGCCAGGCAGGCCTTTAAGGAGGTCTCCTTCTACCTGAAGGATAAGGAGGTTCTTGGCCATTACATAGATTCTCTCGAGGAGGTGGCCAACGAGCTCATAGACCGCTTTGGGAAGGAGTTCACTGTGGAGCTTGCCCTTGCCTTTGCCCTCACCGGAGAGGGTGTTCCGGCTGTCAAGCTCATCAGGCGTCTCGAGGACAGTGAGTCGCTTCTCGTGAAGATGGCTCTGGAACTTCTGGAAAGAGACCATGACGTTCTCCCCAAGTTCATATCCGCGCTGAATGAAGAGGAAGCGGATGCTGTTGGTAAGGCTGTGATGAACAGAATCCTCGAGAGGCCGGAAAAGGGGAGCTGGGAAATCGTTAAGGCAATAGGGAAGAGCACACCAAGCGAAGAAGTATGGGCCAAGATAGCCCGCTACTACGTCCTCGTTGGGAAGCTCGAGGGAGCAATGAAAGTTGGGACTCTCATCCAGGACAGAAAGCTTCGCTCAATAGTGATGGCGGACATAGCCCATCATCTGGTCAAGAATGGTGAGGTTGAGAAGGCCATTGACACCGCCGTTGAAGTCAGGGATCCAAGGTTCTCTTCGATACTCATCTCGGAGATACTCATCAAAGCGCTTGAGCGTGAGCTTCCGGGGAGGGTTAGGTCATGGAACGGCTCAAAGCACTGATCGGGCGGAAGGAGAGTAAAGTCGAGTTCATAGGCGACCTCATAACCCTTCTCTTAACCAACAATGATGTTTACTCGGACGAACTTCTGTTCAGGGACGCCGTCGAGGAGATATACAACACGCTGCGCTCGGAGGTTATTGATAACGGCAGAATCGAGCTCGTTGGGGCTTATGAGAAGGCAGTCCTTTTAAGGGCCGTAGTCTCTGGGGATATTAAAAGTCCGGAGGAAGTCCTTATTAGTATCCGGAAGAACCTCCGCGTGGTGAAGTGAATGCTCTTCGAGATTGAGGTGCCCACGAAGGAGAGATTTCAGATAATAGACATAACGAAGGAAATTCAGCACCTCGTCTGGAGGAGTGACGTCACGAGCGGCATCGTTGTTGTTTTTACCAAGCACACGACGACGGGCCTCTTCATAAATGAGAATGAGGAGAGGCTCCTCCAGGATATAAAGGCCAAGATGAAGGAATTTGTTCCTAAAGGGGCCGGCTACGGTCATGACTCAATAGATAGCAACGCCCATTCCCATATAAGGGCGAGCCTCTTCCTCAGCCCAGAGATCGTCGTGCCCATAGACGAGGGAGAGCTCCTGCTTGGAACTTGGCAGAGGATACTCTTCGTCGAACTCGATGGGCCAAGACACAGAAAAGTTCTGGTAAAGATATGCAAGTGCTGATCAGACGTACTGGGCGTAATAGGCTAACGCCTTCAGCAGATCGTTGAAGCCCTCATAGGTGACCAGCGAGAGAGGGATGGCCTCCTGTTCAAGGCGCTTCTTTATTACCCTTCTCAGCTCCTCGACCCGCTCCCTTGGGACAAGGTCTATCTTGTTGATGACCACTATTATTGGCTTCTCGTATCTGAACTTGAGCATGTGGTGGAGCTTTTCCATACCCCTGTGGAGGCCGACCGTCGCATCAACCATGTGGATGACGATGTCCGATGATATTATCTCCCCTATAATCTCCTTGAACTTTTCCTCACTGAGAACCTTCCCTCTGAGCTCCCTCTGTGGATCGAAGAGTCCGGCCGTGTCTATGAGGACAAACTCATCTGCACCGCCCATCGGGTTCTTCATGCTCTTCGGTATCTTCAGTTTGCCGAAGCGCCGCCTTATGGTTCCCTTTGTGGTTCCTGGAAGGTTCTCCACCTCTGAAATTTTACCCCCAATGAGGGCGTTCATGAGCGTTGATTTGCCGACGTTTTCGGCTCCTATAATCGCAACCTTTATCATACCCTCACCTCACAGATAGTACTCGAAGTCGGGCTATAAAGGTGATGAAGTATGCCCAAGAGGATGAAACTCGGTCATCATTATTATTACATCGTTACGGTTGATGAGCTCCATGCCGGGGGTTTCAGGGGCAAGAACGTTGTCATCGAGGGTACTATTGAGGACAAGCCTTTGATTGAGTTCCTCTCCATGGAACTTCCTGGATACAGAACCACGTTTAAAGTTTCCGGCATCAGGGTCGAGTTCTCCGGAAGCCCATGTCTGGGTAAAGGGGAGTGGGTGAGGGTTTACGGAAGGTTCTTGGGCGACTGCATAATGGCGAGCGCGATAGAGACCGAAAAAGCCGTTTTCACCACGGAGGAGTGAGCATGCTCGATCTGTTTTTTGAAGCAGGGAACCTCAAGAAGCTGCCGAGAACAGGCTGGCTTCTGAGGGGCGTTTCAAATCCGGAGAGCATAGCTGACCACAGCTACCGTGTGGCCCTGATAACCCTTTTCCTGGCAGATTCTTTGAAGGAAAATGGAATTGAGATAGACGTTGAGCGGGCCCTCAAGATAGCAATACTCCACGATCTGGCAGAGGCAAGAATAACGGACGTTCCTCTAACTGCCCAGTACTACCTCGATAAGGGGAAAGCCGAGAAGAAAGCTGCAATGGAGATGTTCATTAAGGCCGGGCCCCTGGCAAAGGAGTACTTCAGGCTCTGGCGCGAATACGAGGAAGGACTCGGCCTTGAGGGCAGACTCGTTAAGTTCGCCGACAAGCTGGAAATGTTGATTCAGGCACTGGAATACGAGCGGGCGGGCTTTAAGAATCTCGACGAGTTCTGGAGCGCTCTTGAAGCGTTGAGGAAGAGCGAGTTTTACGAGTACTTCAAAGAGTTGGTGGAAGGGCTTGCAAGGCTGCACAAACAAAAACTTTAACGTCTCTGTTTGCTTAAACATTTAAATAATCGCTTTTAGGCATTCCTCTGGTAGTTTCAGTGAAGTGCGGAGTCCAGTTGAAGAGTTCTATCTTCAAGCTCTTTGTATGTTGGGATAGGAATTGAAAAAAGGAAAGAGATCTACGTGAGCCTCAATGCGAGCGCCCTTCACGTTTTTTGAGCTTGTCTTTAATTTCCACGGGCAGTTTGTCGTAGAACTCCTCCAACACTTCAATGAGCTCTACGAGTTCTTTTGCAGTTAGAACCGTCGTCTTCGGTCCGATTTCGACCACAAGAGCGTCGTATTCATCCGGAGAAACTTCCTCCAGCTCGTCGAGGTGCTCGTCCTTCCTCGGAATCAGGTTTATCTCTCCCACCTGCCGCGATTTCCCGATGTCGAGTTCCCACTCCTCGATGGGTATTTCCTTTGGACAGTCGTGCCTCTCGACGAGTATTTTGATGTCGGCTATTGGCGTTCCGTCGTGGGCGTCAATCCAGTCTATGTACAGCCTGTTTCCTTTTATTCTATGGATTTTGACCGCATAAATTGCCAGAGGGTTTGGCCTAACGGGAGAGCGAGTGGCGAAGACGCCCTTGAGCGGATTTTTAGTGTTGTTGTAGGGATGAACTTTCAAGACGCTCCTCTGTTCGGGCGTGTCGCTTTCATGGAACCAGAGGATGAGCTTTATCCAATCTCCCTCTCGAAGCCCTTCTACGGCTTCGCTGAACTCGGGATAGAGTTCAAGCCAAGTTTTCTCGTTTTCTTTCCTGACTCTGCCAACGGGAATAATCTTAAAGGGCCCAAAGTCCATAACACCACCAGAAGAAGAAAAGAAGAGGGAGTTAAACGCTTTACGGGAGGAGATCGTTGGTAAAGCCGTCCACGATGACTGGTGTCTGTTGCTCGCAGTTGGCTAGGGTGTAGTCAAAGGCCTCCTCGACGGTGACGTCAGGGGTGGTGGGGTCTCCATCGTGGTCGTAGACATCAGCGTAGCCGTAGTTTATGCCTTCAAGGAAGAAGTAGTACGTGAACTGGCCGTGCTGCCATTCAGAGCTCTCAAGTGAGAACTCCCTCTCTCCGGAAGCCATGACCACAATCCTACCCTCGGCAGCCAGGTCGGTCATTCCTCCGGAGTAGCAGCTGTCGAAGATGAATATTATCCTGTCGGTTGGGAAGTCCTCGAACCATGCTTTGAGCTGGCCGTCCCATATAAGGATGAAGCTTCCGTCTGGATTGCCGTCATGGGTAACGAGTGCTTCGTCGATTATTTCATCATCTCCATCCTCTGCCCTTCCGTTTGAACCGTGTCCGCTGAAGTAGAAGACAACCTCATCGCCAGGCTGAACCTTTGATTTAAGCTCCATGACTGCGTTATATATGTTGTAGAAGCTAGCGTCCATGTTTAGAAGGAATATTATGTTCTCTGGTTTGAACCCATAGACGTTAATCAGAGTGTCATAGACAAGCTGAGCGTCATCGTCAGTATACTGAAGGTCGCTTGAAGTACCTGGGTAATCGGCGATGCCTATGACTATCGCGTACTTCTCTCCCTCGACGGGGGCTCCAAGAATGCCCGTAGCTGTCGTTGTGGCACTGGTTCCACCGCCCTGTCCGCCCCGGAATCCTGCGGCCCTTGGAATATAGTCTACGGTCATTTTATATCCTATCTTTACGTCCTCTGCATAGAGTGGCTTGGAGTAGTCTATGCCGTGCCTCTGCTGGACAGAGGCAACCATGGGTAGACTAAGCAGTACTACTAACACCACGAATATGGTTGAAAACTTCTTCATGGGTACCACCGCAGCTGGATATAGATTTATGTATAAAAGATTTTCCTCAGATTTTGCCCTGATAGCAGCCCTTATCGTTACAAGTAGCAACAAAAGAGTTTTCAAAAATGAATAAAATTCGGCAGGGCTTCTGTATTATCTGTGTGAGTAAAAATTAACGTTGCCCCTTATGTGCCGTGTTCCCAGCTCTCAAGGTACTTTCTCTGCTCCTCCGTGAGTTTTTCAATCTCGATGCCCATTGCCTTGAGCTTAATCCTCGCCACCATCTCATCTATCTCTCTTGGGAGCACATAGACTTTAGGCTCAAGCTTCTCGTGGTTATTTCTGATATATTCGGCCGCCTTAGCCTGCAGAGCAAAGCTCATATCCATTATCTCGGCAGGGTGGCCATCTGCTGCAGCCAGATTGACGAGTCTGCCCTCCGCGAGGAGATAGAGCCTTCTTCCATCTGCGAGCTTGTACTCGGTGATGTTTGGCCTCGGCTGGTTTATCTCTACAGCCAGTGCCTCTAGGTCGGGTTTGCTTATCTCAACGTCGAAATGGCCGGCGTTGGCAAGGATAACACCGTCCTTCATGAGTTCGAAGTGTTCTTTGCGGATACAGTTGATGTCTCCGGTTGCCGTAATGAAGATATCGCCAATTTTTGCAGCCTCGAGCATGTTCGTGACCATGAAGCCGTCCATTCTTGCCTCGAGAGCCCTGATCGGGTCAACTTCGACAACGATAACGGTTGCTCCGAGTCCCCGGGCTCTCATAGCTATGCCTCTTCCGCACCAGCCGTAGCCGACAACGACGACATTTTTCCCGGCTATAAGCAGGTTGGTAGTTCTTAGTATGCCATCCCACGTGGACTGGCCCGTTCCGTAGCGGTTGTCGAAGAGATATTTGGTGTAGCTATCGTTCACAGCTATTATCGGGAACCTCAGCACGCCGTCCTTCTCCATTGCGCGGAGTCTTATAACGCCGGTCGTGGTCTCTTCACTGGCACCCCAAACCTCTTCTATCAGCTCCGTCCTTTCGCGGTGGACGACGCTTATCATGTCTGCCCCATCGTCTATTATTATGTTCGGCCTAATATCCAGCGCCCTGTGCATGTTCTCGTAGTACTCCTCCAGGCTCTCGCCCCTCACCGCGTAGACCTTAACGCCAGCCTTGGCCAAAGCCGCAACAACGTCGTCTTGGGTTGAAAGTGGATTGCTCGCCGCGGCCGAAACTTCTGCACCGGCTGCCTTGAGGGTGAGCAGTAAAAATGCCGTTTTCATCTCGAGGTGGAGTGTTGCCGCGATCTTAACCCCTTTGAAGGGCTGCCTCTTCTCGAAATCATTCCTTATGTTCTGGAGAACCGGCATAAAGCGGGATACCCAGTCTATCTTTTTCTCCCCGCTGGGTGCCAGGTTGATGTCCTTGACGCAGTAATCCTTCGTGCAGTCCATCGTTATCACCGCAGGGTTTTAATCCTTTAACGTTAAAAGTCCATTGGTGGTTCCATGATAATCGACCTTTCCCTTTCCCTCTCCGAGGAGACCCGGGTTTATCCTGGAGACCCGGAGGTACGGATAAAGCCCTGGGCGGTTATAGAACGTGACGGCTACTACATGAACGTCTTAAAGCTGGGTGAGCACAGCGGGACCCATGTCGATGCGCCGGCGCACTTCATACCTGGGGGAAAAACAGTTGATGAGCTTCCCCTTGAGAAGTTTATGGGCCCCGGCCTCGTTATCGATGTCCGGAGCGGTGAAGGACTGATAGGGCTTGAAGAGGTGCCTGACTCTGGATTCCTGGGGAGGGTCGTTCTGTTTCTCACTGGAGGAAGGGAATTATCACCTGAAGTCGCCCTGTTCCTTGTCGCGGAGGGGGCTAGAGCTGTTGGAACAGATGCCATGAGCATAGGGGATGATGCCGTGCACAGGATACTCCTCAGTGAGGAGGTACCGATCTTCGAGAACCTTACCAACCTCGAGCTTTTGGTGGGGAAAGAGTTCACATTCATAGCATTTCCACTGAAAGTTAGGATGGGTTCGGGTAGTCCAGTCCGAGCAGTTGCTATAACCAAATAAGTCCGTGCTGATATCTGTTTGGCCTTCCACATCTCAGCCGTTTTCTAGATTTGGCGGTGAATCCTTGATTTTTAAACGCAGCTAAACATTGAGAAACCTTTGTTAACAGTTACTGGATAAAAATCTGATCTCAACACTTTTTTCTAAACAATTGGTAACACAACTGGACGATTTCCTGAAAAAAGCTTAAATATGTCCTTTTTCATAAAGATAACTGAGGTGAAGTGTTATGATGGGAAAGAAAGTCCTGGCAATCCTGTTCGGATTGCTGATGTTAGCAATGCCAGTAAGCTTCACAGGCGTCAGCGCGGCCACCGAAAGCGTAACAGTGATACTCGTCACCGACAACGCTGCAGACAAGTGCATAGCGGAGTACTTGGCCAACGAGACGGGTGCGGTCATTGTGACGACTACGTGGGGTGTTTACGACCCGAACGTCGCTGCCGAGATAATGAGCTACGCTCCGGACGAGGTCATAATAATAGGCGGTCCCGACGCGGTGGTGGAAGAGTACGTTACGGACCTGCAAGAGCTAGGTATTATAGTGGAACGCTGGGGTGGTCAGAACAGGTACGAGACCAACCTCATAGTCATGACCCAGGCCCCGGTCAAGTTCGGCCTTAAGTTCAACGGAAGCGTTGTGGTAGCTGGAAACGACAGCCTGGCAATTCAGAACGCCCTCAGGATAGCGGTTCAGAACAGGGCCATAATACTCTACGTTAACAAGACCACGAACATCACCCTGCTGATGGAGAGGTTCCAGATAAGGAACATGACCATGGTTCACACCCATGCCTCTGAAATGACCATGGAACTGGTTAGGAAGCAGCTCAAGGAGTGCAACTGCACCACAAACGAAGTCCAGGTCAACGTTACCAAGGAGACCGTGCTCCAGCTGATGATTCAGGTCAGGGAGAGGCTCAGGGCCATTGAGGAGATAGCCAATGCCACCAACGCCACCCAGCTCATGGAACAGGTTCGCGTCATGGAGATGACTATGGAGAAGGCTAACCAGGCCCTTCAGGCCGGCAACTACACTTACGCCTACCGGCTCATGCTCGAGCTCCAGGTCAGGACCCAGTTCAGCCTCAAGGCAGCGAACGGCGAGATGAGGATAGCAATAAAGAACAGCGAGAAGATGGCCCTTGAGAGGGAGCTCGTGAAGCTTGAAGCTCAGATACGGGTTATAGAGAAGGCTGGCATTGATGTAAGTCAGATCAACGCCCTAATGGAGCAGCTCAGGGTTGCTATCCAGAACGGCCAGTACGACGTTGCAAAGCAGCTTATGAACCAGATAAAGAGTATGATTCAGGAAGCCTACAGGAACGGCAGGGACGCCATAAGGAGTGTCCCGAGAGAGAGGCCTCGAAGGCCTTGAACTTCCATTGTTTAACGTTGGGCACCACCATCAACAGACTTCCGATATGTGGAGTTTAAATCAGATGCTCAAATCATTCCCTTTCCTTTTCTCAGTATTTTTCCTTCGTTTTTCCTTCTGCTCCTTCAGATAGGGATACCTCATGATGTGCCCGCAGTTGAGGCATTTAACCACAACGTGAGGCATCCTTTTCCTCCTCAGTCTCACACGAGCGTTGACGCCGGGAACGAGGAAGGAATGGCATTTCTTGCAGTAGCGTCTCTTCCATTTCTTTGGCATCCTTATCTTGGCCTTCTGCTGGACGGCCAGGGCTATTTCGACGTAGCGGTTGGCTAATTCAGGCTCGTAGGGAAAGACGCGCTCGGCGAGTGTGAAGAGAATGTTGACTCTCTCCCTCGCTATTCTCTTCTTCTCCCGCTGCTCTCTCTGGCGTATGAACTTCTTTTTTGACATGGTATCACCGTACCAGCCTTAGCTTTCCGGGAAATGGCTCGTAAACGTAACCGGTGGCTATAAACCTTTCAGTTATCTCCAGAGCGTCCTCCCTGGAGAAACCGTCCTTCATCAGCTCGCGGATGAAGTCCTCCCTTGTTACCTCGCTTGAGGGACTTACCGAAGCCAGGTCGTGGAGTATCTCCAGGGCCCTCTGGGCCTTGAGCGTCCCGGGGACGTACATCTGGTATTCTCTCAGGAGCTTTATCATTTCGGCAGGGCGATCGTGGAGAACGACCATCCAGTCGTTTACTATGGCTTCGTTTATCAACTTGACTTCTCTGGCGGCCCTCTTGGTGATCCTCCCGTTAAACCGGACTATCGAGCCGAAAACCCTCCTTCCCAGCTCCATCCTGAGCCTGATGTTCATCGGCCCGCGGGGGGCGATTAAAGCCCTGAATGGATCCCCATAATCGTCCCTTGATTCCCTGAGCCACTTCAGGAACTCTTCCTCAACGACGCGGGTCTTTTCCCAGTCGAGTGATCTCAACCTTTCTCTCTGGGTGAAGACCGTCACGAGAAGGTTCGGTATGAGCTGGAGGAACTCCCTGTTTTCCTCGAAGTAGGGCTTTTCCTCCGAGGGCACAAGCACGAAGGGCGTCTCGGATATCCTTGCCATCCTGTCGAGGGGATCTGCATCAACGTTTTTGGGGAGCAGACCAATTGCCCGCTTGCTTACTATTCTTTCAGTGACCCACTTGGGCAGGCTGACCGTGCCCCTCTTCGTAGGTGGTGTGTAGTACCTCATATTGCTCCTGTTCGGGTTTCCGAGCCTGAAGTCTATCCCGAGGAGGGGATCGTCCACTTCGATGGCTTTTCCCCTGTTCAGGCGAACCTCCCAGGGGAGGTTTGAGTAGAAGTACTTGAGGGCCTTCCAGAGCGCTAGGAGTCCAGAATCGTCTCTGTATTTAAACACCGTAAACTCAAACCCTTCACCCCAGTTCTCTCCCGGTATGTAGGGGACACCGTAGAGGGAGTATATGAGGGCCTTCCTCATGTCGTCACGGACGTAGATCGTCCTTTCAAAAAGCTCAGCGACCTCGCGCCTGCTGAGGGCGAACTCGCGGTAGTCCTTCCAGTAGTCCGAGTAGTCTTTTCCCTCAATGGAGCTCGCGTGGATCATCCTTAGGTTGCCGAGGGGATAAGCGTCTATGATACCTCTGACAAGCACGTAACTCCCGGGCCTGACTTCCCCGCTTACCCTGGTGTTCTCTGTGGCTCGAACGATCAGGTACGTCCTGAACTCGTCCTCCCCCAGACCCTCCAGTTCCGATGGAGAGAGCGGGGAGAGGAGGTAATAGGCGGCATCCCTTGGGGCGTGGGGAGGCTTCCTCGCGAGCAGGAAACCTGCTACCTCTGTCTCTTCGCCGTTTTTTATTCTCTGAAGTCTCATCTGGAACTCCCTAACCCTTCTGCTAGGGCTCAGCGGCTCCCTCATCCGCTCCAGTCTCAGTAGTTCGAGTATCTCCTTCTCCATCATCCGTCTTCATCGACCGTAAGATTTATAAATGCACCGCGGGAGGTATGTATCGGTACGGCGGTCATAGCGGCGGGGTCACACCCGGTCTCGTTTCGACCCCGGAAGTTAAGCCCGCCAGCGATCCCGGGTGTACTGCCCTCC
>NZ_SNUM01000003.1:0-499 GCF_012027415.1 Thermococcus sp. GR6
TTAAAGTTCACAAGAGTTTCTTTGGCAGGTGCCAATATAACTTCTTCATTCACGCTAATTTTGACCTGATTTAGTGGAATAAACCAAAAGTCAAGGTTTTTTCCAAGGAAAATATTTACTTTTTTCACATAATATTCATTTTCCATATATTGAACATCCTCAGGAAGACCTGCTCCAAAGTCTTTCCATCGCATTTCGGTGACGTATATGCCACTTTTGTTCACCTTAAGGATTTCGACAATTTCACTCCTTTGAACGCTGTGAGTATATGAGATTTTTATTTCCTTTTCTCCGAGGAATCCAACATAGGAATGGTTACCCTCGGTTATTACAAGAGTATTAACAGGAATGAACAACACTACAAGAAAAAGGAGCAAAAAAAGAAAGACTCTCAAAAGATTCACCCTTTAAGTTCCTCTGGCACGCTGAGGCCTTTTTCCTCGTAGTATTTTATAGCTCCTGGATGGAGTGGTATACTCATACCATCCAGAGCTGTTTC
>NZ_SNUM01000004.1:0-489 GCF_012027415.1 Thermococcus sp. GR6
AATGCAGATGTCGTCATACCCGTGCCTGATTCAGGAAGGGCCGCTGCACTAGGGTTTTCTCAGACAAGTGGAATACCTTACGCTGAGGGATTAATAAAGAACCGTTACATAGGTAGAACTTTCATAATGCCTGGTCAGTTTTATAGAGAACTTAAAGTAAAACTAAAGCTTTCTCCTGTCAGGGAGATTGTCAGTGGAAAACGTGTAGTTCTTATTGATGATTCTATAGTTAGAGGGACCACAATGAGAAGAATTGTGGTAATGTTAAGGAAAGCTGGGGCGAAGGAGGTTCATGTGAGAATAGCATCTCCACCGATAAAACATCCTTGCTATATGGGGATAGACATTCCAACTAGGCATGAGTTAATAGCAGCATTTGGGAGCATTGATAGAGTTAAAAAAGCCATAAACGCGGATACTCTGGCATATCTTAGTGTAGATGGACTGAAAAAAGCTGTAGGAAAAGAAGAGCTTTGTTTGGCTTGTCTT
>NZ_SNUM01000005.1:0-369 GCF_012027415.1 Thermococcus sp. GR6
AGACACTTTTGAGAGCTCTCTCTTTTAGGGTTAAGAATGTTAAACTGGAGATGAGTGGAAGGTTATGGGCACAGATAAGAGCAAGTGATGTAATTAGAAGTTTAAGATTTTCTTGATCTCTTTCTCCAACTCTTCTGTCAGCTTATATTCTGAAAATACTCGTTTGAATTCATTAAATATCTCGATTATTTGAAATCTCATTTCTGCAGAGGGAGCTTGTGGGAAGAGCTTTAAGGTTTTCCTTAAAAGCCTAGTAACTTCACTCCCACTTTCGTCATTGTTTATCTGGTACTGTAGTTCCTTTAGCAGAACTTCTATCCCAAGTGCAGGATCTTCAGTGAAGAAATACTTCTCAATAATCAGCTCTGG
>NZ_SNUM01000006.1:0-400 GCF_012027415.1 Thermococcus sp. GR6
CTTCCCATCCGCAATTGTTACACTTGGCCCTTACTCTAACCCTGTCATATCCTTCACTTAGTAAGAGCGTGTCCACTGCTCAAAGTTCAAGAGCATTTCTCACCTCTTTTTCACCGTATGTTATAAGGCCCGTATCTTTGACTAGGTGCTTGAAAAACTGCTGAATGAGTTTCCTCTCTTTAACAGCCTCATGCTCTCTTAAAATGTCACTTGCCTTTTCAACAAGCTCTCTAAGACCATACTGACCATGATAGCTTATATCCACGACTCCAAGAATCCTTTTTCTGAGCTCATGATGCAAATACTCCCCTTCAACAAATTCCTCCTTTGTTGGTCCCGGACCACCAACAATAATACCCTTAAGCTCCCCCTTTTCCAGAAGAGGCAGAAAAACCTTGGT
>NZ_SNUM01000007.1:0-388 GCF_012027415.1 Thermococcus sp. GR6
TTTTCCATCAGAATAGCGCTTTTTAATACCTTGATATCCAGACAGAATAGCTCCATCTACAAGCTCGCCAATTTCTGGCAAAAACGGCTTTAAATCTTCCTTTGTCTCAATTCTAATGCTCTCAAAACGTGAAGCAACGATAAAACGGCCAGAATGAGGAACTTCAATAACTTCATTTCCAAGCTTAAACCTCATACCTTTTCTAAACTCAAATATTCTGTTCACCTTTATTGGATCATTTTCACGATATGCCTCAATTGGCTTCTTTAAAACCAGCTTTCCATTCTCAACAACAGGATAAAGAAGATTCGGCTTGTTAACAAACATCTGAGCTTGTCTCTTAGCTAGAACGGGAGAATATGCAATAATTTTTTTAAAGTCAAGATTG
>NZ_SNUM01000008.1:0-244 GCF_012027415.1 Thermococcus sp. GR6
TCTGGGAGATAAAGAACAACCGCTACACGGGCAAGCTCCTCGCTGGAGCGTTCTTGGAGAAGAAAGAAATAGACGAGTTCGTTACACTCCTGGCAAAGAGTGAGGACTTCAAGAAGTTCGAGGAGATGGAGGAGTGAGCTCAGCCTTCGGTTTTCATCATCTTTTCGCTGCGCGAAGCGCAGTTTCAGATACCCTAGAGGTCTTCATCGCTCGTTTCTTCCTCTTTTCAAGGGGTTAAAAGGCT